>NZ_CP010520.1:1698258-2336138 GCF_000827935.1 Clostridium botulinum
CTTTGGAGAATATTATTACATATGTAAAAAGATGCAAAGAAAAACATTGGATTTTATACCTAAAATCTTTTCATACATCTATGCTTTAACTTGTGGTTATGGAGAAAGACCATTGTATTCTATAGTGTCTTCTTTAGGTATTATAATAATCTTTGCTTTATTATATATGTTTACTGGATTTGATTATAATGGAATTAATATAAATTATAATTTTAATAATTTAGTATATAATGATATAAAATTAATATCAAGCAATTTCTTAAAATCATTTACATATAGCGTATATGTTTTTTCAGCTGTTGGATCTAATGAGATTACACCAACCATTGTTTCTGAGGTTATTGGAGATATGGAAATAATTATTGGGATAATAATGATGGGAATAGGAGTTGGAGCAGTTACACGAAAATTAGTAAGGTAAAAGAAGTGAAGATGAATGAAATAAGGGAGTTTTATTTAATGATTCATCTGTAAAAAGTAAATCTATAGTTTATTTTAATAGTTGATTAGTTCTCATCATGTTATAGGCAACTTTTAAACATACACATTTTGTTCTTTTCTTATTTTTAAATTTAAGAATTTATTTTGTAATTTTGGTAAAAATAACTTCATTAAGTAATTGTGATTAAGGAATATTTAATTAAGAAAGGAGTTTTTTACTTGAAGAAAAATAATTCTTATGGATTAAGAAGGAATATTTTAAGAGAACTTAATCAAGGATTTTCTTGTATTGATGAAAATTTTAAGTACTTTAAAAAGTTATCCAAAGGTAGAAATAAAGTCCTCGGAGCAGCTGAGTGGCTTATTGATAATATATATTTAATTGAAAAAGAATATAAGGCAATTAAGAAGGAAATGCCTATTGATTATTTTAAATCATTACCTTCTATAACAGAATTTAATGATAATGCAGATCATAATAAATCTTATAGAATTAATAATTCATTTAAAAGTAAAAATTTTTATGAGGAAAGAGGGTATGAGAAGAAAGGTTACAATGAAGTTGAAAATGAACTTCCTCGTATTTTTGTAGTTGCAAAGATGTATGTAGATATGGGAGGAGACGTTGATTATGAGAGTTTTATTAAATATATTAATAAAATTCAAGAAGAGAATTTAGGTATAAGTGTAGACTCTAATAATGTAAGTAAGAAATTGTTTACCAGCATAGATAATAGTAGGAATAATTTGGATGGAACTCAAAATGCTATTGATATTATTAATAAAGATATGGCTTTTACAATGGGGGAACTTTGGGCTTTTCCACTTATGATTAAGGTAGCAATAATAATAAATTTATCACAATATACTAATGAGCTTGTTGATATTCAAAAGGAAATCTTACAGGGAAAAATTGTTGCTGATAGGGTTGTAGATGCTATAAGCAACAATAACCTTAATGAGGAACTTGAAAATATTAATGCTAAAGTTAGTCCGTTATTTTTAAGAGAATTTTTTAGGACTTTAAGGGATAATTCTATAGAAAATAAGAATATTTATGATTTTGTAAGGATTAAATGGGGAATCGATGAAGATCTTAATAATTATACTACTAGGAGTGACTTAAGAGAGGAATTTTTAGAAAGATATATTGGGAACTATATAACTTCAATTAGAAAAATTGAGAATATAAGTTGGAGAAATTTCTTTGAAAATACATCCTTAGTAGATAGGATTCTAAGAGAAGATCCAGTGGATGCTTATGGAAGTATGGATTTTGAATCTAAGGATTATTACAGGCATAAGCTTGAAAATATAGCCAGAATAACTAATGAAAATGAACTTAAAGTAGCACACAATGCATTACAACTTTCAATAAAAAACAAAAATGAGAACAAGGAATATTATAAGTGTCATGTTGGATATTATTTAATTGATAATGGTATAAGTGAATTGGATGGATACTATAATAATGTAAATCATGCAATTTCTGAAGGGGCATATTTAGCAATAAATATTTTGGGGACATTTCTTATAAGTGCACTTTTTCTATTTATAATTAGCTTGGGTGGGGTAAAGTATACTAAAGTTGAGTACCTAATTTTATTTTTAGTCAGTATAATCCCTATAAATGAAATTATAATTGGACTTACTAATTGGATTGTGAGTAAAACCGTACCGATTAGATTAGTACCTAAGATGGATTTTAGTGAAGGAATTCCAGATAATTGTAAGACGGTAGTAGTTATTCCTGCAATTGTAAATTGCAAAGAAAAGGTTAAATCTCTTATGGAAAAATTGGAAGTTGCTTATTGTGGAAATAAGGACAAAAACATTTATTTTGCATTACTTAGTGACTTCGCGGATTCAAATTTTCAGGTTGAAGAGAATGATAAGGAAATAATTAAATGTGGAATTGAATGTGCAAGAAAGTTAAATAATAAATATTCTAAAGATAAGTGGAAAAGTAATAACAATGAAGCAAGATTTTTCTTTTTTAGTAGAGAGAGAATTTATAATAAAAAGCAAAATGTTTTCATGGGTAGAGAAAGAAAACGTGGAAAGCTTATGGAATTTATGGCTCTTATCAGAGGAAAAACAGATCATACTTATAATGTTCTAAGTTCCGAAATAAAAATACTTAAGGATGTTAAATATTTAATTACTTTAGATGAAGATACATTTATGCCAAGGGAAAGCACTTTTAAACTTATAGGTGCTATGAGCCATATACTTAATGTACCTTATGTTAAGGATAATGAAGTTTTAAGAGGATATGGTGTTATGCAACCTAAGGTTAGCATAAGTTTAGAATCTAAAAATCAAACATATTTTTCAAATATTTTTGGAGGAGAAGGAGGCGTAGATGGTTATTCAGTAGCTTATTCTGATACATATCAAGATTTGTTTGGTCAAGGATCTTTTACAGGCAAGGGAATAATTAATATAGATGAATTTTATACTGTATTAAATACTTCAATAAAAGATGATAGAATTTTGAGTCATGATCTTTTAGAAGGAGCTCTTGCAAGATGTGCTTTAGTTAGTCAGGTGGAATTCATAGATGGGTATCCAGCTTTTTATGAGAGCAGTTGCAGAAGATTGCATAGATGGGTTAGGGGAGATTGGCAACTTATAGGTTGGTTATTTTCTAAAAAAATAAGTTCTCTTAACAAATGGAAAATATTTGATAATTTAAGAAGAAGCCTTTTAGCTCCTAATGTATTAATAGCATTGATTCTTTCTTTGACTATTTTAAATGGAAGAAGTCAGATTGCATTACTTTGCTTTTTGGCACTTATGAATTCTTTAGTATTTACGGTTACAGATTTCGTTGTCACCCCTAAAAATAAACTGATGGGAACATTTAAAAGTTTTCAGCAGATACTTTTAATATTTACATTTATTCCGTATCAAGCATTTTTAATGGTGGATGCAATAATAAGAACATTATTTAGATTATGCATATCTAAAAAAAATCTTTTAGAGTGGCAATCTTCTGATTCTGTGGAAAAAAAATATAGCAATACTTTTAAATCATATTTAAAAAGAATGTGGATTGCCCCAATAATGGGATTATTAGTATTATATTTATCTATTTATAATCCTATTGGGGTTATTGTTTATAGCGCAATCGTTGCTGCACTTTGGATAATAAGTCCATATGTAGCTTATTGTATAAGTAGAAAAATTTCTGAAAATAAAATGATTTTAGGTGATGAAGAAATTGTGTATTTAAGGAAAATATCAAGAAGAATATACGCCTACTATGAGGATTTTGTTAATAAAGAAAACAATTATTTAGCACCAGATAATTATCAAGAAAAACCTTTTAAGGGAATTGCGCATAGAACATCTCCAACTAATATAGGAATGGGGCTTGTTTCAAATGTAGTGGCTTATGATTTAGGATATATAACAATGATGGAGCTTATTGATAAAACAGAGATGATATTAAATAGCATGAAAGATCTACAAATGGTTAATGGACATTATCTAAATTGGTATGATACAAAAACTAAAGCTCCACTATGGCCGAGATATGTTTCGACTGTTGATAGCGGAAATCTTTTGGGTGATTTGTGGGTGGTGAAGCAAGCTATAGAAGAATTAAAGGATAAAAAAGTTATAAGAATAAATGAACTTATGTCATTAAAGGATATCTATAATATAATTGAAATAGATGAAACTTCAATTGAAACTATATTTGATTCTAATATTAATATTGGTGAGTATAAAGATGTTTTAAGCAAAATTTTGGTTCAACAAAGCCTTACTCAATGTGAGGAAGATAATGCTGATAATAAAAATAAAGCGTATTTACATGGAAAAAGCAACGAAGAGAGTGATTATTGGAGACATAAATTTTTTGAAGAGACTAATAGAAAACTTGAATATTATAATTACATATTTGATGGATTGGAAAAACTATACAGTGGAGAATTTTTTGAGGGAGTTCCAAGGCTTAGAGATTTAATTGATAATTGTGAAGACTATAAGAATGAATTGGGTGATAACTTTAATAATACAATAGAGAAAAAGATTAATAATTTTAAAATATATTATAGAAAAATAGATAATATAATAAAAGATATTAATATGATTTCAGAAAATATGGATTTTAGATTTCTTTATGATAAAACTAGACAATTATTCTTTATTGGTTATAACGTAGATGAAGATTCACTTGGAAATTCTTACTATGATTTATTGGCATCAGAATCAAGAATAGCATCATTTGTTGCTATAGCGAAGAATGATGTTACTATATCTCATTGGTTTAAATTAGGTAGATCTATGACAAATGCTTTTCACACTCATTCTCTTGTATCTTGGAGTGGGACTATGTTTGAATATTTTATGCCGTCCTTAATAATGAAGAATTATCCTAAAACTTTACTCAGCCAAACATATAAATCTGTAATAAAAGCTCAAAAAAGTTTTTCTAAGCAAAAGAAAACGCCTTGGGGAATATCAGAATGTGCATTTTATAAATTTGATGTAGATGAAAATTATCAATATAAAGCTTTTGGTATTCCAGGAATTGGATTAAAAAGAGGTCTTGAAGATGAAATTGTAATATCACCTTACTCAACATTGATGACATTACCATTTTCTAAAAATGATGGGGTTAAAAATCTTAGAAAATTAGAGGAAATAGGTTGTCTTGGAGTGTATGGGTTTATTGAAGCTATAGATTATACCAAGGCAAGAGAAGATAAATATGTGATAAAAAATGTACTGGACACCAATAATCAGGATAGTCATTTAATTGGTAGTGATAAAAAAACTTTAAACGATGAATCAATAGTTGAAAGTGTATATAATGATGGGATAAAGCCTAATAGAATTATGACTTATATGGTACATCATTTGGGAATGTCTTTGATGGCTCTTGATAATGTACTTCTTAATGATATTTTAGTTAATAGATTTCATAGTTTACCGGAAGTTAAGGCAACAGAGCTTTTATTAAAAGAAAAGATTCCTCATAATGTAACCTTTGAACGAAATGAAGACTTTTCTATAAAGAATGAGTATTTTGAAGGAGAAAACTTGATTCCAAGGAAATTTAAAGGAACAAATCAAGAGAATCCTGAAGTTTTATTGTTATCTAATGGTGAATATTCTTCAATGATAACTGTAGCTGGAAGTGGTTATTCTAAGAAGAATGATATGATGCTTTATAGATGGAAAGGAAATACTACAAGTGATGATAGTGGTATGTTCTTTTATATAAAAAACTTAAATTCTAATGATTATTGGAGTTCAACTTTTGAGCCATGCAAGAATTATGGAGAGAAATATGTTACTGAATTTAATTTAGATAAGGCTAAGTTTAATAGAAAGGATGGAAATATTGAAACTCAAATGGAAGTTGTTGTTTCTCCAGATGAGGATTTTGAAGTTAGAAAAATAACTTTAAATAATCTAAGTGATAAGGGAAGAAGCCTGGAAATAACAAGTTATATGGAAGTTACATTGACTACGTTTAGTGCTGATGCAGTACATCAAGCTTTCTCTAATTTGTTTGTTCAAACAGAATATGATAATAATGAAAATGTACTTATAGGAAGTAGAAGAGGCAGAGCTAAAGGAACAAAAATTCCGTACATATTTCATAAAGTTATAGTAAATGGAGAATTAGAAGGAAGCATAAGTTATGAAACTTCTAGAATTAATTTTATAGGAAGAAATAGAGAACTTAAATTTCCTTTAGCTATGGATAATGACAAATCATTAGAGAATACTGTTGGAACAGTTTTAGATCCAATAATGAGTATTAGAGCTAGGATAAGATTAGAAGGAAATTCAAAAAAAGAGATTTATTTTATAACAGGAACAACAGACTCTAGAGAATCTGCTATTGATATATGTAAACAAAATAAAGAAGTAGTTAATTTGGAGAAGGCTTTTGAAGGCTATAGTATAAGAACACAGCTTGAACTTAAGAATTTAGGTATAAGAAGTGCTCAAGCAAATATATTCCAAAGCTTAGCTTCATACATATTCTTTTTGCACAGTGGCAGAAAAGATAGGGAAGAATATATAAAAAATATTTCAAAGTATCAAAAAGATTTATGGTCTTATGGAATTTCAGGTGATTTACCTATTGTATTTTTAACTATTGAAAATATAGATGATATTAATTTAGTAAGTAATATGTTGAATTTACATTATTATCTTAAACTTAAAGGGGTAAAATTAGATTTAATTATATACAATAATGAAGAGATTTCTTATGATGAACCACTCCAAAAGAATATAATGCAATTAATAAATACATCAAATGAAGGCAATTCTTTAAATATATTAGGAGGAATATTTGTTCACAATAAAGCTACTATGGATGAAAAGGTTAAAGATTTAATCACCGGAATTGCTAGGTTATATATTGATTCAAAGAAGGGGTCAATTTTAGAACAAATTGCGAAAATTGAAGAACTTAAAGTCAATAGTATTAATGAATTTTCAAGATATAAGGAATCTGTTAATGAAGAAAGTTATAAACGTAATAACAATAACATATTAGATGATAATCATAAAGAAAACTCTATGTCACAATGTAAGAATGATTTATTAGAAAAAAGATCTAACAAGATAGAAACTAAGAATTTAGAAGAGGAAGCTAAGTCTATAAATATCAACTATAAATTAGAGGTTGCAGATGAAGTAATACCAAATTTAGATGATAATACAACAGAATATAAAGAATATGATCATGATATAGACTTTTTAGAAGAACAGGATTTAATTAATGGAGTAAAGATATCAGGAATAAAAGATGGTATAGGAAAGTCCGTAAATAAGGAAGACTTAAATATAGAGAAATTTGATGAATATTTTAATATGAACGATTTAGATTTCTTTAATGGATATGGTGGTTTTAGTAAACTTGATAATAGTTATTTGATAAAATTATCTAATTTAAAAAATACTCCAGCACCGTGGATTAATGTTATCTCTAATGATGATTTTGGATTTCATATATCTGAGAGTGGTTCGTCTTATACATGGTGTGGAAATTCTAGAGAAAATAAGATAACACCTTGGAGTAATGATTATATTAGGGATCCATTAGGAGAAGCACTCTATATTAGAGATGATCATTCTTATAATTATTTTTCCATAACACCAAAACCAGTTAGAGATTCAGGAGATTACTTTATAAAACATAGTTTTGGATATTCTGAATTTAGTCATACTGCTTATGATTTAAAAGGAAAATTAGAAGTATTTGCGCCTAAAAAAGAGAAGATAAAAATTCAGAAAGTAACTTTAGAAAATCTAAGTGAAAATGATAGAGAAATTTCGTTGTTTTATTATGCAAAGCTTGTAATGGGTGTTTATGAGTATGATAGTGCTAGATATGTTTCAACATATATTCATGGAGAATTTGAAAAAAATAGTAATATAAATATAAAACGTGAGGAATCTAATAGTGATAGCTATGTATATCATAATGGATTCATTAGAGGATGCAATCCTTATAGTGAGTATTTTGGAAAATTTAATTCTTATTTGACTATTTTAGGAGGAGAAAACTTAAGTTTTACTGGGGATAGTAAAGAATTTATAGGCACTAATGGAGAAGTTTCTTCACCAAAAGCCTTAGATAATGAAAATTTATCAAATCGATGTGGAGGAATTTATGATCCTTGTTTAGCAGTTACTACAAAGATTAAACTTAAAAAAGGTGAAAAGAAAGAGCTTTTAATTTTATTTGGTGAGGAAGAAAAAGAGAACATAGAAAAAGTTATTGAAAAGTATGAAGTTAAAGGAAATGCAGATATAGAATTAGAAAAGGTTAAAGAATATTGGAAAAATTTCCTAGGAAATATACAGGTTAAAACTCCAGATAAATCTTTTAATTACCTTTTAAATGGATGGCTTTTATATCAAACTTTAAGTTGTAGATATTTAAGCAGAAGTGCATTTTATCAAAGTGGTGGAGCATATGGATTTAGAGACCAACTTCAAGATTCTATGGCACTTGGAGTTGTTGATCCAGAAATACCAAAGGCTCAAATACTACGTAGTGCTTCAAGGCAGTATGTAGAAGGGGATGTACAACATTGGTGGCATCCAGTTGTAAATTCAGGTATAAGGACTAGATTTAGTGATGATTTATTATGGCTTCCTTATGTTACTGCTGAATATATTAATTCAACTGGAGATTATGAAATTTTACAAGAAACTGCACCTTATCTTGAAGATGAGCCTTTAAGAGATGGTGAAGATGAGAGATATACAATAGTCAACCAATCTTCAAAGGAAGGAACAATATATGAACACTGCTTAAGAGCTATAGAAAAAGCTCTTAAGTTTGGAATACATAATATTCCATTGATGGGTAGCGGTGATTGGAATGATGGTATGAGCACTGTTGGGAATAACGGAAAAGGAGAAAGTGTATGGCTTGGTTGGTTCTTGTACTCTATTTTAGAAAGCTTCATTAAAATTGCACAGATTAAAGAGGACGAAGAAACTAAAGCTTATTATGAAGAGCGAAAAGAATTTATAAAAGATAACTTAGAGAAAAATGCTTGGGATGGTGGTTGGTATAGGAGAGCATATTTTGATGATGGTACTCCACTTGGAAGCCGTGAAAATCCTGAATGTCAAATTGATTCTTTAGCACAAAGTTGGGCCATAATTTCAGGCGCTACGAAAATTAAATCTGATAGTGAATTAAATATAGGTGAAGCGAATTATAATTCTAATAAAGATTATGTAGGCACAGCGGAACAGTATAGTAAAAGATCATTTGAAGCAATGGAAGCAGTTGATAAAAATCTAGTGAAAAAAGATAAGGGATTGATACTTTTATTAGCACCACCATTTAGCGATTCATACCTTGAACCAGGTTATATAAAAGGATATGTGCCAGGAGTAAGAGAAAATGGAGGCCAATACACTCATGCAGCGGCTTGGGTGATATTAGCTTTAACTAAGCTTGGACTAGGCGATAAAGCCATAAAATACTACAATATGATCAATCCAATAAATCATACAAAGACAGAGCTCGAATGTAGTATCTACAAGTTAGAACCTTATGTAATGGCTGCAGATGTGTACATAAAAGAGCCACATGGAGGAAGAGGCGGCTGGAGCTGGTATACAGGAGCTTCAGGATGGATGTACAGAGTTGGCATTGAAGATATTCTAGGTCTAAAAAGGGTTGAAGATAAAGGTTACAAGATAAATCCATGTATACCAAAGCTATGGAATGAATTTGAAATAAAAATTCAAAATGATAAGGAAGATTACACTATAAAAGTAATAAGAACTGAGAATATAGATAAGAGAAAAAACTCAAATAATTTAGTTGAGTTACAAGTTACAAGTAATTTAAATAAAATTAAAGAGGATAAGTCTAAAATAATTATAAATGGAGAAAAGATTGATGGAAACATAATACCAAGAAATTTAGGTAAGATAGATGTAGTTGTATACATATAACTTATGAAAATAAGGAGATATAAGCCATTAGTTTTATAATTGCATTTAAAAATTATGTATTTGAGGGACTTGGTGTAATATATTTCCATTATATTTTAAAGCCAGAAGTAGAAACAAACTTAGATAAAATTTAAGTCCACTTTTTAGATAATTTAAATTTTATCTAAGTAATATTTCTATCTATAAACATATTATTAAGGCTACTTTTGTGAGGTTAATTTATATAGAGTAGTTTCAATTAATTATATCCAATTAATCAATGCACCTTTTCTTGGAACTGTTCTTTTATATTTAACATCTGGATATCCGATTATCATACATGTAACAATATTTTTATTATTTTCTATTCCAAGAAGGTTAATAATATTATCATTATCCTTTGCAGCGATTTGTAAAAAACCACTATAGAAAGTACCAAGTCCTAAGGCATTAACCATAAGATCCATATTGCTAGAAGCTAATCCACCGTTAATTTCATTATTAGCAGTAACTATTATAACTGTAGGAGCATTAAAAAATAATTTATCATTTTTTAGAGGGTCTTCTTTATAAGAATTGTACATTTTAATCCATAAATTAGCGTATCGTTTAAGATATTCTGTTTCTGGAGTTAAGTTAGCAAGTATATACTCACCTTTAACTTTTAGCGATTCATAAGCTAAATCTCTTAATTCATTTAGTTTTTCATTTACTACAATGTAAGAAACATCTTGACTGTTAGTTGCAGTTTGAGTAAATCTACCTGCCTCTATAATTTTTCTTATCTTTTCTTTTTCAACTTTTATATCTTTAAACTTTCTAACACTTCTTCGAAATTTAATAAAGTTTAATAAATTATCAGACTCTATGGAAAATTCGGATTTATTATATTCCTTTACTTCATCCATATTATAGTCGTCTGTAGAAACTGCTTTAGTAGGACATATGGCAATACAATGACCACATTTAATACAAGATTCATTTTTAATATTAGCCTTACCGTCAATTAATAATATATCACTTACCGGACAATCATTTATACATTGTTTACATGATATACATTTTTCTTTATTTACTTCAAACATAATTATTTCTCCTTTATTTTATATAAATTAATATATTTATTTGTATAACTTAGATTGAATATACTTAAATTTAGTCTATAAATAAAATTTTAAGTTAGATTTTTTATTTTATGATTAAATGAAAATTATTAATACAATAATTAAGAATAATTTATTTTAAAAACCATAAATAAAAGTTATAATAAAAACAACATGGTTTAAATGAAAATATGTTGGAATGATTGAAATTATAGCATTATAAAAAATATATATCAAACTAATATTATTCATATAATTATAACTTTTAGTTATATGTTATACATAATAAATAGTATAAAAAGAAAAGAGGTGAGCTTTAATGAGAGGTGAAACATAATATATGTGTATTATGTTGAAAGGTATTATTTACAAGAAAATAAAAAAATAATTCTTGATAAATTGTAATGAACTCTCTCACTAAAGATAATAAATGAATCTACAACAATTAGAGTATTTTATTGCAATAGCAAAAACTAAAAATTTTACAACAGCTGCAAACATATTATCAGTAACTCAGCCTGCAATTAGTAAATCCATATCAAAACTAGAAAAAGAATTAGAAACCCCTTTATTTGAAAGAGATGGACGTAATATTAAACTTAATAAGTTTGGAGAAGTGTTTTTAAAATATGCTGAATTAGCAATATTTAATATAGACAAAGGGATTGAAGAATTAAAAGGTATGCAAATGAGTAATGAAAAAAATATTTCAATTTCATCTACTGAATGTATAGGAGCAACTTTTATACCATTTGTACTTAGTGATTTTTTACATATAAAATCTAATGTTAAGTTTGAATTTCATAATAGCTATCGAGAAGAAATTTTAATTGATTTAAAATATGGGAAAATAGATTTTGGTTTCTTTGATGATATTGAAGACATTGAAGAGTATTCAGATATTGAAGTTATATTAGTAAAAAAAGATAAGTATGTTTTAATTGTTCCCAAAGGTCATCATCTTTCTAATAAAACAGAAGTTTCACTAAAGGACCTAAAGGATGAATTATTTGTTGTATTTAATAAAGGCTGCGATAATAAAAAAATATCTTATTCTGAGTTTATAGATTATACTCCTAAAATATCAGTGCAACCTAGTGAAGCCAGTATGCTAGGTACTTTGGTGGCAGCTGGAGCAGGGATAACAATAGTTCCTAACACTCATATATTTAATACAAACAAAATTTCTATATTAAATATAAAAGAAGATATAGGATATAAGACTATATATATGGGATGGAATAAAAAGAGTTTTGAATCTAAAATAATAAAAGAATTTAGAGATTACATAATAGATAGTTATTTGGAGTAGAATTTTACTTATTATTTAAGTACTTCGGGACTATCATTACTTTCTGTTATGGAAAACATGATAAATTGGAGCAATAATAACCTATAATGTTATAAATAAAAATAATATTTGGATTAGTAAAAAGTATTAGTTAATGAGCAATCAGACCATCATTAACTAATACTTTTTTGAAATTAGGAGGAATTAAAAAAGAGTGCATAATTTTAAAATGTAATTCCTAATTAAAATAGAGTTGAATGATACCATGTATAGGATTTAGCTGGAAGGATGATTTGAAAAATAATAGGAGATACAGATTGATTGAGAATAGGGTTATAAATTTAGAGATTAAGATAATTCTATTAATTTATGAATTAGTATTTTAAAAATGGTGATTTTTAATAGACTAATAATTTCCTAGTTTGTTTTTTTATACAAATATCTATAGAACTAATAATGAAATGTAATAAATACTATATTTTTATAATATTAATTCTAAGAGTAGTACTAAGTAAGGAAAGAGATTTATGTCTATAAATCATAAAAAAAGTAATAATGAAGTCAAAGATTACATGGAAAATGTAGGCTGTACTAGGGGAGACGGAAAGCCTTTTAAATTTGCAAAAGAAATGATAGATAAAGCTACAGAAGAGATAAAAGCTAGAAATAAAGAAAAGATAAATGCAATTTGGTTAGAAACATCAGGATGTTTTGGTGAAGTTATATCATTGTTAAATTCTGAAATGCCAGATTTACCTTTTGTACTCAAAAACCTTGTTAATATGACTTTTTTCGGAAGTATATGTGGGGATCAAGGAGAAAAAGCTTATGAAAGAATTTTAGATACATTAAATAGTGATAAAGAATATATTCTATTGGTATGTGGAGCTATACCAATAAATGCAGATGGACTGTATACAGTTCTAGCAACATATCAAGGAAGAAAAATTACTGCCATGGAGCTTGTAAAGCAAGCAGCACAAAAAGCAAAGTATATAATTTCAATTGGAACTTGTGCTTGCTATGGAGGGCCAACAGCGGCTATGCCTAATGTATCACAGGCCTTAAGTGTAAAAGAATATTTAATGAGAAATGATATTATAAACATTCCAGGATGTCCAGCAAATCCTGTTTGGACTTTGGGAACAGTTGGATATCTCATAAACTATGGAACAATAGATTTAGACGAAGAAGGCAGACCAGTTGCTTTTTATGGCAAGACAATACATGAAATATGCCCAAAAAGAAAATTTTTTGATAAAGGTATTTTTGCCAAGAAATTAGGTGATCCAGAATGTTTATATGAAATTGGATGCAAAGGACCTATAACTAAGGTGTATTGTCCTATAAGTAGATGGAATCAAAGCGATAATTGGCCAATAGGTGATAGGACGCCATGTATAGGATGCGCAAGAAAGGGATTTCCAGATGCAATGGAACCATTTACTAAATATGAAGGAGGCCAGTAGCAGTATGGCTAAAATAGTAATTGATCCAGTAACAAGAATAAGTGGGTTATTAAAAATAGAAGTTGATGTGGAAAATAATAAAATAGTTGATGCAAAAAGCACAGGCTCACAATTTAGAGGTTTTGAAAAGATGTTTCAAGGAAGACCACCGTTAGACATTATAAGATTAGCTCCTAGAATATGTGGAATATGTTCAACTAGCCATGCAATAGCAGCAACATTAGCACTTGAAAATGCACTTAATATTACTCCGGATTTTAATGGAAAAGTAATACGTGATATTGCTCATGGATTTGAATTTCTTCAAAATCATTTAAGAACAACATACTTTTTTGCATTTCCTGATTTTGTAAAAATAACAGCTAGTAATCCGTTGTATAAAGATGGTACAGATAAAGAATTAGATTACAGATTACCAACAGATATAACTAAAAAAATTAATGAAGATTACTTGGAAGCAATAAAATATAGCAGAGAATGTCATAGAGCAATAGCGGTTTTAGCTGGCAAAGCTCCTCATTGTCATGGAATTTGGGTAGGAGGTATAAGCACTTATATAGATGTACCAGAAAAAGAAGCTGTTAAGTACACAATTACAGTAGTTAAAGAATTTATTGAAAATAAGCTTTTAGAAGATGTAAAAATAATAGCACAATATTATAATGACTATTTTAATATGGGTAAAGGCTATGGAAATCTTATGGATTTTGGATTGTACAGTGATTATAAAGCTCCAATTAAATATACTGAAGCAAGTGCAATGATAAATGGAAAAAAAGAAAATATTGATGTGAATAATATAACAGAAAATGTTAAATATAGCTATTTAGATATACCAGGTGGCATGGTAATGCCAGGAGTAAGCTCCACTCCAGAAGCAAATCCATATAAACAAGACGCATATAGCTGGGTTGATGCAGCAAGATATAAAAATTATTCTATGGAAGGTGGACCTTTAGCAAGGCAAATACTTAATGGATATTATGAAAATAAAATATCTGCAATGGATAGGATTTTAGCAAGGGTTTTAGAAAGTGTTAAAATTTGTGAAAGTATAATAGGATTAATTGATTTAATGAAACTAGGTCAAGCAGTTCAAGAAGAATGGAAGATTCCAAGTAAGGCAAATGGTATTGGTTTAACAGGAGCACCTAGAGGTGCTCTTGGACATTGGTTATCTATTGAAAATAAGCAAGTATCAAATTATACGTTAATACCACCTTCAGCGTGGAATCTATCACCAACTGATAGTAATAATATAAAAGGACCTGTTGAAGCAGCACTAATAGGAACAGAGATAAATGATATGAAAAATCCTGTTGAAATTGGGAGAATTGTAAGAAGTTTTGATCCATGCTCAAATTGTGCTGCTCATGTGACTAGTGATCGATATGATCCCATTGTTATAAATATAGTATGATAAGAATTTTTGGTGTTGGGAATGTTTTGCTTTGTGATGATGGGATTGGAGTTAAGGTATGTCAGTGTATAAAAGAGAAGTTTAAAAGTTATAAAAGTATAAAATTTATAATTGGTGAAACAGACTTATTATATTGCTTAGATTATATAGAGGATATGACTTCAAATGACATAGCGGTAATAATAGATAGTACTTGTTTCGAGAATATTCCAGGAAAGGTAACTTTAAAAAGTTTTAAAGAATGTGATGAATTTATAAATATGAGTTTTGAAAGTCATAGTGAAACGCTTTTAAAGGTACTACGAAGGGACTATAGATATATTAATGGATATTTAATTGGAATTGAAATAAGTAAAATAGATTATTCACTAGATCTTTCTGTGGAATTAACAAATAAGTTTGACGATATTTGCAACTGTGTTTCAAAGACAATAGAAAATATTGTTAATAATAAAAGCCATGTTAATTGAATGAATAGTGTTGTTAAACTAATTTACATGGAATTAAAAAAAGCTGTATAAATAAACATTTTTATTTATATATAAGCATTATGTTTAAGCAATCAAAGTAAAAGGATATGATTTAATGCATGAAGTTTCAATTGTTGAAGAAATAATCAATACAGTTGAAGAAAATTGTAACTTAAATAATATAAGCAATGTGAGTAAAATAATTTTAAGTGTTGGAGAGTTTGTATATTTAGATAAAAAGTCTGTTGATTTTATTTTTGGACTTTTAAAAAAAGATACACTATGTAAAAATTCTATTTTAGAAATAAAAGAATCAAAGGCTATGGCTTATTGTGAAAAATGTAGGAAAAAGTTTAAAATATCCTTTACTGAAAAAAATTGTCCTACATGTAAAACTTATAGTTCTAATATAGTAAGCGGTTATGAAACTATATTAGAACAAATAGAAGGGGAATAATTTAGTGAAAATATATGATTAAGAGAAAATATATTTTAGTAAATGGAAGAGTGCAAGGCGTTGGATTTAGGCCTTTTGTATATAGAATTGCATGTGAAAATAATATAAAAGGATATGTAAAAAATACTTGTAGTGGTGTAAAAATTGATGTAGAGGGATTAGAAGAAAATATAAAAAGTTTTATCATGGATTTAGATAGTAAATGTCCAAAAGTTTGTAAGATTAATGAAATAGATATAAATGATATTAAGTATATGAATTATTATAATGATTTTCAAATACTAGAAAGTGATAATAACTATAAAGGTGAAACTTTAATTTCCCCAGATATAGCTATTTGTGATGAATGTTATAAAGAACTCTTTAATATTAGTGAAGAGAGGAGATATCTATATTCATTTATCAATTGTACAAATTGTGGTCCTAGATTTACTATAATAAAAAAACTACCATATGATAGGTGTAACACAACTATGAAAAAATTTGTTATGTGTAATAAGTGTAGAAGTGAATATTATGATAAATTAAATAGAAGGTTTCATGCAGAGCCAACATGTTGTGTAAATTGTGGTCCTAAATTAAAGTTAGTTGATAGATTTGGAAGGAAAATAAAATGTGATGATATTTTAAGAATTACTCGCCAATACTTAAAGGCAGGAAGAATAATAGCACTGAAAGGAATTGGAGGTTTTAATCTAATTTGTGATGGAAAAAATAAAAGTAGCATAGATGTTTTAAGAAAAAGGAAAAATAGACCAAAAAAACCTTTGGCGCTAATGATGCGAGACATTGATGTAGTAAATAAATATTGTTTTGTTAATGAGAAAGAAAATGAGATATTACAAGGTAGTAAAAAGCCAATAATTTTATTAAATAAAAGAGAGAATAATCTTCCCCAAAATATAGTTTTTAAAAATAATAAATTAGGAATAGTGATTCCATATAGCCCGCTACATGTTTTGTTATTTGATAATGAACTAGAGGTTTTAGTATTTACAAGTGGAAATATAAATCAAATGCCAATAGAGTATAAGAATGATGAAGCATTCAATAATTTAAATGATATTGCAGATTATTTTCTTATTCATGATAGAGAAATAAATGCATCAATTGATGATTCTGTAGTTAAGGTGTTCATGAATAAAGAATTAGTTATAAGAAGTGGACGAGGATATGCACCTATTTCAATTAGAAGTAATAGTGAAGAAGGAATTTTAGCATTAGGTTCTCAACTCAAAAATACTTTATCTATAAGTAGTGGTAATAACATTTTTATAAGTCCTTATGTTGGTGATATGGAAAACTTAGAGACGATAGATAGATTTAAAAGAAATCTTAAGTTAATAAAAAGCTTATATGATATAAAAATTAATACAATCTGTTATGATATGCATCCAAATTATTTTAATAGTTACTTTTTAGAAGATAATTTAAATGATAAGGATATTAAAGAAAACAATATGAAGTTTAAAAAAATAGGAATATATCATCATCATGCTCATATTGCAAGTTGTATGTTTGATAATGGTATACAAGAACCAGTAATAGGAATTGCTTTTGATGGGACTGGATATGGAGAAGATAAGAAAATATGGGGTGGAGAGTTTTTAATATGTGATTATAAAAAGTTTAAAAGAGTTGGATGTCTTAAGTACATGAACTTACCTGGTAATGATAGTGGAATAAAGATGCCTTGGAAAATGGGAATGAGTCTTTTAAAAGGAGCTTTAAAAAATAATATTATAAGTAAAAAACTAGATATATTTAAAAATTATAATTTACCAGATTGCTTTAATTTAGAAAATTATGAATTAATAAGTAAAATTATAGATAGAAATATTAATACTTCTGAGACAAGCAGTATGGGACGATTATTTGATGGTGTGGCAAGTCTTTTAGGTTTTACGAATAATGTTACTTATGAGGGTGAAGCTGCGATATATTTAGAAAATATGGCTAGTACTTATATTATTAATAGTGTAGAAAGCGTTTATAAATTAAGCTATTCTTATAATTTAAAGTTTAATGATGAAAAGTATATCATTGATTTAGATGAAATGATATTAGAAATTTTAGAGGATTTAAAAAATGAGGAGAGTTTAGGTTTAATATCTATAAAATTTCATAATACAATAACTGAATTTTCAATAGATTTATGCAAAAAGTTAAGGAGAAAATATAACATAAATAAAGTTGCTTTAAGTGGTGGGGTTTTTCAAAATGATATATTATTAAAAAACTTATATTTGAAATTAGAAGAAAATGATTTTAATGTATTAATTCACGGAGAGATACCTTGTAATGATAGTGGAATTTCATTAGGTCAGCTTATTATAGCAAATGAGTTAATAAAAAGTCACAATTAAAATTGAGGTGAAGAGATATGTGCGTGGCTATTCCGGGACAAATTATAGAAATTTTAGGGGAAGAATCTTTGGTTAAATTTGGAGGAATTAAAAAGCTTATCAATACATCTTTAGTTGAAGATCTGAATGTTGGTGATTATGTTCTTGTTCATGTTGGATGTGCAATAGATAAATTAGAAAAAGAAGAAGCAGAAGCTACATTAGAAATTTTTTATGAGTTACTTAAAAGTTAGGAAATGGCTAGAAAATTCATATGTTTAATAAATACTTTAAGTTTTAAATATGTGTTGATATATGCAATATGCCAAATAGTATTGTAATTGATTTTTAGAATGCTTAAGTGCAGAATTGTTTATAAATATATTAGTGATCTATTTTGATTATAGGAGATATTTAGATGAATAATAAAATAATAACTTTATCACATGGTAGTGGTGGAATAGAAACTTATAAGCTCATAGATAAAATGTTTTATAAGAACTTTAATAATGATGAATTATTGCAACAAGGAGATTCAACTGTTTTAAATGAAATAAAAGGGAAAATAGCTACTACAATAGATGGATTTGTTGTGGATCCAATATTCTTTAAAGGTGGTGATATAGGAAAGTTAAGTTTATGTGGAACTATAAATGATTTAGCTGTCAGTGGGGCATGTCCATTATATATTACATGCTCTTTTATTATCGAAGAAGGATTTGAATTAAAAAGTTTAGAAAAGATAGTACAATCTATGGGAAAGACAGCCAAAGAGTCTAATGTGAAGATTGTTGCAGGAGATACAAAGGTAGTGGAAAAGGGAAAGGGGCATAAAGTGTATATTAGTACCTGTGGAATAGGATACTTTAAGGAACAGAAGAACATTTTAAATGTAAATAATATAAAAAGTGGAGATAAGATAATTTTAAGTGGAACCATTGGTGAGCATGGTATGTGTATAGTGAATGAAAGAGAAAATTTAAACATAGATAGTAAAATAAAAAGTGATTGCGCACCATTAAATTCATTATGTGAAATTATATTAAATACAAGTAATAATGTAAGAATTATGAGAGATCCAACTAGAGGTGGAATTGCAAATACATTAAATGAATTAAGCAGATCTTCTTTAAAAAGTATGATGATTTATGAAGAGTTTATTCCAATAAATAATGATGTAAGGTCGTTTTTTGAATTATTAGGAATGAGTCCATTATATATAGCAAATGAAGGAAAGCTTTTGTGCATTGTAGATGAAGTTGATTCTGAAAATGTATTAAGTGCTATGAAAAATCATCCTTTAGGAAAAGATGCAGCTATTATAGGGGAAGTAATTGAAGAAAACAAAGGGGCAGTATATATAAAAGGATTACTTGGATCAACCAAGGTTTTGCAAATGTCACAAGGAGAACTTTTACCACGAATATGTTAAAATTTATATACCAATAGTTGGAGCTTAAGTAAAATTATTAAAATTCATTAGATGTTAATAATATTTTTAATATATTTACTTAGCTGGGTATATTAAGACATAATTATAAAAATAGTTTGATAAATTAGGTGATAGATTATGGAGTTAATAAATAGATTTAATGATGTTAGTTTATGTAAAACATTATTAAAAGAAATAGAGAAAAATGTAATGGAAAAGATAAATATAATGGAGGTGTGTGGAACTCATACAAGAAGTATATATGAGCTGGGAATAAATAAGTTATTACCTGAAAATATAAATCTATTAAGTGGACCTGGGTGTCCTATATGTGTAACTCCAGTAAATTATATTGATAATGCAATAAAGCTCTCAAAGAAACCACAGACAATAATAGTTACATTTGGAGATATGATGAGAGTTCCAGGTAGCAGTAGTTCTTTAAGCGAAGAAAAAGCCAAAGGAATGGATATTAGAATTATATATTCACCTCTAGATTCAATAAAAATAGCAGAAAAAAATAAAGATAAAGAAGTTATATTATTAGGAATTGGATTTGAAACCACAGCACCAATAATAGCGTTAACATTGAAGTATGCAAAGGCTAAGAAAATTAATAATTTTTCAGTGCTTCTTTCAGTAAAAACTATGCCAAATACAATGAAAGAATTAGTACTAGATGGAAGAGCTAAGATAAATGGTTTTATATGTCCAGGGCATGTAGCAACAATAATAGGTGAAGAACCGTTTAATATTTTATCTATGGAGAGTAAACTTCCTATGAGTATTTGTGGCTTTAAAGGAACGGAAATACTCGTAGGAATTCTTTCAATAGTTAAATTGGTAAATAATAATGAGTATAAATGTGAAAATTTATATAGAGGGTTTGTTAAGAAAAAAGGAAATATTAAAGCTAAAGAATTAATAAATGAGGTTTTTGAAATTTCAGATAGCGTATGGAGAGGTATGGGTACTATAAAACAAACAGGATTTGATTTTAAAAATGAATATAAAATTTTTGATGCTACAAAGAAGTTTTTACTAAGATACAGAGAATTAAATTTAAATAATAACTGCATTTGCGGAGAGATATTACAAGGCATAAGTAATCCAAAGGATTGTTTATCATTTGGAAAATGTTGTACACCTGAAAATCCTATAGGACCATGTATGGTATCTAACGAAGGAACTTGCAAGATAGTATATGATACAGTTTTAGTATAATAAAATAGTGTTTAAAGGGGCTTGGTATTCCAAGCCTTTATTTATGTATAGGAAAGCATAAAATTTTTGCACGTAGAAACTTAGTAATATCAATGGTTTAGAGCGTGAAAAATGGTGAAAGTGTTGTCACAAAGTGAGCGTGGAGCAGCCACTTTTTTATGATATAGAAATATCTACAAAGTATAGAATTATTAAAACTATTAAAATTAAAGAGATTAAATTTGTTAAAGTGAAAAAAGTATTAATGGGGTATATTAGAAGTTTTAAATAGAGAAAATATAATTAATGAAATATAGCTTTAAATACTGTGAAAAACAGTTATTTAATATAAAACATTTGTAAGTTGTGTAATAGATATGCACTAGGAATTTTGAATTTAATACTAGATATAAGTTTTTATGATTCATCTATAAATGAAGATCTTACTGGATAAAATCTGGTGAATATACAATAGCTAGTGTATAATGTAACTAAAGAATAATTATTTTTACATAAAATATATTTTAATGAAATATTTAGAATTACTTAATATGATTTTAGACTTAAGGAGTGGATATTATGTCATGCAAAAATACTACATATATACAAAGTTTATTAGGTTCAGTATTTTCAACTTTTAGCGAAGATGAATTAAAAGAAATAACAGGAAATGAAAAAAGAAGTATAGCCATTTGTGGAAAAATAAATAATCCGGGAATAATAGAAGTTCCAGATGGGGCAACACTTAGAGATATATTAGAACTTTGCGGAGGCGTTGTAAATAACAGTAGTTTTAAAGCTGCTCAAATAGGAATTCCTTTTGGTGGATTTCTAAATGAAAGTAGTTTAGATAAAGAATTTGATTTTGGACTATTTTATGAAAATATTAGTAGAGCTATTATTATATTGTCAGAAGAAGATTGTATAATACAATACGGAAAATTCTACATAGAATATTTATTAACCAAAATTAAAGATGGTACTTATAAAAATTATGAAATAGTTAAAAAAGAAATAACTAAAATGCTTAAGGTTTTAGATAGAATAAGTAAAGGCGTATCTGATATGCGAGATATCTATATTTTAAGAAGTCTTGCAGCTGATGTGAAAGATAAGATGCATCAAAAGCATAATTTAATGGAAGAAATAGTTGAAAACTTTTATGAAGAAATAGAAGAACATATAGAAGAAAAGAAGTGTTATACAGCTCAATGCAATCATCTTATAAAATTAACTATTACTAAGAAATGTATTGGATGTGGAAGTTGTAAAAGAGCATGTCCTGTTGATTGCATTGATGGAGAACTAAAAAAGCAACACAATATAGATTATAATAAATGCACACATTGTGGAGCTTGTATATCAGCATGTCCTGTAGATGCAATAACAGCAGGAAATAATATAATTAAGTTTCTTAGAGATTTAGCTACACCTAATAAAGTGGTAATTACTCAAATGGCACCAGCTATAAGAGTTGCCATAGGGGAAGCTTTTGGATTTGAACCAGGAGAAAATGTAGAAAAGAAGATAGCAGCAGGACTTAGAAAGCTAGGAGTAGATTATGTTTTTGATACTACTTGGGGAGCAGATTTAACTATAATGGAAGAAGCAGCAGAACTTCAAGAAAGATTGGAAAAATATTTAGCAGGAGATGAAAATGTTAAGCTTCCAATTCTTACTTCATGTTGTCCTTCATGGATCAAGTTTATAGAAAATAATTATGCAGATATGTTAGAAGTTCCTTCTTCAGCAAAATCACCAATGCAAATGTTTGCCACAATAGCGAAAGAAATATGGGCAAAGGAAAAAGGACTTTCAAGAGAAGAAGTAACTTCAGTTGCAATTATGCCATGTGTTGCAAAAATATATGAAGCATCAAGAGTAGAATTTTCAGTAGATATGAATTATGATGTTGACTATGTAATCACTACAAAAGAACTTATAAAAATATTTGAAAAATCAGGAATAGATTTAAAAGAAATTGAGGATGAAGAAATAGATGCTGTTATGGGAGAATATACTGGTGCTGGAATTATTTTTGGTAGAACTGGTGGAGTTATAGAGGCTGCTACTAGAACAGCAATTGAAAATATGACAGGAAAAAGAATTGATAATATAGAATTTGAAGGTCTTAGAGGATGGGATGGATTTAGAATTTGTGAACTTGAAGTTGGTGAGCTTAAGCTTAGAATAGGAGTTGCACATGGACTTAAAGAAGCAGCAAAGATGTTAGATAAAATAAGATCAGGTGAAGAATTCTTTCATGCAATTGAAATCATGGCTTGTGTAGGTGGATGTATAGGTGGCGGCGGTCAACCTAAAATAAGAAAAAATAAACAACAAGTTTTAGAAAAAAGAGCAGATGGATTAAATGATATAGATAGAGCTAAAATACTTAGAAGATCAAATGAAAATCCAGAAGTACTTGCTCTTTATAAAAAATATTTAGATCATCCGTTAAGTCATAAGGCTCATGAATTACTTCATACAAAATATTTTCCAAAAGTTAAGAAGAGATAAGTTTCATACTATATAAAAAATAACAAATTGATAAATAATATAAATGTAATTTTTATTGATAATTATAAAAATCAACGCATAGTTAAGTGTGCGTTGATTTTTTTCAGTATAATAAATATTTTTCTTATTTATATTAAGTATTTTATGTGATTTAGTGCCATATGTAGTACGTAATAAAATATATTTTCTAAAATTTGAAAATTATACTATTATTTTATCTCTTAAAGTTGTTAAGTAATATTAATTAAAAAATAACTATTATTAATTAATTAATATTATTGAAATTGCATATGAAATATAGGAGGATGAATTTATGTATGATGTTAGTATTATAGGCGCGGGAATAGTTGGTTCATCAATTGCTAGGGAACTTTCAAAATATAAATTAAGAGTATGTCTTATTGAGAAGGAAGAGGATGTTGCAACAGGAGCATCAAAAGCAAACAGCGGTATCGTACATGGCGGATATGTAGCTAAATATGGAACTTTAAAAGGTGAATTATGTATAAAAGGAAATAGCATGTATAGTCAGCTTGAAAAAGAACTTAATTTTGGGTATAGAAAACCAGGTGCATTAGTAATAGGATTTAATGAAGAAGATGAAAAGCGAATAGAAGATTTATATAAAAATGGTTTAAAAGTTGGATGTAGTGATTTAGAGATAATACATGGAGATAAAATAAAAGAATTAGAGCCTAATATAAATAAAGAAGTAAAAATTGCATTATATGCTAAAAGTGTTGGAGTAATCTCTCCTTATGAGATGACAATAGCACTTACTGAGAATGCAATAGCAAATGGAGTAGATTTAAAATTAGAAACAACCGTAGTAGGTATAGAGAAAAAAATAAAGCTTTTAAAATAAATACTAATAATGGAATAATAGAGAGTAAGTATGTTATAAATGCAGCCGGGCTTTATAGCGATAAAATAGCTAATATGATAGGGTTATATCAATTTAAAATATTGCCTAAAAGAGGACAATATGTACTTTCTACAAAAGATCAAGGATATCTTGTGAATAGAGCTCTATTCCAGATTCCTACAGAAAATGGAAAGGGGATACTGGTTACCACAACTTATCATGGGAATTTTATGATAGGACCTGATGCTGAACAAACAAATGATAGAGAATACATAGGAACAGATAAAGAAAGTATTGAAAACATAATAGAAATAGCAATAAAATCTGTACCAAATTTTGATGTGAGCAAAGCTTTAACTACTTTTGCAGGAGTAAGAGCAGTTAGTAGTTCTGGTGATTTTGTTATAGGTGAAAGTAATGTTAATGGATTTATAAATGCAGCAGGCATAGATTCACCAGGGGTAACATCTTCACCAGCTATAGCAGAAAAAATAGTTGAAATTATTAAGGAATCTGGATTGGAGTTAATTATAAATGAAAAGTTTAATACTTATAGAAAACCTATAATAGTTAAAAAAGACAAGGACTTTGATGGAAAGATAGATGATAAAGATCCAAAGAAAAACATAATATGTAGATGTGAATGTGTGACAGAAGCAGAAATAATAGATGCAATGCATAGAGGTATTAAAATAAAATCTACAGATGCTATAAAAAGACGTACAAGAGCAGGAATGGGATTTTGCCAAGGAAATTTTTGTAGATCTAGAGTAAAAGATATAATATCAAGAGAAACAAATATTCCAGTAGAAGAAGTTACAGTAAGAGGAGAAAATGAAGGGAAACCACCCAAAAGAGTAAATATAGATATTATTAGAAACTGCAATAAATAAGATAATAGAAAAATACTTCAGAATAAATTTATACTTAAGCTGAAGTATTTTTTTCTTGTACAAGTAAATGGCAGAATTTCATATGCTTAAGTTTAGTAATATTAGTGATTTTAGGAATACTAAATAGTAAAAATATTAACAATAAAATGAGTGGAGTATAGCTATTTTATGTTTTAAAAATATTATACCACATGACGATTCAGTAAAATTGTTTTATGATGTTACATAGGGATTAGATTACACATAATTACAAAAACTTAATGAATAAAATTCTTTTAAATTAGTAATATGTTTACTAACTCATTGTTATTTTAACTAAATATTTTTACTTAATTGTATAAAATTTATAAAAAGTATATAAAAAACTAAAGTTTTTAAAATATACCACGATTAAAGAGAAGTGAACAAAGGAAGGTTTTACATTAAATAAAAACTAATGAATAAATGGGACAAGGAGATATTTTTACTATGAAAAAAAAATCTGTTAGTTTATCAGTTGAAAAGAAGCTTAAAAAAGGATTTAGCACAATGATTATTTTTACAATAGTTATAATGCTTATTGGAATTACTAGTTTAATTTCAGTAGGAAATTCTTTGAAAAAAATGAAAGAAGAAAGCAATAAAGTAACTGTTGATGCAGCTGAAATATGTGATAATCTTAGTAATGTAGGAAGACAGCTTAGAGGAGTGGTGCTATATGAAGATTATAATCAATTTAAGGAATCACTTAATAATTCCACTAATATTTTAAAAACTAAATTAGATGAAATTAAACCTTTAATAAATAATAAACAGTTAATAGTCAATTATGAAGACGCTTATAATAAAGCTGTAATTATAAGAAAAAAAATAATAGATAGTATAGAAAGTGGAGATTTTAATACTGCTAAAGTAGTATTAAAAGATGAGTATTTTCCAGCTTTTGAAGAAATGTATAATAGAGCAAAAATAATTCAAAAAGAAGCACAAGAAAGTGCAGATAAATTTGCTGAGAATGCGAATATAAAAGTTAACAGTTCAATAATTGTTCTAGTAGTATTACTTATAGTTAATGTAATATTAGCATTAAGAATATCAATAACAGTTACTAGATCAATAACAAATCCATTATCATATTTAAAAGAGGTCGCAAGCCAATTAGGAAAAGGAAATTTAAATGTAGATATAGGTTCTGAATATTTAAATTCTAAAGATGAATTTGGAGAATTTGCCAATATTTTTAACGATATGATAAAAACACTACAAACATATATAAATGATATATCTAGTAATTTAGAGAGAATTTCTAATAAAGATTTAAATATTAAATTAGATATTGAGTACATAGGAGATTTTGTACAAATTAAAGACTCATTAGCATATATTATTGAAACTTTAAATAGTACATTTAAACAAATACAATGTGCAACAGAAGAGGTAAATGGTGGTTCTATGCAAGTTGCAACTGCAGCGCAAACACTATCTGAAGGGGCAACAAATGAAGCAAGTTCTATAGAGGAATTAACAGCCATTATATCTGAAATAAATATAAAAGTGCGAGAGTCAGCAAAAGGTGCAGAAAAAACTAAAGATATAACCGATAATCTAGTTAATGATGTAGAAAGTAGCAATTGTAAAATGAAAGAAATGCTTTTTGCAATGGGAGATATAGAAAAAGCATCAAATGATATAAAAAATATAATAATTACAATAGCCTCAATAGCAGATCAAACTAACCTTTTAGCATTAAATGCAGCAATAGAAGCAGCAAGAGCAGGGGATGCTGGAAAAGGTTTTGCAGTAGTTGCTGAAGAAGTTAGAAAACTTGCAGAAAATTCTTCGGAAGCTGTTAAAAAGACTGCTACTTTAATTGAAAATTCAATAAAATCTGTTAACAAAGGAAAAGATATAGCAGAAAGTACAGCCATATCTTTGATTGAAGTTGTAGAAGATATTAAAAATGCGTCACAACTCGTTACTAATATAGTAAATTCAGCAGAAGAGGAAGCACTATCAATAGAACAGATAAATGTAGGTATTGAACAAATAGCAGATGTTGTACAATCTACATCTGCAATAGCGGAAGAAAGTGCAGCAGCTAGTGAAGAATTAACTGCACAAGCAGAAACTTTAAATAGAATGATGAATGAATTTAGCTTAAATAATTTTTAGATTCTTTTATTTTAGAATTATGTAAATAAAAAACAATTGTTGTGAAAACCACTTAAATATTTTAAACGGTATTTAAGTGGTTTTTAATTTGTACAATAAATTTTTATTGCATAAGCTCTTATGCAAAACATATGTAAAGTATAAATTAGAGTGCAGATTTAAATAAGATTAATATACCATAAGTATATATTCAATAAACAATATATATACTTAAGAGAGATATATATTAAGTTAAGTGTATATAGATTAAGCATTTGTAGAAGTTTAGGCGGTGGAAAAAGCATGAAAAAATTCAATCTAGAGAATTTTATATTATCAATACTAAAATTAATAGGAAGTATAGTTATCATATATGTGATTGTGCATATATTTTATAAATACAAATAATAAAGTTTTATTTTAAATAATACTTATGTAAATCATAAATAGTTAATATATAAATGAAAAATGATATAAATGTATAGTACAAAATAAGTTTTTGTAAACATCTAAAAATTTATAAATACATTATTTTTAAGGTGAATTGTTTTGATAGTAATAAATATAAGAAGACATATACGTAAAATACTGATAAGTTTATTGTTAGAAATTAGAGTGTTATAAATTAAATTTATATTAAAAATTAAATTGATATTGAATTATGCGGATTTACAATGTTACAAGATGTATCATTAAATTATTCTTAGGTTCATATAATTAATATAGTCGCTATATCTAAAAATATTACAATGAGAACATAATACATAATCATATACTAATATAGTTTGAATTTTAATGTAAATGATAAGCTTTTATTAGAAATAAAATTTTGTATTGAAAATTAAACAGAATAAAGTAAAGGAGTTGAAAGGAGTTGAAAGAAAAATCAAATTACGAACATAATAATTTTAATAATAACAAAACATATAATGAAGATACAAGAACTAATAATATAGAGAATTTAACTGAAGAAGATATTGAACTATTAAGATTACTAGATATACAAAAATGTGCTCAAACTATATCTATATATGCGGATATTCTTGCGTATATATCAACTTTAGAAGGTATTGAATTAATTTATAGTAAATATAGGAAAGATTTAAATAAAGATAATTTACCGAATCCTGATATTCCAGCATTACAATCAGTTTATCTTGGAATTATATCAAGATCTATGATTACGGAAATTGGTTTTATAAAATATAATAAGCTATATAAAAAGTACACTAATGGTGAAATAACATATTCACTTAAACCTAATGTTGATATAAATATAGGAAATGTATTAGGACTTATTTCATCATATTATACGTTAAGAGGAGTAAAAGGAATTTATAAAAGGAATATTGATCAACCAGTACTTGGAGTATAATTATAATATTTAATAATGAATAAATTTATTGATTTAAAAGCAAAATAATTACGAGTTATTTTACAAAAATATAATAAGTATATGAAATATTAATGATAATGATTTCAAAAGAAAAACACGAATTATTAGAAGCAAAATAACTATTTATAATTCGTAAATACAATATAAAAACCGAAAATAAATACTTGTTTTCTACAAAATATTCATAAAAGTGTTGCAAAATAACAAAAAATATCTTATTATAGTTCAGGTGGAAAAAAGATTTACGAAAGAGTGGTTTTATGAAAAAGATATTTGAAAAGAATGGAATATTAGATAATTATTTCGGACTTACAAGAAACAACACAAATGTAAAAACGGAAATCGTAGCAGGTATTACTACATTTATGACAATGGCGTACATATTAATAGTAAATCCATCTATATTATCAGCAGCTGGAATGGATAGTGGAGCTGTATTTACAGCAACAGCATTATCAGCAGTAGTTGCAACAATGGTTATGGGATTATATGCTAAATTACCATTTGCACAAGCCCCTGGTATGGGATTAAATGCTTTCTTTGCATTTACAGTAGTACTTAGTATGGGATATTCATATCAGTTTGCATTAACAGCAGTACTTTTAGAGGGTATTATATTTATATTATTAACTTTATTTAATGTACGTGAGGCAATAGTTGACTCAATACCAGAAAATATTAAAAAAGCAATTTCAGTTGGAATTGGTTTACTTATTGCATTAATTGGACTTGAAGGAGCAGGAATTATAATTCACCCTAAAGATAATTCAACAATTCTTGCACTTGGAAACATAACAAGTGGGACAGCATTACTTGCAATAATAGGAATTGTAATTACAGGGATTCTTTTAGCAAAGAATATAAAAGGTGCTTTATTTATAGGAATGCTTGCAACTGCAGTAATAGGAATTCCTTTTGGAATTACTCCAATTCCTAGTGGAATAATTAGTATGCCACCATCAATTAGTTCGGTTTTATTTAAATTTGAGTGGCATAATATATTTTCTTTAGATATGGTAATTGTATTATTTACATTATTATTTATGGATATGTTTGATACAATAGGAACTTTAGTTGGAGTAACTACGAAAGCAAAGATGCTGGACGAAAATGGAAAAGTTCCAAACATAAAGAAAGCTCTTTTTGCAGATGCAATAGGAACTACATTTGGAGCATGTGTTGGTACTAGTACAGTTAGTACATTCGTAGAAAGTGCATCAGGAGTTGCAGAAGGTGGAAGAACAGGATTAACAGCAGTATCTACTGCAATAATGTTTGGATTGGCATTATTCTTTTCTCCTATCTTTGCAACAATTACTCCAGCAGTTACTTGTTGTGCGTTAGTATTAGTTGGATTATTTATGATTGAACCAATAAAGGAAATAAATATTTCAGATTTTACAGAAGCGATACCAGCATTTTTAACTATAATTATGATGCCGTTATCTTATAGCATATCAGATGGCATAGTATTTGGAGTTATTTCGTACATATTATTAAAGTTGTTTACTGGAAAAGTAAAAGATATAAGTGTAACTACAGTAGTAGTCGGTTTGGTATTTATAATGAAATTCTTAATTTAATAATTAATAAATCAAAAAAACTTCTTTTTAACATTAAATAGTTAAAAAGAAGTTTTTTTTTATGCAATCATAACATTAAATGTCAAATATTGTTGAAAAATAAGAGCTGATAATATATACTAAAATTATATTATTTAATATAATTTTATTTGTATTTTGGGTTAATGCATTTATCGTCAAATATTTTTTACATACGATAATGTAGAAATACAACAGAAGATAAGATTTCAAAAATTGAAATTTATTAAGTGTGAAAGGGGATGAAGATTATGAAAAAGCATAAAAGTATACAAACTAAATTTTTACAGCTTTCAGTAGGAATGATCTGCGCATTTTTGGTTATAATGATGACATTTATGTCCTATAGAATAAGTGTACAAACTAAAAGTGATTATATCAATAATTCCAATGAACAAATGTCAATTGTATCAAGCGCAATTAATAATTTTTATGATCAGGTTGATGCAAATATCAATATGATGGCAACTAATCCTACCGTAATGAAGGGTGATACAACTATTACTAAGTATAAAGACAATGTAACTAAAGTTGATATGACACCTTCTATAAATGGAGGAGTTGAACAAGAGATATATGAGGTTTTTGATCAATATGCAGATAGTCATCCAGAAACTAAATACATTTATTTAGCAACTAAGGATGGGGGATATATTAACTGGCCAGAAACATATATACCAGAAAAATATGACCCTACTATAAGAGAATGGTATAAGTTTGCTATTGAAGGTAATGGAGAAATTAGAAGAACAGATCCTTATATAGATACTACAAATACAATGATTACAAGTAATGCTAGAATCGTTAAAGATTCTTCAGGTAATATTATAGGAGCTGTAGGAATTGACGTAGAACAATCATCTATAAGTAATATATTAAATAATATGAAAACAGGAAAAACGGGATTTTTTATGATAGTTCATGATAATGGGACAATCATGGCAGATGGAAATAATATAGAAAACAATTTTAAGAATATAAAAGATGTAAACATAGAGAACTTAGATAATTTATTAGATAAGGATTCATATCAATTTGATGTAAAAATTAATGGGGAAAAATATTTTGTAAACTCTAAAAAAGTTGAAGGTGCGGATTGGAACTTAGCAGCACTAATTTCAGAAAAAGAATTAAATCAAAATATGATACAAACTAATATATTATTTCTATGCATAGCTGTAATTATGGTATTAGCTATAAGCATTATAATTATTAAGAATGTACGAAAAATTACTAATCCAATAGAAGAATCAGCAAAATACTTAGAGGAAATTGGCAAAGGTAATTTTATTATTGAGATAAATAATAAGTATCTTGAACGACCAGATGAAATTGGAATTATAATAAATGGAATTCAAGATATGAAAAACGCATTGGTAAATTTAATTTATAAAATTAAAGATGAGTCAACTTCTATAGAAAATGAAGTAGATAATGTTATAGAAGATGTAAATGTACTAAATACAAATTTAGAAGACATATCAGCAGCAACTGAAGAATTAACAGCTAGCGTTGAAGAAACAGCAGCTACAACAGATGAAATGGCTTTGACTTCAAAAGAGATAGAAAAAGCAATTATATCCATTGCAAATAAATCTAAAGAAGGTGCTGATAATGCTAAAGAAATTAGCAAAAGAGCAAATACAACAAAAGAGAATGTTGTAATTTCTAAAAACAAGGCAAATGATATATTTATAACTACTAAAGGAAAACTTGAAGAAGCTATTGAATCTTCAAATGTAGTTAATCAAATTAATATTTTATCTGATTCTATTATGAAAATTACAGAACAGACGAATTTACTTGCATTAAATGCAGCGATAGAAGCAGCTAGAGCAGGGGAATCAGGAAAAGGATTTTCAGTAGTAGCTGAAGAAATTAGAAAACTTGCAGAACAATCAAAACAAACTGTATTAGAAATTCAAGATGTAACTGGTAAAGTAACTGGTAGTGTAAATAATCTTTCTGGTAGTGCTAATGAACTCTTGAAATTTGTATCTACAGATATAGATGAAGATTATAAAACTATGTTAAAAGTAGCTGACTTATATAATGAAGATGCCAAAGCTGTAGGATACATAGTTACAGAATTTAATGATATAGCTCAAGAATTAATGTATGCTATGAAGAATATTATGCAATCAATAGAAGAAGTATCTCAGGCATCTGAGCAAGGTGCAATTGGAACGGCTGGAATAGCAAACAGAACTTGTGAAGTAAATAATAAGTCAGTAGAAGTTGTTCAGGAAGTTTCTAAGACTAAAGAACATATTGACAAACTAAGGGAAGAAATTTCTAAATTTAGAATTCAATAAATTATAAATGGTCACAATTTGCTGAAATAACAAAAATATAAAGTATAATAAGTATTTTCTTGGTGACTTTAATCAAGAAAATACTTATTTATTTTGTAAAAAAGAAAAATATTTCAAAAATATGTTGAAATATCGTGAAACATATAGTAAAATGAAAGAAGATTAAAGAAACACATAATGCTAAGCAAATTTAGCATATCGAATTATACAATATTATTTGTATAATAGTGACATATTAGTAAAAATTATATATTGAATTTTTACCTGTTGAGACATAATAGAGAAAACACAGGAAAATAGTTATATTTTCTAGTTGTGTTTTTGTTTATTATGTTTTTTATTTATTTACCTATAATATTTTCTTACAAAAAAAGGATAAAAAGATTTTTTGTAGAATTATATTTTTAGGAGGGTGGGGTAGTATGAAAAAAGTAGATGTAGTTGATTTAAATAATAAACAATATAGAAAGTTAATTAAAGTACAAAGAGATGCTTATAAAAAGATATTGAATTATTGCATAAGCAATATAAAAGATATAGAAAAAGCTAAATCAATAGAAAAATATATAGAAGCAATGGATAAAGCAATAATTAATGAACTTGAAAATATTAGAATAGATAATGAAAAGTATATAGACATGTAATCTCTTTGTAAACGGTTTTAAATATAGGAATTGTTGTATGAATGTTAAAAATTATATATGTATTTAATAGCTTAATGTATTTTAGTATATACTTAATACATTAAGCTATATTTATATTCTTTATGAAATTATATAAGTGAACTGTATAAATAAACTATATAATAAAGTAAATACTATATTTAATTTATAAAAAAGAGGTTGTATATATGAAAGTAATGACTTTTAATTTAAGATGTGATTTTTTCTTAGACTTTAATAATAGATGGGATGAAAGAAAAAAATTAGTGTTTGATGTAATGAATAAATATAATTGTGATATTATAGGTACTCAAGAAGCAACAGAGAAAATGTTTAAAGACATATCAGATAACATTGAGACTTTTAATATTATAGGAAATCCTAGAAGTAAAAAATTATTTTCGGAAAGAAATGATATATTAATTTCTAAAAAACACAGCATTATTGAAAATAAAACTTTTTGGTTGCATGACAATCCAGAAAAGTATGGTAGATCAAGGTGGTATTCCATGTTTCCAAGGATTTGCACGACGGCTATAGTTGAATTAAAAAATAGTAAAAGAATACGAATTTGTAATTCTCATTTAGATTTTCTTCTACCACAAGCAAGAGCATATGAACTTAAAAAACTTTCGGAATTTATAAAAAAAGAACAAGAAAAAGAGGATCTTCCATTAATAATTATGGGAGACTTTAATTCTAATCCTAATAGTAAATTAATTAAGGACTTTATAAATGGAGATGTTTTGAATAAGAGGCTTGTAGCAGTACAGGATAAGAAAAAGGATTTATATAATAATGCTACTATGGGAAATTTTAAAAATAAAGAAAAGGGATCACATATAGATTACATATTTGTATCAGAAGAATTTGAAATAATTGATGTGGAAATAGTGAAATATAATGTTAATGGTAAATATCCATCAGACCATTATCCTTTGATGGCTGAGATAAATATTAAATAATAAAAGTAGTTCAACAGATGTTGGACTACTTTTTTGTTATGAAACTGTAAGATTTCTATAAGAGAGTTGTAAGGATACATATATATAATGAGAATTGTAGTTAAGAGCGAATAAAGAACAAAATTAGATATTAATAGTGAAAAACAGTAACAGTAGCATTAAAAGATAATATGAAATATGGATTGAAAATCTTTTTAATAAAAAACATATAAGATAAAGATTATTTCAATAAAATAAGAATTTAAAAGATATAAATTACAGAATGAGGTGTATTATGAAAGCAGTTTTAGAGTTGAAAAATGTTAGTAAAGTAATGGGGAATACTGCATTGGTTGAAGATATTAGTTTTACAGTTAATAAAGGTGAAATATTTGGATTTTTAGGACCGAATGGTGCAGGTAAAACAACTACAATAAAAATGATTACTGGTCTTTATAGTATTAGTAAAGGTGAAATATATATAGATGGAAAGAATGTTAAAAAACAATTTGAAAAAGCACTTAAGGGTGTGGGAGGAATAATAGAAAATCCTGAAATGTATGGATATTTAAGTGGAAAAGATAATTTGAAGATTTATGCAAGAATGCATGGTGGAATTACAAAACATAGAATAGATGAAGTTGTAAACTTAGTTAAGCTTGGAAATAGGATAAATGATAAAGTTAGTAAATATTCTTTGGGCATGAGACAGAGACTAGGAGTTGCTCAAGCTCTGTTACATAGACCTAAATTATTAATATTGGATGAACCTACTAATGGATTAGATCCTATGGGAATTAAGGAGTTAAGGGAAACTTTAAGAGAATTATGTGATAAAGAAGGTCTTTCAGTTATGGTATCTAGTCATCTTTTAAGTGAAATGGAACTTATGTGTGATAGATTTGGAATTATAGATAGTGGAAAAATTATTGATATAAAAACTATTGATGACATTAAAAATAATGAATCATTAAATATTAAAACTTATCTTTTAGAAGTTAATGATAAGAAAAAGACAATTAGAATAATAAATTCTAGATATCCTAATGTTGTATTAAATGAAGATAAAGAAGGTATAAAAATTTCTTGTGAAAAAGATGAATTAGCTAAGATAAACAAAGAATTAGTTATAAATGATATATCAGTATTTGGAACAAGAGTAATTACCAAAACTTTAGAAGATGAATTTATGGAAGTAACAAGTGGATCAAAAGACCAAATAAGATAATTGAGGAGAAAAATATGAAGTTATTTAATTTAACATATAATGAAGTAGTAAAACAATTTAAGAAAACTAGCATTAAAATAATAATTCCAATAATATTATTATCAGCAATAGTATTACCATTAGGAATAAGCAAAATTAATGTAGATAGTAATATTAAAAATGCAATGGAAAGTAATTTATTCTTACTAGAAGATGTTAATAATTCTATAGAAAGTTTAAATAAAGATAAAAATCAAAAAGCACAAATTGAAAAAGCTTATTTACAGGCAGAAAAAGAATATAGACAATTATTTGTAGATTATAAAATAGGATTTGATGATTGGAAACAAAAAGAGGCAGAAGAATTTAGATATATAGCTTATAATTTAGTCGCAATAGAATTAGTCTTAAATGGATATAGACAAGATGTTGTTCTTGAAAGTCTTCAAGGAGTAAATCCAGATGAAGTAATAAAGTATTATGAAATGACTTTAGAAAACAAAAAAGAAGTAGAAATTAAATTTATAGCTGAAAAAGAAAAATTAAAAGATATAATTATAAATAATGATTATATGGGACATACTGCATTAGAAATAGAAAGAAAAGAAAAATACATTGAGGGCAATAAAAAAATAATTTATGAATATGAAAAATTAAAAGCTAAAAATCCTAATGATGAAGAAGGAAAGGAAAAATTAGAGGAATTAAAGAAAGAAAATAATTTAGCAATAAAGGAAATTTATGCTTTAGAGCAAGATTTACAAGTTTTAAGATTTAGATATGATAAAAAAGTAGATTATGATAAAAATAATTGGAAAAATAATTCTATAAAATCTATAGAAAAAAACTTAGAAGAATTTAGAAGAACAATGCAAACTGAAAAAGAATTTAGTTCAATGGCAAATCAGCAAAGAATAGAAATAACATATGATGAGTATGTTAAAAATTATGAAACTCAAAATGATAAATGCATAGAAGAAATTAAAGAACTCTGGTATGGATTAGAAAATGAGATACCACCTTTAAATTCAATAAGAGATGCAAGAAGTGTAATTGATGGAACTTACGAATTTTATGTTATATTTGCAGTAATTATTGCAATAATAATTGGCGGTGGAATAGTAGCTAATGAATTTTCAAAGGGAACAATAAGGTTATTATTAATCAGACCGGTTTCAAGATGGAAAGTACTATTATCAAAATTACTATCAGTATTAATAATTAGCTTTGGCATAGTTATCTTAGGAACTACAATACTTGTAATATCAAGTGGATATGTATATGGATTTGAAACACTAAAGACACCACTTTTAGAAACTATCAATGGCACTATTACTAAAATAGATTATATTCAATACATGATTCCAAAGCTTATGATATCAGTATCAAGCTTAATATTTATAACGAGTTTAGTATTTATGATTTCTACAGTAGCTAGGAATACAGCATTAGCAGTTGCGATAAGTATGGTATTGTATTTAGGAGCAGCACCATTAACTCAAGTATTGATAAATATGAAGCAAGTTTGGTTATTAAAAACATTAATTCCATACATAAATGGATCATTTTTTAAGATAATGCCTTTCTTCACTGAACAATTAAGTAAAGAATATGGAATACAGATGCAATACACTATTGGAGCTAAACAGCTATTGCTTGCTTCAATATTAATGATAATAGTTACATTTGTAACTTTTACAAAAAAAGATATTAAAAATTAGATACTATAAAAGCCTGTATTTATAAATGAATACAGGCTTTTATGGTCTATTATTAATGATAAATATATTATTTCTACGTTGACAAAATTGTTTTAAATTTAATGATAAGAATAAGAGTTAGATAATTAAGGGATATTATAGTTTATAAAAGAATGTGTAGACTAATATTAAGGAGATAATAAATGAACGTTATTAGATTAAATGGAGTATATAAGAGTTATGGAAATGGAGAAAATGAAGTTAAAGCATTAAAAAATATTAATTTAGATATAAAAAAGGGAGAGTTTGTATCTATAATTGGTGCATCTGGTTCAGGAAAATCTACACTTTTACATATATTAGGGGGAATAGATAGGCCGACAGAAGGTGAGATATTTATAGAGGATGTTAATCTTAAGAATTTATCAGAAAATGAGATATCCTTATTAAGATTAAGAAAGGTTGGTTTTGTGTTTCAATTTTATAATCTAATACCTGTCTTAACAGTGGAAGAAAATATAGAGATGCCAGTATTATTGGATGATGGTGCTATAGATAAAGATTATAAAAATGAGCTGATTAAGCTATTAGGATTAGAGAATAAATTAAATAATTTACCTTCAGAATTATCTGGAGGACAACAACAAAGAGTAGCCATAGGAAGAGCACTTGCAAATAGACCATCAATAATTTTAGCAGATGAACCAACAGGAAATTTAGATTCAAAAACTGCAATGGATATTATGGAACTTTTAAAGTATTCAAGAAAAAAATATAATCAAACATTAATACTTATAACTCATGATGAAAGAATTGCAAAAATGGCAGACAGAGTGATTGGAATAAAGGATGGAGAAATAGCTATTAATGAGGTGATTTAAAGATGAAAGCATATAGCTATTTAGCAAATAAGCAATTTAAAGTTAATAAAAAAAGAAACTTTTCTATAGTCTTAGGGATAATACTTAGCATAATATTATTTACAACTGTAGGATATATACAGTCATTTGCTAGAGAAATTGATATTATTAATGCAAAAGAAGAAAGGGGTAATTATGAAGCTATATTTAAAAATATATCAAAAGAAGATGTTTATACATTAAAAAATAATGTTTTGATTAGAACTGTTGGAATATACAAAAAAGAAACAGAAGATAAAGTGAAAATAGGAAGTTTAGATAAAACAATTGAGGTTTATGCTTTAGATTCTGAATCAATACACAATCTGTTTAAACCATTAATAAAAATAATTAAAGGTAGATATCCAGTTAGTGAAAATGAAATAATATTAAATCAATCTGTTAACTTAGAGCTTAATAAATATATAGATGATAAAATAACTATAGGTGATAAAAGCTATGTAATAGTAGGATTTTGTGATAATGAGAAATACTCTAATCCATATGTTATAAATGGTATAACTTACTTAGAAAAAGAATTATTTGATGGAGACATAAACGTTGCAATTATAAGTAAAGATATTAAAAATAAGTTAGTAGAAATAAAAAATATTGCTAATAGAATAGGAATAAGTATGGAAGAGGTAAATGAAGAAAGGGGTATTATATTCAATAAAAGACTTTTTGACAGTTATGGTATTTCAGTAGATGAAAATACAAATTATATTGATGAATATAAAATGGGGAGTATATCCTTATATGGGATTATACTAATATTATCAACAATATTAACGTATAGTTCTATAAATGTATCTGTAAAAGAAAGGATACAACAGTTCTCATCATTAAGATGTATAGGAGCGACACCTAGTAAAATTAGAATATTATTGATGAAAGAGAGTTTCTTATTAATAGTATTTTCACTCATACCAGGTATAATACTTGGGCAAATAGTATGTTTTATAATATCAGGCGTTATTTTCAATAAAATTATAGGAATAAATACATATGGAATACTTTATAAAGTTTATTGGAATGTAATATTAACAGTTATTTTATTAAGTATACTAAATATAATAATATCAACGATGATACCTATTATTAAGATGGGACATATATCTCCAATTCAAGGTGCAAAAACAGGAGGCGAAATAAAAAGTAGTATAAAAAGAGGAAACTATAAAATAATAAAAAAATTATTCGGTTATAATGCTGAACTAGCATATAAAAATATAAGAATAGGTAATAAAAATTTTATTATAACTACGTCTGCATTATCAATATTATTAATTATTTTTATTACTTTTACAGGATATTATAATATTATAATTAACAATTATAGAAGTGAAAGGAATAAAAATAAAGATGTAAGTATGACTGTTTATAGAAGCATACCAAATGAATTTAACAGTTTAAATTCATTAGATATGTTAAATAAACATAAAAGTGATGTTAAACATCTTGAAGTAACAGATGAAATAAATGCACATATTAATTATTCTATAAAAGCTTTATTTAAAGATGTTAATTTAAATAAATGGATAAAAACAGTAGATAGCAAAAGTAATTATGGAGAAAGCATAATTTATAATAATGGAAAAAAATATGTTTATAGCAATAGTGTATCATTACTAATATATGATAATGAATCTATAAATGAAATACTACCATATATAGAAGATGATATAAACAACAAAAATAATATTAAATTAGAAGATTTTAAAGAAAATGGAGTTATTGTAGCTTATAGAAGTATACTTAAAAATGGTTTTAATCCTAAAAAAGAAGAGATATTTGATTTAAATATAGGTGAAAATTTTATAATGTACATTGATAGTTCAAATATTAATGAAAGTGTTTATGGAAAAGATACTAATTATATAGATAATATGAAGGAATATATTAATATGAAATTTTTAGGATCTATTGATGGTGATGATCTATTTGAAGGAAATAGGCATGGTTTTTCAAATCATTTGACAATAATAGCATCTGAGGATTTCTATGACAATAATAAAGAAATCTTATCAAGTAATAATTACAATGTAAATATGGAAATAAATTTAAAAAAAGATTTAGATAGAGAATTAAGTAAAGACACAATAGGAAGTTATGCAAATAAAATAGGAGAATTTTATTTGGATAATGAATCTACATTTCAAGACAGTAGAAAAAGCTTTTTAGCTCTGTCATCTATAATATATACAGTGTTATTTCTAACAATATTTATAGGTGGGGTAACTATATTGAATAATAAAAATATAAGCATTTTACTTAGAAAAAAAGAACTTGGAATATTGTTAGCAATAGGGATAAATAAGAAGAGGCTTAAAAAAGTGTTATTATTTGAAGGTATTATACAGTGGTTTATTTCTTCAAGCATAGGTATATTATCTTCATATATAATTTTAAGGGTTATATATAGTGTGCTATATTATAGTGGTGAAGCAGATAACTTTAGAATGCCAATAATTAGTGTTTTAATAGTTATATCTATTTTATTTATTATAATTTTATTAGGAAGTTACTTTCCTGTTAGAAAACTTAATCAAATGGAAACAACAGAATTAATAAGAAATGAAGAATAAATATAATCAGATTAGAGAGGTGAAGGCTATGGGGAATATATTATTAGTAGAAGATGATAGAGCAGTTGCATTAGCTGTTATATATAGCTTGAAGAAAGAACACTTTAATGTTGAGCATGCTATTAATTTGAGAAGTGCAAAAAATATGATTACTGATGATATAGATATTATTTTGTTAGATCTAATGCTACCAGATGGAGATGGATATGAGTTGTGTACTGAAATTAGACAATCTGGAAATGATGTTCCTATTATATTTATGACTGCTTGTGATGAAGAGTCAAATGTAGTATTAGGCTTGGATTTAGGTGCAGATGATTATGTTACAAAGCCAGTAAAAATGAGAGAACTTATATCTAGAATAAATGCTGTATTAAGAAGAAAAGGAAAAAATAAAGTTTTTGAAGAAAGAAAAATTATTGAAAGTGAAGGAATATTACTAGATAAAGGGGCTCATTTAGTTAAAAAGGATGGCAATGAAATTTCATTAACTTTAAACGAGTTTAAATTGTTACAGTTTCTTATGGAAAATTCACCTAATGTACTGACTAGAAATACAATTTTAGAAAAGTTATGGGATATTGAAGGAAATTATATTGATGCTAATGCATTAAGTGTTTACATAAAGAGGCTTAGAGAAAAAGTAGAATATGATAGTAGAACTCCTACTCTTATTGAAACTGTAAGAGGGGTGGGATACAAATGGACACCTAAGGTGGTGAAGTAGTGATTACTTTATATTACAAGGATGAGAGAGTGAAATTAAGTTTATTTATTTTATCTGTATTTATTATTCAGGGAATAATATTTGGAGTTATTTATTTTAATTCCATTTTAGCTATAAATAAAGATGTAATAACGCAAAATTCATCAATAATAGGTGAACTTTATCTAAAAGATAAAGAGTTAGCGTTAGAAATAATTCCAATAATAACAGGAAAAAAATTAAATAATGTAGAAATTGGGGAAAAAATATTATCTGATTATTCATATAATACAGCATTAAAATATAATAATAATCCAGTTATAGGAAATGTTACACAGAGTACAGTTTTATTATTTGAGATATTAATTCTAGTAACTTTCTTAATTTTAATTATAGGCTCATTTATTATAATGAATCCATTATACAATGAAATTAAATATTTAACTCATAGAGCGGAAAGTATAGTAGAAAATAAAATTATTCATAATGATAAACAATATAGTTATAGAGGAAGCTTAGATAAGTTTATTCTTAAATTTAATTTGATGGAAGATAGAATTAAAAATAGTATAGGTTTATTACAAGAAGAAAAGATTAATTTAAAAAATATAATAAATGATATATCGCATCAATTAAAAACACCACTTACAGCATTGTCTATGTATAATGATATAATAAGTGATCATAGAGAAATGAATAATGAAGATTTAGATAATTTTATTAATTTAAGCAAAGATCAATTAGAACGAATGGAATGGCTAGTAAAAACTTTATTAAAATATGCTAGACTTGAAAGTAATGTAGTAGAGTACAATAAAGAGATGTTTTCAATAAAGAACACTATAGAAGAAAGTATAAATCCTTTGAAAGTAAAAGCAAAAAATAAAAATCAAAGTCTTATTTTAAAATGTGAAAAGGACATAGAATATTATCATGATAGGAAATGGGTATCAGAAGCTATAAGTAATATAGTAAAGAATGCAATAGAACATACTGAAAATAATGGTAAAATTGAAATAAACCTTTATGAGACCCCAATCACTATAACTATTTCTATAAAAGATAATGGTGAAGGTATTGAAAAAGAAGAATTAAAGAAGATTTTTAATAGATTCTACAAGGGTGAAACATCAATAAATCCAACAAGTATAGGAATTGGATTGTGTTTAAGTAAATCTATAATAAAAGCACATGATGGAGATATAACAGTAGAGAGCTATTTAGGAAAAGGAAGTATATTTTATATAACATTTTTAAAGACTGTTTTATAATAAGCAATACTGTTATATAGAAGTTTACTTATTATACTATATATTTAAATATGATTGTTTATAAAAAGTTAAAGTCATTGTTTGCACTTATTATTAAGTACAAACAATGACTTTAATTTTATTCGCTTTTTGTATCTTTAGCTAGTACAATAGTTGCGGTTAATATTAATGCAGCCCCAATTACTAATTCAAAAGATAAATTTTCACCTAAAATCAATACCCCAAAAATTATACTGATTATTGGTTCAAAAGTTCCTAAAATAGATGTTGATGAAGTTCCAATTAATTCAATAGCTTTAAGTAATAAGATTATAGATACTATGGTGGAAATTAATGATATTCCTATGTATGATGCTACCATTTTAGTATTAAAAGTTAATACTATTGATTTTGTAAATAGACCATATGTAATCATACCTAGAGTAGCCCCTACACACATATATAAAGTTGATATTTTGTTATCTATTGATTTTATACAGTCAAGTCCAAGTATAATTAAATTAATGGCATAAGCTACTCCAGAAAATAATGCTAGAAATATCCCTATTGCACTTAATGATTTACTTTCAAAAGCAACAAGAGAATAAACACCTATTCCTGAAAGCAATAAGGAGATTAATTTTCTTTTACTAATTTTCTCTTTAAGAAATACAAAGCCAATAATACATACAATAGCTGGATATATAAAATGAAGAGTAGTAGCTAGTCCAGCTCCTAAATAATTATAAGATATAAATAGAGTTTGTGTTGTAACAGTGTATGCAATAATGCCAATTCCTAATAAAATTAACATTGGTTTTCTTTCAATTTTAATTTTCACTTTTTTGTATAAAAGATATATGAATAGACTTATAGATGATAATAAAAATCTAAATATTATGACTGTTGTAGGATTAGATCCATTTTCGTAAGCTATAGATGCAAATATAGGCATAAGCCCAAATGCTACAGATGATAAGATAGCATACGATATTCCTTTATAAGTGTTCAAAAAAAGTCCCCCTTTTTGATTTTGATAAGATAAATTAAAAATTATATTTTCAAGGTAAATGTTAACATCATACTTTATAGATTATAATTAATTTTATTTTTATAATCAACAACAATATTATCAGTTATGCTATATATATTGAATTATGTAGTAATAAAAGGAATTTAAACTTCATATTATATAATATAAAATCTTAGGAGGAGAAGCTTATGAATGATGCTTATGTCTTTAAAGATGATAATAGATATGGAGAATATTGTGACACGGTAAATATAGGAGACATAAATGTTAACTTTAAACCAACAGAATTTATAGAGAAATTTATAAAAAGTAGTTATAACATTAAGAAAGTGAATCTTAATTATACAGTGCTTATTGGAACATATAATTTAGAAGATGGAAAGAAAATAGATTATTATTACAAACCATATATAACTTTAGAAAAAGATTCAGAAAAAAATTATGAAAATTCAGTTCAAAAAATATCTATGGCTGATATGAAAAAAGCATCAGAAGAAGCGCAAATAAGAAGATATGATTTTATAGCTGACTATACTTATACTAGATCAAAAAGTAATAAAAGGCGTAGCGTTGTTGAATGTGAAGAAAATCCATTGTTAGTTAAAATTATAGACAATGTTATTTATAATTATGAAAGAAAATTTATGAGAGAGCTAAATATAATATCGTTTGAATCATTTTTCAATAAAATAGTTCAAGAAGGTGAAATAGAAGTTAAAAATATATATAATACTTATGTAAAAATACACAATACATCATATTATAAAGAGAAGTTTAAAAAAATACCTTCATTTAAAATAAGTAAAATAGGAATGGAATATTTTTATAGTAAATATTAGTCTTGATAAATATAAAAGAGTAAATATATATCTGTAGGATATTTTTATTGTCTAAAAACAGGAGGTTTTATGGAAAATAAAATAATATTTTATATGCTCTCTTTATAGTAGTTAAATCAACATTATCAAATAAATTATTAGTTTACACAAGGTTATTTACAGGCGCATAAAATTAAAAGTGCAGTATATAGATTGATTTTTATATACTGCACTTATTTTTATGTAAAAATTTTATTTAAATATATTAAAAATATCTAAATGTAGTTGCTTAATAGTCTTAAAACTTTTTTATAAAACAAATTCACTTATTATTTGTCCTATTTTTATTATATCTGAACTTCCTTTAAAATCAAATTTAACCTTACCTAAGCCACTAAAGTACATCTCTAATTCGCTGTCTAGGTCAAATGTACCTGCAGTTTCAATAGAGTATGCTTGTATTTTTGAATATGGTAAAGAAGTATAATCTTTCTTTGCACCAGTAATTCCTTGTACATTAATAGCAATAACTCTTTTAGATGTAAATACTACATAGTCACGAATTGTTTTATAAGTGCTTATTATAATTTCACCAGATATAAGTAATGGTTCAATTTGTTTGCTTATATCATCATTTGAAGTTTTTTTCAATTTAAACAAAGCTCCATTATTAAAATCTATCATTGTTTTTCCCCCTTATAATAAATTAAATCTTTTTAATTATAGCATAATCTATACTTAGTATAATGTTAAATTATTTAAGATAAATTAAAAAGCAATATGTAAAGAAAGTAATCCTTTTTATTTAATATAGAAGAGAAAGAAATTCTTTGTATTATTTTAAATAAAAATAAATTCATCAATAGTAACATTTGTTACGTTATTAATTGAATAAAAAATATATACTATAAATACAATAAAACATTAATTCATCAAAGCGTAGTAATGTATTTTATAATATTTCGTATATATTATAATTATTTAAAACGGTGTAAATTAAAGATTTTTAGATGAATTAATTAAGGAGGAAAAGATATGAGTTTATTTTTAGGTAAGATACATTTTTGGCTATTTAATAAAATTTTATGGTTTGAAGGGTTAGAAAATGAAATAATTTATGTTGCAAAAAGTGAAGGATTAGATATTTTAAATTTGCAAAAAGAAATTGAGGATAAGTATGGAGGGAAGCTACCTAATAAACCTCTTGATGAGATTATAGATACAAGTAATATTCATGGATGGTTACAAGAAAAAATATACTCATCAGAAGGAAGAATAGCAGCTTGGACAACTATAATAATAGATAATAGGAGAGAAGCTAAGGAAAAATTAGAAGAAATATATACTAATCAAGGAATTATGGCAGCAAAAGAAGTAAATGAAAAAGGATTTATATTAGACAGTGCAGAAGATATATTTAATAAAGTTAATGATTATATTTTAGACGGAATGCCATGCGATAGAGTAAATGAAATTATAAATAGCAATGAAAATTGTGTGAAATGGACTAGAAGAATTTGTGTACATAAAGAAATTTGGGATAAAGAAAGTGGAGATGTAGAGTACTTTTATTTCCTAAGGAGTTTATGGATTAAAGCTTTTGTAAATGAAATAAATACTGAATTTGATTATTTAGAAGACAGTAAAGGGGTAAAATCTATAAGAAGAAAATAAAGATTTTTATAAAAATATACATTTGTAATTTAAGACAAGCTTTATTATTTTACCAGGCAATTATTTTAATGAAATCCTATTAAACCTAGATAAATACAAGGATTATATATAATAGAATAGGTTGTTATCAATATTATAAAATCACTTGGTAAAATAGTAATAATATGTTACTATTACTGTATTAGAGCGATTTTATTATTTTAAGAATGGCTTATTTTCAATGGATTAACATTAACATGATATGTATTTAAATGTGGCAACTCTTCCTCAATATTTGTTTTTGCTTCGAGATTAACATTAACATGATATGTATTTAAATTGTTGATTGATTTAGCGGACGAGTTGGGGGACGATAGATTAACATTAACATGGGATGTATTTAAATGCAGCGTGTGCTGGAATACTTAATGTAGCTGGAACAGGATTAACATTAACATGGGATGTATTTAAATTATAGAAGCTTTTAAAAATTCTACTAGTAAAGCTGTGATTAACATTAACATGGGATGTATTTAAATGAAGGTTTTAAATTATTTTCAAGTGCTTTACGATTGATTAACATTAACATGGGATGTATTTAAATTCAAACACTTGGAGTTTTTACAGATACTATAATAATGATTAACATTAACATGGGATGTATTTAAATTAAAGTTACTTCTTGTAAATTTAAGCAACATAAATACGATTAACATTAACATGGGATGTATTTAAATACAAGTCTATAAAGTAATAATTCTTTTGGTTTTCCTGATTAACATTAACATGGGATGTATTTAAATTCATATTGATTAATTCATTCCTGCTATACCCTGTTTGATTAACATTAACATGGGATGTATTTAAATTCTATAAAAGTTTCAAATTTAGACTCTATACCTCTGATTAACATTAACATGGGATGTATTTAAATATCCTAAGTATAGTAGTATAGTCCCCTCTCTAAACAGGATTAACATTAACATGGGATGTATTTAAATCCATAATATACTGGTGTTGTTATGAAGAATAAGCCTAACCTAAATTTTAGATTGGGCTAAATATTACTAAATAGAATAAAACATTAATTAAAAATATTTTTATCAAACATTTCTATAAAATTACATGAAATATTTGATAGAGGTTTATTTTTAGGCCATATTAATCTTAGATATGACTCAATTGATGGTTCTATTATCTTTTTTATCTTTAGATTAACATTGGGTAAGATATTAGAAGCAGTAAGTGGTAAAATAGAAATTCCAATTCCAGCTTCAGCCCAACTTAAAGAGGTAATAATATCATCATTCTTACATATTATATGTGGTTCAAAGCCTGCCTTATTACAAGCATTTTTTATAACATCATCGTATCTTCTATTAATTATTAATGGCTTATCTTTTAATTCGTTAATGAGAATAGTGTTACTTTCTATAGAATTATAGAATTTAGATTTTGCAATTGTAACAAAATAGTCATTTAAATTATTTTCAAGGTTATCTTTAATTATAAATGAATTATATAGTGACAGATTAAAAGGTTCTCTTACAAATCCAACATCAATTACTCCATTATTTAATAGTTCCATTATTTTGAAACTATTGCCCTCATATATTTCATAATCTATTTTAGGATATTGTTTACAAAATTCCTTTATTTTTTGTGGTAAAACATTAATTCCTGAAGAACAAACCGTTCCTATACCTAGTGTTCCTTCTATTCCATTATTAAAATTCTTCATTTCATTTATAGTTGATTTATACAACTCAAGGAGTTGAGAAGATTTATTTTGAAGCAAAATACCAGCATCTGTTAATTCTAAATTTCTGCTCGTTCTATTGAATAATGTTACTCCAAGTTCTTCTTCTAACAATTTAAGTTGTTTACTTAAAGGGGGCTGAGAAATATTTAGCTTTTTAGCTGCTGCTGTTATATGGCCTTCTTCAGCTATGGTTAAAAAATATCTAAGTTGTCTTATATCCATTATTATTCACCTATCTATTCATATCTTTTAGATATAGATCTATTCTTAATATGTATTTTAAATATAGATTTTCTCTTGATATAATAATAAAGAATAAATTATATTTTTACAAGTAAAGATAAATAATACAAAATTACTTAAAAATATAAACTTATATGAAAAGAAGGTTTAATATGAACAAAAAATTTATAAGACTATTTGCAGCTGGACATTTAGTAACAGACATTTATCAAGGAGCATTACCAGCAATGCTACCATTTCTTATATCAGAGAAAAACTTAAGTTATGCAGCAGCCGCATTCTTAATTTTTGCAGCCAATGCAAGCTCATCAATAATACAACCTCTATTTGGAATTTATGCAGATAAAATTTCGCTTCCGTGGGCACTTGGAACAGGTGTATTACTAGGTGGCATAGGAATTGGTGTATCAGGAGTTACAAGTAGTTATAATATGATATTTTCGTTAGTAGCTTTAAGTGGAGTAGGAATAGCATTATATCATCCAGAAGGTGCTAGGCTTACAAATAAATTTTCAGGTGAAAATAAAACAACTGGTGTGAGTCAATTTGCAGCAGGTGGAAATATTGGTTTTGCAGTAGGACCAATAATAACAACAGTAATTTTGTCAATCTTGGGTTTAAAGGGAACTATATTATTGTGTATTCCTGCAATAATAATGGGATTAATTCTTTTATATGAAGCAAGATATTTTTCTAAAAATGAAAATGAATTAGTTAATGAGAGAGAGTGTATAAGGAATAAAGGAGAAGTAAAAGCAGATCAGTGGGGTGCTTTTGGAAGATTAACACTTACACTTCTTTGTAGATCTACAGTATTTTTTGGACTTAATACATTTTTAGCACTTTATTTTGTACATGTATTAAATCAATCAGAAGTACATGGAAGTATAGCGTTATCTACATTAATTGTTGTTGGAGCAGTTGGAACATTATTTTCAGGAAAACTTGCTGATAAATCTGGAAATAAGAAGGTAATAATACTGGGTTATTCTTGTTTAGTACCATTATTAATATGTTTTCTAAGTATAAAAAATCCAATAATAGTTACAATAATACTGATTCCATTAGGATTTTTCTTATATATGCCTTATAGCCCAATGATAGCACTTGGACAAAAGTACTTGCCTAATCATGTTGGACTAGCTTCAGGGGTGACAATGGGATTAGGAGTTACTATGGGTGGTGTTGTATCACCAATACTTGGATGGGTTTCAGATAATTATGGTATACACACAGCATTATGTACTTTAATAGCAATGCCTATTTTTGCAGTGATTTTAGCAAGAAAATTACCTGTATGTAATGAAGAGTTAGAAAATGATAAAATGCAAGAGAATGTACAATCAAACACTAAAAAGTTATCAAATAAGAGTTTGAATTTACAAAAATAATAAAATTTTTAAATAATATAAATAATATTAATTAAATTAATTGAGACTGTATAATAAAAATGTTAAATAACAAAATTCAATTTTTATGTTTAGTATTTTTATATATCATAAACGTGCGAAATAATTAAATAATGTACTTTACGTATTTTTAATAATTTGATATTCATAGATATGTTATAATCAATAGTAAGATAAACGGAATTTGTTTAAAGGAGTAATATTATATGAATAAAAAACAATTAAAGTTAAAGAGTATTGGAATAGAACATCTTGAGCAATATAATCAGTTATTAAGATATGTTTTTCAAGTTACTGAACACGAGCTAAATCAAATTGGTTGGCAAGATAAAGAAATTATTCGTGCTAAATCACCAACATTGAAGCAGGCAGATGTATTAGGGTGGTTTGATGGAGATAATGTGATTTCACAGGTGGCTGTTTATCCTATGAAAGTTCGTATCTTTAATTGCACATATGATATGGGTGGTCTTACTGGTGTTGGAACTTATCCTGAGTACTCAAATCAAGGGTTAATGCATAAACTATTGTATCAAGCACTATACAATATGAAAGAACGTAAACAATTTATATCTTACTTATACCCATATTCTATTCCTTATTATCGCAGGAAGGGATGGGAAATAATATCTGATAAAATAACATACGAAATTCAGGATTATCAGTTGCCAAAAAATCGGCAAGTAGCTGGAGATGTGAGACGTGTTCCTATAGAGAGTGATCAAGTTAAAAAAGCTTATAATAGATTTGCTTATTTAACACATGGTGCACTATTAAGAGATGATTTGGCATGGAATGAATACTGGCTATGGGACACAGATGATATAATGGCTGCAGTATATTACAATGAAAATGATGAACCGGATGGATATGTAATATATTGGATAGCTGATGATGTTTTTCATATTAAAGATATGATATTTGTTAATGAGGATGCTAGAATAGGTTTATGGAATTTTGTAAGTGCGCATTTTTCTATGATTTCAAAAGTTGTAGGAAATACATTTACAGACGAACCATTAGCATTTTTATTGGAAGATGCTGATATAAAAGAAACTATTTCACCATATTTTATGGCTAGAATTGTTGATTTTGAACACTTCATTGAAGAATATCCTTTTAAGCCTGATACTATAGAACGTGAATGGAGATTTACACTTAGCGATCCATTGCTTGCTTGGAATCAAGGGACATTTACATTGAAAATTTCAAATGATGGAAAAGGTAAGGTGGTTCATTCAACAGAAAAGACTACAGATAGAATTGATATTCAAACCATGACAACTATGTTATTAGGATATAAACGTCCAGATTATCTACATAGAATTGGACGTATTGTATGTAGCTCTATGACTGTAGATATGCTAGAAGATGCAATAGAGCAGCAATCACCATATTTTTCAGATTATTTTTAAAATTCAAGTTAAATTAAGGGATTTAAATTTATAAATAGAAACTTGATAATATACACTAAGATCATATTATTAAAAAAATATATGCTCTCCTTAAAGTGGAAAGATTAAAAATCTATAACATTTGAAAGGAGAGTGTTTTTATGTAATCAATAATTAAGTATACATAAGAGAAAAAAGATAAAATTTACAATGATATGGTTAAGTACATAGTATATGCAATTGAATACTGTAAAATAAAATGTATAATGTAAGTTAGGATATTTTCTAAAATCTTATTCATAAGACATGAAATAGGTAATAAAAAACGTTAATTTGGAGGAGTTATTGTGCAAGAAAAGGAAGTTCTTAATTCTTTAAGATGCAATACTCAGAGTATTGAAGAAGAAATTCAAATAAATGTTTTATTAAATAAGACAAAAAGAAATCGGATTAAGATAAATAATTTAGATGAATTTAAAGATGCATTAAAAAAAGAAGGATATGAAATAAATGAGTTTGATGAAGAAAAATTTAAAGAGGATCTTGTTAAAATTTTTCAAGTAGATAGTAGCGTAATAGAGGTTTTACATACATATATCAATAATCCTGAAATTACTTATAAAGTATATGATGCTAGTGATCTAATTGATTATATAAAAAAGATGATATTATTTGAAAATGAGTATAATAGATTATGTGAAAAAATAAGTTCAATAAAAAAAATGGATATAGATAGAGTTGAATATGAAAGAGAATTTAGCCTTCAAGATAATGTTGAAGATATAATAAGGGCTATAGAAGAAATAAAAGATGATATATCTGGAATAATAAGTAAAGAAGGTAAGACTAGATTAGAAAATTTAGAAAGAGAAATAAATAAGGAATATCTTTATGCAAAAGACATTGAATTGTTGAAAAAAATGGTTATCATTGAAAATGAAAATGTGAAAGAAGAGTATAATATTGAATCTAAGATAAAAACAATATCTATAGAAATACCTAAAAAAATAAATTACGAGCATATTGTAGCTAAGAAAGGTTCTGTAGAATATCATGATTATTTAAGTAGTAACATACCAAGAATGCAACGTTTAATAAAGAACATGCATAAATATATGAAAGTTGATGAAAAAGAAAAATCAACTTTTAAGATAAACCAAAGTAAGGCTTTACAGGATTCTATAAATATAGCTGTGGCAACATATGATAATAAAGAGTTTAAAGCAATAAGCGGAAGTAACGATATAAAGAATTATTGCAAGATAACTCCAATCGAAAACGCAACTTTTAAAAGTAGTAAAGTTAATAAACTTGGTAATTTAGGAATAGGATATAATAGAGTTAATGATAGTGAAAAAAAGATATTTGAAGAAATACATAGACAAATAGAGAAGAATGCTTTAAAAGATGAAGGAAATCTTATTTTGTATACTAAATTAGAGCCATGTCCAAGTTGCTATTATGTGATTAGTCAGTTTTGTAAAAAGTATCCTAATATAAAAGTTCAGGTTAAATATAGTAAAAAATATGGTGAGTAGAAATAAAATAAATTTAGATAAATAAGTAATACTTTTGATTTATTAACTATTTTATAGTTTTATATATTTTTGTTTGATTAATATTGATATAAAAATGAAGAGGGAACTACCTAAGATGTATCTATAAAAATTAATTTTCTATGTTTACCTCTTTATTTTTTTGTGAAAATAATACATAATATAGTAAAAGTGTTATATATAGGAGATGATAAGATGAGAGGAAAACATGCAATTGGAAATAGACCTTTCGGTAACATACATTTAGATTACATTAGATATAAAGAGAGTGACAAAGATATTAGACAAATGTATGAAAGAGTAAAGAATGATTATTTAAAAAATGAAAATTTGGACATAGATTTAGAAAAAGCATATTTAAATGAGAGATTTATATCATATAAAGGAGACATAGGTAAATATTATTTAAATGTATTTATTATATCTTTAACCGCTTTTTTAGGAGGGATTTTCACACAATATTTTAATAGATCATTTATGACGTTAGCTATATTGATTGCATTTATTATTATAGTAGTAAAGTTTTTTTCAAATATACATACAAAAATAATGTTTAACAAAGAGAAGTATGAACATAAGTATTATATTATATGTATTGAAGCTTTAAAAGAAATTGAACATGAACAAAATAGTATAATAGAATTAGAAAATATAAATTAGAATAATAAAATTATTTTAGAATATTAATTAATTTTATGAAAATATAAGGAATAAAATCTAGATTTACTAGTAATATATTTGATTTTAAGGGTATATAATATTAAAAATTAGTGGTAAAATAAATTTCGTGTGAAAATAAAAAATAACGAAGGATGATGTTTTGTGAAAAATAAACGTTATTTAATATCATTAATTTTTGTAATAGTTATGATAGTGATGGCAGAGTTTACTGGAGAAAAAGAAATAATATTTCCAGAAGTATTATCATTAGCGGTTGGTGCATGGATTTCTGATAAACAACCATGGAAGATAAATAAAATAGGATTAGTTGCATTAATGACTTTATCTTCAACATTTGGGACATGCATTGTTAGATATTTTAGCTTCCCACTAATTATTAAATTTATGATAGCATTAATATTTATTGGACTAATATTAAAATTAACACAAACCACATTAGTGCCAACAATATCAGCAGCAATATTACCAATATTACTTAACACTGAAACATGGATTTATCCAATTTCGGTATGTATAATGTCTGTTATTATAGTTTTAGTTCAATATGGTATGGAAAAATATGGTCTTAGAGAGTGCGAAAATAAACAAGTAGAAGAAACGGAAATAAGTAAAAATCAAAGAAAGTTAGAGACTATAAGATTAAGTAAGATATTTTTAGTTACTACAATTTTAGCAGCATTGGCTTTCACTAGTAAAAATATGTTTATAATAGCTCCACCTCTTATTGTAGGATTCATAGAATTAAGCAATGTTCAGAGTAAAGCGAGAAATAATAATAAAAAAATATTCATGCTATTCGTATTTGCATCAATAATAGGTATGGTATCAAGAGTATTCATAAGCGAATATTTATCTTTACCTTTATGGGTTGCTGGATCTATCGCTACAATTGGGATATTTATATGCTTTGAAAAGCTAAAGGTAACATTTGCACCAGTAGCGGCAATAGCACTACTTCCTATGTTATTAGATATAGAAAAGGTAAAATATTTTCCAATACAAGTTACATTAGGTAGTATAGTGCTGATATTTTTAGCTATGACAATATTCAAGGAAGAAACAATGGAAGTTTCATCTATGTCAACTAGCATAAATAGCTAGTATAAATTTAATATAAAAAAAGCCTGGTACTTTTTAAATAAAAAATGGATTCAAATAATTTGAATCCATTTTTTTGTATGATTTTATTTATGCCTGATTGTTAGTTATACATTCCATGTTGACTCATATAGTTATATATTTGTTCACCGTGTTCTTGTTCTTCCTTTTGAATATGATTTAATACTTGCCTCATATTTTTATCTTTAAACTCAAATATAGCTGTATTATATGTAGAAGATACATACTTTTCAGTGGATAATGAATCTTGACATAACATTTTATCATTACTAATATCATTTTGAGTTAATTGAGAATTAGCTGTATTATTCATATTTTGCATAGAAGTTTGATTTTGGTTAGCGTTTTGGTTTTGATTAGCTTGTTGGCCTTGATTTACATTTGGAACAGTTCCACTTAACATTTGATTAATAGAATCCAAATGTTGTTGCTCTTTTTGTGCTAATGTTGAAAATAGATTTTTTAATTCTACATCGCAAGCTTTATTAGAATACTTATTGTATTTTTCAACACATAATTCTTCATGACTTTTTTCGTCTTGCAATAATATTCGTTCTTTCATACTTAGATTTACCATAAGAACACCTCCAAGTATAGTTTTACTAAAAAGTAAAACATTATTCATTTTCTTTTATTTCTAATATCTTTACTAAATAATTTACTTTTGTGTTAAAATGTAATTAAAAATTAAATATCAAAGTAGGTGTAGATGGCATGAAAGAAAACTTAAAAGATAAAATAGATAATTTTTTGAATGAAAATAAGATAAATATAACAGGTGGTACTATAAAAACAGAAGAGGAACTTTCACTAGTTTTAAATAATATTGCTATGAGTGACTTGAAAAAAGGGAAGTTTCAAAAGTCATTATATTTTGTAAGTAAAGCATTAGAATTTGATTCTAAAAATTATTATGCTTTATTTATAAAAGGTCTTATTTATAGATATTCAAAAAATTTCAATAAAGCTATTAAAACTTTTGAAGAATATTACGACCTTAGCAAAGACTCATTAAGCCTTATTCATATGGGATTTTGTTATGCAGAACTAAATGATAGTGATAATGCATTAGAGTTCTTTAGAAAAGGAGAACAAGAATTTACAGAAGATGAAAAGAATAAATACAGTTCATTAATGTATACAGTATATGAATGTATGGGAAACATATATATGAACAGGGAGAACATTTTAGAATTTAAAGAAAATGATAAATTTAGCTTAAACTATAAATTGGCTATTAAATATTATAAAATGTCACTTAGAATAAACAAAAATAATCATTTGTTACTTAATAAATTAGCAGCTTGTTATCATCATTTTGATGATGAGAAAAAGGCTTTATATTGTTATGAAGAAGCAGCTAAAGTTGCACCGGAAATACAAGAATATAAGGGTGCAATAGAAGAAATGAAAGAACAGGGTATAATAGCTGATGTAATAGAATTCTAAATAGAAGATATATTTTTATAAAGAAAATTTAAGATGTAAAGATTAAAAAACCTCAATGATACTTATTTAAGTATTATTGAGGTTTTTTTATAGAATAAAGAAAAAATACATATTAAATCTCTGTAAGTGAAACAATTAGTATATAGTAAATTTTAATAGGAGTGATATTTATGGAACAAAATCCAATGTTTTGTTATCAATGTGAACAAACTGCAGGGGGGAAAGGCTGTACTAAACTAGGTGTATGTGGAAAGACACCAGAAGTAGCTAATCTTCAAGATTTGCTTATATATCAATGTAAAGGTATAAGTGTTTATGCAATGGAACTTATAGAAAAAGGAGAAAATATAGATAAAGATATTGTTAAGTTTGTAGAAAATTCATTATTTACAACACTTACTAATGTTAATTTTGATGCAGAAGTTCATGTTGAAATGCTTAAGGAATCTCAAAAAATCAAAGAGGAATTGAGAAAGAAAATAGTAAATAATAAAGAGTATCCAGAACAAGCAAGCTATAACTTAAGTGAGACTAAAGATGAAATGCTTAAAGATTCAAAGAAAGCTGGAATAATGTTTGATCAAACTATAGATGCAGACGTAAGATCACTTAGACAAACAATTATTTATGGATTAAAAGGTATAAGTGCTTATGGTCATCAAGCTAGATTTTTAGGATACTATGACGATCAAGTTGATAATTTTTATTTTAGAGGACTAGAATGTACAACAAATGATAATTTAAGTGTTGAAGAACTGATTAGAATGACAATGAGAACTGGTGATATGAGTGTAGCAGTTATGAAAAAATTAGATGAAGCTAATACTGAAACTTATAAAAATCCAATCCCACATAAGGTTAATGTACATATTAAAAAAGGTCCATTTATAATAGTTTCTGGTCATGATTTAAGGGACTTAGAAATGTTGCTTAAGCAAACAGAAGGCAAAGGAATTAATATATATACTCATGGGGAAATGATACCTAGTCATGGATATCCAGGACTTAAAAAGTATAAGCACCTTGTTGGTAATTATGGAGGAGCTTGGCAAGATCAACAAAAGGAATTTGATGGTATTCCAGGATGTATTCTTATGACTACGAATTGTCTTATGAGACCTAGAGAAACATATAAAGATAGAATATTTACTACAAGTGTAGTTGGATGGGATGGATTAAAGTATATAAAGGCAGATAAGGATGGCTATAAAGATTTTACAGAGATAATAGAAAAGGCATTAGAACTTGGAGGATTTAAAGAGTCAGAAGAACCGCATGAAATATTAGTAGGCTTTGGCCATCATGCAACTTTAAGTAATGCAGAAACAATAGTAAATGCAGTTAAGGATGGGGAAGTTAGGCATTTCTTCTTAATTGGTGGATGTGATGGGGCAAGGCCAGGAAGAAATTATTATACAGAGTTTGCAAAGAAAGTTCCGATGGATTGTATAATTCTTACTCTTGCATGTGGAAAATATAGATTTAATAAGTTAGAATTTGGAGAAGTTGCAGGACTTCCAAGGTTATTAGATGTTGGTCAATGTAATGATGCATATTCAGCAGTTAGAATTGCAACAGCGCTTGCAGACGCTTTTGATACTGATGTAAATGGATTACCACTTTCAATAATTTTATCTTGGTATGAACAAAAAGCAGTTGCTGACCTTTTAGCATTGCTTTCATTAGGTATAAAGGGAATATTTGTTGGACCAACTTTACCAGCATTCTTCAGTCCTAATGTACTTCAATATTTGGTTGATACATTTAATCTGAAATTAATAAGTGAACCTGATGATGATTTAAAGACTTGTTTGCAACAAGGAGTATAATTGTAAGGTATTTAATTATGAAAGTATAGTATGAGTTTTTAAGAATATGTAGTAATTAGAAATAAGGATTGTTTTAATAAAATAAGTGTTAAAACAATTCTTATTTTAATATAAAAAATTACAGTACTTAACTAAAAATATAATAAAGACTAAATAATAAGATAAGAAGTGAAAATTAGCAATTAAGAGTGAGTGAGGGAGATAAACAAGTGTGATTTTGCTATATAAATGGGTTATAATTTCCAGTTGTGTTATAATTGATGAAACAAATAGAATAAAGGGTGTGTTAAGCTGTGAGAGCATTTATATTTGATATGGACGGTGTAATAATAGATAGTGAACCAATACATCGTCAGGTGCATGGAGAAATTATGAATACTTTAGGTATAAATATATCTAAGGGAGAATTAGCGTTATATGCAGGTGCTACAAATGAATATATTTTTACAAAATTAAAAGAAAGATATGGAATAAAGAAATCTGTTAGTGAACTTATGGATTATAAATCTAAACTTATTATTAACAAAGTAAAAGAAGAGTCACTAGAACCTATAAATGGAATTAGGGAATTATTAAATGCTTTAAGAAAAAATAATATAAAAATAGCTATAGGGTCATCATCTCCTAGGAGTTTAATAGAGGCTGTTATAGATAAGTTTAATCTACACAGTGCTTTTGATTGTATAGTAAGTGGAGAAGAAGTTGAAAGAAGTAAACCATATCCTGATGTTTATATAGAAGTAAGCAAAAATTTGGGCATAAATCCAGAAAAGTGCATAGTTGTTGAGGATTCTCATAATGGTGTACAAGCTGCTAAAAGTGCTGGAATGAAATGTATAGGTTTTAATAATGTAAATTCAGGTAATCAAGATTTGTCAAAAGCTGATGTTAGGGTAGATACTATAAGAAAAATAGATATATATAATCTATGCAAATACTTTGAGTAGAATAGAATTAAAGATTATTATTTTAAAATTTATTATTGACAAACTATAAGTTTTAAAATAATATAAAAATATATAGATTTCAGAAAAAAAGGAAGGTATTTTTGTGAGTGTAGTAAGTATTTAATTATAACTAATTTAATATTCATCAAAAAATAGGTTATAGAACCTTTATTTGTTGATGGAAAAATTAATTATTATAGATACACTACGAGTCATGAAATAACTTTAATTTAAAAGATATAAAGAACTATATCTTTTATTAATGTTGATTTTTTAGCCGTGGAGATATCCACGGCTTTATTTATTTTATAATAGTATTTATAACTTTAAAACAAAAAATATTACTAAAATAATATAATTTAAATCTTGAAATCTATATAGATTTTCGTGACTTGAATTTTAAAAAAAGAAGGACGAAAAAAATGAATAATATAACAATAGAAAAATTAAATTATGAAAACTTAAAAGAAATTGTGAAATCATATTGTATAAGTAATTTAGGTAAAAATTTAATAGATAAAATTATTCCAAGTACGAATTTAAAGCAAGTAAATAGAATGTTAAATGAAACTTCAGAAGGAAGAAAACTTATAGATGCATCTTATCATATGCCTCTTGAAGGAATATTTGATATAAATCCATTATTGAATAAAATGGAAAAAGGAGCAGTGCTTGAACCATCAGAATTAGTAACTATTGGTGATTTTTTAAGAGGATGTAGAAAAGTAAAATTATTTATTAAAGATAAACAAGGATATGCACCTACATTAAGTAGTTATGGGGAAAACATAACTGAACTTCAATATGTAGAAGATGAAATTTCAATGTCAATTAAAGGCACGGTGATTGATTCTAATGCAACAAAAGAATTGAAGAAAATAAGAAAGCACATTGATTTATGCGAAGGAAAGATAAATGAAAAACTTGAAAAATTTATAAAAAGTCAATCTAATAGAGAATATTTGCAAGAAGCTTTTGTAAGTCAAAGAAATGGAAGATATACTGTTCCAATAAAAGCTTCATATAAAAATCAAGTTAGTGGAAGTATTGTTGAAGTATCTTCAAAAGGAAACACTGTATTTATGGAGCCAAACATAATATCTAAATATACAGTTGAACTAGCTTCTTTAAGAGGTGAAGAAAGCATTGAAGAATATAAGATACTAGCAACTTTAACAGAAATGATTTTTTCAAGAATTAGAGAATTAAAAGTTAATGTTGAAGTTATATCTGAATATGACATGATATTAGCTAAAGCAAAATATAGTAAGGATATTAAAGGAGTTAAACCTAAATTAAATAATCGTGGTTTCATTAATATAGTAGATGGAAGATACCCATTAATTAAAAATTCAATACCTTTGAATTTGAAAATAGGAGAAAAATACAGGAGTTTAATAATTACTGGTCCTAATGCTGGAGGAAAAACAGTAGTATTAAAAACAGTGGGGATTCTTACGATGGCAATTCAAAGTGGATTCCATATAAGCGCAAATGAAAACTCTGAAATGGCTGTGTTTGATAATATATTTGTTGATATTGGTGATGATCAAAGCGTTGAAAATTCATTAAGTACATTTTCATCACATGTTGGTAATTTATCAAGAATTTTAAGAGAAAGCACTAAAAATACATTGCTTTTATTTGATGAAATAGGAAGTGGGACAGAGCCTAATGAAGGAGCGGCATTAGCAATTGCAATATTAGAGGAGTTTTATAAAAAAGGCTGCATAACAGTTGCATCTACTCATTATGGTGAAATTAAAAATTTTTCTTATAATCACCCACATTTTGAAAATGCTGCAATGGAATTTAAAAAAGATACTTTAGAACCTATGTATAGGCTTAATATAGGAATGAGTGGGGAAAGTAACGCATTATATATTGCAAAAAAAATGGGCATTGATGATGTTATAATTGATAGAAGTAAGAGATATTTTAAGAGTAAAGAATATAATTATGAGATTATAGATTCAAGAAAATTATTAAAGAATAAAACTGAAAATGAAAATTCAGTATATGAAAATATAATTAATGAATATGACTATAGAATAGGTGATAAAGTTTTATTATTAGATAAGAAGGTTAGTGCATTAGTTTATAAAACAAAAGATAGATTTAATAATGTAGTTGTATTTTTAAATAATGAATTTGTAGAAGTAAATTTTAAAAGATTAAAGTTGGAATTTAAAGCAGAAGAATTGTATCCTAAAGATTATGATTTAAATCAATTGTTTGCAAGCTTTAAAGAAAGAAAATTAGATAAAGATTTAAAAAGAGGATCAAAGAAAGCTATTAAAAAGTTTAGAAAAGAAGAAAAAATTAAATAAAATCAATAATTAATTTTATTTAGACAATAAGCTATTTAGTGATATTATTTTTAATACTGCTAAATGGCTTTTTACAAATTTATTTAATAATAATATTACATAAATTTAATATTAATACAATATTTGACTATAAAAATCATATATGTTAGAATTAATTAGTTAGGAAAACTAACTAATTTTATTTTTATAAGTAAATGGAGAATTACATGGAAACAGAAGATTTACTAAAATGTTCTAAAATAATAAGTTTATTTTGTAGGTTAAATGTTAATCGTAAGATTGGTATTCCTATTTCATCTGTTGAAATGGAAATGCTTACATTAATATATAATGCTGAAAATGAAGTTACACCACTTATGATTAGCAAAATAATGAACTTAAAGAAACCATCAGTTAGTGGTGTAGTTGAACCATTATTAAAGAAGAATTATGTACAAAAAGAGCAAAATTGTAATGATAAAAGAAGTTATTATCTTGTTGTTACAGAAAAAGGAAAAGAATTACTTAAGTCAGCAAATGATTTATATTTATCAGCAATTTATACTTTGGAAAAAGAGCTTGGAAGAGATGCATTTGTATCATTTATAGAAACTATGAATAAGGCAAATGATATTTTGAAGGAGTTTAGAAAATAAAAATTGTATTTCTTGTATTTTAATAATAGAAAGAGATGTGATTAGAGTTTTGAAAGAAAAAATATTAAATTTAAAAAATAAGTTATTGAAGTTTGATAAAGAGAATGGTGTTTTAACAAAAGTTAAAGTATTTGCTTTGTGTGTTATTTTTGTTAAAACATATATTTATTTATTTGGAAAAGAAAACAATATAATAAGTATAGTTCTTTTGATTGGCTTAATGGTATTTTGTCAATGTGATTTAGGTTTTAACGTTAAACAAGCTACAGCAAGTCTATTCTTCATGTATATGCTAATAACATTTGCATCTAAAATATCTTTAATAAATCCTTATTTAGGAATATTTATAAATTTATTTAGCATACTAAGTATACTGATTTTAGGTGCATATATTCCTGAAATGGAGAATCACACAAATATATTAATGAGCTATATATTTTGTCAAGGATATAATGTAGCTGGTGAAACATTTAAATTAAGAACTATAAGTCTTGTAATTGGTTCTATAGCAATAGCATTAATATATTATTATTCTCATAAAAAAAATAAGTATAATAAGAGAATTAAAGATGTTCTTTTAGAATTAAAAGGAGATGTAGAACGTATACACTGGTATATAAGAATCACTGTATCATTAACATCTGTAATGTTTATTGGAGATGTTATTAATATGCCACGTACAATGTGGATTAGTTTGACCATCTTATCATTGACAAAGTTTAAAAAGAATGATACCAAGTATAGAGCTGTAAATCGTATTTTAGGAGCTGTAGCAGGAATAATAGCATTTATAGTTATATATACATCAATATCTAATGATGGAATAAAAGATATAATTATGATGACAGTTGGATTTTTAGCTATGTTTCCTAAAAGCTATCCAATAAAAACAGCATTTAATGCATTCAATGCATTAGTGGCATCATTATTATTTTTTTCGGAAAATATGGCAATAGCTTTACGTATAATAACTAATATATTTGGAATTGTATTTGCAGTGATTTTTAATATAGTAATGTTTAAAGTGTTAGAGTTTCATCAATCAAAAAAAGAAATTAGTACAATAAAGGTATGATTAAATAATATTAAAGTATCTATAAAATACCCACTATATGGCAAAGGATTTTCATTCTATATCTAGTAGAGGGTATTTTATTTTAGGATACTTTTTATTTTGTAATTAAATAGAAAGAAAATTTATATTATATTCAATTATATTGAAAAAGATGCAAATACTATTTAAATTAATGTAAATTAATGCTATAATACGGAAGGATAAAGATAAAAAACTACAAAAAAATAGATTTAATTAGAATTTAATGTAAAAATATGTTTTTATAAAATTCTATAATAGAATGAATTATAATCTATTTAAAATTTAGTTTTTAAAGTACATATAAAAAGGATACTCAATTTATTGAGTGGGGGGCTTTAACATGCTGACAGAAGGAATAAAAGGAATTAATAAAAAACTAATAACAATTATACTGATAAATTTAATTAGTTTTTATTTAATTTTTAGATTAAACATTATTATTGCTAATAATGTTAATTTGAGTAGTTTAACCTTGGTTAAAGATATAAAAGGTATAAATTATATAATAGGATTTATATCAGTTTTTTGTTGTTTTTTATACTATTATTTATATGAAGATAATTATTTTTATATGTTTTCATTAACCTACGTATCTATATACTCAGAATTTTTAATAGTTGATTTTTTAACTAGATATATAGATGTGATGAGTCTTATGCGTTCAAATTCTTCCTTTATAGGCTTTGCATCTATATTTAGAACGGTATTATTGTATTTAACTATATTTAATAAAAATAAAATAACTAAGTTATTATGTAAGAATAGATTAATTGGAGTAGTGCTTGTTTTAGTTTTTAATGTGTTATGTGTATTAATGGATTTAAATATAATGCAATATTATTCACATATAATTAATATAGATGTCCTTATGAAGATAAAAAAAGTAATAAACTTAGCAACATATATGCTGATATTAGAGGTTTGTGTTAAGTATTTTAAAGAAAAAGAATTTAATTATTTTATAACTTTTGCTAGTTTAAGTGTCATGTTTTTAAGTAGAATATTATTGGTTAAAAGTTTATATAAAGATGAAAGCATGATGTATGCATTGAATAGATGCTTATTGGCATTAGGTTTTTTAATAATAATAATAAGTTTATTTTGGGAAATAATAACAAAGTCTAAGGAGAACAAAGAGCTAAGCTATGAAGTGGTTAATCAAAAAAATGAAATGTATAAATTAAAGGAAGAAGAGGAAATGAGGAGTCAATTTTTTGCAAACATATCTCATGAACTCAGAACACCACTTAATATAATCATTTCATCTTTTCAACTTTTAAGAATGTATAATTACAATGAAGAAGAATTTTTAAAATATTATAATAAATATGAAAATACAATTTCACAAAATTGTTCTAGAATGTTAAGACTTATTAATAATATTATTGATGTTACTAAATTTGATGCTGGATGTTTTAAAATGAATTTTGTTAATTGTGAAATTGTTAGTCTTGTTGAAAATGTTACTTTATCAATAGCAGAATATGAAAAAGCTAGAAAAAGGAATATAATTTTTGATACAGACTGTGAGTTTCTTGAAATAAAGTGTGATCCAGAAAACATGGAAAGAGCAATTTTAAATCTTCTTTCTAATGCAATTAAATTTACAAGTGATAATGGAAATATATTTGTGAATATTGAAAGTGAAAATAATGATAAGTATTTAAGTATAACTATAAAAGATGATGGAATAGGAATTCCAAAAGATTTTAGAAAAAGCATTTTTGAAAGATTTGTACAAGTTGATAAGTCTTTTAGAAGAAATGTAGAGGGTAGTGGAATAGGTCTATCTCTAGTTAAATATATAGTTAATTCTCATGATGGAGAGATTTATCTAAAAGATAATGAAAAAAAAGGCTGCGAATTTATAATTAACTTACCTAATGTAAAGATAGAAGAGGAGTTAGATGAGGTTGAATTCAATTTGCATAAAAAAGATGAAATTGATAGTAAAATACTTATTGAACTTTCAGATATTAAATAATAATAGACCGCACTTTTAGGCGGTCTATTATTATTTGGAATATAAATTATTTTTTGATGGAGTTGAAATCGGAGGCGTTGAATTGTATTTAGGTGCTACTGAAGATTCGGGATTAAATTTATTTATATAATTTATAAAAGAGCTATATTTATAGTTTTCTAATATAGGGCTCTTTATTTATACTGAAAATATTAGTGGTAGTACAGCTCAATTTTTAAAAGATGAAATTATTGAGTTTTATAAGTGATGTATATTGTTTAACAGTAAAATAATGTTTGCAAAGAATTTTAATCAATAAAAGTAGCATTGAATTACTTGGTTTCACTGATATAATAAACCATACAATATTATAAAGAAAAAGTGTGGAATTTTTTGTTGACAAATGGCGAAATAGATGTTAAATTATTAACATAAACAATAGTTAAATTTTAAACAAAGTCTTTGTTTGACATAAAAATAAAGACTTTAGAAATAAAATTTATTAAATAGTACATTTTTTTTAACATCTTTGTTTATGAGTTAAATTAAGTTTGATATTTTCTTGATATTAAGTAGTAATAACTTAATCAAAATATGGATTTATGGGAGGCGTACATGTGAAATTTGAATATAAGTGGTGGGGAAAAGGAGAAATAGATGCAAGTTTTGGTTTATTTTTTGATGGATTTTCAAAAGTCTTCTCTGCTGTTGGAATAATGATATTTGGCTTTGGAATGCCAGTTGCTATTGTAATGGGAAAGATATTACCAGCTATTGGAATAGCAACATTTTTAGGAAACATGTGGTACTTTTATGAAGCCTATAGACTTGCTCATAAAGAAAAAAGAAGCAATGTTACAGCTCAACCTTTTGGAATTGGAGGGCCTATAGTAATAAGTTGGTTATTTTTAATCATGGGACCTGTATATTGGAAAACAGGAGATGCAATGCTAGCGTTTAGAGTTGGGTTAACTGCAGGATTTATTGGAGGATTTATTGAAATATTAGGTGCATTTATAGGTCGTTGGTTAATTAAAGTTATACCAACAAGTGCACTTATGGGAAATTTAGCATCTGGAGCATTTGTATGGCTTTCACTAGTTGGAATAATGATAGTTTTTGATAAGCCAGCAATAGCCATGATTCCTATGTTTATAGTAATACTTAATTACATAGCAAAATCTAATAGAAAAAATAGTAAGATGCCAACTGGTGTAATTGTTATTTTATTTGGGACAGCAGTTGCATGGCTTACAGGGTATATGAATATTCAATCATTAAAAGAAGCTTTTATAGATGTTGGAATTCAAACGCCAAGTTTTTTTATAGGAGATATTATAAAAGGATTTAGTGATGTAGTACCATATTTACCGGTAATAATTCCACTTCAAATAGCTAATTTTTTAACTACACTTCAAGGGATTGAAAGTGCGAAGATAGCTGGAGATACATATCCAGAAAAACAATCAATGATTATGGATGGGGTTTTTACAGTGATAGGATCATTATTAGGAAATCCATTTCCTACAACTGTATATTATGGGCATCCAAGTTGGAAAGCTATTGATGCTAGAGCTGGGTATTCATTAGTTGTAGGAATTATCTACTTAGTAATTACGTTAACTGGATTAACAAGTGTAATGATGAAGATAATTCCATATGAAACAGTAATGGTATTACTGATATTTGTAGGATTATCAGTGACAATAGATACAATAAAGGGTACGGAAAAAAAATACATACCAGTTATTTTAATATCTATGTTACCTATTTTAGTGGAACATGTAAAAACAGTGATTTCTTCAGCTGTACAAGCTGCAGGCACTACGCTAGATAGCATAAGTCCTGAAGCATTTGCACAGTTTAACATATACATAAAAGGAGTAGAAATATTAGGGAATGGAGCATTTCTATCTAGTTTACTTATAGCAGGTTGGCTTGCGTGTGTAATCGATAAGAACTATAAAAATGGATCATTATTTGCAAGTGCGTTAGGTATTTGCTCATTAATAGGTCTTATCCACAGTTCACAAATGTTTTTATTAAATAAGGAAGTAATTATATTATCAGTGGGATATTTCGCTATAGCAGCGATTACATATCAAAGATTTTTAGAAAACAGGAGTATACAACAAGAAGTTGATACAAACTATGAAAAGGAGAGTGTAACAATATGATAGGAGTTAATGAAAGAGCTGTTAAGCTAGCTAAATTATTAGTTAATGATGAAGAAGGATATAAAGTAAAGGTTCATAGAATTGCAGGGGCATATGTAATTGATTGTGGTGTAGAAATGTCAGGGAGTTGGGGAGCTGCAAAAATAATGACTGAAGTTTTATATGGGGGATTAAATGAAATAACTTACGAAACATTCCCAGAAAAGATAGATGATGTGTATTATAATGCAGTTCATGTATATTCGGATCATGTGGTTATGCAACAAGCTGGTTGTAATATATCAGGGTGGGAATTAAAACCAGGAAAATACGCACCTGTTTTAGCTGGTCCAGGCAGAACGTTAGCAAGAAAAAAAGGAGATTGGTTTAGCTCGTATTCTAATTATGCAGATAAGTATCATGAAGCTGTTTTAACAGTTGAAATGGGAAGAATGCTTAATGAAGAAGAAGTAGAAGAATTAATTGAAGCTTTAGGAATAGAAGCAGAAAATGTTTATATTTTAGTAGCTGCTAGTGGAAGTATTGCTTGTTCTGTAGAAGTTTCTGCAAGAATTATTGAGCAATCTTTACATAGATTACATGAAGAAAAGTTTGATTTAGATAATATAATTGAAGCTCATGGTTTTTGTGTGATTCCACCAGTAATTAAAGATGATCTTATAGCTATGGGAAGATTAAATGATGTTCTTATATATGGAGGACAATGTACATTTACAGTTGATTGTGAAGATTCAGAAATAGAAGCTCTTATTGATAAGATAACTTCAGATAAGTGTTCAATGTACGGAAGTATGTTTAAAACTATATATGAAGAAAATGGATGTGATTTTTACAAAGTTCCTATGGAAATGTATTCTCCAGCTAAAGTTGTAATAATAAATCAAAGAACTGGAAGAGTATTTAAAGCAGGTAAATTTAATTTAGATATATTAGCAAAATCATTTAATGATACAAAATAAAAATTAAGTTATTAATTAAAAAATTATATATAAATTACTATAAAAACTAAGGAGAGATAAAAATGAGATTAGAAAATAAAGTAGCAATTATAACAGGTGCAAGTTCAGGTATTGGAGAAGGAATAGCAAAAAGATTTTTAGCAGAAGGTGCTAAAATTGTAGGTTGTGGTATAGAAGATAAACTAAACTTTGAACATGAAAATGCCATCTATGTAAAAGCTAATTTAACAAGCTTTGAAGATGCTTCTAAAGTTGTTGAAGCAGCAGTAGAAAAGTTTGGAAAAGTTGATACAGTTATCAACTGTGCAGGTATTACTTTAATTGGAACATTAGAAACTAGTTCAGTTGAAGATTTTTCAAAACAATTTGCCATTAATGTAAATGGAGTATTCAATATGTGTAAAGCTGCTATAGGTGAGCTTAAGAAACAAGAAGGAGCGGCTATAGTCAATATTGGATCAGACTTAGGAGTTAGACCAATACCAGAAAGAATAGGATACTGTCCAAGTAAAGCAGCAGTAATAATGCTTACTAAATGTATTGCAGCAGAATATGCACCAAGTGTTAGAGCTAACTGTTTGTTACCAGGATTAGTTGAAACTCCAATGATCAGAGACAGATTTGAAAAAGCTGAAGATCCAGATGTATTAAGAGCAGAATTTGCAAGCATTTATCCATTAAACAGAATGGGAACTTTAGATGATATGGCTAATACAGCAGTATTTTTAGCTAGCAATGAAAGTTCATTTATAACTGGAGAAACAATTGGAGTATGTGGCGGAAGCTTAATTTAATTATAAAATAAGGGGGAGTTTGGAATATGGCTACAACATTAGAAAAAATGCCTTTAACAGTAGATGAAGTAGGTTTGAAAAGAGTCTATGCAAGTGAAACATTAGAAAGTTTTGAAGTTAAAAACATAAATTGTAAGAAAATAAAAGATGCATATGATGGAGAATTAAGATTTGAAAAATTACATGAAGATAGACCGTATACATTTACATCGTTGGTAACTTCTATAGATGGGAGAATAGCATTTTCAGATGCACCACAAGGTCCATTAATATCACGTTTAAATAAATATGGACAAGGTGGAGCAATGGCTGATTGGTGGATTTTAAATTTACTTAGAACTGTTTGTGATGGAGTAATGGTTGGAGCTGGAACAATGAATGCTGAATCGGATTTTACAGGTCATATTTTTGATCAAGAACTTGAAGATGCAAGAATTGAACAAGGCATGAATCCAGTACCTTGGAATATAATAACTTCATTAAATGGAGAAGATATACCTTTTGATCACAGGATGTTCAATGAAAAAGAGCTACCTTTAATGATTAGCACATCTAAATCTGGATTAAAAGTTGTAGAAGAAAGAATTAAAAATCCTTATATAGTTATAGGACCATTATCATCTAAAGAAGATGTAACAGAAGAAATGGTAAATACTATGAAAGAAGCTAAGGATAAGGTTATAGTTATAGCAACAGGTGACAAAGCTCCAGATTCAACAGTTGCATTTTACTTACTTAAGAGGTTTGGAATAGATAGATTATTAGTTGAAACACCTTCTTATATGCATTATTTAGTTGGTGAAAAGTTAATGGACGAATTATTCTTTAACTATTCATGTCTTTATATAGGAGGAAAAGCTCTTACTATAGGACAATTTGGTAAGGAATTTACATCAGAAGATCATCCGCATACAAGAATGTTATCAATACATTCACATAGTGATCATTTCTTCTATTTTAGACACAAGCTTATTTATCAATAAAATAATTAATGAGACAAGTTTACTTAAATAGAATGTAAACTTGTCTTTAAAAATGTAAAGTATGGTTAGGAGGAAGAATAATGTCTACAGAAACTAAAAACAAATTACCATTATTTGTACCGTCAGATTTTGATGCTACTGTTGGTGCATTTTTTGATGGATTTTCAAAAATACTTGTAGCTATTGCAGTATTAGCAGGTACGTTATCAATATCATCTGAGGTGATATTTGGAACAATGATGCCTGGAATAGGTCTAGGTGTATTATTATTAAACGGATTTTTCTGGTGGGATGGTAGAAGAGAAGCTATTAAAAGAAATCAACCAGATTTAGTAGCTATGCCAGCAGGATTACAAGCAGGGCGTATTTTTATTTGGTTATTCTCTATTATGGTACCTGTATATGTAACTACAGGAGATCCAATGCTTGCATTCAATGTAGGGGTATTCGCTAACTTTATTGCAGGATTTATTTTTGTTATAGGTGCAATCGCAATTAAATTTTTATTAAAAGTTATCCCACAATCTGCTTTGTTTGGAGCATTAGCTGGAGGAGCTATAGTATTCTTAGTATTAAATCCTCTTATAGATATGTTCCAAATGCCATTAATCGGATGGATTTCATTTATAGTATTATTAGTTATTTATTTAGCAAAGATTAATACTGGAAAAGTACCGTCAGCATTTATAGCAATAGCTATAGGATCAGCAGCAGCATGGCTACTTGGCAACATGAGTGTTGAAGGAATTACTGCTGCAACTCAAAACTTAGGATTTTATTTACCTAAAATAACTTTAGATATATTCAATCCAGCAGTAATGAGTGAAACAATGAAATATATTCCTATAATAATAGTATTTACAATATCAGAAGTTATTACAGGGATACAAGCAGTTGAACAAGCAAGAGAATGTGGAGATGAATTCAATGCAACAAAATTATTGGTTGCAGCAGGAATTATATCGTCAATAAGTGCATTATTTGGTAACCCATTTGCATTAGCGTTATATTGGGGATATCCAGCATGGAAAGAGATTAAAGCTGGAACTGGATATAGCTTAGCTGTTGGTGGCGTATATTTACTTATTGGTATGACAGGAGTCGCTGCTTTAGTTACTGCATTAATTCCAGAAGTAGCTGCATTACCAGTACTTATATTTATAGGTTTATCGAGTACAACACAAGCATTTGAAGTTAATAAATCTAGATATTATCCTGCAGTAATAATAGCAATGATACCATTATTACTAGATGGGCTTTGGGGTAAATTCTCAAGTGGTATAAGTGCAGGCGGATCTTTAGTTGGTCAGCAAGTTTCTTTAGATCTTGTTAAACTAGCAGAAATAGGAGAAAAGACAGGGTTTGAAACTTTTGCTCATGGTTCAGCATTTATAGGGATAATATTAGGATCAATAATTGCATTTATTATTGATAGAAAGTGGAAAAATATTGCTGCTACATGTTTAGCAGGTACAATTTTAACTAGTGTTGGAATTATTCATGTAGCTAAAATACCAACAAGTATAAGTATTTTAGTTGAAAATATGACTTCTACATATTCAATTATGTATCTTGGAACAGCTTTAGTATTTGGAATGTTACATTTTCTAAAGTTTGCACCAGCAGAAGAATTGGAAAATTAAATAATATAAAAATAAGACTGTTAAATTTGACAGTCTTATTTTTATGAAGTTAATATGCTTTTATAAAATTGTTCTACACAAATATTGCAAGCTCCGATTAAAGGGGCTTTTTTACCGAGTTTAGATAGATATAAATCTTGATATCTTGTTATAGGTAAAAATATTTTTTCATGGAGTTTTTGCATAGCAACAGGAATTTCTCTTAATATATATGAATTAAGAACTATCACCTCACAGTTTAATATAAAAATTAAATTTGTTAAACCTATTGCAAGGTGATCTATAAAATAATCTAAAGTTGATAGGGCATAAGGATTTTCCTCTTTTACTAAGTTTACGAATTCCTCAATATCTTTTACAGGTAAACTTTGATTTATATGACTAAGAATTGCTAGATTAGAACAATATTGCTCTAAGCAACCTCTTTTACCACATGTGCATTGCTTTCCATCACAATTTATTACATGATGACCTATAGCGTTGGCAAATCCTAAAAAACCTTTAACCAGTTGACTATTGCATATTATACCTGATGTTATAACATCATCTATATCAACTACTAGCATATCATTATAATTAGGCATTAATTTATGTTCTGCCATAGCTGAAAGGTTACCATCATTTTCAATATAAATTGGCACATTAAATTCATTTTCTAATTTACTTCTTATGTCTATGTTTTTCCAACCTAGTTGAGGAATAAATTTGATTAATCCATTTAAATCTACAACGCCTCTAACGGCAAGACTAATACCAACTAAATTATAGATAGATGATGGCATAACATTTTGAATTTTATGTATTAAAGAAAATAAATTATTAAAAATTGTTTCGAAATTATTATCTTCATTTTTAATGCTATAGGATGAAAGTATTTTATTTGATAAATTTGTTACTATTATATCTATCATAGTAATATTGATATCTATTGCAATAACATAACCAATATCTTCGTTTATAGTTAAAATTATAGGCTTACGGCCTCCAGTTGAATCACCTATAGTACTTTCTTCAATTAACCTAAGATCTAACAACTCTTTAACTATAACCGAGACAGTAGCTTTATTAAGACTAGTAAATGTTGAAAGATCAGCTCTAGATATTTGCTTTTTATATAATATAGATTGTATTATTTTTATTTTATTTAAAGAACGCAAATCTTTAGTTTCTCTTATTTCCATTAAATCTCCTTTCATTGACTGTTAAACTAATTATTACATGAAATATAGTATTATTATAAGTTTTTATAAAGAAATTGTCTAATAATAAATTTTCATTATAAAATTTATTATTATCTTTGTTAAAGTATTGACAAATTTCTCGAAATTATTTAATATTATATATGTAAAGATCATCTAAATTTAAAAATAAATCAATTGTTTAACTGTTAAACAAAGGCTGGAGATGTATTTATTATAATAAAATAAATATTTTTTTAGGAAGTTTGTTTGATATGTAAACAAAGTCTAAATTAAAAAATACCTATAAAAATAACAAAAGATATTTAATCTTAGGGGGAATATAAAAATGAAAACATTAGTATTATTTGGAGCAGCAAGACAAAATGGTCAAACTAAAGCATTATTGGACGCTTTTCTTAATGGATTAGAAGGAGAAGTTGAAATAATCGATGCATACAGAATGAATGATAAGATAGCACCATGTAAAGATTGTCGTTTTTGCTGGCATAAAAAAGGATGTTCAATAAAGGATGGAATGCAAGAAATTTATCAAAAATATGAGGAAGCAGATAATGTAATAGTTGCTTCACCAATGTATTTTCATAGCATAACTGGAGAACTTAAGGTATTAATTGATAGATTCCAAGTTTATTGGGCTGGACATGTTAGAAAAGACAAGCCGGAAACCAATACTAAAAAAGGTGCAATACTTATGGTTGGAGGAGCACCAAGCTTTGAAAATCAATTCTTAGGTGGAGAAATAGTATTAACTAATTTCTTAAAGGATTTAAGCACAGATTGCGAAGGAATTATTACTTTCTCAAATACTGATAAAGATTCTATAAAAGATTCTGAAGAAATAAAGAAGAAAGCTTATGATTTAGCACAAAAACTAAATAGATAATACTCAAAAATAACAGTATAGAAATTTTAAGTTTCTATACTGTTATTTTTATATGCTTAAATTACTTATCATCTATATCAAGTCCAGGAGAAAGAGGCATTTCCCATAAGTTATGATCAGTATGCAAAAGTTTATGAGAGACATTAGAAAGAGGTTTTTCTAAAAATTCTTTATATACATTTAGAATTGATGGATTTTCATGAGAAAATCTTATATCAGATAATTCATCAAGTTCATAAAGCATCTTTGACCTAGTTTCTGCAAGCTCTATACCATCTTTAATTGGTTGTCCACCACCACCAGAACAACCACCAGGACAGGCCATTACTTCTATGAAGTCATAATAAACATTTCCTTTTCTTAAATTTTTAATTAAATTTCTAGCATTATTCAAACCACTTACCACAGCTACTTTTAATTTAGTATTATTAATTTCAAAAGAGGCTTCCTTAATTCCATTCATACCTCTAATTTCTTTAAAGGCATTTGGATCGGGATTATTACCACATGTTAAAAAGTAAGCAGTTCTAAGAGCCGCTTCCATAACACCACCAGTAGAACCAAAAATAACACCAGCACCAGAACCTATTCCTAAAGGGGTATCAAAGTCAGATTCATTTAAATCGTTAGCTATAATATGTTCTGATCTTATCATTCTCTCTACTTCACGAGTAGTAAGACACAAGTCTATATCTTGACCGTATCCAGCATCATTCATAATAGGAATTTCAGCTTCATGTTTTTTAGCAATACAAGGCATGATAGAAATACAATATATTTTTGAAGGATCTACATTTAAAAGTTTTGCATAATAGCTTTTTGCAATAGCTCCAAACATTTGTTGAGGAGATTTTGCAGTAGAAAGCATTTTAGTCATATCAGGATATTGAGATTTTAAGAATCGAACCCAAGCTGGACAACATGATGTAAACATAGGTAAATTTGTATTGTTTTGTAATCTTTCTAAAAATTCACTACCTTCTTCCATTATGGTTAAATCAGCAGCAAAGTTAGTATCAAAGATATAATCAAAGCCAATTTTTCTAAGTGCAGAAACAAGTCTTTTTACTGTTGCTTTTTCTTTTGTAAGTCCAAGAGATTCACCCCAAGAGGCTCTAACAGCAGGAGCGATTTGAAGTACTGTGATTTTATCTTTATTTGAAAGAACATCAAATGCTTTCTGTGTATTATCTCTTTCTCTTAAAGCTCCAGTAGGGCAGTGAGTTATGCATTGTCCACATAATGAACAATCTGAATCTTGAATTTTTCTATTAAGTGAAACGTCAACAGTTGTTCTAGTACCTGTATTTGAAACATCCCATATATTAAGACTTTGTATTTTATTGCAAACTTGAATACATCTCATGCATTTAATACATTTTCTTGCATCACGTATTAATGGAAATCTCTCATCCCATAAATAAGGTTCAATCATTCTTTTATATTGAATTGTAATAACGCCTAAATCATTAGCTATATTTTGTAGATTGCAGTTACCACTTCTTACACAAGTTGCACAATGACAATCATGCTGTGAAAGTATAAGTTTTATATTTGTTCTTCTAGTTTCTCTAACTCTAGGACTATTTGTGAAAATTTCCATACCGTCTTCAACTACATTATTGCAAGCAGGTAGTAATTTATCTTTACCTTTTACTTCAACAATACAAACACGACAAGCGCCTATTTCATTAATATCTTTTAAATAGCATAAACTTGGAATTTGAATTTTAAAAGATTTAGCTGCATCTAAGATGGTAGTTCCTTTTTCTACTTCAACATCTATATTATCAATTTTAAGTTTTACCATTTGTTAATTCTACCTCCTTTAAATACTCCATATCCAAAGTGATCGCATCTTAGACATCTATAAGATTCTTGGTGAGCTTCTTCACATGTCATTCCATATTCGATAAGTTCGAAATCATTTTTACGTATATCAGCATCTCTTTCAGAAGTATTAACTCGTCCACAAAGAGGCCTATCATCTAGCCTTGCACTTGGAATTTCAACGTCAGAACTTATAATGTGATTATACCCAAGATAAGTGTCTATATTAGCGGCAGCTACTTTTCCAGCAGCTATTGCTCTAATTACAGTAGCAGGACCTGTTACACAATCACCACCTGCAAAAATCCCAGGACTATTTTCAACACCACTAGAACTCATAGCTTCAATAACACCTCTTTTGACAGGAACTCCAGATTCAGCAAAATGATTAGATTCTATCCCTTGCCCAATTGCTACAATTAATATATCACAAGGTATTTTTTGAATTTCTTGGCATGATGATCTAGGATGTGGACGTCTAGAATCATCAATTTCACCTATTATTTGAGGTTTAACAAAAAGAGCTGTTACATTACCATTTTCATCACTTTCAATTCTAAGAGGAGCTTTAAGAGTTATAATTTCACAACCCTCTGCTATTGCACCATCAATCTCATCAGGTAAAGCAGTCATATCTATCTTTCTGCGTCTATATACATTACATACTTTTTTTGCACCAAGTCTTATTGCAGATCTAGCAGCATCCATTGCTACATTACCACCGCCAATTACAACAACTGTTTTGTCAGAAAAATCTGGAGGATTATCTTCACCTATTGCTCGTAACATTTCTACAGCTGAAATAACACCATTACTTTCTTCTCCATCAATACCTATTTTTTTATCAATATGTGCTCCAATTGCAATATAAACAGCATCATGTGAATTTTCAATATCAAATAAAGATATATCAGTACCAATAGATACATTGTTCTTTACTTCTATACCTGTTGATAATATATCTGAAATATCATTTTCTAAACGTTCTATAGGAAGTCTATAATTAGGAATTCCATATCTAAGCATACCTCCTAACTTTTTACGTTTTTCATAAATTATAACCTTATGTCCCATTAGTGATAAGAAATAAGCTGCACTTAGACCACCAGGTCCGCCACCAATTACTGCTATTTTCTTACCAGTAGGGGAAGAGCATTTGGGAATTGGAACTTTACCAGCATTATCAACAGCAAAACGCTTAAGTCCTCTAATATTTATAGAGTCATCAAGCATATTGCGTCTGCATCTAGCTTCACAAGGGTGTTCACATATAAATGCACATGCTGTTGGAAAGGGATTATCTTTTCTTATTAACTTAACAGCATCTGAATATCTTTTTTGTGCAATTAAAGAAATGTATCCAGGAATATCTACTCCAGCAGGGCATAGTGCAACACATGGAACAGGTTGATTTAAGTTACATATACATCTGTTATTAACAATGTGTTCAATATAGTCTGATTTAAAACCTACAATTCCTTTTAAAACCATATTGGCTGCTTCATATCCTATAGCACAATCAGCAGAATCAATAACTACTTTTGCAGTTTTTTCAATTAAATCAATAGTTTCTAAAGTTGCTTTACGATTTAAAACATCATCAATTAAATTTTCTAATTGAGCAAGTCCTATTCTACAAGGTACGCATTTTCCACAAGTTTGTGCTTGACATAATTTTAAAAAAGAAGATGCCATATCTACAGGGCACAAACCAGGAGGACTTGCAATAATTCTACGTTCTAAATCTTTATAAAGTCCTTCTACAACAGTTTGAGCTCGATTAGGCGTTGTAATCTCTAGTCTACTCATTTTTCTCCTTCCTCTATGTTTTAACATACTTAAAAAATATTTAATTTAAAGCTTTTCATAAGTATATTTAGATTAAGTAAAATTATTCTTAAATTTAAAATTTTATTATGTATTTTAAAGTGAATTTGTAATTTTATTGTAAAAACTATAAATAATTTCTCATTATAAGTTATAATGAAAAGTAATATAGAATATACTGAAAAATTAAATATCAAAATTAAATGTAATTGTTAAAAATTAGCAATTAATGGTGATATAATAATGAAAAATATAATATTAAACTGTAATTTAAAAACAGAGATAGAGAGTGTGATTTAAATGAAAAGTACATTACAAAGAATAAAAAAATTTAGAAATGATAGAGAGTGGGATCAATTTCATACACCAGCCAATCTTTCGAAAGCTATTTCAATAGAAGCAGGAGAACTATTAGAAAATTTTTTATGGGACGAAAAAAATTATAATAAAGAACATGTTCTTGAGGAATTAGCAGATGTCATGATTTATTGTATACATATGAGTGATTGTTTAAATGTTAATTTAACAGAAATAATAAATAATAAGATGGATAAAAATGAAAAAAAATATCCAATAGAAAAGTCTAAAGGAAGTAGCAAAAAGTATACGGAATTATAATTAAAATTGAGCTGTAGGGTAAAAGATTACATAAAAAACATGCATAAATATAATTTTATAAAAGAAATAAAAAAATAAAATCTACTTTTGTCGAATACATATACAACGATTAAAAGTTAGGATATTATTTTAATGTAAATATTAAAAAATAATATAAAGTAAGGGGAAAGTTATGTCAGAAAATAAAGATAAACAGATAATGTGGTACACATTAGCATTTATGGCATTTTCAGCTGTATGGGGATTTGGAAATGTTATAAATGGATTTTCAGAATATGATGGTCTTAAAGCAATTGTATCGTGGATCATAATTTTTGCTATTTATTTCATACCATATGCTTTAATGGTAGGGGAGCTAGGTTCGGCATTTAAAGATTATGGCGGTGGAGTTAGTTCGTGGATTAATGAAACTATAGGACCTAAACTTGCATATTATGCAGGGTGGACATACTGGGTAGTACACATGCCTTATATTTCACAAAAGCCATCAGGATTTATAATTGCCTCAAGTTGGGCTATTTTTCAAGATAATAGAGTTAGTGCTATGAATCCAAAGGTGCTACAATTAGCTTGTTTAGTAGTTTTTTTAGTTGGAATGTATATTGCATCTAAAGGATTAAATCCATTAAAAAAATTATCTGCGCTTGCTGGTACATCAATGTTTGTAATGTCAATTCTATTTATAGTATTAATGGTAGCAGCACCAGCAATTACAGATGCAAAGCTAAACACTATTGATTGGTCTTTTAAAACATTTATGCCTACTTTTGATACTAAATTTTTTACTAATTTAGCTATTCTAGTATTTGCGGTTGGTGGATGTGAGAAGATTTCACCTTATGTTAATGAAATGAGAGATCCAGAAAAAGGATTTTCTAAGGGGATGATTGCTCTTGCAATGATGGTAGCTGTATGTGCAATTTTAGGAACAGTTTCACTTGGAATGATGTTTGATTCAAATAATGTACCTAATGATTTAATGACAAATGGTGCATATTATGCATTCCAAAAGTTAGGTGAATACTATCATCTAGGAAATTTATTCGTAATTATATATGCTATAACAAATCTTATTGGACAATTTGCAGTATTAATTATATCAATTGATGCACCTTTGCGTATGTTACTTGACAGTGCGGATAAGAATTTCATTCCAGAAAAAATGTTTATAAAAAATAAAAATGGGGCTTATACAAATGGTCACAAACTAATATTAATAATAGTATCAATATTAATAATAGTTCCAGCTATTGGGATTAAAAATGTTGATGATTTAGTTAAGTGGCTAGTAAAATTAAATGCAGTTTGTATGCCACTTCGTTATTTATGGGTGTTTATTGCTTATATTGCGTTAAAGAAAGCTGGAGAAAAGTTTAATAGAGAATATTACTTTGTTAAAAATAATACTGTTGGTATTATTTTTGGAGCTTGGTGTTTTGTATTTACAGCTTTTGCATGTATTAGTGGTATGTATTCTACAGATATATTTAAATTAATACTTAATATCGTAACACCATTTATATTAATTGGATTAGGTGTTATAATGCCTTATCTTGCTAAAAAAAACAATCAACAAGAGTTATAAGAATATAAAAATGTGCTATATACTAAGTTATTAGTTTATAGCACATTTTTTATGATAAAATATTAATCTTGCAATACATTAATTAATGCATTATAGGAAAAATCCACTATTTCACCACAACTGATTTTATTTGCTTTTAATTCTCTACACATTTCTGTAGAATATTTTTCCTTGATTTTTGTTACGAATTCTCTAGAATAATCTCTAGCAACATTGATTTCGTTGTTATTATGTCGTCCTTTTAAGAAACCTATAATTACAATGCCAGCATTTATAGCACCACAAAGACTTCCAATTCCAACGCCACCACCCATTCCACTGCCTAATCCAAGTGGAATATTTTCATTAAATTCATCATTATAAAATTTAATTAATGATTCAGCACAATTATAACCTTCATTAAGATATTTTGATGCACATGTCATTCTAGTTACCCCCTAAAGTATTTTACTATTATTTATATTATCATATTTTTCTATAATGAAAATGATTTTTTTATAATGAATATGATAACAGATCATTCTATGCTAAAATAGCCATCCAAGTATTTAAATCTTATTAATTATTCTCGAATTTTTACAATAGATTAAAAGTACTATATTATATTTTTTTATAAAAAATATAAGTTTTCCATAAAAAATACATATATTTTAGAAAAATTACATTTTAAAACATAATTTTTCTATTTATAATAAAAAACACGATAAAAATAAAATAAAATTTCGCTATATAAGACAAATATGGTAAAATAATCTATAGGGGTTATTATAATTTAATTATAAATTAGGAGAAGAGATATGGTTAATAGATATGTGAAAGAGAAGCGAGAATACACAATAGAGGATTTAGAGAATTTGTTGGATAATATTCCATATATGGTATCTATTAAGGATGAAAATGGTAGATATAAGTATAATAATAAATTAGCAAGTGAAAAATTAGGTTTAGAAAAAAAGAATTTAGATTTTAAACATAAAGTAGAATTGAATAAATTATATAATAAGAAAAGAATATTAAACAAAAATATGAAGATTTACTCCAAAAGAAAATTTAAAATTACAGAAGAAAATATGAATCTTGAAACTTATAGCGTACCATTTCTAAGTAGCAATAATATAAATTTAATAGGTGAATTTTCAAGAGAAATTAAATCTAAAAAAAATATAAACTCTAATGTAGGAGATACATCAATTAATATTTGTAATAGAAATAAACATAATGAATTAAAGAATAAAGAGAGATTAAAACAAATAATAAGTGATTTTAAAAAAATATTAAATGCAGAAGGAATGAGTGTGTATATATACAACTCTGAAAAGGATTTTTTTGAAAATTATGTACGGAGTGGATCTTTAAATAATTGTAGTGAAATAATATCAAAAGAGAGCATTAATAATGCTGAATTAGACAAATTTTATTGTATAAGATGTGGATATGAATTAATAGGAGTTTTAGAAGTTCAATATAGTGAAAAATATATTGATTATAAAAATAATAATGAAGATATTACAAAGTCAATTTGTGATGTTGTAGGAATAATAATTAAGAATAAATGTTTATATTCAACATTAAATACAGAACTTAATAAACGTGCAGAAAGCGAAAAAGAACTAGAATTGTTTTTAGAAACCGCTACCGATTTATGTGCTATAGCAAAAGATGATGGTTATTTTGTAAAAGTAACTGATAATTGGACAAAAGTATTAGGTTGGTCTAAAGAAGAGCTTATAAATATGAAATGTACTGATTTAATACACAAAGATGATTTACCTAGAATATATAAATTGATAAAATTAGCACAGGGTTATAACAAATGGAAATATGTTGGTTTTATAGATAAATGTCTTTGTAAAAATGGAGAGTATAGAATTATAGAATGGAATTGGAGTTATATAAATGGTGGAAAGACTTTTATAATGACAGGAAAAGATATAACAAATTATAATGAACTGGCCTTAGAGAATAAGAGATTAGAGAATGCAATTGCGTTAGAAAGTTTAAAAACACAATTTTTTGCAAATTTATCTCATGAATTTAAGACACCGTTAAATATAATTTTAACTACAGCTCAACTTATGGAATCGTATATAAAGAAATTTGACGATATGTTAGAAAAACAAAGCATGGGTAAATATGTAAGAGGATTAAAACAAAATTCATATAGGCTATTAAAACTTGTAAACAATTTAATTGATATAACTAAAATAGATGGTGGTCACTATAAAGTTAATATGGTAAATAAAAATATAGTTAATGTTATTGAAGAAATTGTTTTATCAGTAGCAGAATATACTAAAAATAAAGAGCGAAACATTATATTTGATACGGATGAAGAAGAAATAATACTTGCCTGTGATCCAGAAAAAATAGAACGGATAATTTTAAATTTAGTATCTAATGCATTAAAATACACGGAAAAAGATGGAATAATAAAAGTGAATATTTCTACAAATTTACATGATAATGAAGTAATAATATCAGTAAAAGATAATGGAATAGGAATTCCAAAGGAATATAAAGAGAAAATATTTGAAAGATTTAAACAAGTAGAAAATTCTTTGCATAAAAATTATGAGGGAAGTGGAATAGGTTTATCCCTTGTAAAATCGATTGTTGAAATGCATGAAGGAAAGATATGGATAAACAGTGAAAGTGATGAAGGAACCGAGATAATATTCACTTTACCTATTAAAAAGATTGATGAAGAAAAACTAGACGAATATAATAATAAAAAGATTTCTTCCAAGATAGAAGTGTTTGATATAGAGTTTTCTGATATATATTCCATGTAATTATATGAATTATAGAGTGATTAATTGAAGAGAATAAATTATTTTATTTGTGTAATTTATATGAAGGGGAACATGAGTAATGGAAGGTTGTACTATAAATAAAAAATATAGCGTAGATGATTTAGAAAGAATATTAGATAACTTTCCGTATCTAATATGGATTAAAGATCAAAAAAATAGATATAGATATGTAAATAAATATTTTTTGACTACATTTAAAAAAAATGAAAGAGACATTATAGGGAAGACAGAAGTAATCAATTGTAATAATGATTATGTATTAGGAAGTGAAGAAAATTTAATAACAGAAGTAGAATTTAATGAAAATAAGAAATACTTATCAGTGTATAAAACAGAATTACCTACTGGTACAAAGTATAATTGGATGTTAGCGGTTGCAAGAGATGTAACTTTATTAAAAAAGGAGATGACTAAACGTTTAAAAGTACAAAAACGCTTAGAATCTTTTTTAGAAATTTCTACAGATTTATGGGGAATATTACAGTCAAATTATAGATTTAAAGATGTAAGTGATAATTGTATAAAAACATTTGGATGGACATCAGAGGAATTTAAAAATTTAAATGCAGTTAATTTAACTCATCCAGATGATAGAGAACGTATACTAAAAAAGATGGATTTCTTATTCAATAAAGATAAAAAAACATTTTTACTTAATAGATTTCTTTGTAAAAATGGTAAATATAAATTAATAGAATGGACTTGGTGTTGCTTAGAAGAAGGAAAGACAGTACTTTTGACTGGCAGAGATATTACTGAAAAGAAACAATTAGAAGAAGAAAAAAGGAGATTAGAAGAAGCAATAGCTATTGAAAGTTTAAAAACTGAATTTTTTGCTACTGTATCTCATGAATTTAAAACACCCTTAAATATTATTCTAACTACGGTTCAATTATTAGCTGATAAATTTAAAAATGATGTATTAACTGAAGAGGTTAAAATAAATCTTAAATATATAAATGGAATAAAGCAAAATTCATACAGATTATTAAAATTGGTAAATAACTTAATAGATATAACTCAAATAGATGGTGGAATTTATAAATTAAGTCTTGAGAATTGTAATATTGTAAGCGTTATTGAAAATATAGTTATATCCGTTAGTAAATATATAAATGAAAAAAATCGTAATATAATATTTGATACCACTAAAGAAGAAATTATACTTGCAATAGATTGTGATAAAATTGAAAGAATAATACTAAACTTATTATCTAATGCAGTTAAATACACTAATAGGGGCGGAAATATTTACGTTAATTTAAGCACTGATATAAATAATAATAGAGTTATTGTAAAAATAAAAGATGATGGCATTGGAATACCTGAAAAAGATATGGATAGCATATTTAGAAGATTTAAGCAATCAGGAGATGTTTTTACTAGGAGATGTGAAGGAACAGGGATTGGATTATCTATAGTAAGATCTTTAATAGAGATGCATGGTGGAAAAATAAAAGTTAATAATGAAATAAAAAAAGGGGCTGAATTTATCTTTTTTCTTCCTATAAACAAAGTAAAAGATAAAGAAATTTATAGTCTTTATAACAAAAAATTAGATTCGAGGTTTGAAAAATATAATATAGAATTTTCAGATATATATTAGAATGTAATGGTTACTATAATAAGGGGATAATGTAATGAGCAAAGAAGAAAATAAAGTATATGTGTTTAAGGACTTAAAAGACATGTTAAAATCACAAATATCAAAAGAAGTTATAGATAATAAGTATATTAATGAATGTGTTAGAGAAGAAAATGAAAATTTTAAAAATGTATTAGTGAATTTAAACAGGGAAACAAAGGCTAAGGGGATTGCTTTGTTTTTATATAGTGAAGAGGATAATAAATTTAAGTTAAGATTTAAACTAGGAAATATATCTGTGATAGAAGAGAAATATATAATACAATTATGTGAAGAATCTAAGGCAAAGTTAATTATAAATAAATATATTCACAAAATTATAGATATAAAAGAAACACAGTGGTTTAAAAAATATATAGAAAATAATAATACTGATATAAACAAAAACTGTGGAACTGTGAGAATCTATTCAATAAAAGATACAAATAGATTAACTGGTGTTTTAAGTATTTTTTATGATAAAAATATTAATTTACAAAATATAAATAGTAATGTTATCGATTACGAATGTGAGAAATTAGCATTATTAATTAAGAATAAAATTTTAACCAATAAATTAAGAGAAGAACTTGTAAAAAGAACATTAAGTGAAAGTAAATTGAAATCTTTTTTGGAAATTGCAACTGATTTATGGGCAATAATGGATTATAAGCAACAATTTAAATGCGTATCTCCAAGTGTTATTGATGTTACAGGTTGGAGTAATGAAAAAATATCAACAATGGATGTATTTGATATGGTACATCCAGATGATAGAGAGCGAGCAAAAAAATATATAAAATTTATAAAAAATGCAAAAGGTGAAAATTCTATTGCTAAAGTATTGTGTGCAAACGGTGAATATAAGATATTTCAATGGAATTGGAGCTGCATTGAAGAAGGAAAATATGTATTTTTAGCTGCAAAAGATATTACAGAACAAAAAAAATTACAGCAACAAAAAAAAGAACTAGAAGAAGCTATTATGATTGAAAATTTTAAAAATAAGTTTCTTGCTAATATATCACATGAATTTAAGACACCTTTAAATGTAATACTTGCGACAGTACAACTTATAGATAAAAATAGTAATGATTTAAAAACGGACGAAATAGATTTAATTAAGTACATAGATGGAATTAAGAGAAATTCATATAGGTTGTTAAGACTTATAAATAATTTAATAGATATAACTAAGATAGATTCAGGACATTATAATTTACAACTGCAAAATTATAATGTGGTTGAAATAATTGAAGATATAGTAATGGCAGTAAGAGAATATATAAAAGAAAACACGAGAGATATAATTTTTGATACAAGTGAAGAAGAAATAATAACGGCTTTGGATGAAAGTAAAATTGAAACTATAATATTAAATTTACTTTCTAATGCTATAAAGTATACAAATGATGATGGAATAATAGAAGTAAGTATAAAATACAGTAAAGATAGAAAAAATATACTTATTAGTATAAAAGATAATGGCATAGGAATAGATAGTAAGGAGATAAATAACATTTTTCAAAGATTCAAATATTCGAACAACATACTTAATAGAAGATGTGAGGGGACAGGTATAGGTTTATCACTTGTAAAATCTTTAGTGGAAATGCATGGTGGAAAGATAATTGCTAAAAATAATTCACTTAAAGGAGCAGAATTTATTTTTTCAATTCCAGTGAGATTAACAAAGGGTAATACTACTAATAATAAGATTTTAGAAAGTAGTATAGAAAAATGTAATATAGAATTTTCAGACATATATTTTCTATAAGAAAAATATTTATTTTACGTATAGAATTTGCTAACTACCTTTTTGTATACTATATTAAAGTGAAATTATATTAGGTAAATTAAGTATAATATAATTTCACTTTAATATTTATGTGTAGTTGATATATAATAGTAACTAACAATATTAGATTAAATGAATAAGGTGAATGACTTGAAAACAAAAAAAATGACGGAAGCAGGGGTTCTCACAGCTGTATTTGTAGTAATAAGCATTATAGCAATCAGCACAGGAGTTGGATATTTAGGATATTTAGATTTTATGGTTCCGATAATTACTACACTTATATACTTAAGATGTGATTTTAAATATACATTATTATCTAGTGTATCTTCAATTCTTATAATAACCTTAGCTATAGGAGATGTGGTTTCGGGAATTTGCATAAGTCAAAGTATGGTATTAGGATTTATATGTGGAATATTTATTGAAAAGCAAGAAACAATTTTAGATGATTTATTTTATTGCTCAATACTGGCATGTGTTGTTATGATTATGATTGATATAAACTTTTCTAAAATAGTAGGATATAGCTTACTTAAAGAATCTCAAATATATGTAGATAAATTATTATTTTTAAATCAAACATTGAAAAATGTTTTATATTATATTTTAATAATATCACTTCCAATAGGAACTACATTTATAACATATATTGCATCATTATTTTTAGGAAAAAAATTAAAGCTACTAAGTTCTGTTTCAAATAAGAAGTTTTTAATTATAAGAAATTTTAAAAAATATGGAATAGCAATTTGTTGTTCTAAGAAAATTGTAAATATTGGAATAGTGTATTTGTTAAGTATGTATATATTGTATTTAAATATAGAAGTAAGTAAATTTGTGCATTTAAATATAATATTTAATTCAATAAAATATATAGTTATATATTTTTTATTACAAGATAGCTATAAGTATATAAATAGGATTATTTATACCTTAACAAAGTCTAAGTTTTCAATAATTTTAATGGAGATTATAGCGTTGTATATGCTTATAAATTATTTTACAAAAACAGCAATAGTATTAATTAGTATCTCATTTATTATGGATAATATTTTGAATTTAAGAGAAAAGCAAATAGTTTTTTTAGATAAGATAGTAATATAATAAATTAGAATAAAAATACAAGAAGATACAATGTGTATTTCTTGTATTTTTATTTCTTTTTTAACATGCGTAGCATCTACAATGTAATTTATTTTCAGATATAAGGGTAAAATAATCATAACCATGAATCCAATAACTAAGAAGATCAGGTTTGTAATCTAAAAGGTTCTTTAAAAAATCATCAAATAAGTTTAATTTTACTAATGTTTTTATAATATCCTTAGGATAGGGCGTAAATTTACTATAAGGATTTCTAGGGTCTATGACTTTAATTTTACTATTTTTATCTACAAATATATGTGCATTTCTAATATTTAATCTTTTGAAATCTAAGATTTTAAAGTCTTCAATTAAATCTATAATCTCTATAGACAAAGAATAGGTTAGTCCATTTTCACGTAAAAATTCATACAGATTAGCACCCTCTATGAACTCTCGTAATACCATATTTTCAGCCATAAATAACACATTAGGAAAAAATCTACTATTTTTTGTTTTTTCTAAAATTTCTACTTCTTTCTCTGCCTTCTTTTTATTATAGAATATTTTTAAAGCAAATCCTTCGGGAGTTAAATAAACTTTTCCTTCATGTCCTTTACCTAAAAATTCACATTGTTTAACATTTAGAAGGTATCTCATTTTATCACTACTATATATTGATTTATAATATTATATGACTATATTACTTTATTGACACGATACTTAAGCTTTTTGATAAATTATAGTATAAAATTGAATTCTTATTAGGAAATGTTAAAATCAAAATGTATAAAATGGAAAAACATATTGTTTTTAAATAGTGTATAATAATATTGAATCAAATTTATATGCAAATCAAATTTTAATTTGTAATAAATGGGGGATGAAATATTGGGTGGAATAATAACAATAAAGAATATTATAAATAATTATAAAAATGCAGATATAGATTTTGAAAGTCTAAGCTTAGAAAAATTAAAAAAATATGCAGATAGAGAAAATAAAAAAGCACAAAATGCTTTGGGTGATAAATATTATATTGGTGATGACATTGCTCAGGATTATGAAGAGGCAGTTAAATGGTATATAAAGTCTGCAGAACAAGGCTATGATGTTGCACAATATAATTTAGGTGATATGTACTATTGTGGAAATGGAGTAGATCAGGATTATGAAAAAGCTAAGGAGTATTTTGGGTACTCAGCTAGCCAAGGAAATCCAGATGCACAATGTAATTTGGCATGTATGTATGAAGAAGGTTTAGGAACTGAGATAAACTATCAAGAGGCTATTAAGTGGTATGAAAAAGCCGCATTACAAGAAGATTTTTATGCACAATATAACTTAGGAAATTTATATATGTATGGAAAAGGTGTTGATATAGATTACAAAAAGGCATTTAAATGGCACATGAAAGCTTCAATTCTAGGATATGAGAAGTCTCAAAATACTTTGGGGTATATGTATGAACAAGGTCTTGGAATAGAAAAAAACTATGAAGAGGCTGTTAAGTATTATAAAAAAGCAGCCTATCAGGAGTATTCATATGCTGAATATAATTTAGCGACTATGTATTATTTAGGAAATGGAATAACCCAAGACCGTAAAGCTGCATATATATGGTATCAAAAAGCTGCCAACCAAGGATTAAAAAAAGCTATTATAGCATTGAAAACTAAATATAAAGAAATAAACGTATAATAAACAATAAAGCTATATGTAAAGTAGTAATTTTACTTTTACATATAGCTTTGTTTGTTTTAATTGTTTTAAAAAAATCAGAAAATTTTCTAATAAAACAAATAAAAAGAAGAAATATTACTTAATAAAGTGATTATTTTCGTCAAAAATATATAAAAAAATCTAAATTTTTGATATAATATAAAATGGATATATAATGAAATAATAATGGATAATATATGAAATAGGGGTTGATTAGGGAATTATAATAAAATAAAAAAAGAAAATGTTATTAAGCTGAATTTTAAACTAAAGAAGGGATGTGAATTTCGTTATGAAATTTACTACAAAGTTAAATTATGAATAGTTTTGATTTTGTATGAGTTTTATAGCGTGATAAATATGAATTTTAACAACATGTCAATAAGTAAAAAATTAATATTATCATTTTTAATAATAACAATTCTATCTAATATATCGGGAGCTGTTGGGCTAATATTTTTAGATAAAACTAATAAAAATTATGAGTATGCTTTAATGAATTATGGATTTTCTCAAGGTGATATAGGAGAATTTGGAATGGAAGTTGAGTATACTGGATCATTAGTTAGAGATATGCTTATAACGACTGATCAAGTTGAATTTATGACAATTAAAGAAAAGCTTGATGATAGTTTTGAAACAATAGAAGAAAAACTTCCAATAATAAAAAGTAAAAGCATTTCAGAAAAAGAAATTGAGGCTTTTAATAAAATAGAAAAAGGATTAGATGAATATAAAAAAGTTGTAAAAGATGTTATTAATTTATCTTTAAGTGGTAAATCAACAGAAGCATTAACATTATTTAAAAATAATTCGGATTCTGATATAAATACAATGTTTAAAGGAATATATGAATTATTAGATTTACATATAGATACTGGTAATAAATTAGCAGGTGAACTAGAAGTTTTAGAAAAAATTTCAGTAGGAATTAGCGTTTTATTTATATTTATAGTTTTAGGAACTGCAGTATTTTTTATTAAATATCTTACAAAAATTATAAGCAATCCAATTAAAGATTTAGTTAAATTATCAGAAGAGATATCTAGTGGAGATTTAAGTGGTAAGATGGAAATAATATCAAAAGACGAAATTGGAAATATATACTGTTGTTTTAATAATATATTAGATTATTTAAATAACATATTTATAAAAATTAAAGATTCATCAACTCAAGTTGCTTGTGGATCTCAAGAATTAGCAGCAAGCTCAGAAGAATTATCAGAAGGTGCAACAGAACAAGCTTCTGCAGTTGAAGAATTATCATCATCAATGCATGAAATAAATGATCAAGTACAAAATACTGCAAAAGATGCAGATGAAGTAAATAAGATCTATATTGAATTACTTAATAATATAGAAAATAGTAATGAACAAATGAAGAGTATGTTAAGTGCTATGAATAATATTGAAGAAACTTCTAAAGATATTAATAATATTATAAAAGTTATAGAAGATATAGCATCTCAAACTAATCTTTTAGCATTGAATGCAGCAATTGAAGCGGCAAGGGCAGGGGATGCTGGAAAAGGATTTGCCGTTGTAGCTGTTGAAGTAAGGGATTTAGCAAGTCAAAGTGCACAAGCTGCAAAACATACTACTAAGAAAATAGAAGAATCTATTGAAGCTGTAAAATTAGGAAAAGACATAGCCTATAATACAGCAGATAATTTATTGGAAGTAGTTAAAAAAGCAAAGCAAACATTTGGATTAGTTGAAAATATAGGCGTTTCATCTGAAGAACAAGCCAAAGCAATACAAGAAATAAATGTTGCAATAATTCAAATTTCGGATATAATACAGTCAAATTCAGCAACAGCTGAGCAAAGTGCAGCGGCTAGTGAAGCACTAAGTATGCAAGCCGAAGATTTAAATAGAATTATAGAAAAATTTAAACTTAGAAATGCCTTATATTAAAATAAAGTATAAAAATAATACTATAAAGATTTTAAAATCTTTATAGTATTATTTTTTGCTTTCATATTGATTTTCATCTACAATCTTTAAATCAAGAGAATTAAGTTTTCTATGAATTTCTATGTGATATTTTTTGAGGAATTTTTTGATTATAATTTATAACATCCATGTATTCTTCTTCAGATTTAAAATTAAATATTGTATGATCCATTAATTCTTTAATTATACATACAATAGAATCTTCAAAATAGTGGAATAATAAATAATGAATTAGAGCTTAGTAATTATTATAAATATCTCTAATCCATTATTTACATGATATAATATATAATAGTTATATATTATATAGTCTATATAACTAATATTAGAGAGGAGAGGAAAAAATAATGGAATTGAATTGGAGTTTAAAAGAAATATATCCATCCTTTGATAGTGAAGAATTTAAAAGTGATTTAGAATCTCTTAAATATATTATAGAGCTTATTAATGAATGGAGCAATGAGGTAACTGTAGATAAAGAAAATATAGTACTTAAGTTAGAAGAATATATAAAGAAGTTTACTAAATTTACTGATTTAGCAAGTAAATTATCAATATATATAAATTTGGTTTTAAGTGTTGATACTACAGATAAAGATGGTTTAAAATATTCAGATATTATAGAGAAAAAGTTAACAGAAATTGTTGAAAGCAGTACTAAACTAGAAAGATGGATTAGCAGTGTAGAAAATATAGATGAAGTTATAAGTAAGTCAAGATTACTTAAAGACCATGAGTTTATATTAAAAAATATAATTGAAAATAGTGGATATTTACTTAGTGATAAAGAGGAAAATATAATTGCTAGAATGAAAAATACAGGATCTAATGCTTGGCTTAAACTTAAGGATAAACTAATTTCTAACTTAAAAGTAGAGATTGAAGAAAATGGAGAAATTAAATATTTACCACTAACTTTAGTCTTAAATATGGCATATGATAAAGATTCAATTGTTAGAAAAAAAGCATATGAGGCTGAAATAGCTTCTTATAAAGCAATTGAAGAAGGAATAGCAGCAGCTCTTAATGGAATAAAAGGAGAAGTTTTAACTGTATGTGATTTAAGAGGATATAAATCTCCATTAGAACAAACACTTAAAGATTCAAGAATGGATGCTGAATCTTTAGATGCTATGATTTCTGCAATGAAGAAAAGTTTACCTATGTTTAGAAAGTATTTAAGAAGAAAAGCTGAAATTTTAGGATATAAGAATGGACTGCCATTTTATGAATTATATGCACCTATTAATGATGTTGATATGAAGTTTAATTATGAAGACGGAACTAAATTTGTTATTAAAAATTTCAGTACGTTTAGTAATAACTTAGCTAATTTTGCGAAGAAAGCTATAGATAATGCATGGATAGATGTAATGCCTAAGTCTGGTAAGGTAGGAGGTGCATTTTGTGAAAATTTACATTTCATAGGTGAAAGTAGGTTCTTACTTAATTATGGGGAAAGTTTTGGTGATGTTGTAACACTTGCTCATGAATTAGGCCATGGATTTCATGGTGAGTGTTTAAATAATGAAACAACATTAAATTCTGATTATCCTATGCCAATAGCAGAAACGGCATCAACTTTTTGTGAAACTATAATAAAAAAAGCAGCTATAAAAGAAGCAACCCAAGATGAAGCATTATCAATACTAGAAACTGAGATAAGTGATTGTACTCAAGTTATAGTTGATATATATTCAAGATTTTTATTTGAAAAATCATTTTTTGAAGCAAGAAAAGAAAGTGCTTTAAGTGTAGAAGAAATTAAAGAGTTAATGTTAACTTCTCAAAGAGAAGCTTATGGTGATGGATTAGATCCAAATTACTTGCATCCATATATGTGGACTTGGAAGCCACATTATTATTACGCAGATAGTAATTTTTATAATTTCCCATATGCGTTTGGATTATTATTTGCTAAAGGTCTATATGCAGAATATTTAAAAAAAGGAGATTCATTCCCCGATGAATATGAAAAGTTACTTTCGATTACAGGTAAAAATAGAATAGCAGATGTAACAAAAGTTATGGGAATAGATATACATGATAGAGAATTTTGGGAAAATTCTTTAAAGACAATAGAAGAAGATATAGAAGAGTTTATGAAGCTGAGTGATAAATTATTAAAAAATATATGTACAATAAAGTAGTATTTTTATAAATTAAGTATGTAAATTTAAATATTGACCTTAAAAGTATAAAAATAACAACGCTGTTTTACCACAAAGTTTAAAATTTGTAGTAAAACAGCGTTATATTTATGTTAAATAATATGTTAATTGGTCATTAATGATAAAAAATATATTATAATATATGAATACTATATTATGTGGAGTGATTGTTATGTCAATAATAAATAATAAATTTAAATTAAATCCTGTGCAGATACTTGCAATGGGGTTTGTCATATTAATTTTTGTAGGAGGAGTATTGTTATCTTTACCAATGTCATCAGCTTCAGGAGAATCAACTAATTTCTTAGATGCACTATTTACGTCTACATCTGCAAGTTGTGTAACTGGTCTAGTTGTAAAAGATACAGGTACATATTGGAGCAGTACTGGACAAGTAATAATTTTAATACTTATTGAAATAGGTGGATTAGGATTTATGTCGTTTGCTACATTTATAGCCATGCTATTTGGTAAAAAAATCACACTTAAAAATAGATTAGTTATGCAAGAGGCTATGAATACATTAAGTATACAAGGCCTTGTAAAGATGCTAAGATATGTTATGGGAATTACTTTCTCAATACAGATATTAGGCGCATGTATTTTATCAACGCAATTTGTACCTGAATTTGGATTGAAAAAAGGTAGCTTTTATAGTATTTTTCATTCAGTATCTTTTTTTTGTAATGCTGGATTTGATGTGATAGGCAATTTTGAAAGCTTAACAAGATATTATAATAAACCTGTTGTATTATTAACCGTTAGTAGTTTAATTATTATTGGTGGATTAGGATTTACTGTTTTACTTGAAATATATAATTTTAAAGGTATAAAAAAATTATCTAGTCACACTAAGTTGGTTCTTTTAGTTACTGTTGCGTTAATATTCTTTGGTGGTGTTTTCATATTTGCACTAGAATACACTAATGTAAACACAATTGGTAATATGAATTTAAGAGATAAAATATTTAATTCATTGTTAGCATCAGTATCACCAAGAACAGCAGGAGTTAATAGTATACCTATAGATGAAATGCATACGGCAAGTAAGTTTTTTACCATTATACTAATGTTTATTGGTGGATCTCCAGGATCAACTGCTGGAGGACTTAAGACCACTACTTTTGGAGTAATAATTCTTACTGTTATTTGTGTTATAAAAGGTAAAGAAGACACTGAACTATTTGGTAGGAGATTTCCAAAAGAATTGGTATATAAAGCTTTTTCATTGCTATTTATTGGTATGACTTTAGTTATGGTTGTTACCATGATATTAACAATAACGGATCCTAATGAATCTCTTATTTCGCTTTTGTATGAAGCCACATCAGCTTTTGGTACAGTTGGGTTAACTACAGGAGTTACTCAAAGGCTAAGTAGTATGGGTAAAATTATGATAATTGTAATGATGTATTTAGGAAGAGTAGGACCTTTAACAGTTGCATTAGCATTAACTAAGAGAAGAAAAAGGACTTTATATAAATATCCAGAAGCTAAAATATTAATAGGATAGGTATTAGTAATATTAATTTATGTAGTATAATTAATTTATAAAAAGAATAGCTTACAGATTATAATTTTAATATTATCTGTAAGCTAAAAAACAATATTTAAGACGTTAGATTATATCTTATTAGTACGTTGACATGTGTTATATATAAACACATGTTTAAAATATGGTCAAGCCACAAGAAAATGTTTACAAAGGAGATGGGAGAATGAATGAATTAACAAAAAGTGTGATTTTGAGTAATAAGGTTAAAATGCCTTTACTTGGGTTTGGAACTTACAAAGTTAATGATGGGAAAGAAGTAATTAATTCAGTTAAAGAAGCTTTAAAATTAGGATATAGACACATTGATACAGCTGCTTTTTATAAAAATGAAGATGGTGTAGGAATTGCTATAAAAGAAAGTGGAATAAAAAGAGAAGATATATTTTTAGTAAGTAAAGTATGGAATACAGAACAAGGATATGAAAAAACATTGAAATCTTTTGAAAATTCAATAAAAAACTTACAAACTGATTACCTTGATTTATTTTTGATTCATTGGCCACAACCATTGAATAAGGAAACTTGGAAAGCATTAGAAGAACTTTATAAAGAAAATAAAGTTAGAGCTATAGGTGTGAGTAATTTTACAGTTAATCACTTAAAAGATTTAATAAGTGATTCAGAAATTACTCCAATGGTAAATCAAGTTGAATTTCATCCAAAACTTGTACAAGAAGATTTAATTAAATTTTGCAATGATAATAATATACAATTAGAAGCTTGGTCTCCTTTAATGAGAGGAAAAATTTTTGAAATTGAAATATTAAAAGACATTGCTAAAAAGTATAAAAAGACAGTATCTCAAATTGTTTTAAGATGGGATGTGCAAATGGGGGTAGTAACTATTCCTAAATCTATAACACCATTTAGGATAAAAGAAAATACAGAAATATTTGATTTTGAGTTAACTGAAGAGGATATGAGAAAAATAACTAAATTAGATGAAAATATTAGATGTGGATCACATCCAGAGAGTATTTATTCACAAGGTCATAAATAATTAAACAGCAAAAAAATAAATTAGTATTAATATACTAATTTATTTTTTTGTGCTTTTTGTTAAATAAAACTAATTTGGATATTTTATTAATATTATAACGTTAATGGAACATACCTTTAAAAAATAACTCCACAATAAAATATAATATAAAAAAACAAAAGAAAACATAAAAAAGTAAAAAATAATCAAATTCTTGACAGTATATTTTAATATGGGATAATATTATTAGAATTAACTGTGGAATAAAAAAGATTAAATGTAAAAAATATACTAACCAAAGGTGGTTAATTTAAATGATTGGTAATAGAAATTTAAATGATATAATTGATATTAATTTATTAAAATCAATACAAGATAGATTAGCTGAAATTACTGGACTTGCGTATAATATAGTTGATTTTAAGGGTAATCCAATTAATAATTATTCAAACTTTTGTGATTTTTGTAGTAAAGTTAGAGATACTAGAGAAGGAATGAAAATATGTTATGATACAAATGCGCATGCAGGATTAGAAGCAGCTATAAGACAAACTCCATACGTTTTTAAATGCCCAGCTGGTTTAGTAGATGTTGCTATTCCTATTATTGTGAATGGTAATTATCTTGGCGCAGTTTTTTTTGGACAAGTTAGAACGAATAAGGATAAGCTTGATCCAATTAGAAAATCAAATTATTATTCTAAGATGTGTAGAAATGATAAAGAATTATTAAATGACTTCAATAATACAAAATTTATAGATTATTCTAAGATTGAATCGATATATTCCTTAGTTAATATAATTGTAAATTTATTGGTTGAAAAATCCGAACTTAGTTCAATTGAGGAAGAATTAAGTTTTAATAATACAAAGCTTATTAGAGAGAAAGAGAGAATAAAAGAATTAGAAGAAAAACTCAAGTTTTGTGAATTAAATTCGTTGGAAACACCTATAAGTTTTGAATTTATGCTTAATACATTAAGCACAATATCTAGTCTTGCATTAATAGAAGATGCTCCTAAAACTCAAGAAATGATATACTCTTTAACAAAACTATTTAGATATAACTTTAAAAATATTGGTAACTTAGTTTCTATTGGAAAAGCTATAGAAAATATAAAAACATACTTAAATATACAATCAACTAGATTTGGTGAGAGAATAAGATATAAAATTGAGATAGATGAAAAAATTAGTCATATTAAAATACCAACTATGATTTTTTTACCATTTATAGAATATTCAATATTAAATGGATTATGCCCTAAAAAAGATGGAGGAACTATTTTTATTAAAGGAGAATATTGTGAAAATAATGCTACTATTTTAATTCAAGACAATGGTATAGGAATTTCTGAAGATGAATTATTTTCAATATTAAATGGTAAATGCAAAAAAGGTTCTTTAGGGGCAGGTATATATAATGCTAATAATGTTCTTGTTAAATATTATGGAAAAGAATATAAAGTTAATATAAAAAGCGAACTAAATATAGGCACTAATGTGAATTTTAAAATACCATTCTAGATTATATTTTAGCAAAACATTGATATATGTATAAGTGTATAGGCAGCGTAAGGACTTAGTAATTTAAATTATAAATATTAAAATCTATATGTGAATTTCACTGGAATTTTACTTGATGTATATGTCAACACGCATTTAAAAATAGATTCTAAAATTAAAAAAAACAGGGAAATATAAGGGGGATAGCATTAGCATGTGTAAAATATTAATAGCCTCTGATGATGCTCTAGAACTTGAAGCTTTAAAAATGATTATATATAAAAAGATAAAAAATTTTAGTATTGTTGGATTAGCTTGTAATGGTGATGAAGTAATTAGTATGAATACTAATTTAAATCCAGATATAATTTTCTTAGATACTATGCTTCCAGGAAAAGATGGGTTTGAGGTAACTAAAATTATAAAGAAAAATTATAAAGAAAAATTAATTGTATTAATGAGTATTTATGATAATTTTGAATATTTACAAAGAGCTTTAAAAGCAAAAGCAGATGACTATTTATTAAAACCAATTAAACCAGAAAAGGTTATAGAGATACTAAATGAATATCTAAAAAATAATGAGTATATGCTTTTAGATGAAAACTTATCTAATGAATATAAATTAAATCAAACTTTAAATTATATAGAAAAAAACTTCAAAAAAAACATAACATTGAAAGAAGTAGCAGAGTACATGAATTATAGTACAGCTTATTTTAGTAAGAGCTTTAAAAAATATGTGGGTGTTAATTTTAATAAATACATAACAAAAATAAGAGTACAAGAAGCAAAACGTGTATTAAGAGAAACTAATATTAGCATAAATGATTTGGCATTTGAAATGGGATACAATGAACCTAATTATTTTTGTAAAGTATTTAAGAAAGAAGAAGGTATGACTCCATCGGAGTATAGGGAAAAGGTATGACATAAAAATATAGTTTACAGTTAAATAATTACTTAAAATGAATAGAAAAACAGTGATTATAATATTTATTGGAAAAATATTATAATAGTATTGGACACATAAGTATTAAAAAATATTTAAGTCAACCTGTATTATAGTATATAAGAAATATATTATTTGAGCTAAAATAAGTAAACGTATTCTTAAGGCATTTATCTTAATTAGCTTGTAAATTAAATATATTGTAATAAGAGGGGGAGAACTATGGATATATTAGCAAAAGGATTTATAAGGCCTACTAAAAGAGTAGAAAAATTAAAGGAAGAGATATTTTCAGCGACTCCATATATTGAAGCTGACAGGGCAATAATATTAACTGAATCATTTAAAGAAACAGAAAATGAACCTATAATTATTAGAAAGGCTAAGTCTCTTGAAAAAATATTAAATGAAATACCTATAGTGATTAGAGATAATGAACTTATTGTAGGAAGTTTAACTAAAAATCCTAGGTCATGTCAAGTTTTTCCTGAATTTTCAAATCAATGGTTAGTAGATGAATTTGATAAATTCGAAAAAAGAACTTCAGATTTATTCAAAATTCCAGAAGAAACAAAATCTAAGCTTAAAGAAGTTTTTAAATATTGGCAAGGAAAAACAGTAAGTGAATTAGCTACATCTTATATGACTAATGAAACTAAAGATGCTATGAATACAAAAGTATTTACAGTTGCTAATTATCACTTCAATGGTTTAGGTCATATTTCTGTAGATTATCCTAAAGTACTAGAAAAAGGATTTTTAGGCATTATAAAAGAAACAGAGAATGCTATAATTAATGCTGATAAAAGCAATCCTGAATATGTTAAAAAGAAAGTATTCTGGGATTCTATAATAATTTCATGTAAGGCAGCAATAAAATATGCAAATAGGTATAGTGAATTAGCTAAAAAATTAGCAGGTGAAACACTAGATATAAATAGAAAAAATGAATTATTAAAAATTGCTGAAATTTGTAGTAAAGTTCCAGCTAATCCAGCAGAAACCTTTTATGAAGCATGTCAATCATTTTGGTTTGTACAAGCTATAATTAGCTTAGAATCTAACGGACATGCTATATCTCCAGCACGTTTTGATCAATATATGTATCCTTATTATAAGAATGATATTGACAATAAATTTGCAACTAAAGAAGTAAACACAGAAATTCTTCACTGTTTGTGGGTTAAATTTAATGACCTTACTAAAGTTCGTGATGAAACAACAACTAAAGCTTTTAGTGGTTATTCTATGTTTCAAAACTTAATTGTAGGTGGACAAACTCCAGATGGAAAAGATGCAACAAACGAATTATCTTATATGTGTCTTGAAGCTACAGGAAGTTTAAAATTACCACAACCATCTCTTTGTGTTAGAATATGGAGCAAAACTCCTGATGAATTTTTAATTAGAACTTGTGAATTAACTCGTTTAGGAACTGGATTGCCAGCATTTTATAATGATGAAGTCGTTATTCCAACCTTGATTAATCAGGGTTTAACGATAGAAGATGCTAGAGATTATGCAATTGTAGGATGTGTTGAACCTCAAAAGCCGGGAAAAACTGATGGGTGGTATGATGCTGCATTCTTTAACTTAGCAAAGATATTAGAACTATCTATGAATAATGGTAGACTTAATGGTAAACAAGTTGGACCTGAAACAGGTGAATTTACTTCATTTAAAAATATAGATGATTTTATAAATGCATATAAAAAACAAATAGAATATTTTGTATTCCATATGGTTGCTGCAGATAATTGTGTTGATATAGCACATGCTAAAAGAGCACCTCTTCCATTTTTATCATCTATGCTTGATGATTGTATTGGTACAGGAAAGTCAATTCAAGAAGGTGGGGGACACTATCGTTTTTCAGGACCTCTAGGTGTTGGAATTGCAAATGTTGGTGATTCATTCATGGCTATAAAGAAACTTATATTTGATGAAAACAAAATTACTTTATTAAAATTAAAAGCTGCTGTTGATAGTAACTTTGGTGAAAATGAAGATGATCCAATTAAAAAAGCAGAATATGAAGATATAAAACAATTAATTTTAAATAGAGTTCCTAAGTTTGGTAATGATATAGATGAAGTAGATGAATTTACACGTGATGGTGCGCTTATTTATTGTAAAGAAGTATTAAAATATACAAATCAACGTGGAGGAAAATTCATACCAGGATTATATCCAGTTTCAAATAATGTATATTTAGGTAGTCTTGTTGGTGCAACACCTGATGGTAGAAATGCCTTTAAACCTTTAGCAGATGGAGTATCTCCAACTAGAGGTGCCGATGTTAATGGACCAACAGCTGCTGCAAATTCAGTATCTAAATTAGAACATTTTGCAGCTCCAAGTGGAACACTATTTAATCAAAAGTTTAATCCAAATTCTCTACAAGGAGATAATGGATTAAAAAACTTAGGATCTTTAATAAGAAGCTATTTTGACAGAAAAGGTATGCATATACAATTTAATGTAATAGATAAAAAAGTTCTTCTTGAAGCTCAAAAACATCCTGAACAATATAGAGATTTAATAGTACGTGTTGCTGGTTATAGTGCTCAATTTATTTGTTTAGATAAAGGCGTACAAGATGATATTATAAAGAGAACAGAACAAAATTTATAAATAATTTACTATAAGTAAATTTAAACCATAGAAATATAAATACTTTTATGAAAGGAAAAAGCTATGCTAAAAAACGAAGTGGATTTAAATAAAATGGGTACCGTTTTTAATATACAAAGATTTTCAGTAAATGATGGACCAGGCATACGCACTATAGTATTTCTAAAAGGATGTCCATTATCTTGCCATTGGTGTAGCAATCCTGAATCTCAAAATGTAAATAAACAATTACTTTTTAATATAAAGAATTGTACAGGATGCCATAAGTGCAAAACAATATGCGAATATGATGCTATTGATTTAAATAATTTTAATAGAATAGATAGAGATAAATGTATTAGTTGTGGAAAATGTGCAGAAAATTGTTATCCAGGAGCTCTTGTTGTTTCAGGAAAAGAAATGAGCGTTAAAGAAGTGTTAGATGAATTAAATAAAGATTCTTCTCAATTTAGAAGATCTAATGGTGGAGTTACACTTTCAGGTGGAGAGCCATTATTACAACATGAGTTTGCGCTAGAAATATTAAAAGGATGTAAAAGCATAGGAATTCACACAACTATAGAAACCACAGGGTATGTAGATAAAGAGATTTTAAGAAAAATAGCACCTTGGGTTGATTTAGTACTTTTAGATATTAAGACGCTTAATGAAGATAAACATATAAAATATGTTGGAGCCAGTAATAAGATAATACTAGAAAATGCAAAGTCAATATCAGAATTAGTAACTAGTACTATTATTAGAGTTCCTGTTATACCTCAATTTAATTGTGATGAAAAAAGCATACAAGATATTGCTAAATTTACAAAAAGCTTAAACAATATAACAGAGATTCATTTATTACCTTATCATAAATTAGGTTTAAATAAATATGATTGCTTAGGTAAAGAATATTTAATGAAAAATGATATTAATACACCAAGTGAAGAAGTAATGTTAAATTTCAAAAAAATTGTTGAAGATATAGGATTAACATGTAATATTGGAGCCAATTAACCCCATTTAATTTAATATAATAGGACTATCTTCAAAGAATTCTTTGAAGATAGTCCTATGCTTTTATAAATCATTGTATTATTGGAATAATAATTATAAAGAATTCTTTTTAAGGAGATGATTTATAGTGAACAAAATTAATAATAATCAATTTTCCAATATAGCTAAACTTGGGCATTTTACCAAAAATGCAGTTAAAGATTTTGAGAAAAATATAGTAAGTCAAAAAGATTATTTAGAAAAAGTTAAAAATGAATTTAAATAAAGGATCTCAAATTAAAAATTATATATTTAACTTATAATTAAAAAAATAATACAAAAACATTTACTTTAAATTACGATTTAAAGTAAATGTATGTAATTGATATTTTGATAAAATAATATATAAATAACTTGTTAATTATAAATTAAATATTGTTAATTATAAAAATATTTAATTTATCAAAGTAAATATATAGAAAAATATAAAAAACTAAATTAAGTATATAAATTAAAAATGGAAAACATTACATATTTGATATATAATTACTTTACTGAGTAATTTTATTTGAAATATAAAATATGGTAAAGGGGGAATTAGTACTGTGAAAAGATTAGTTAAATCTAAGAAAATAATCTCATTATTGACTACACTAAGTTTAGTATTTACATTAATAACAGGTTTTCCAGTAGCTGCTTATGCACAGGAATCTGATAAAGTATTTAACTTAGTTGAAATTACAGATTTCCATGGTGCTCTAACTGATTCATCTGGAAATCCAGTTGCAGCAGTTCTAGCTGATAGATTAAATGAGATAAAACAATCTAATCCAGAAAGAACTTTAATTATGAGTGGTGGAGATTTATATCAAGGATCAGCAACATCTAATATTATGAAAGGGGTTCCAGTTCAAGAAGTTATGACTAAAATTGGTTTAGAAGTAACAGCTCTTGGAAATCATGAATTTGACTGGGGCCTAAACACAATAATAGATACTACAATGAAGGGGGCAGGATACTCAATAGTTTGTAGCAATCTTTATAATAAGAATACTGGAAAAAGAGTATTTGATCCCTATAAAGTTATAACTAAGGATGGAATAAAAATAGCTATAATAGGTGGAATTACAAATGAAACACCATCAATTGTTTTACCTGATAACATAAAAGATTATGAATTCAGAGATTTAACAAATGAAATAAATTCAGTTGCAAAAGAAATTAAACAAAATAATTTAGCTGATGTAGTATTAGTATTAGTTCATGAAGGCGATAACAGAGATAATGCTACAGGACCAATTTTTGATATGGCAAATCAATTAAATAATGTAGATGCAATTTTTGGTGGACATACTCATTCTAAAGTTTGTGGAAATGCTACCAATACAAAAATTCCAGTATACATCGGAAATTCTTATGGAAAAGGTTATATAAATACTAAAGTTACAATAACTAAAGGTAAAAAAATTGAATTTGAAAAACCAACGTATGAAAATTCTTATGTGGCTTTAGATAATGAAACAGGTTATAAATCTACTAATCCAAAAGTAAATTCGGAAATAGAACAGATGGTAAAAAAAGCTGATGAAACTACAAATCCAATAACTCAGGAAGTTATTGGACTAAATACTGAAAAAGAGCTTACTAGAATTCAACAAGCTTCTCCATATGGTTCATCTGTTTTAGGAAATTGGGCAGCTGATATTACTAAAGATACAGCAGGTGCTGAAATTGGATTTCAAAATAATGGTGGTTTAAGAATTGACATACCAAAAGGTGAAATTACAGTAGGTACTATGTGGAAATTCATGCCTTTTGATAATACAGTTTATAAATTAAATATGAAAAAATCTGACATTAAAGAAGTATTGGAACAAGCAGTAGGTGAAGGTGGAAAAGGACTACAAATTTCAGGTATAAAATTTGCCTATGATTCAAGTAGACCATCAGGAAACAGAGTTATTGATATAACTAGAGATAATGGAACCTCAATAAATGATACTGAAATATTAACTGCAGGAGCACCAGACTTTTTGGCTACAGGTGGGGATGGATTTAAAGCTTTTATAAAGTGTGGAGGATCTAATCCTTCTAATGATACTCATATTGTAATAAGAGATGCATTTATTGATTGGTGTAGAGCTAATAAAGATGCGAATGGTAACAATACAATTCCTAATTCCAATAATAATAGAATAATGAATAAAGTGGTTTTAGAAAAAGTAGCTGCTTAAAAATAAAAAGATGATTCAAAATTAAATTTTGAATCATCTTTTTATTAATGTGTAAAATTTAAGCTTATACACTTAAATTAATAAATGATAATATTAACTGGTGCTTATTTAATATTCTTTTCCCATGCAATCATTACAAAGTCTTTTCCAGTCTCGTCTTTTATTAATTTTTCAGCTTTCTTTATAGTCTCAAATTCTTTTTGATTTATAGCTGCAATATTATAGTTCATAGATATCCTCCTCCTAGTTATTTTTCTATAATTAGTTTTATAAATAAATAAGTAATATATACTAGTAGTTTTTACCTATTATAGTTAGTATAGAATATGGAAAATATAATTTCTTATTTGCAGGTGATGCTTAGGAGGAGAGGTTAGCAGAATCTTTAACTAATAAAAATTATACATTTTTAAAGTTACCTCATAATGGTAGATATAATAGTTTAAGTGAGAAATTCTTAAAATGAATTTCTCCAATGTATAGTGTAATTATATGTAAGAAGAGGAAAAACCAGATAATGAAATTCTTTCTATATTGTTATCAATAAAGTCAAAAATATTTATTACTAAAGAAGGAGATGTTACAATAAAAGCAGATGGAGTATCTATAAGTATAAACTAAAATAAAATATAAAAGGGGAGATTTTAATGACTTGGATTAAAGAAATAGAGGATTATAATCCATACAATGAACAGGAAGTTGCAGATAAAAAATTTATATTAGACTGTATAAAGCAATATGATAATTTACTTACTAGAGAAAATCCATTAGCTCATATGACCAGCTCTGGATACATAGTAAATAAAAATAGAGATAAGGTATTAATGATTCATCATAATATATACAATACTTGGGCATGGACTGGTGGTCATACTGACGGTGATAGTGACTTTTTGCATGTTGCAATAAAAGAAGCTCAAGAGGAAACTGGTGTTAAATATTTTAATATTGTTACTAGTGAAATATTATCATTAGATGTGTTGCCAGTTAAAGGACACTTTAAAAAAGGAAACTATATATCTGCACATTTACATTTATCAGTAGCTTATGTTTTAGAGTGTGATGAAAATGAAGAACTTATAATAAAAAAGGATGAAAATAGTGGAGTTAAATGGATTCCTGTAAATGAAATTCATTTATATTCAAATGAACCTGATATGATTGAACTTTATAGTAAGTTTAATGAAAAAATAAAAAAACTATATTAAAAAAAGTGTACTATATATTACAATAGGATATATAGTACACTTTATATCATTCTTATTTTTTACATAATTTCTTTTTAAAAGCAACCCCTTCCTTTATAGCCCAAGCCTGATGTGATAAAAACATTTTATCACATGCCTCATCAATAGTAAGCCACACTAACTCATGATCTTTTTCTGTTGGATTTCCAACTTTTTTTAAAGAATCTGCTAAATAAAAATTACCAATACTATGAAGATAGCCATTAAATCTACGTCCCCAATGATAAGAGGAACCTACGCATACAAATTCTTTTATGTTTATTGTACAACCCAATTCTTCCATACATTCTCTGTTCAAACATTCTTCATTATTTTCACCTTTTTCTACACCACCTCCAGGTAAAAAGTAACCACCTGGTAGCTTTATAACGGCTATTTTATCATTATGAAAAATTAATGCATATGCTCCAATTCTATCAGTATATTTTTTATCTTTAAGTCTTTCACCAAATGTCATTTGTTTCATATCAATAAACCTCTTCTTTTATTAACTTCTTTATATTTAATTTACCCGAATATTAAAAATATAACCTAATATATAATTTATATTAAATAATTATATTAACTATATGCTTGAAAGTAAATAATAATATAAAAATACATAAATTATTCAAATTATTATGAAGTAATTTTATAACTAAAATTAAACTTTTGAATACAAAAATAATATATCCCCAATATTATTTTTGAAAGGAGCAAATAAATGTTCGATAAAATTATTTTACCATATGAATATGATGCATTAGAACCATATATAGATGCTGAAACACTAAATATACACTATAATAAACATCTTCAGAATTATGTTAATAACTTGAATAAAATATTGGATAAACATAAAAATTTTGTACAAGGAAAAACATTAGAGCAAGTACTATTAAATATAAATTTTTTTCCAAAAGATATAAGACAAGATATAATAGATCAAGGTGGTGGCGTAGTTAATCATAATTTATATTTTTATAATTTATCTCCAACTCCAAAATTAAATCCAGAAGGAAATTTATTGTATGAAATAAATAGAAAATTTGGAAATATAGAAAATCTGAAAATTCAGTTATCTAATTTAGCAGTAAGCCAATTTGGATCGGGATATGGATTTTTAGTTAAAGATAAAGATGGAAAATTATCTATATTTAAAACTTTAAATCAATATACTCCAATTACTAAAGAGTTAACTCCAATTTTATGCATAGATGTTTGGGAACATGCTTATTATTTAAAATATAAAAATTTAAGGGCAGAGTATGTTAAAAATATTTGGAATGTAATTGATTGGAGCAAAGTTCAAGGACTATACGAAAATTACGTCATATAAACTTGGTAACTCATAATAAATTATTATACAAAAATATTTTTAAACGGCTCCAAACACATCATAAATGATTAGGTTTTTAAATAAAATTTTTCTATAAAACAAAGAAGGGACTTCTCATATTATATTTTTATGCATTATGGGACAGCCCCTTTATATTTAATAATGAACCCTAATTAACCAAAATTTCATTTTTTTATCACTCCAACCTAAATCCCAAGGTACATTATTTCTATCTGTATTATGACAAGTAACTAGGCTATAGCCTTTAGAATCAGCACCGCTAACAACTGATATATGAGTTATATCACCTTTTTTTTCATAAGCTATAAAGTCTCCTGGTAATAACTTATAAGAGGCTTTATAAACTTTCTCATAATTGCCACTAGCTATAACAGAAGCTCTACCGCTATTTAACATGTAATGAGTAAATTTATCAGCATTTATCCACGGGCCCGTAGCACTACCTTTATCATAATTCCAAACAGAAGTTTTTCTAAATTTACCACCTTCATAAAGCACTTGAGATGCAAAATTTGCACAATCTCCACCCTCACAATTAAAATTTCTATAATTCTTATTATATTTAAATTTATGTTCATCTAATGAAGATACACCACAATATTTTTCAGCATATTCTAATGCGTTTTTTCTTCTCTCATCTAAAGAAGAAAAATCTCTTGAAGTTTGATTTTTAATATGTTCTTTAATGTCATCTATTTTAATATTTTCTAAGCTTAAAGAATCAGCAAAAGGATCATTATACCACTCTTTTGTTATTATCCATTCATCATTAGATTTAGTTAGCCTCATTGAATGAGAAGTTCCAATTCTAGAACTATTAACTATATTGGGTTGGTCTAAATATTCATATTTATATTCAGTATCACATAAAACATAAAAAGAGGCTGCTTTATCATTAACTGTACATCTAGTGATTTTTATTTTAGGAGTTATATCTAAAAACCTAACGCCTTGTTTTTCAGCCCAATTATTTATATATTTAACCTTTTTCTCTTCATATTCATAAGCCCATTGACCAATCTTGGTATTGTCACAATATAAACCTCTTAGACAATCTAAATCCTCTGTCAATATGGCTTTACTCTTTATTATAAAAATACTTTCTACATGTTTCTTTAATTCATCTTCTGTATCACTAGCAAAAGCATTTTTAAATGAAACTATATTAAATAATGTTGAAATTATAATAAATAGGATAATTGCTTTTTGTAGAGATAATTTAGTGAATTTAAATATATGCATATATTACTACCTCTTTCTAAATAGTATTTTAAGTTAATGCTTTTTCAATAATATCAATATAATTTTTTATAGTTTCATCTTCTAAAGGGACTCCATAAAACCAATTCTCTTCATTGTTCCAATTAGTAAAATATTTGGCCTTTAAAATAATTTCAGGTCTATATTCAAAATGTAATATATCAAAATGCCCCCATTTTCCACCCCAAACAAAGTTATTATTTTCAAATGTTTCTACTAAATCTTTAGGGTATTCACAAAGCCTTTTTTGTGCATCTTTTTCAGAACCCCATTTCCAATAATCTCTTTTATCACTTTTTAAGTCAATTGCTATTCCATAAGAATGAGGACTTAACCTACCAGTACCAGATATTACTCTATAATTGTAAGTTCCACTAGCAGGATAAAGTATACTGGCTATGTCATTTCTAGTTTTACACAAAGGAACAAGTTCTTTTAATGTATTATCTAAAGAGGTATTAGCATTATTTTGTTTATTAAATTGGTAATTTGTATAACCATATTTTAAGTTCTTTAAATTTTTTTCTATGGCATTTCTTGAACTACCATATACTTCATTTAATAATTCATAATTCCTGCCTCTTCCAGGATCAATGCTTTTATCCATAATTAAATCATTTTTATCAAGTGGATAATACTGTTCTAACATATCTTGAAGGTCTGGATTTGCTAGTTTTTCTTCATGACTTTTTTGAATTTTATCATCATATAAGATTTTTTTTCCGGATTTCATAACAACATAAACTTTATCAGTGCTTTTTTCAATTCCTACAATATTGCCAGGATATGATAACATTAAAACCAATAAATCTTGCTTCATTTGTACTTCATAATTTCTAATTTCTTCAGCCTTTGAGATTATAGGTATATTAAAAAACATAATAAAGCATATAAAAAAAATGCTCAATCTTCTCATATTTTTCACCACCATTTTAAAACTAATATGAATATAGTTTATCCAAATAAGAGTGTGTTTATGTGTTAAAGAAATTCTACTTAGTTTAATATTTAAAGCAAACTATAATATTAGATATGAAAATATCATAAGTTTATATATAAAGAAATTAATTTGAATAAGAGGTATTGTAATTCAAATTGCTATTTGTAAAATTAAAGTTTGCAATTTTATAAGTAGTAGAGTGGATACTACATAGATTAGTAAAAAAATAATATTATAAACTGCTTAAATTATATAAATAGACTGAATATATATATATTCAGTCTATTTATATAATTTACAGATTCTATCACTACAAATTTTAGAAGATTTAATAACCATGGACACTCCATTGCCTGGATGAGTAGAAGCACCTGTAAAGAATAGATTATTAATATTTTTGATTTCACATTGAGGTCTAAATATATTAGTCTGATTTAGTGTATGACTTAAACCAAAAGCAGTTCCACCATATGTATTGAATGTATACTTAAAATCAAGTGGTGTTAAATATTTTTCAAGTATTATATGTTCCTTTATATCGCTAAGAGTATCTATTGATGATAGTATATCTAGAAGTTCTTTCTTTATCATATTTATGGTTTTTAAATTCCAAGTAATATTATTGTAAAGTAAATTAGGAACTCTAATCATAACATTAATACATTCATATCCATTTGGACAAATAGTGGTATCTATTGAACTAGGGCAATAAATATATATTGATGGATCTTTTGAAAGTATTCCTTTAAAAGGAGCCTTTAAGTTTTTCTTGAAATTTTTATTTATATAGATATTATTTAATTTAAGCATAGGATATTTTTTATCTAAGCCTAAATATAAAATAAATGTTGAACAAGAATATTTTAATTGTTCTACTGGTTTAACTAAATCTTTTATATCTTCATCCTGTATAAGATTATTAATTGTATAAGAGTAATCACTACTGCAAATTACTGCATCTGCATTTAGTTTTTGATTATTAACCATTACCCCTATAGCTTTCTTATCTTCAAATAATATTTTCCTTACTTCACAGTTCGTATTTATAATTCCACCTTGATTTAATATTAATCTTTCTAATGCTTTTATGTAAGAATATATTCCTCCTTGCATATGATATAATCCTTCTATTTGAGTTACAGATGGAATTGAATTATATATATTTGATAAAGTGTATGGTGATCCTCCTATATACATAGTTTGAAACATAAGATAATTTATAAGCTTTTCATTTTTTATATATTTCTTACAATCTTTGTAAGATGAATGAAGTAATTTCAAATCAAGATGTGTATTACTAATTATAGATTTAAAAAAATTATTATTATTAGAAAAATTTTGGTTTAAAAAATACTTGTTTACAATCTGATATTTTTCATAATTAGAAGATAGAAAGTTGAAATAACCATATACGTCTTCTATATCTCCATTTGTAATTTGGTTGATATTTGAAGAAAGTGATGAAAATTTATTTGAAAAATCATAAATGCTATTATCAGAATAAAACACTCTATAGAGTGTTTCTATAGGAATAAGAGAAAAATAGTCCTTATAATTTTTATTACAATACTCAAAAACCTCAGTATAGTCTCTAAAAAACATGATTAATGATGCTGTTAAATTAAATTTAAATCCATTAATTTCAAAAAAGTTAGTTTTACCCCCTATTATTGAATTTTTTTCTAATACTGTAACATTAAAACCTTTTGATAAAAGGCGTGCAGCTACAGATAATCCACCAACACCGCTTCCAATTACTATGATTTTTTTATTCATATCTAATACCTCATACAAAAATTAACTAAGTAGAAAAACCAATATTTTATTGATTTATTCTTTAAATTTAAGATTTGTCAATCAATATATATTTTCTTTTTTATTGTTATTATTGTCAAATAATCAACAAATAATCTTGGTAAAATTATACACAATGAAAAGGTGCTTGATAAAGCATAATACAAGTTAATTAAAATAAAATTATTAATTAATTTGAAGGAATGAAAAATAGTGTTATAATGAGGTATCATAGTTATGAAACAAAGCTATGTTTTATAATTGATATTTTAAAACATAGCAAATAAAAAAAGAAAAGTGAGAAGATTAAATGAAATTTGAAAAACTAGAAAAAACAATAAATAAACTAGATGCTGATATTGAGGCATTAAGAAGAGTTAAACACTATCTATCAAATATAGATGAAATTAATGAAATTTCTGACCTTTTAAATAAGGAAAGACAAGTATATTCAGATGAATTATATTTAGATGATAGAGCAGCTTACGATAAATGTTGTGAAAAGATAAGAGATCTACTAGATCAAAAGCTTGAAAAAACTGAACAAATACAACTATTAGAGTTCATAAAAGAAGCTCATGGAAGAAAATCTCCTAATGTTAGCAAAAAGAGTCATGGTATTAATGCTTGGCTTAAATTTCTTGATATTGAATGTGAGTGGAGTGAAGATTTAGCAACAGATTGGTCTACATTAATTATAACTGGATTTGGAGCTCATTAAAATATAAGACTTAATATAAAACACTTAACATTAATATAAATGTTGGGTGTTTTTTTCATTCAATAAATATTTTAGGTAGAAATTAAAAAATGTGTTACAATTATATGTGGATTATTATTTTTATTCTTTAAAATATTATAAAAATATAAGATTTATTTATATCTAAATTTAGAATTTAGTTAAAATAAAATAGAGCATATAAAGAATAAAAACTGAAATATACTAGCTAATAAATACATAAAGGAGTTTTAATTTTAATGAATATAATTACTTTAGAAAATATATATAAAAGTTACAGTGAAAAAATATTATTAAACAATATATCGTTAGGAATTAACGATGGTGATAAAATTGGACTTATAGGCATTAATGGAGCTGGAAAATCAACATTTTTAAAAGTTGTAGGGGGAAGAGATGAATTCTTTGATGGTTCTATAACAAAAGGAAAAAATGTTAGAATAGAGTATCTTTCTCAAAATCCTGATTTTAAAAGTGGTGCCACAGTTTTAGAACAAATATTTAGAGGTGACACTAAAGAAATGAAACTTCTTATGGAATATGAAGATATATTAGTAAAAATAAATACTTGTAACGGTGAAGAGTTTAATAAATTAAATGACAAACTCATAAAACTTCAAGGTCAAATTGATTCTTTTAATTTATGGGACTTAGAAAGTGAAGCTAAAAGCATTTTAAATAAGCTTGGAATATCTAACTATAATGAAATAATGGATAATTTATCTGGTGGACAAAAAAAGAGAGTTGCCCTTGCATCAGCTCTTATAACACCTTGTGAATTGCTTATATTAGATGAGCCTACAAATCATCTTGATGCTGAATCTATAGAATGGCTTGAAGAATTTTTAAATACAAGAAAAGGTGCACTTTTAATGATTACTCATGATAGGTATTTTCTTGATAGAGTTACTAATAGAATAATTGAATTAGATAGAGGAAACCTTTATACATACCCTGGAAATTATACCGCATTTCTAGAAAAGAAGGTTGAAAGACTTGAAACAGAACAAGTTAAAGAAGAAAAGAGAGATGCATTAATTAGAAACGAATTAAAATGGGTAAGAAGAGGTGCTAAAGCTAGAACAACTAAGCAAAAAGCAAGATTACAAAGGTTTGATGAATTAGTAAATACAAAATCTATTGAAATAAAAGACAATGTTGATATATCTTTTGTAGGAAGTAGATTAGGTAAAAAAATAGTTGAGTTATATGATGTAAATAAATCTTTTGGTAAGAAACAAATTATAAAAGATTTTAATTATCTATTTTTAAGAGATGATAGAATAGGTATAGTTGGCGAAAATGGAGCAGGAAAAACAACTTTAGTTAACTTAATTAGAGGTTTAATATCACTAGATAGTGGTAGAATTGAAATAGGTGACACTGTAAAGGTAGGTTGCTTTGCACAAGACAATGCTCATATTGATCATAATTTAAGAGTTATAGATTATGTAAAAGAAGGTGGAGAGTATATTCCAACTGAAGATGGAACTAAAATAACAGCCTCTTCTATGTGTGAAAGATTTTTATTTGATAGCACAATGCAATATACTCCAATTGAAAAATTATCTGGTGGAGAAAAAAGAAGATTACATCTTTTAAGAGTATTAATGGAATCTCCTAATTTCTTGATATTAGATGAGCCTACAAATGATTTAGACATTGAAACTTTAAAAATTCTAGAATCATTTTTAGATGAATTTATGGGCATTGTAATTGTTGTATCACATGATAGATACTTTTTAGATAGAATCTGTAATAAAATATTTTCTTATGAAGGCGACGGATTAATTAAAGAATATAATGGTAATTATAGTGATTTCTTAATAGCAAAAGAGATAGAAAAAAATAATAAATCTTTAGAAAATGAAAAGTCTACTAATAAAGTGAAAAAAGAAAGAGTTAAAAATAAAGAAGATAAACCTAAGTTTACTTTTAAGGAACAAAAAGAATTTGAAACTATAGATGTAGATATATCTACTTTAGAAAGTAAGATAGAGCATCTTGACAAAGAGTTAGAGAAAAATGCTACTAATTATGGAAAACTTAATGAATTGATGAAGGAAAAAGAATCTCTTGAGCAAGAATTAGAGAAGAAGTATGAGAGATGGGAATATTTAAATGAAATTGCAGCTTCAATAGAAGAATATAATTCAAAGAAAAAACAATAATGGAGGATTTATAGTGGAACTACAAGTTTATTTAAAAGGAAAGAAAGAACCTCTAATATTTAAAGGTGATAGAATCGATGTTTTAGATATGGAGCTTCAAGGAAAAAAGTATAAGCAAATAAGATATTTTAGAAAAGGATTTTCTAAATCTCAGTATATAGAATCTTCTTTAATAACAAGAATGAGAGAAATAAATAAGTAATTTATAAATGGTGATAATTTATGATAAAACAAGTGTTAATGGAAGGATTCAATAATAGCATAAGCGGACGAAATAGAGTTAAAGCTGAGGTAATACTTAAAAATGATTTAGTAAAAGATATAAAAATTAATGTAGATAATCATATGATAGATATTATCTCTTCTGTAATATCAGAAAGTCTTTTTAATGAATATTCCTGTAAAATAGAAATTGATAGTAAAACAAAAGAAGTTATAGGTACATATTGTAGTTGTACAGATTTTGAGCGAAAAGAATTCTCAAAGGATAATTACTGCTGTAAGCATTTAATAGCCTCTTTTTACTATTTTTTAAATAGTTTAGATAATGATGCAAATTTAAAAGAAAAGTTATTATTTTTGCAAAAGAGTAAAGATGATAATCAGAGTGTTTTTTCTAAAGCAGCAAAATCTCAAGATTTATTAAGTTCGCTATTAGAAGATAATAAAGAAAATGTTAAATTTGAGATAACCTTAAATAGAAATACATGGTCTTCAAAACTTCAAGCTGAGTTTAAAATTGGTTTGAAAAGTTGTAATAATAAAATGTATGTGTTAAAGGATATAAATCAATTTTTAACATGTATGTATAATAAAATGCCTATAAAATATGGAAAAGACTTCATTTTTGATATAAGGAAACAAAATTTATCATTTGATGATAGAAGACTTATTAAGTTTATTTATAGATTGAGTGAAAAAGAGAATTTACAAAGCTCATTTAAAAGAAGTCAAGATAAAATTATAAATGGCAAAACTTTAACTATACCTGATATATTAGTAAAAACTTTTTTAGATATAATAAAGAATCATAGAGTATATTTAGGCGATGGGTTTTTCTGCAGGATAATCGATTCAGAAATACTTTATGAAGATATACCAATTCCTTTTTCCTTATGTGACAGTGGAAATAATATAATATTAGAAGTTCCTAATGGTATGCCAGAAGCACTTACACAAGATGAAGATGTATTCCTTTATGGTACTTCAATATATGTTCCATCTACAGAACAAAGTGAAAGATTAGTTCCTTATCTTAAAGTGTTTAATAATACACAAAGTATAGCCTTTGGACAAAATGATGAAAAAAGAGTGTTAAAAGAGCTTATACCATCAATACAAAATGTAAGTAATGGATTAAATTTATCTAAAAAACTTAAAAATAAGGTAGTAATAGCGCCTGTTATTTTCAAGTTTTACTTTGATAAAGACAGGGAAAATGTTTATTTAACATTAAAGGTTTCATATGGTGGTTATGAATTTAATTACTTTGAAGAATTCAAAGAAAAAGTTATATATAGATATTCTCAAAAAGAAAAAGAAGTATATAAATTGGTGAAAAAATTTGGATTTGAAGATGTAAATAATAAATTTATCTTTTTAAAAGATGATGATTATATATTTAGATTTTTCAAATATGATATAGAAAGATTTCAAGATTATGGTGAAGTTTTTTATTCAGAGAATTTTAAAGGAATAAGAAATATATCAAAATCTGATTTTAAAGGTGATGTTAGAAAAGGTAAATTTGATTATTTTGAATTTGAATTTATATTATCAGACTTATCTAAAGAAGAAACCACTAATATATTAAGAAGCTTTAGAAGTAATTTAAAGTACTATAAATTAGAAAATGGTGAATTCTTAGATTTAGAAGATAAAGACTTAAAAGAAATACTAACGCTTTTAGATAATTTACTTTTAGAAGAGACTTTAAATAATAATACAATTGCTTTATATAAAAATAAAGGGATTTACTTAGAACAATATCTAGAAGATAAAGATTTTAGATTTATAACTGGTAGAGAAAAAATCATGGATATAAGAGATAAACTTAAAAATATTAAGAATAAATCATTTCAACCGCCATATGGTATTCAAGCAGAACTTAGAGAATATCAAAGAGATGGTTATAATTGGTTTAGAACATTAGATTATTTGGGGTTTGGTGGAATATTAGGTGATGAAATGGGCCTTGGGAAAACACTTCAAACCATAGTATTTTTATTATCAAAAGAAAATTCACATGCACTTATAGTAGCACCAACTTCTCTTATATATAATTGGTTTAATGAATTTAAAAAATTTGCGCCTTCAATGAAAGTATGTATAGTAAATTCGAATAAAGAGGAACGTGAAGAGCTTATTAAAGCATATAATAACTATGATGTTATTATAACAACATATAATCTTTTGAGAAGAGATTTAGATTTATATGACATGGTATTTGATTATTGTATTTTAGATGAAGCTCAAAACATAAAGAATGCTTCATCACAAAATGCAAAAGCTGTTAAAAGTATTAAATCAAAATCAAGATTTGCATTAACAGGTACACCTATAGAAAATTCATTAATGGAACTTTGGTCTATTTTTGACTTTATAATGCCTGGGTATCTTTATGATGAAAAAAGATTTACAAGTAGATATTATAGAAGGCTTGAAGAAGAAAAAGAAATATTAGAAGAAATAAATAGACTTGTAAAGCCGTTTATATTAAGACGATATAAGAAAAATGTAATTAAAGAATTACCAGATAAAATTGAAAAAAGACTAATTATTCCTTTAAGTGATGAGCAAAAATTAGTATATAAAACTTATTCTGAATATGCCAAAGATTTAATACAAAAGAAAGTTGAAGATGATGAATTTAAGAATAGTAAAATAGAAATTTTATCATATATAACAAAGTTAAGACAGATTTGCTTAGATCCATCAGTTATTATGGAAAATTATTTAGGTACAAGTGGGAAAATAGATGCACTTTTAGAGATACTAGATCATAGCATAAGCTCAGGACATAAGATATTAGTGTTTTCTCAATTTACATCTGTGCTTAAAAATATAGGTAACTTACTTAAAGAAAATAACATATTATTTTCTTATTTGGATGGTTCAGTATCATCTATTAATAGAATGAGAATGGTTGATGATTTTAATGATGGAGAGAATAATGTATTTTTGGTATCTTTAAAGGCTGGAGGAACTGGTCTTAATTTAACTAGTGCAGATATAGTAATACATTTCGATCCATGGTGGAATCCAGCAGTAGAAGATCAAGCAACTGACAGAGCACATAGAATTGGTCAAGAAAACACTGTTGAAGTAATTAAACTTATAGCACAAGGTACTATAGAAGAAAAGATAGTAGAACTTCAAGATAGTAAACGAAAGCTTATAGATACAATTTTAGGTGATGATTTAAACATAGGTTCATTTATAAATACTTTAAATGAAGAACAAATTATTAATTTATTCAATTAACATATATAAAAACTTATGTTTTAAACATAAGTTCAATTGTTACTTCATCTTTGTTTATGAATATATAAACTTTTTGTAAAACATAACTTTAAACTTAAATAGAATAAATTAAAACATACAATGTCTATTGAGGCAATGTAGTCAAAATTTTGGTTACATTGTCTCTCTTCTTATATAAAACCTTAAATAAGATTAGGCATTTATAAAATTTTTGTTATTTAAATTAGAATTGTAAAAGATTTTTGTTAAGAGTTTAAAAGTAGGTGATGATATGGAAAGTTTAGATTTAATAAATTATTTAAAAGAAGTTAATACAGTATCAATAATAGTTAGGCTTACTTTAGCAACTATTTGTGCTGGAATTATTGGAGCTGAGAGAGGAAGAAGAAACAGACCGGCAGGATTTAGGACACATATTTTAGTTTGTATTGGAGCTACAATTATAATGATTACAAATCAGTATATGACTGATGTGTTAAATTTACCAGGTGATGCAAGTAGGATGGGTGCTCAAGTTATTAGTGGTATAGGCTTTTTAGGTGCAGGTACAATAATAGTAGTTGGGAAAAATCAAGTTAAGGGACTTACAACAGCAGCTGGACTTTGGGCATGCGCTTGCATGGGACTAGCTATTGGAATAGGGTTTTATGAAGGTGCTATTATAACATGTATATTTTTAATGGGGGTAGTCACTGGACTTCATAAACTTGATGAATATATGCAAACACATTCTAAAACTATTGATATTTATGTTGAACTTGAGGATATTAAAGGGGTTATGAACTTTATGACCTGCGTTAAAAAAGATGGAACTCAAATATTTAATGTTGAAATTAAGAATAAAAATAGTGATGTAAAAGTTATTGCACTAGCTATGACATTAAAGCTTAATCAAAGCTGTGATCATATGGAATATATTTTACAACTTCATCATATAGAAGGAGTTTGCATGGTTGAAGAACTGATATAGACTTTTTTAAAATTAATGGGAAATTTAATTTTTGAAATTTCCCATTAATAATTTTAAAAAATTAAATAATGCTTAAAAATAAACATTATTTTTTATATAATTAAATGGAAGTATATTGACTTAGGGGGAAACTATAAATGAAAAAAACATTAAATATTGCTCATAGAGGTTTTAGTGGAGTATATCCAGAAAATACAATGCTTGCTTTTGAAAAAGCTATAGAAGTTGGCTGTGATGGAATAGAAACGGATGTCCAATTAACTAAGGATGGTTTTCTAGTAATATGCCATGATGAACAACTTGACAGAACTACAACAGGTACAGGATTAATTAAAGATTTTACATTAAAAGAATTAATGAATTTTGATGCTGGAATAAAATTTGGTGAAGAATTTAAAGGATTAAAAATTCCAACATTAGAAGAATTCTTAAAGTATGTTAGTGATAAGAATATTATTATAAATATAGAAATTAAAAACAGCATAGTTGATTATGAAAATATAGAAGAAATAACTTATGATTTAATCAAAAAATATAAGCTAGAAGAAAGAATCATAGTATCTACATTTAATCATTACTCTGTAAGACGATGTATAAGACTAGATAAAACTATAAAAACAGGCGTATTATACTATGATTGTATATTTGAACCTCATAATTATGTTAAAATGGTTGGTGGAAATGCCCTTCATCCAGAATATCATAGTGTAAATAAAGAAATTGTTGAAAAAGCACATGATAATAATTTGGAAGTTAATGTTTATACAGTTAATGATAAAGACGACATGAAAAGAATGATGGATTTAGGAGTAGATGCTATCATAACCAACTACCCTAATGTATTAAAGGAATTAATTATTTTATGATTGAAAAGAAGATAATGATGGTATACTATGAATTGAAGGAAAAAGTTTACACATAATATAAAAAGTTAATATTATAATTCTATTAAATATACAAAGGTAGGTGATTAAGAGTCAGCCAATATAAGAATGGGTTGATTAATAGCGTATGAATGATTTAATGTTATACTTAAGAGAAGTTAATATGGCTTCAATAATTCTAAGGCTTACTTTAGCAACACTTTGTGCAGGAATTATTGGTGCAGAAAGAGGAAGAAAAAATAGACCTGCAGGATTTAGGACACATATTTTAGTTTGTATTGGTGCCACACTCATTATGATAACAAGTCAATATATGAGAGATGTTCTTCATAGTACTGGAGATATAACTAGATTGGGTGCACAAGTTATTAGTGGTATAGGCTTTTTAGGTGCAGGTACAATCATAGTAGTTGGAAAAAATCAAGTTACAGGTCTTACAACAGCAGCTGGTCTTTGGGCATGTGCATGTATGGGTTTAGCCATTGGAATAGGTTTTTACGAAGGTGCAATTATAGCATGTATATTTATGCTTGCTGTAGTTACAGGACTTCATAAATTAGATTTATATTCAAGAACTCACTCTAGGATCATGGATGTCTATACAGAACTTAGAGATATTAAAGGGGTTGCTAATTTTATGAAAACTGTACAAGCTGATGGAACTAAGATATCTAATATTGAAGTAAAAAAAGCCACTACGAATAAAGATGATCGTATAATAGCTTTAACAATGACATTAAAGTTATCTCAAAAATGCAATCATTCAGATTATACTCTTCAACTTCATAATATTGAAGATGTATGCTGTGTAGAAGAGATAATATAATAATAGAATATCTATTTTACATAAAAACATATTTTCTAATAGTTTTTGATATTTTTGTATAATATAATATACAAAATTCAATTTATTTAACTTGATACAATATTTTTATTGTTAAATTATATATTAAATGGTAAAATAATCTCTGGGTGGTATCTTAATAGAACCTCACCAGAGTTTTATCATTTCATTTAAATTATACAACTCATATCTGTATGAATGAGATTGAATTAGGATGTTGTATCACACTTAATTTTAGGAGGTGGTACTATTAATATTGGATTTATTGGTCCTGGGAAGGTAGGTGTATCTCTTGGACGCTACTTTACTCATAAAGGGCTTAATGTAATCGGTTTTTATGGAAGAGATTTAGAGAATACTATGAAAGCGGCTAATATTACTAAATCAAAAGTTTATTCTTCGTTAAAAGATATTATCGAAGAAAGTAATATATTATTTATTACAACACCTGATGACACAATTTCAATTATAGATACTGAAATATCTAACTTTAATCTTAATTTAAAAAACAAATCTATTTGTCACACTAGTGGCTCATTATCATCAAATCTATTAAGTAATGTAAAACATTCTGGTGCATTGACCTATTCTATACACCCAATATATGCATTTTCAAATCAAAATACTAATTTAAAGGATTTAGAAACAATTTATTTTTCAATTGAAAGTAATAATGTTGATGAAAAGTGTGAAATAATAGCTCTTATGAAATCCTTAAATAATAAATATTTTATAAGAAATATAGAGTCATCTTCATCATATCATTTAGCAACTGTATTGGTTTCTAACTTAGTTTTATCGTTATTGCAAATAGGTACAAACTATTTTGAGGAATTTGGATTAAGTGAAAAAGAATCTCTTGAGGCTTTAAAGCCATTGATAAACGGTAATATTAATAATATTTTTGAAAATGGATTTGTTAAATCTTTAACAGGACCGGTATCAAGAGGTGATATTATACCTATAAAAAAACATCTCTCTTCAATAAATAAAGATCATAAAGAGATCTATAAAAAATTATCACTTAATCTATTAAATTTAGTTGCATTAAAAGAAAAAACTAATACTTTAAATAATTTTAATGAAGACTTTGCACTTAAAGATTTAATTCATAATTCAAATGAATATAAAAAAGTGTATGAAATTTTAGGGGGAATAGAGTAATGAAAAATACAATAGCAACATTTCAAGAATTTAAAAATAAAGGTAAAAAAATAAGTATGCTTACTGCTTATGATTATTCCATGGCTAAAATCATTGATGAGAGTGGTATAAATGGAATTTTAATTGGCGATTCTTTAGGAATGGTTATAAAAGGAGAAGAAGATACACTTTCAGTAACTGTTGATGAGATAATATATCATACAAAGTCTGTAAAAAAGGGGGCAAAGAATGCTTTAATAGTAAGCGATATGCCATTTCTTTCTTATCATACTTCTGTTGAAGAAGCAGTTAAAAATGCTGGAAAAATGATAAAGGAAGGTGGTGCAAATGCTGTTAAACTTGAAGGTGGAGCTAGTGTAATTAAACAAATTAAAGCAATAGTAGATGCACAAATACCTGTAATGGGGCACTTAGGTTTAACTCCTCAATCTGTAAATGCATTTGGTGGATTTAAAATACAAGGCAAAAGTGAAGAGGCGGCTAAAAGACTTATAGAAGATGCAAAACTTATAGAAGATGCTGGAGCATTTGCAATAGTACTTGAATGTGTTCCTAAAAAGGTTGCAGAAATTATAACAAAAGAAATTTCTATTCCAACAATAGGAATAGGTGCTGGAAATGAGTGTGATGGTCAAATTCTAGTGTATCAAGACATGCTAGGAATGTTTGATGACTTTATACCTAAATTTGTTAAACAATATGCAAATTTAGGAGCTCAAATGAGGGAAGCAATTCAAATCTATATTGGAGAAGTTGGAGAAGGATCGTTTCCACAAGATAAACATAGTTTTAAGATAGATGAAAAAGAATTGCAAAAGTTATATTAGGAGTAGGTGGTATAAATTATGTTAACAAAGGAAATTTGTGAAATAAGAAAAGTAATTAAAGATTGGAAAAAGGAAGAATTAAGCATTGGTTATGTACCTACTATGGGTTTTTTACATGAAGGCCATGAAAGTTTAATAAAAAGAGCCGTAAAAGAAAACGATAAAGTAGTTGTTAGTATATTTGTTAATCCAACTCAATTTGGACCTAATGAAGATTATGATAGTTATCCTAGAGATATAAATAAGGATTTAGAATTATGTAAAAATGCTGGAGCTAGTATAGTATTTAACCCAAGTCCTGAGGAAATGTATTTTGATAATAATTCTACAAGTATAGGTGTTTCAAGTCTTACCAATGTACTTTGTGGCTTAAAAAGGCCAGGACATTTTGATGGAGTTTGTTTAGTTGTTTCAAAGTTTTTTAATATAATTACGCCAGATAGAGCTTATTTTGGACAAAAGGATGCTCAACAAGTAGCTGTTATAAAAAGAATGGTTAGAGATTTAAATATGGATATTGAAATAGTACCATGTCCTATTATTCGAGAAGAGGATGGACTAGCTAAAAGCTCAAGGAATACTTATCTTTCACAAAAAGAAAGAAATGCAGCATTAATACTAAATAGAAGTCTTTTAAAAGCTAAAGAAACATTAGAAAATGGAGAAAGAAAAGCTAATATAGTTAAAAATATAATAAAAGATTCAATAAACAGTGAACAGTTAGCCAAAATAGATTATGTTGAATTAGTTGACAACAATTCGCTAGAAAATATTGAATTTATAGACAGAGATATTTTAGTGGCTATAGCTGTTTATATAGGTAAAACAAGGCTTATAGATAATTTTACATTTAGTATATAAAATAGTCTTTATTTTTAATATTTAATTTATATATTATAAGTAAAATAAAACAATAAATATAATATCACTTCACTTATTTTATATACCACAATTCTTAAAATATAGTATAAGTTTAAGTAATAGTTTGAAAACTAGGGGGATTAAAATGATACTTAATATGTTAAAAGGAAAGATACACAGAGCAACAGTAACTCAGGCTGATCTTAATTATATGGGGAGTATAACTATAGATAAAACTTTAATTGATGCTGCTGGAATTTTAGAAAATGAGAAAGTACAAATTGTTGATAATAACAATGGTGCAAGACTTGAAACTTATGTTATTCCTGGAAAAAGAGATTCAGGCATAATATGTTTAAATGGAGCTGCTGCAAGACTAGTACAACCTGGTGATGAGATTATAATAATAGCTTATGCTCAAATAATAGAAAGCGAAGCTAAGACATATAAACCTAAAGTTGTATTTGTAAATGATGATAATACAATAAAAGAAATTACAAATTATGAATTTAATGAATAAAATGATATGTAAATTCAAAATATATAATAGGTCTTAAAACCACCTGTAATTTATATAAATAATTAACCACTATAACTGCTTGTTTTATTAAATAAGCAGTTATTTTTATTTAGCAACCATATGAGTATTAATAGTATGTAGTTAATTATATGCGTTAAAAGATCATAAGTTAGTATTTATAATATATAAAATAATTTTCAATATGTATAAATATATAATTTTAACTAAAAATATAAATTAGATTATAGTTAGAGTTCTATACTTAAGATTTTTAAATATTAAACAATATATTTGAAAATTACTATTAAAATAAATACTAACCATTGCTTTATATAAGAAAAAGAAATTTTACAAAAAGAAAATATATAAAATCAACTTTTTGAGAGGAGAAAAATCATATATGTTTATTCCTAAAAGAATATTATTTGAAAAGGGAAGTTTAGATTATGAAATGGGTCAAAGTATATATAATACATTTAAAGATAATAAAAATGTTGAGGTTATAAATATAAGTGGAAATAGGGTGAAACAACATATTCCAGGAGATGATACTTATAGTTATTATAGAGAAGGTAAAAATACCTTAGTAGTTGGAATTAAAAAGAGTTTTAAATTTCAGTCATGTAAACCATCAGCGCACTATCAATTGCCTCTTCTCTCTGGATGTACAGGGCATTGTGAATATTGTTATCTTAATACTAACTTAAGTACTAAACCGTTTGTTAAAGTTAATGTAAACATAGATGATATATTAAATCAAGCCAAGAAACATATTGTTGAGAGAAGTCCTGAGATAACAATATTTGAAGGTGCGGCTACTTCAGATCCTATACCAGTAGAACCATATACTCATTCTTTAGAAAAAGCTATTGAATTTTTTGCAAATGAAGAAAAAGGTAAATTTAGATTTGTAACTAAATATAATGATGTAGATACACTTTTGAATATAGATCATAAAGGAAAGACAGAGATTAGATTTACTCTAAATACGAATAAAGTAATAAATGATTTTGAAAATAGAACATCTTCTTATGATTTAAGACTTGAAGCCTGTGAAAAAGTTGCAAAAGCACAGTATCCAATTGGATTTATAATAGCTCCAGTATTTTTATATGAAAATTGGAAAGAAGATTACAATGAACTTCTGATAAAATTACATGATAAGATGCCTAAGGATTTAAAATATCCATTATCATTTGAAGTTATAACACATAGATATACTACAAGAGCGAAAAATGTTATAAATGAAGTATTTCCTGATAATACTTTACCAATGAATGATGAAGAACGTAAATATAAGTACGGTCAATTTGGATATGGAAAATATGTTTATACTAAAGAACAGCTAGAAGAGGTTAAATCATTTTTTACAATTAAAATAAATGAATTGTTTGAAAATAGTGTTATAAAGTATATTATTTAAAAGAAAGTCTTCCATTTTATTTTGGAAGGCTTTTTTAATCTTTATGTTTAGAATTTTTATAAATTATGTTATTTAGTTATAGGGATAATAATTATTATTTTAGGTTTACTTGTAGTTTTTAATGTTTTAAACAATGAATTACTATTAACAATAGTGTTAATATTTTAGTTTTATATTTATATAATAAAACTCATATTATTTAAATAGAGTAATTTTTAAGTTAATTTTGATTACTGGTTCCCCCTGTGATAAAATAAGACTTGATTTTAAGTTTTAAAATTAGGTAAAAATATTTAATTTTTTATACCTAATTAAAAGGAGGAAATTATTATGGCTTTAACGCCAATGATGGTAGAGTACATGAAAACAAAAGAAGAATATAATGATTGTATTCTATTTTATAGATTAGGTGACTTTTATGAGATGTTCTTTGATGATGCACTAACTGTATCTAGAGAGCTTGAACTTGTTTTAACAGGGAAAAATTGCGGACTTGAAGAAAGAGCACCAATGTGTGGTATTCCACATCATGCAGCAGCTGCATACATTCCAAGACTTGTTACTAAAGGATATAAGGTTGCTATATGTGAACAACTTGAAGATCCCAAGCAAAGCAAAGGAATAGTAAAAAGAGGAGTTGTAAAAGTAATAACTCCTGGAACATTTATAGACAGTAATTCTAATTTAGAAAATGATAATACATATTTAATGGTAATATCTGAACATGAAGATAAATTTGGAATAGCAATGTCTGATATAAGTACTGGTGAATTTAAAACAACGTCTTTTAATAATATTAAGATGAGCTTATTAGATGAAATTTCAAAGGTTTCTCCAAAAGAAATACTAGTTGATAATAATATAAGCGAAGATTTATTAGAAGAAATAAACAATGTACTTCCTGTTCTTATAACTAAAAAAGATTTTAATGAGTTTTTAGTTTCAAAAGAAGAACTTATAGAGCAGTTTTCAGACTTAGAAGTGAGTGGTTTAACAATAGAAAGAGAAATTCCAAGTAAAGTACTTCTTAAATATATAAATGAAACTCAAAAGATGAGTTTAACGAATATCAATTTATTAGAACAATATGAAATTATAAATTATATGACCATAGATGGAAATTCAAGAAGAAACTTAGAACTTACAGAAAGTATAAGAGAAAAAACTAAAAAAGGATCTCTTCTTTGGGTTCTTGATAAAAGTGCAACTTCTATGGGGGGAAGAACTTTAAGAAAATGGATAGATGAACCTCTTATAGTTAAAGACGAAATAGAAAAAAGATTAAGTGGAGTTGAAGAAGTATTTAATTCAATAGGTTTCAATGAAGACTTAAGAAGCGCATTAAAAGAAATTTATGATATTGAAAGAATTGTAGGAAAAATATCAAATAAAAATGTTAATGCTAAGGATTTGTTGTCTCTTAAATCATCTTTAGATAAACTTCCATGCATTAAAAAACTTTTAAAAGATACTAGTTCTGAATTGTTAAAGGGATACTATGAAAATTTAGACGAATTGATTGATGTAAGAGATCTATTAAATGATTCTATTAAAGAAGATCCTGGTTTAGGATTAAAAGAAGGAAACATAATAAAAGATGGATATAATAATTTAGTAGATGAATTACGTCAAAGCAAACTTCACGGAAAAGAATGGATTGCTGCTCTTGAAAATAGAGAACGTGAATTTACAGGTATTAAGTCTTTAAAAGTTGGTTATAACAAGGTATTTGGATACTATATAGAAATAAGTAAATCAAATTATAACTCTATTCCAGAAGGTAGATATATAAGAAAGCAAACATTAGCTAATGCTGAAAGATTTATAACTGAAGAACTTAAAGTTATGGAAGATAAAATTCTAGGTTCTGAAGAAAAACTTATTAATTTAGAATATTCTATATTTGTTGAAATAAGAGATAAAATTGAAAAAGAAATAAGCAGATTAAAAAAGAGCGCTAGGATAATATCAGATTTAGATGGTATTTCAACTTTAGCTTTAGTTGCTTTAGAAAATGATTATATTAAACCTGAAATAAATACAAATGGATTAATTAAAATAACTGATGGAAGACACCCTGTAGTTGAAAAAGTGATTGGAAAGGGCGATTTTGTATCAAATAATACTGCATTAAATCAAACTGATAAGGAATTACTTCTTATTACAGGACCTAACATGGCTGGTAAATCTACGTATATGAGACAGGTAGCACTTATAACATTGATGGCTCAAATGGGTTCATTTGTACCTGCAACTAGTGCAAACATATCTATCTGTGATAAGATTTTTACAAGAATAGGAGCATCTGATGATTTAGCAGGTGGAAAGTCTACATTTATGGTTGAAATGTGGGAAGTTTCTAATATTTTAAAAAATGCTACAAGTAATAGTTTAGTTTTACTTGATGAAGTTGGAAGAGGAACTTCAACTTATGATGGACTTTCAATTGCTTGGTCTGTTATTGAATATATAACTAAAAATAAAAATTTAAGATGCAAAACTTTATTTGCAACTCATTATCACGAACTTGTTAAACTTGAAGGGATTTTACCTGGAGTTAAAAATTACTCTGTAGCAGTTAAAAAGTTAAAAGATAGTGTAGTATTTTTAAGAAAAATAGTAGAGGGCGGTGCAGATGAATCTTACGGTATAGAAGTTGCAAAGCTTGCAGGACTTCCTGAGAATGTTATTAATCGTGCCAGAGAAATTCTTGAGGATTTAGAAAGTAAAAATACCTTTGATATAAATAAATTATCATCATGTTCAATGGTTTCAAATAACACAAAAGAAATTGCTGCTGATTCTATTAAAAATGAAGAGGATAAAGTTATTTCTAATGCACAAAATATAGATGTAAATGAAACTAATTGTAACTATAATGAAGAGAAAATATTAAAAATTGAAACTCAAAATTCAGAATATGAAGAAACTATAAAATTTTTGAAATCTGAAATAAAAGAGTTACAAGAATCAAATAAAAAACACAATAAAAAGCATAAAGATGCTTCTAATGACAATATGCAAATTAACTTTGAAGTTATGGAAAAAGAAAATTTTATAAAAGAGATTAGTGATGTAGACATATTAAATCTTAACCCTATGGAAGCTATGAACACTTTATATAAAGTAGTTACAGATGCAAAAAAACTTCAATAAAAATGATAAATAGGAGATAACTTTATGAATTGTGGTTGTGGTATTCCTTTAGAATGTCCAAAATGCAAAGAAAAGCTACTTAGAAAGCGTAAAATAGATGGAGCATATATAATAATAGAGAGGTTTTGTCCAAATTCCAAATGTGACTATATAATTAGAGAAGCTAAAATTTTTAATGATGATGTAAATTAAAATATAATAGTTTATTATAAGAGTACTTAAATTCTTCTGATATAATCAGTTGATTTTAAGTACTCTTTTTTATAAAAATTAATACTTTATGGAATTATATATTTGCATGTGTTTGATTTTTATAATAAAACACAAAATATATGTATTCACATTTTATATAATAGTAATTTGCAATTTAACTTATAATTTAAAAATAAAAAAACTTTCAATGTAAACATTGACAATACATATACGTATAAGTTATTATTTAAATACAACATGTACGTATATGTATTAAGAGGGAGGGAAAAATAATGTCTAAATATAATAAGGAAGTTAAAGAATTATTAAAATACATTGGTGGAAAAGAAAATGTAAGTGCTGTATCACATTGTGCAACAAGAATGAGATTTGTTTTAAATGATACATCTATTGCAGACGAAGAAAAAATTAAAAAAATTAAATTTGTTAAGGGTACATTTACTCAAGCAGGGCAATTTCAGGTTATTGTTGGAAACGATGTAGCAGAATTTTATAATGAGTTCACTGCATTAGCTGGAATTGATGGTGTAAGCAAAGACAACTTAAAAAGTTCAGCTAAATCAAATATGAATATTGTTCAAAGAATGATGGCTAATATAGCAGAAATATTTTCACCTTTAATCCCTGCAATTATAGTAGGAGGACTTATATTAGGTTTTAGAAATATCATAGGTGATATTAAGATGTTTGAAAACGGTACAAAGACTCTTATTGAAATATCACAATTCTGGGCAGGAACACATGGCTTTTTATGGTTAATAGGCGAAGCAATATTCCACTTCTTGCCTGTTGGAATCACATGGGCTGTAACTAAGAAAATGGGAACAACTCAAATACTTGGTATAGTACTAGGTATTACATTAGTGTCACCGCAACTTTTAAATGCTTATGCTGTTGCAGGGGCTGATTCAATTCCATTTTGGGATTTTGGTTTTGCAAAAATAGATATGATTGGTTATCAAGCACAAGTTATACCTGCTATTTTAGCTGGATTTGTACTAGCATATCTTGAAAAAGGAGTTAGAAAAATAGTTCCTTCTTCAATATCAATGATATTTGTACCATTTTTTGCTTTAGTACCAACTGTTTTAATAGCACATACTGTTCTTGGACCTATAGGTTGGGCGATTGGTTCTTGGGTTTCAGCAGTAGTTTATGGTGGATTAACATCAGCATTTGGAAGTATATTTGCTGCAATATTTGGATTCCTTTATGCACCACTTGTTATAACTGGATTACATCATATGACTAATGCAATAGACTTACAATTAATGGCTGAATTTGGTGGTACAGCTTTATGGCCAATGATAGCTTTATCAAATATAGCTCAAGGATCAGCTGTTTTAGCCATGATTTATCTTCAAAGAAAAAATGAAGAGGAAAAACAAATAGCAATTCCAGCATGTATATCAGCTTACTTAGGTGTAACTGAACCAGCATTATTTGGTATTAATATAAAATATAGATTCCCATTCATATGTGGAATGATAGGTTCAGCTATAGCTGCTGTAATATCTGTATCAACTGGAGTAATGGCAAACTCTGTAGGAATTGGTGGATTACCTGGTATTCTATCAATTAAACCACAACATATGCTTATGTTTGCAGTAGCAATGATAATAGCTATAGTAGTACCTTTTATGTTAACTTTAATAATTGGAAAGAAAAAATTAAGCTAATAAATAATAATTTTAAATTGGAGGAATTAGCAGTATGAAAGACTTTAAAAAAAGTACTGTTTATCAAATATATCCTAAATCATTTAATGATTCAAATGGAGATGGAATAGGCGATTTAATTGGAGTAATAAATAAACTAGATTATTTAGAGGAATTAGGGATTGATTATATTTGGCTTACTCCTTTTTATGTATCACCACAAAAAGATAATGGCTATGATGTAGCTGATTATTACAATATAGATCCTTTGTTTGGAAGTAATGAAGACTTTGATAGACTTGTTAAGGAAGCTAAAAAAAGAAATATTAATATAATGCTTGATATGGTGTTTAATCATACTTCAACAGAGCACAAATGGTTTAAGAATGCCCTAAATGGAGAGAAAAAATTTAAAGACTTCTATATATTTAAAAAAAGCAAAGATGGAAATCCACCAACTAATTGGCAATCAAAATTCGGAGGAAATGCTTGGGAATATATAGATAAATTTGATGAATACTATTTGCATTTATTTGATAAAACACAAGGAGATTTAGATTGGACTAATTCAGAAGTTAAAAACGAGATATACAAAATAGTAAACCATTGGATAAATAAAGGTGTTAAAGGATTTAGATTCGATGTTATAAACTTAATTTCAAAACCTGAAAAATTTGAAGATGATACTATAGGTGATGGAAGAAGATTTTATACAGATGGACCTAATATACATAAATATTTAAAGGAATTAAATAACAATACTTTCGGTAAATATAACGATATAATAACAGTTGGAGAAATGTCCTCTACAACTATAGATAATTGTATTAAATATTCAAATCCCAATGAAAAAGAATTATCTATGGTATTTAACTTTCATCATTTAAAAGTAGATTATGATAATGGTGATAAATGGACACTTATGAATTTTGATTTTAAATTACTAAAATCTATCTTCAAGGAATGGCAAGAAGGTATGGAGCATGGAAATGGTTGGAATGCAGTATTTTGGTGTAACCATGATCAGCCAAGAATAATTTCTAGATTTGGAAATACCGATAAGTATCATAAAGAAAGTGGAAAGATGCTTGGAACTTGTATTCATATGATGAGAGGAACACCATATATTTATCAAGGTGAAGAATTTGGAATGACAAATCCTAATTTTAATTCAATAGATGAATATAGAGATGTTGAATCTAAAAATTATTATAATATTTTAAAAGAAAATAATGTTGATGAAGAAGAAATATATAAGATATTAGCATGCAAATCAAGAGATAATTCAAGAACACCTATGCAGTGGAATGATAAAGACAATAGTGGATTTTCAACAGTCGATCCTTGGATACCAGTTGGAAAGTCTTATAAAGAAATAAATGCAGAAAATGCACTAAAGGATAAGGGATCTATATTCTATCATTATAAAAAACTTATAGACTTAAGAAAAAAATATGATGTTGTTTCAAATGGAACATTTAAAATGATACTTGAAGAACATGATAAAGTATTAGCTTATACAAGGCAATATAAAAATACAAAATTAATAGTTTTAAATAATTTTTATAATGAAGATACACAAGTATTATTACCTCAAGATCTTTTAGGTGATGATTGTAGAATACTAATTTCAAATTACGAAGATAGTATGGATTTAAATGATAAAATTTTACTTAGACCATATGAATCTATTGTTTATATTGTTGAGAATTAAGTATATATTATGTTAAAATATTTATGGTGATAAATTATGGGTAGCAAATATTTTAATATATATAGTGAAATTGCAAATAAAATAGAATCTGGAATATATAAAGCAAATGATGAAATTTCTTCAGAAAGTGATCTTATGAAAGAATATAAAGTTTCTAGAGATACTGCAAGAAAAGCACTAACTTTACTTGAGGAAAATGGATATATACAAAAGATTAAAGGTAGACGATCTTTTGTATTAGATATAAATAAATTTGACTTTCCTGTATCTGGTGTAGTTAGTTTTAAAGAAATTGCAGATAAACTTGGACCAAATTCTAAAACTAAAGTTGAAGTTTTAGAATGTATTCAACCAAATGAAAGTATGAGCAAAAAACTAGAATTAAGTTCAAAGGATAAGGTTTGGAAAATAATAAGATCTAGAAGTATTGCAGATGAAAAAATAATCTTAGATAAGGATTATTTAGCAAAAAAATATGTTGAAAATATAACTGAAGAAATATGTGAAGAATCTATTTATAAGTATATTGAAGATGAACTTGGACTAAAAATAGCTTATGCAAAAAAAGAAATAACAGTTCAATTTGCAACTGAAGAAGACAAAAAATATTTAGATATGAAAAATTTTAATATGATTGTTGTTGTAAAAAGTTATACTTACTTAGATGATACCAGTTTATTTCAATATACTGAATCTAGACATAGACCTGATAAGTTTAAATTTGTAGATTTTGCAAGAAGACGTAAATAAAAATTAGAATGATTTATTAAGTGATAAAAACTCTTAGGTATTATTTTCAGAAATATAACCTAAGAGTTTTTAATTTGTATTTATATTTATAATTATAATTTAGATTTGTTATTAGCAATTAAATTGGATATAATACATTTGAAGAAACTTATAAATAGAAATTAAATATCTAAATATACATGCAATATGTTATATTAGATTTACTTATAAATTAGAGACTTACAAAGGGGGTGCACGATATGAAAAGAATTAATATATTAAATGAAGATACAGCTAATAAAATTGCAGCAGGTGAGGTAGTAGAAAGACCCGCATCAGTAGTAAAGGAATTAGTGGAAAATGCTATAGATGCAAATTCTAAGAATATATTAATAGAAATAGAAGAGGGTGGAAGTTCTTTAATAAGAATTATTGATGATGGCGATGGGATTTATAAAGAAGATATAGAGAAAGCCTTTTTACCTCATGCCACAAGTAAGATAAAAGAGCCTGAAGATATATATAGTATTAACACATTAGGTTTTAGGGGAGAAGCTCTTCCATCTATTGCATCCGTATCTAAAGTAAATTTGAAAACAAAACAAGAAACTGAAGAATGTGGATATGAAATTACAATAGAAGGTGGAAAATTTTCAGAAGTTACAGAGTGTGGAGTTAACAAAGGAACTATAATGGAAGTAAGGGACTTATTTTTCAATGTTCCAGCAAGAAAAAAGTTTCTTAAAACAACCTCTAAAGAATCATCTTTAATTAATGATATTATAACGAGAATAGCCTTATCTAACCCTAATATTAGTTTTAAGCTATTTAATAATGGAAAAAAGATTATTCATACATATGGTAATGGAAATATGAAAGATGTTATAAGAACTATTTATGGTAAAAGTATAGTTGAAAATATATTATATTTTGAAGATACATGTGATATTGCTACTATTTATGGTTATGTTGGAAAAGAGGATATTGCTAGAGGTTCTAGAAATAATCAAAGTATTTTTGTAAATAGCAGATATATAAAGAATAGAAGTTTAGGAATTGCAGTAGAGCAAGCATTTAAATCATTTTCTACTGTAAGTAAGTTTCCTTTCTTTATATTATTTATAGAAATATATCCTGAATATATAGATGTGAATATTCATCCAACTAAATCAGAAGTGAAATTCAATGATGAACGTTTCATTTTTAAAAGGATATTTAGTGCTGTTCATACATCTTTAAAAGAAGAAGTTTTTAATACATTTTCAATACCAGAAGAAGAAAAAGAAGCAACTATTAAAAATTCTAATTTAAATATTGAGGAAATAACCTTTAAAATTGAAGAAGAACAAGAAAAAGTTAAACTTAATACTAACCATTTGTCACAAAAGAACATATGTTCTACATTCGAAGATAATAGCATAAATAAGCATATTTATGATGAAAAACACAAAATAGATACTGATATTTATAATAATATTCCTTTAAATGTTAATATTCCAGTTGATTTAAAATGTGATCATATTAGATTAGAAGAAGATAATAATAGTAATTCGAATAAACAAGTAATTAGTGAGAATAGTGAAGCAAAGTATGAAACATTTTATACATCTAAATCTGATCAGTATGAACATAGCTATAAATGTGAAACTGATAATGAAAGTAAACTAAACGTAATAGAAACATCGGACTTAGTAAAAGAAAAAATTCCTAAGTTCCCTCCTATAAAAATTATTGGTCAATATAATAAAACGTATATATTAGGGGAGTATGCAGGAACTCTTTATATGATAGATCAACACGCAGCTCATGAAAAAATAATGTTTGAAAAATATTTAAATGATATAAATTGTGGAGATATAATAATACAGCCACTTATGATACCAACAGTAATTGATTTAAGTATGGATGATTATTCGTATTTCGAAGAAAATAAAGATGTATTTAAAGAAGCTGGCTTTACTATTGAAGAATTTGGTGGCACATCTATAGCATTAAAAGAAGTACCTTATTTTCTAGGTAAACTAAAACCTAAGAATTTGTTTTTAGAAATATTAGATAATCTTAAAAATTTAGGATCAGGTAAAACTACTGAAGTTAAATATAATGCTATAGCAACTAAAGCATGTAAATCAGCAGTAAAAGGAAATGATTCTTTAGATGAGCTAGAGATGGTTAAATTAATAGAAGAGTTAAGATATATAGATGATCCCTTCCATTGTCCTCATGGAAGACCAACTATTATTCAATTTACTAGTACAGATATAGATAAAAAGTTTAGGAGGATTGTTTAAACAATGAAACAAAAGATTTTAGTTCTTGGAGGTCCTACGGCTGTTGGGAAAACGGAACTTTCAATAAAACTTGCTGAAAAATTAAACGGAGAGATAATATCCGCAGATTCAATGCAAATATACAAGAATATGGATATAGGTTCAGCTAAAGTTACAAAAGAAGAGATGAGAGATATAAATCATCATATGATAGACATTGTTTCTCCAGAAGAGGAATTTTCAGTTGCAGATTTTAAAAATATAGGTGAAAAAGCAATAAAAGAAATTATAGCTAAGGAAAAACTTCCTATGATAGTTGGAGGTACAGGACTTTATATAAATTCTTTAACTTGTAATGTTACCTTTACAGAATCTGAAAAAGATGATGAGTATAGAACTTATCTAGAATCACTTGCAGAAGCTAATGGTAATAACTATGTTCATGAAATGCTTAAAGAAATAGATGAAATAAGTTATAGAGATATACATCCTAACAATAGAAAAAGAGTAATAAGGGCCCTTGAAGTTTTTAAAATTTCAGGAAAGCCATTTAGTTCATATAATGTAGGCGATGATTTCTATAAAACAGATTATGATGTATTTTATTATGTATTAACTATGGATAGAGAAAAATTATATAATAGGATTAATAAAAGAGTAGATATTATGATTGAAAATGGGCTTATTGATGAGTGCATAGAACTAAAAAAACTTGGATACACTTCAAGTATGCAGTCTATGCAAGGAATAGGGTATAAAGAGATACTTTATTATTTAGATAAAAAAATATCATTAGATGAAGCTGTTAATTTGATAAAGCAAGGTTCAAGAAATTATGCTAAAAGACAATTGACTTGGTTTAGAAGAGATCCTAGATGTACTTTTTTAGATAAGGATGTTTTATCTGATGAGGAAATATTAAGTAAAATTATTGATGACATAACAAATAACTAGGTTTATAATAGTATAAAGAGAATTAATAAAATGGAGGTAATATGGTTTTATGAATAAGCAACAAAATAATCTACAAGATATATTTTTAAACAGTGCAAGAAAAAATAAAATACCTGTAACAGTATATCTTTCAACTGGTTTTAAATTAAATGGAATTGTAAAGGGCTTTGACAGTTTTACTGTTATTTTAGATTCTGAGGGTAAACAAATGCTTATATATAAACATGCAATAACCACTGTAACTCCAGAGAAACCAATTTTATTTGTAGATAATGAAAGCTAAAATAAATAGGCAATTAATTGCCTATTTATTTTTGAGGAAATATATTTATAATACCTAGGAGGAGAATAGACTGAAATGTTAAAGAAAACAGAAGAATTTCTTATTAATAATTACAATGTTAGTGAGGAAGCATTTAAATTATACAAACAAGCTCTAAAAGAAACAAAAGATATCTTTGAAGAGTACGATGAAATAAGAGAATTTAATCAACTTAAAGTATTAAAGGCTTTTCAAGAAGAGAGAATAAGTGAATCACATTTTACTAATACAACTGGATATGGTCTCGATGATTTTGGAAGAGATACTTTAGATAGAGTTTATGCTAGAATATTTAAAGCAGAATTGGGATTAGTTAGACCAAACTTTGTAAGTGGAACCCATGCTATCGGTGCTGCTATGATGGGAAATGTAAGACCAGGTGATAAAATACTATGCGTTTCAGGAATGCCTTACGATACACTTTTAGGGGTATTAGGACTTGCTGATAAAAAAACTAAAGGCTCATTAGATGAATATAATATAAAAACAGATGTTATTGAATTAGATGAGAATGGAAAATTTAAATTTGCTAAAATTAAAGAAACATTAAAAAATGATAAATCTATAAAGCTAATACATATACAAAGAAGCACAGGATATGCTTCTAGAAAATCTTTCTTAGTTTCAGAAATTGAAGAAGTAATAAAATGCATAAAGGAAGTAAGAGAAGATGTTGTAATATTTGTAGATAACTGTTATGGAGAATTTATAGAAGATATTGAACCAACAGAAGTTGGAGCAGATCTTATGGCAGGATCTCTTATGAAAAATATAGGTGGAGGTATTGCTCCAGGTGGTGGATACATAGTTGGTAAAAAAGAATATGTTGAACAAGCATCTTATAGATTTACTGTTCCTGGAATAGGAGGAGAGTATGGTGCAACTTATGGACTTATGAGAAGTTTATATCAAGGATTATTTTCAGCACCACACGTTTCTATGGAAGCTGTAAAAACAGCAATATTCTGTGCTAAAGCAATGGAGCTTGCTGGATTTAAGGGATTCCCATCATCTACTGATAAAAGAACTGATATAATACAAGCTATAGAATTTGGTGATCCTAAAAAGTTAATTCAATTTTGTAACGGAATTCAAGCAGCTTCACCAATTGATGCATTTGCAGTATGTGAACCATGGGCTATGCCAGGCTATGATAGTGAAATAATAATGGCAGCTGGTGCATTTATATCTGGTTCAACAATAGAATTATCTGCAGATGGTCCAATAAGGGAACCTTATATAGCTTATATGCAAGGTGGTTTGAATTTTGATCATGGCAAAATCGGAATTTTAATAGGACTAAGTAAAGTACTTGAAGTAAAATAACTAAAAATTTTATTAATTTAATTAGTACTGAACATAAAAAAGCTGAAATACTAAATTATAACTTAGTATTTCAGCTAATAAACGTTTCACCACTAATTAAAGTATAAGAATTAATTCAATCCACTAATTTTAATAAAGACTAAATTAGTGGATTGAATTTAATCGATTAAGTTAGTAAGATCTAAATATTCCAACTAATTTGCCTAAAACAGAACAATTATCAACAATTATTGGATTCATAGAATCATTTTCAGGTTGTAATCTTATATGATCTTTTTCTTTAAAAAATCGTTTAATTGTTGCTTCTTCATCTATTAATGCAACAACAATATCTCCGTTCAATGCAGTTTGACAACTTTCAATAATTGCTAAATCATTATCTCTTATTCCTGCATTAACCATACTTTCACCAGACACTCTTAACATAAATAATTCATTATCGTGTTTTATATAATCAAGAGGTATAGGAAATGAATCTTCTATATTTTCAGTTGCTAATATAGGTAACCCTGCTGTAATTTTACCAACTATAGGTATGTTTATCATTTCTTTTTTATCTCTATTATTTTTAACTATTTCTAATGCTCTTGGTTTCGTTGGATCTCTTCTGATTAACCCTTTTTTCTCCAATCGTTTCAAGTGACCATGTACAGTAGAGGTAGATCTTAATGAAACAGCTTCACATATTTCTCTTACTGAAGGTGGATATCCCTTATTTTCTATATATAATTTTAAAAATTCATAAATCTCTGTTTGTCTGTCTTTGCTCTCTATCATTGATATTACACCTCTCTATCTTAGTGTTATTATAACATAGCTTTTATAATATAACAAACTTATGTTCTGTATGTCTAAAATTAAAGTTTAAATTTTAGATTTCATTTGATTTAAATTTATTGTTTTGATATAATATAATGACGATTTCATAATAGAAATGAAGGTGGTTATAATAATGAAAAATAAATATACTGATGATGATTATTGCGATATATATGAAAATAAAATTTGTGATAATTGTGGTAAATGTTTAGAAATAGATGGAGTAGACATTAAAGCTATAAAAATAGAAGAAATTGCAAAAAATAAAGAGGAAAACAAAATGTTGGAAGAAGAATTCCTGAGTAATTTAAAATCATCTCTTAACGAAGAGCAAATAGAAGAATTAGAGGAAAATAATTTAAACTTAAAAGATGCGTATTCTAAATTTATTGAATCTAATGGATTAAATTCTTCTGAATTTTCTATTTCAAAAGAAGAAGAATATGAAGATGCATTTGATCATATTGAATATTTAGATGATAATGAATTGTTTGATGATGAAAATATAGAAGATGTTACTGAAGAAGTATATCCAGGTGTAAGAAAATTCAAAAACAAAGCATAAAAATGTATATATATCCTTTTTTAACACAAACTATTATTGAAATAGTTGTGGAAAAGAGGTGTAACTTTTATGAAAAAGAAATCAATTTTAGCATTAGCATTAATGACTGTAATGTCTACATCGATTTTTATGATTGGATGTAGTAGCACAAATACTGGAGCCACAAGCAATAGTATTAACCATGCTTCAAGCAAAATAAATCAAGGAATTAATGAAGTTGGTCAAGAATTTCATTTTGATACAGCTAAATTTGTAGACAATATGAAGGGTTCAGGATATGATATTACTAATTACTCAGTTGAAGAAAATTTACCTGGATCAGCTGTTGCAACTTCATACAGCCTTGGTAACGATAAAGTATATATTTATCAATACAACACACGTAATGATTTGTATGAAGACATCATGACACTTTCTGAATTGAGTAAACTTGGAATAAGCGATGAATTTTCTAATGTATCTCATTATTATAAACAAGGAAAATTGCTTATAAGATATGAAGGTAGTAATTCTGAAAATTTAAGTCACTTTGATAAGTCATTTGGTAATTTGTTCGTTTAATTTTTTTCGGATGAAATAGCTTTTTATTATAAGTTATTTCATCTTTTTTATTTACTCATTTTAATTTACATAATGTTGATTATGTATTAAAGTCAGTTCTAGTTTTTAAGGAATATGAATATATTGAGTTTTTTTTGGCAAACTAAATTAGAAATATTAATTAGAAATGAGGTGTAAGATTTATGAAAAGAAAATCAATTTTAGCCTTACTAATGGCTACGTTGATATCATGTTCAATGTTTATAGGCTGTGGATCTAATACTTCTAATGAAGCTAAAACAGATATGAAGCAAGCTGGGGAAAATGTCAAGGAAGATGTTAAGGATTTAGGTAATAATGTTAAAGATGCAACAAAAGACGTTGGAGAAACTATAAAATATACAGCGATAAATTTTAAAGATGATGTAGTAAATGCTGGTCATGAACTTAAAGATGCAGTAGATGGAAGCAAAAAGGATTATTTTAAAGGAACAGAGACTGATTATATGGTTGAAAATGATTATGTTAGAGTTTATGAATATGATGATTCCAATAAACTTAATGAGGATATAAAAAGAATATCTACTGATGGGATGACCGTAGAAGGAGCGAACGTAGACTATACTGCTAAACCTTATTATTATAAAAAGGGGAATACTTTAATTGTATATGAAGGAAATAATCCTACATATGTTAATCAATTTAAAGAAACGTTAGGCGAACCTATAAGATAATAAATATTGATTACAGTATAAATATTATGTAAAGTAATTTATTGATAATAAAAAATCTCTATTATGAATGTTAAATTTATAATAGAGATTTTTTATAAATAGGAGAGTATACATTATAATTTTGATAATGGATTTGATTTTACAGCATCTCTTAATGTATCATTATCTACATGAGTATAAATTTGAGTTGTAGAAATGTTTTCATGACCTAATATATTTTGTAAGCTTCTTATATCTACATCTCCATACTTGTACATAAGTGTAGCAGCAGTATGTCTTAATTTATGAGGAGTATATTTCGCATCCGTTAAACCTGCATTTTTCACATGTTTCTTTATCATTATTTCAACTGTCCTTTGATTAATAGGTTTATTATGAGAAGATAAAAATAGAAATTTTTTATATTCTGGCAAAGCCTTTGAATCATCTCTAATTCTCATATAATTCTCGATTGATTTTAAACAAGCTTCATTTAAATAAACAGTACGTTCCTTATTACCTTTACCTATGATTGCTAATATATCATTTCTGATTTTCTCGATAGATATACCACATAATTCAGATAAACGCATTCCACAGTTCAAAAAAAGTGTTAATATACAATAATCTCTAGCATAATTTTTATTATTTTTATCTAATGAAGATAATAAGTGTATACTCTGATCTAATGTTAAATATACAGGCTGTCTTTTATTTATTTTAGGGGATTCTAATTCGGTTGTAGGGTTGTCCACAATTATTTTAGCTTTACCTTGCAAAAATTTAAAATATGATTTTAATGTTGCAACTTTTCTAGCTCTAGCATAAGTGCTATTATTTCTATATTTTTCAATAAAAGACATGAAAGCATAAAGATCTCTTAATTGTATTGATTTTAAAAATTCATCATCTATATCTGTAATATCGATATCTTCAAACTCTATTTTTTTATCTTTAACAATTCCTCTATATAGTTTCATAAATCTGAAAAAAATTGTTAAATCCTTTTTGTAAGCAGCAATTGTATTACTAGATTTATTTTTAATTGTTTCTAAGTAATTTAAAAAATCTATTACAGAATCGGGGAGATCTTTATTTTTAAAAAATTCAATATCATAATTCATTTATTTATCACCATCATTTACTATAATTTAAATCTATTCTTATAAGATTTAAATATATTATACCAATAAATGAATTTTTAATCAATTATTTCGGGAAATGTATATTTCCCGAAATAAAATTAAACGATTTTTAGTGTAAATTTTGATTTTTTTCTAAATTTAAACCTTGGTTTTAATTTCTCTCTTATTAATTTTAAATTATAATTTATATTTTTTATTTTTAACAACCTGTTTAACTTAAATTATTGCCGATAAACCAAATTCTAAACATTTAATTTGTTTACAAAATCCAACTTCTTTTAACCTCAAATGATAATTATTATTTACAAACAAACTCATTCCTCTAGTTGTAAAATTATTACTTTTTTCTAATTATAATTTTAATAAAAACGTAAATTTTACATATATTATAGTAATTAATTTGTATGAAAATTTAAATTTGAATTCCTGTTCAATCTAGCATTTCTACTTTTTAATAATTTTCAAATTTAATTTTCAAAATAGATGTTGGATGAAAATTTGGACAAAAATTGTAGATAAATATATAATTAATATGTATTTATCTACAATTTTTCACATGAAATTAAAAAGTAGATGAATTTTAAAATCATTACACTTATCTATAGATTTTTTTCAATAATATTTTATTTATATAACAGGAGGAAAAATTATGGCAAAAGAAAGTAAGACTAATGCTATGAGAATTTTAGACAGCAGCAAAATAGAATATACCACTTATAACTATCAAAATAAAGATGGAAAAATAGATGGCGTAGCTGTTGCAAATAAAATAAATAAGAATGAAAATGAAGTTTTTAAAACTTTGATTACTCAGGGACACTCTAAAGAATTTTATGTATATGTTGTTCCAGTTGCACAAGAATTAGACATGAAAAAAGCTGCAAAAGCTGCATCTGAAAAAAGTATTGAAATGATTCACATTAAAGACATTAATAAAATAACAGGATATATAAGAGGTGGATGCTCTCCTATCGGAATGAAGAAAACATTTAAAACTTTTTTTCATAACACTGCTTTGAATTGTGAAACAATAGTATTTAGTGGCGGTAAAATCGGATCTCAAATCGAAATGAACCCAAGGCAATTAGAAAATATACTAGATTGTATTTTTGTAGATATAATCAAATAGATTATATTAGTAGATGATAAATAATTCAATTATATTTTGATAATTATCTATATTTAATGCTATTTATATTTATTTAGTGTAAACAAACTTAGAAGGTGCCATTTTTGCGTGTATAGAACATATGTTCTGCACGCGAAAAAATGGCACTTTCATAAAAATATTAATATCAAAATATATTTTTATATCTCTATATTTTAATCTCTTGTAGAAAACCCCTACTAAGCATCAAATACTTTGTAGGGGTTTTTATTATATAGTCCAAATAATAAACTGTATTAAGATTATTATTTATTAATCCCAATACAGTTTGTCTAATAATACCCTACTGCTCTACAACTTCTCCTACTAAAGAAAATGATTTAGCTTCAATTATTTTAACTTTAACAAGTTTTCCTATCATTTCTTTACAACCATCAAAGTTTACAAGCTTAGCATTTCTTGTTCTACCAGTTAATTTGTTTTCATTATTCTTACTAGTTCCCTCAACTAAAACTTCATATATTTTTCCTTCAGCAGCTTTATTTCCAACAACAATACCTTCATTAACAGCAGCTACAAGTCTATTAAATCTATCATGTTTAACATCATCTGGAATTTGATCTTCCATTTTATCTGCGGGTGTGTGATTTCTTCTTGAATATATGAAAGTAAATGCTGCATCATATCTAACTTCTTTTACTAAGTTAATTGTTTCCTCAAAATCTTCTTCAGTTTCACCTGGGAATCCAACTATTATATCTGTTGAGAATGTTACATCTGGGATTTCTTCTCTTATTTTTTTAGCTAATTCTAAATATTGTTCTTTATTATAATGTCTATTCATTTTTTGCAATATTTCATTACTACCACTTTGTACAGGTAAATGTATTTGTTCACAAAGCTTATCGCAATCTCTTATAGCATAAACCACATCTAAAGTTAAATCTTTAGGATGAGATGTCATAAATCTTAATCTTTCAAGTCCATCTATTTCATTAATTCTTCTTAAAAGTTGTGCAAAAGTAATTTCTTCTTCAAGACCTTTACCATAAGAATTTACGTTTTGTCCAAGTAAAGTAATTTCTTTATATCCATTAGAAACCAATTCTTTTATTTCATTTTCTATATCTTCTGGTCTTCTACTTCTTTCTCTCCCTCTAACATAAGGAACTACACAATATGTACAAAAATTATTGCATCCATACATTATAGTAACAAAAGCTTTTACATTGCTTTTTCTGTCTATTGGAACACCTTCTACAATTTCAGTTTCTTTATCAAAAATCTCTTTAACTTGAACGCCTTCAACTTGAACTCTATGCAAATATTCTGGGAACTTGTATGCATTATGAGTTCCAAATATTATGTCAACGTAAGGGAATCTACTTAAAATTTCATCTGCCATCCCCTTTTGTTGCATCATACAACCACATAGAGCTATTATTAAATTAGGATTCTTCTCTTTTTGATTTTTTAATCTTCCAAGATTTCCAAAAACCTTATTTTCAGCATTTTCTCTTACACAACATGTATTGAAAATTACAATTGAAGCTTCATCTCTATTTTCTGTTTCTTCATAGCCTTGCGACTTAAGCATTCCTGAAAGCTTCTCAGAATCTTCTTCATTCATTTGACAACCGAATGTTTGAATAAAAAAGAATTCTTGCCCATCCCTAACCTTAATTTTTTCTAATTTCTCTATATCAAAATTCATTATTATTCCTCCAAGTTTTTTAAATTATACATCTGTATTATAACAAAGAATTCTAATAATTAAAAGTATTACAGTATATCAAAAAGTATAGCAAAAAATCCATCCAAGTTATTGGATAGATTAATCAACATTATCAATACTATTAATTGTATTCTTATTATCTTTTTTTCTTACCTTCTTTTATGCTTTGATATTATTACAATCTTTTAAATAAGTAACAAAGAAGAGCATATCTTTTATAGTTGCTCTTTTTCAAAATCTATTATATCCTCTATTTTAATACCTAATTTTTTTGATATTTTATATAGTACCTCTAAATTAGGTTGTTTTTTATTAGATTCATATCTACCATATTGTTGATTATTGATTCCTAAGTAATCTGAGAAATCTTTTGCATATTTATATCCATTTTTTAATCTTATCTCTAAAAGCTTATTCTTTATTGTCACCAAACCACCTCTAAGAATAATATTACCATATAATGTTAATAATTTCTATGAGGTGATAATATTGCATAAAAGTTCTATTAGAATAGAAATATGATTATAATATAAAAAGAAAGGGTAGCAAATAAGATTTCTCCTATCTGCTACCCTTCGTTTTCTAATTTTATGTGTAATTTAGTCACATATATTATATACTATTTCATAGAATAAAACCAACTGTCTAAGCTTAATCTTAGTTATATTATCATGAGAATAAAATTTAATGATAACTTATACAACTTTAGCAAATGCTCTATACTATTAATATATTCATTTTGCAATTAATTGTTCCTTAATATTACCCTTAAATTATATAACAAAAGAAGTAGTAGTATATAAAGCTTAATATATACCACTACTTTTTAATTGTTCAGGATATAAATTAACGATAAATTGCAAAGTTCACCTGCATGGAGATTGAAATGTATATATAATAAATATATGCATTAATATATTGTTATATTCTTTATTTTTATACATTACCTGTATAATCTGCACTTAAAAACATAGCTGCTTCTTTAGTTCTACGTCTATAAAGACCTTCAATTCTTCTTCCCCCACCATTACTCCATGCTTGAAAATTAGAAGTAATAGTATCTTTATCTCTTATTCCATTGCATACATTTTTATATAATGTTGAACCTAAAAGACCACTAGTTCCACAATTGTATGTAAAGCTTACCAAAGCATCAAATTCATGTTGTTTTAAATTTACATTCTTAGATTCTAAATCTTTCTTTATTGTTGGAGCATACTTCTTATTAATCCATTCCTTTAGCATAGATGTTGCCTGTCCTTCTGTCACATATTCCAACCCTTCTATTTCTTTTCCTGTCATTCCATAACCTAATGTTTTTACTCCTACGCAATCTATATAAGGTTTAGAAAAATATCCTTCCCAACCTTTAATAAAATCTATACAGAATTACTAACTAAAGAGCTATCTTCTATCCATGCACCAGTAGAATTAAATTTATATTCTTTACCATCTATAGTAGCAGTTCTATTACCATACATCTCTCCTTTAAATCCATTGCTAACAGGATTTAAATAATACCATTTACCACTTTATCTTTTAACCAACCTGTTTTCATAGCTCCATCATTATCTAGGTAATACCACCTTCCATCTTTATCCTCTATCCAACCAGTAGCCATAGTTCCATTATCCTTTAAATAGTACCATTTTCCGTTATCTTCATACCAGCCTTTAGTAATATTTCCGTCTTGATCTTCTACACACCATTTCCACTTAGACATTTTACATTCCTCCTTATTAATATAAAAGAAAAAAGGTAGCTAAAAACGCTACCTAAATTACTCTTTAATTTCTTTTCTATCTTTACTAAAATAAAAAGCTATAACCATTGTATATATTGTTATAAACTCTGTTGTAATTGTATTTGTAATTGCTAGTACAGCAAAAACTATAGTCATAATTACTGCTATAAGCCATCTTGCACTTGTTATTTTATTTAATAATCTATCCATCATAATTCACTCCTATTTTTCAATTTTATTTTTAATTTCTTTTACATCTTCTTTAATATCCTCAACAACATTAAAGTTATCTGCCATCTTATCTAGTAATTCTTGATATTTTGTTTCTCTATCCCCTGTAGTTTTAAGTACATATAAAAGTAGGAAAACAAATAGTCCATATCCTAATCCTTGTCGTAAAGCTACTTTAATTAATTCATCCATATAACTCCTCCCTTATTTTTGTATATAGGAAAAGACACCTACATTTAAGTAAGTGCCTTTAATAAACTTTATATTATTCTCTTATTTCAAATCCAACAACTTTATCATGTACTAAATACTCTGCATTTCCTTTTGCATTTGTAATTTTAAATATTGGACTTTCTGTTTCATCTAAATCTCTAGAAATAAACCATTTCTTAAATTTTTCAATTTGACTTTTATCAGCTCTTTTAATATTTCCATCTACCATCTCTATATATAGGCTTCCATCACCTATGGGCTCTTCTGGTTCAACAATATCTTCTTTAGTAACTGTAACTATGCAATCAGCAATTAAATCTGTACCATCTATTTTAGCTGTTACTATGCATGTTCCCTCTTTAACTCCTATTACTTTTCCTTTTTGGTCTACTGTAGCAATTGTTTCATCTGAGCTTGACCAAACTACATCTACACTAGCTGGTGTTGTAGTTGCTTTTAGTATTTTTGAATTACCTTCTTTTAAAGTTAATGATTTATCTGATGTTATTGACATATCATTTGAATCTAATAAAAATCCATCTTCATTTATATCTAAAGCATCTAAAGCGAATGGTGCGTTTCCACTATATGAAGGAATAAAATTATTTATTACTATCTCATGAATCTTATCTTCTAATCCTATTTTTTCATATGATAAGTCTTGCCAGTTATTAGTTGTGTTCAATGAAAAACTTTCTTTCTCTCCATCTACATAGATGTCAACATTAGATGCTCTTCTAGGACCTGATACAGATATAATTCTTAAACTTGTTCCCTTAAATTTAAATCTAACTTCACCTTTGTTTACTCCTACATCACAGTTCATTGTTGCAGCATCTTTAAACATATTTGAATTTCTCCATTTTTCTGTTTCAAAATCAAAATAGTTTATATTCTTATCATTATCATCATATCTTTTCCATCCTGCTTCTGGTTGTAACAATTGTTCTCCAACAGTTGCTGCATTAGCTATAGTTCCATTTTGAATTGCTCCGATTCCCATAAGAGCTAATACCATTACAAACATTATAATTATCTTCTTAAATTGTTTATTCATTTATTATTTCTCCCCCTCTACTATCTTTTGTCGCTCATTTATAATTCTATTCAACTACAAGAACTGGTATTTTTATTATAACTTTTCCTAATGGGGGAATATCTCCAACATTAACTATAATACTTTTATATGTTGAACTTGAATCTACTTTACCTTGAGTTGTTATTACTTCACTAGGTATGAATTGAATATGATTGGGTGCACTATCCTTAATAACTACTGATTTAGCTATTTTATCACTTGTGTTAGTAACTTCTATTGTATACGTAAAATTATCTCCAACATATACAGAATCAACATCTGCTGTTTTTATAACTTTTAATTGCGCCTCTGCTACTCCCTTAAATATTATAGATACTTGACCACTAGCATTATTAGTATTATCACCTTTTGCATAAGCAGTATTAACTATATATTCTTGTTCTGGATTTGTTGGTTGTTCAGGTTCTACTGGAACATATTCTTTTGTAACCGTAACTATACAATCAGCTTTTGTATCTGTTCCTTTAATTTTTGCTGTTATTGTTGCTTGTCCTTCTTTTATAGCTTTAACATTACCATTAGAATCAACTGTTGCAACTGTTTCATCTGAGCTTGACCAGTCTATATTTATAGCTGAAGGTGTGGTTGTTGCTATTAACTTTTCTGATGTATATTCTTTTAAAGTTAATGATGATTTATTTAAATATATAGTTTTTTCTTTTAATTTCCAATTACCCCAAGCAAATTCTCCACCATAAACTCCAACATTGGATTGTGTTCCATCTGGATTAGTTCCAATCCCCATATTTTCCCACACATCAGAAAGTATGCTATAATCATCTTTTGAAATGTTTAAATTACCAAAGCTTGTGTCACTCTCTTTATATAAATCCGTGTTAATAGCACAATTTATCCATTTAGTATTATCTAATCCTCCACCAGTATATGTAGCTTGAAACTTATCTGGTATTATAAAACTACAATTTTTAAAATTAACATTTATATCTCTATTTCCATAACAAGGAGATGGTGACTTGTTTATTGCTAAGAATGCACAATTATAAAAGTTTCCATATTGTTGATTGCTCATGCTACCACTTCCAATTAATGCACAACTGTAATTTTCTGTTCTATTTCCTGAATTATATTTAAAAACTATATTATATACACTACAATCAACTTCAAAAACTGCCGCATGATTATCTCTATAAGAATTTTTATTTCCATCTGATATAATTATTGTTTCATCTGCTTCACCTATAAATGTAATTTTATGTTTAGCTTCATATAATCCATATCCTGTAGAACTTAAATCATAGATTCCCTTCTTTATATATATTGCATTTCCATCAATAGCAATCTCTTGAGCTTTTTGAATTGATTTATATGAATTTTCTTTACTTCCATCTCCAGTTTTATCATTTCCATTCTTTTCATCTACATAAATTACTCTATTGAAATTTAAAATCATATTATTAATCTTTATTGATTCATTTTTATCTGTTGCAAATGCATTTGTAAAATTTCCAAAAATAATAGCAAAAGCTACTACAAATATTATACCTATTTTTTTATAACAATTTTTCATTATATATTATTTCTCCCTTATTTCCATTATTGAACGCGTCCATAAAATATTTTAACTTTATATAAGATAAATTCCAACAATAATCGTAATACAAATTCCTTTATATCTAAGAAATTTAGTAAATTTTTACTTTTTATCATATAGTTGATTTTAAGTTGTTATTTTTAAGTAATAAAAAGACTATTTTAAATTCTATCTATTACATTATTTAATACGTATAATTTTTTTTTAATTTATAGATAATAAATATTGTAAATGAATTCTCCATCTGTTTAAACCTTTTGTAATTTACTAATAACCTTATCTAAATTCACAGAGAAAATTATTTCTCATGTAAAATAGTAGAACTAATTATATATCTATTCAGCATCCTTATTTTAACTAGTTCTACTATTATTTTAGTAATATATTCAATAAAAAAGACTATTTCTAGTCCTGATTTATTGCCTGCTATTTGATTTATCCTAGATTCCTATTGCGAAACAACTTCCTTATCTTCTGCTTTAACATTAACTGTTAATAATTCTAAAATTTCTTGATATTGTTCTTGTATAAGTAACTCATTCATTAAGAATATTCCTACATAAACCTTTTGCTTTTCTACATATTCAATTGTTAATAATCCTCGTTCAATTTTTCTTTCATATTGTTTTTTACAAGTTTCGTACATAGTTTGTACCTCCTATTGATTTATTAAGTTTTGAGCTGTAAGCTCGATAACTTTATCTGTTAATTTAATACTCTCATTCTCTTTATTTTCAAGCTTTTGACTCTTAATTTCTAATTCTTTATTTTTCTTCTCTAGTTCTAAGTTCTTAGATTCTAATTCGCTCTTTAATTGTTCTTTTTCTTCTGTAGTAGCTAATTTATCTGCTAAGATAAACTTATTAGTCTCTAAGTCTATGCCTATAACCTCTTTGTTATCATCTACATCTTCTACAAGACATTTATAATTCTCTGTAGCGTTAGTTTGTGTAAATATAAGTTGTCCTTTTTCATTGTGTACTGCTAGTATTTTCATTTTTTATCATCTCCTTTATAATATACAAGCGACATAGCTTACTGTTGTACTATTATCACCCTTATTATATGATAAATTAAATCCTGTATCGTTAGGAACTATACCAAAATAGAGTTCATTATTTTCACTATAACGAATAGCAAAGTTATCATTACTTGGACCACTCCCATATATCCAATATGTTCCTGGATATACCCAAGAAAAATTAGCATTTGTTATATGAAGAAAACATGTACTTTTTAAACTATAATTAGTACTTTTAACAAGAACAAAATTAGGTTTAAATCCTAACTGTATATTAATTGTTGTTTCCTTATTCATAGTAAGAGTTCCTGATTTTTTATTAGTTCCACCTAAATTCTCTATAGTAGCATTTCCAGTGATTTTATTTCCATTTACCCAAGCTGTTAAACCTTGTATTATATTATCTGGAGTAGCATTCCCAGGAGTTTGACTAGCTAAACTATTAGCTGTAACTTTACCATTCCCATTATGATATCCAACGGGTATTATATAGCTTCCTCCACAGTTTAAACTTGCAGTTTTTGATCCTTGATTTGGCATAGTTCCTGTTATAGGTCCACTATCCACTGTTGCTGTAGAACCACTTAACAACTTATCGGCTGTAGCATTTCCACCACCTCCTTTACCCTGTAATATAAAATCCGAGCCATTATAACATAGGTTGTATGGAATATTAGCTTTAAGATTATTTACTATATTACCAAAAGAGTCTTTAATATTTTTAGCGCCATAATTATTTAAATTCAAACTACAGTTTCCAATAGCGTTACTTCCTACAAACAAAGTACATCTTGTACCTTTATTTAAGCTAGTTATTCTTGCACTAGAACCTATATAAGAATTAGTTCCAGTTGCTTCTACTATTGGATAACTATCGTTCGCAATATCTTTCAAGGATGAATTAATATCATCTATTTTTTTATTAATATTACTTTCTAAAACTTGTACATCTTTTTTTGTTGCAAGTATAACTGTAGGATCTATTTTTAATGTTACATTTTCTGCATTACTGACCTCTAAAATAACTCTAATTATTAAATCTTTACTACTTCCTTCACTTGCAAGTGGCTTGTAAGTTTCAGCAAGCTTACTTATTGCAATTAAATTATCTTCATCGTCGTAAATACCTGCTTCTCTAATAAAGAATCCACCAACATCTGATGGTATTACAGTTTCTACTATAACCCAATTAGAGTTTTCTTTGTCAATTTTCACACTTCCAATATTGCCTTCCCATACTTGATTTATTAATTCATCTTGATTTTCAGTAGGATTATAATATTTGCCTCCACCATCCCCTATTTTAAGCTTTACAAAATCAACCTTGCTTCCTAATGCTGCACTATTTGCTATCTTGGCTTTTCCTAGCTTAGTCAAGATAGTATAAAATTGTTCTGCCATTAAATTTTCTCCTTTCTTGGATATGTTGTAATTTCTTCTACTCCATTTATTTCTAGCAATGATATATTTATTTTACCTTTAGATTCAATATCTTTAGGACTCCATGGATATACTGTCATTGCTTCTCCTTGCATTGTTGTTATTCCAATATAAGACTTTCCCTTAACTGAAAGATATATATTTAATACATCGGTCCATGATCGTTTGTTTTTATAAGCATTTATTAAAGTATCTAACTTTTTTAATTCACTTGGTGAAGCACCTCTATCTGTTATATCTATATCAAGTGAAAAATAATAAGGCTCCCCACCATATTCAAACCACTCTTTTAATCGAGTTCGTCCAAATACAGTTGTTGCAGCTTCTTCAACTGCAACTGGAGTGCCTTTTATTTTATGCAATCGTATTGAATTTTTAACAAGTTCTTTTTTAGTCTCTAATGATAAAGTATAATCATAAAAATCTACATGAAATTGCCATGCTAACGAATCAATAGTTTCTTCATCTAATTCCTCAATTCTCCCATAAATATATGTTAATTTAGTTTTCTCATCTAGTATTTTAAAATATGGTTCAATAGCTTTGCATAGTGCCTTCACAAATAGATCCTGTTGTAGATATGAAGTTTGTAAACTTAATAAATCAATATTGTTAAGTTCCATTATTCCACACCTCCATAAGTTACTTTTATATTTGTAACTTTTGCTATTTCATTTTCTCCTATAATTTTATGAATTGGTGATTTAACTTCAATTCTCCTAACTCCTGAAATTCTTCTATTATCAACTTCAATTGCTGCAGCATTTTGAATTTGATATTTTAGTTCATCAGGATTTATAGGCTTTCCTATTTCACTTTGTTGCCATTTTATAAAATCTCTTATTGCTCCATCTACAAAATTTAAATTTTCACCTTCAATAGCCTTTCTCCATTTACCTTCACTTGTTGGAAAATTTTTATCTATATAATATGTTAATTCAATATCATAATTGTTAACTGTTGGAGTTCCTATCTCTACTTTATCTGTGAGTGGTCGTCTATCTTTAGGAGAACATTCTTTATATACCTTATCTAATATTTCTTGTGATGGAATTTCACCATCATCTACTACAACAAATATTTTAACTGTTCCTGGACTTGGTGAGGTTACTTTAACTCCTGAAATAGAATTATCTGCAGAATATGCAAAATATTCATACGCTCCATCTGGTCCAGCTGTGCTTTTACCCTCCATTGCTAATCTGGCTCTTTTTCTATATGATTTATCATCTTCAATATCTGAACCGGACTTAGATATTTCAGTATTATAAATTTTTTCTACATATGCTATAGGATCAACAATGTAATTAATTTTTCCAATTTCAAAACCATTGTATTTTTCTCCAGGTGATACTGCTATAAGGATAATATCTGATTCTAAAATTCCTTTTGGAATAATAGTATCCTCTTTAACTTTAAACATAGTTATACCATCTGGTGTAACTTTAGTTCCAGCTTTTATTGTAATATTTTCATTTTGGATAGTAGATAATTTTACTTTTCCTTTACAAAATGAATATGTTGCTTGTAATCTACTTGTAGTATGATAATCTTTGGCTATTGCATCTAACTTTTCTTTTCTTGCGTTTTCTAATAGATTTTGGTTTGCAGTATCATTTATTTTATTTGCTATTCCTACTACTATTGGCATTAATGAGCGTAAAAAAAGCTTTCTTTCATCACCATCATGTATTTTTTCCTCAAGTTCTGTTTCTACAGTAGTTAACATATCTTCAAATATTGTTTCAGGATTAATATTTATAAAATTAATCAATTGTTACTACCACCTTTATGAATGGAATTTTAATATCTTTATTATCATCACTTTCCTTAAATTCAATTTCTACATTTTTAACTGTAGCCCTGGTTTCATAGGTATTTATTAAATCATAGGTTTCTTCAATAAGTGCTGCTTTATTTTTTTCTAAAACTCCATCTAAATTTTTAGGATTTCTGCCCATTAATCTATCATACGGAACTTCATATTTAACTATATTAAGGATGTTATTTACATTTTGAAGTATTCTTTCATCACCTTTAGCATTCCAATTAATTAAATTTGTATCACTCTTTACTGTATACTCCATAATTATCCTCCAAAGATTTTATTTTCTAATGCATCTACCTTTGCATTATCTTCACTTGACATTTCTTTTTTTTCTGAAGACTTTTTTTTGCCTTTTGATTTACTGGTTTTTTTAGATTCACTCGAAGTCCCTTCTTCTTTTTTAACACCTGCTCTTACATACTCCTTGAAGCTTAACTTCATTGTGCTTTTAATTAATTTCCCCCCATATATATATATATTGTCAGTTAAACTAACACTAGTTAATAAAAACTTATTATTTGAAACAGGTTTATCTCCTATAAAAAGCATATATGGAACTCCATCTTCACAAATGTTTTTCCAATCATCAATTTCTGTTTTTACATCAATACTATTAGATTGAATTAATTTAACATTAAAACTCACTTGTTCAAGAGTTATACCTTTTATATAAGTAGATGGTTTACTTCCATCTACTTCTTGGTCTTCTATATTAAGTGAAATATCTCTAGTATAGTCATCAAAGGTATATATCTTATCTTGAGTTACCTCAAAAGTTTTACTATTAAAACTACCTATAGACATTTAATCACCCCATTCTAGCCATAATAATACCACTTTTAAAATTATTATTGTAAAAGCATACTAATACTTCTTCTCCTACATGAAAATCAACCATACTAATATGTTTTGCTATTGGTAATTCATAAGAAACGCTATCCTCTAATTCAGGAAATTGTACTCTTGCTGTATTTGTTCCAATAGTAGAAACAATTCCTTTTCTATTCATTAATATCCCTCCATTATTTTTCTAACTGTTAATTTTGATTTACCAGATATTAAATCATGAATAATATTTTCAATAATATATTTACCATTAAAACTATCTAAATTTTCAATTTTAATTAAATTACCCGCAGCAATTAAAGTGTTTTTATTTATAGTAAATATACCTATAGTTTCATATTTATTTAAAGACATCAAGATATTTTTTGAAAATCTGTTAGCTTCGCCTATAGAAGTAATAGGTATATCAGTAATTTTAATTAATTCACCATTTGCTTTATTTGATATATAACTTCCCTTTATAAGTGTTCCAGAAAATGAAATTGTTTCACATCCACCATATACATCATTTGATTTACATTTAAAATTATATTTTCCTATAAAACAAGACGGATTTAATGTTAGAACTTCGTTTTGATATTGTAAAAAATTTTCTGAAACAATCAAGGCTTTTCCATTGCTAATTTTTAAGTTATACCCTTCAAGCATACATCTATAATTTAAAAATTCTAGATTATTTTTTTGTATCTGGTCTACTCTTGAATATTGAAAATCATCAATTCCATAAGTTTCTAATTTCAATCCTAATTCTTGCATAAGATCTTCAGCTAAATCTAAAAAATTTACTTTTTCCCATGTTCTTGTTTTTTTACTTTTAAAAGTTTTTTTTATTGATATAGCATCAATATTATATGAACCACTACTGCATCCAAAGCAATCAATATACATAACGCCTGTTCTGAATGGTTTATCTATAATCTCTATAGTATTATTTTTAGCAAAATCCCATTTTCTACACTCATTTTTTATATCTGCAAATGAAATAGCAAGACTATCAGCCTTGCCACCCATATTATCAATTATTTTACAATCAGATACCTCAATATTAATTTCAGTACCTTCATAAATCACTTTAATATTAAACACCTACCTTTTCCATGGTGGAAGTGTTGAAGTATCTTTAACATCTATATCTGGTATTTTAAGCTGTATTCCATATTCAAAAATTAAAGTACCTATTAAATCTGGATTTAGTTGCATAATGAATACAGAATAGTTTTCTTCTTCATAAAAGTCGAGAGCAATACTATCAAAAGTATCACCTGCTTTTGTTGTATATATTGAATATTCTCTAGCCAAAATTAACCCTCTTTTCATCTTCTAATGCATCTATAACCATTGATTTAAAATCTTCAAAACTTTGTTTTAGTTGGTTTATTGTTTCTGAATCTACATTTCCTGATATTTTAGGTGAAAATATAAATGTATGTGATCCTTCTCTATTTGGTTCATATCCAATAGTAGAAGCTGTTTTTTCTAATAAAGATAAACTACGTGGATTATTTCTTTTAAGGGGTATAACAGATTCAGGACCAGCTTCACCACAAATACTTGGAATATTAGTAAATCCTCCTTTTGCAAGAAGTGGTATTTGTGGAATATTTGCTCCAAAGTGTTTTCCACCACCTGCCCAATCAGGAACCCAATCAGGAATGTCAATGCTTATAGAATTTATTCCTTCAATAGCTCCATTAATTAATCCTATTACTGCATTTAATGGTGCTTTTATTACTGCCCCTATTCCACTGATTATTCCAGAAAATACTTCAACTATACCTTGCCAAGCTAAAGACCAATTTCCAGAAAATACTCCACTTACAAAATCGACAATTCCTTGAAAAACCATTTTAATAGTATTCCATATGCTTCCTACTGTAAAGAAAAAACTATTAAGAATTGCTCCCAATGCTCCAAATGAAGTTGTCCAATTTGTTGTCATTGCTGTTGTTAGCCATATATTAAATGCTTGTATTCCTGTTTTTATACCTTCCCACATTCCAATAAAGAAATTTCTAAATCCTTCGCATTTTGTCCATAATAATATAAATATTGCTACAACAGCCATTATACCTAATACTATCCAAGTTAATGGACATGCTAAAAATGCTGAATTTAATGCCCATTGTGCTGCTGTTTGTGCTCCCGTTGCTACTGTTGAAATTCCTCTTACTACTGCATCTTTTGCATATATAGCACCTATTTTTATAGCTTGAATTTTTTCTTTTATTTTTAGAGCATTAAGAATTCTATGTGCTGCACTTTGAGCACCAGTTGCTATAGCTGAACTTTTTCTAACAATTGCATCTTTTGCATACAATGCATTAATATATATAGTTTCTATTTTGTCCTTCATTTTAGCTATGCTTAAAGCTGAATATCCTGATTTAAGTATAACAAGTGAATCATATACTCCCTTAACAGCTTGAATACCTGAAGATACCATACTTATAACTTTCCATCCTAAAAATGTTTTTCCAATAAAACCTGCAATCTGTATTATTTGTGGTCCATATTGTTGTATATAAGTAAAAATTCCTCCTATTTTAGGAATTATATAATCTATTCCATTAGTAACATTTTGAACAAATCCTGAAAAATTTTCTGCAATAACATTAAAGCTTCCATCAGATTGCATTTGTAATAATTTATCTGTTAACCCTTGTAGTTTACTTTTAACTACATCAAAAGCTGAACCATCTATAATTTCGCCAGTAGCAGATATTCCTGCTATTCTCGCAAGTCCATTTTTTATAATGCCAGAAGTTGTAGACATGAGTCCTTTAAACGTTTTGGATTGTATTTCCATTGCACCAGAATATTTTTCCTTCATTAATGAAAACATTGCTGCATTAAAAGCCCTTTGATTTGTAATTTGACCTTTATTGTTAACAAGCTCTATTCCAGCTAAATCTTTAGCTCCTTGTGCAACAATCATATCTTTAGTTATTCCAAAATCTTTAAGTCTCTCTAATTCTCCTGTTTGGGCATCAGCTATAGCTTCTGTAGCTTGGTCAATACTTTTCCCCATTGCTCCAGCCATATCTCCTGTTAAAGGAAGTATTTTTTGAGCTTCAAGTCCATAACTAGTAAGTTTTACAGTTGCATCAACTATCTCGCCTGTTTCAAAGGGTGTTTTATTTGCATAATCAGTAGCCCAAGCAAAAGTTTTTGCAGCCTTTTCATGGTCTTTCATTACAATATTTAATGTATTTCTATATTGTTCCATGCCTGAAGCTTGGTTTAACATTGCTGATCCGGTTTTTTTAGCAGCAATAGCAACAGCACCTGTAGCTATTGCTGCCTTTATTTTATTTGAAACCCCTTGTACTTGTGCCCCTGCATTTTGTGCAAGGGATGTACTTTTTGAATTTATCTTGGATATAGAAGATGATGTTTTATTTGCGAATTGTGCAACATTTGAAAAAGCCTTTTGAAGGCTTGGATTTAATATTCCACCTATAGCAATATTAGTTTGTAAAATTTTAGCCATAGCCTCACCCCTTACCTTTATTAGCTAACTTCTTATATTCTTCATTTCGTCTTTCTACTACATCTGCCAATGCATCATAATATTCAAATAAATCAAGCAATGGCATTTGATAACAGTCTTTTTTAGAATTTGAAGTTTCAAGGGTTATTTGTGCAACTATTCCTTTTAAATGCTTTCGTCTTGGTATCCACCCAAGCCTTGTATAAAAAAATCTCTTGCAAGTGATGCTGCTTTACTATAATCTGAAAACCCAAATCTTTTTACATCTGTATAAGCAATTCCAGCAGCTTCTGCAAACATATGAGCCCCAATTATTGGGTCTAATTCATATGAAGCACTAACAACATATCCACTTTTTATTGCTGTTTTAAAACCATTTTCTAAATTTTCACCAGTTAATTCATCAAAATCATATTTTATTTCTGCCTTTTCTTCTCCATCAATCATTACAGACTTTCTTAATTTTAATACATTATTGTTTTCTTCCATTCCTATTCTCCTCCAATTTAATAGACTAGAATAATAAATTATCCTAGTCTATTTTCTTAATTTTAATTTTTATAAATTTGCTGTTACATCTTTTAACTTATTTACACCATTAATTGCATAAATTCCGTTTAATTTATCAATATTAAGTATTTCGCTACCATTAACAATTCTCTTATATGCTATAACTTCCCATGATACACTTCCATCTTGAGCAGAGCCTGGTTCGAGTTTTCCTTCATCAAATTTCTTTGGTATAACTTTAAGAAATGCTTTATGAGCAATAGTTGTTACTTTACCGTTTGCAGGGTTAATAACATCCGTAACCCACCTATATTCCAATTCATAGGCTGAAATTAAAATTCCATACTTATCATTTGTAACTCTAATACTAATCTCAGTTTCCATTGAACCAATTTGCCCAAATGTTGGAACATCTATTTCACCAACTATTCCAGATCCTTTTATAGAATCTGTTAACATTTCGACACTTGGTAATGTTATTGAAGTTGTATCTCCAATTTTTGTTGCTTTTCCATCATTTCTTACATAAACACTGTAATCTATAACCTTATTTGATATTCCTTCTGACATTATTCTTTTTCACCTCCATATAAATTATTTATGCCTTGTGATGTATATTGAACTCTGTTAGTAATTGACTTAGCTAATGGTGTATTTGTTACTAAGGTGTCAAAAGCAAAATCTCCATTAATAATATCTGATGTAGAATTATTTGTTTGATTAAAGCTAATGTCTCCTAAAAGAATTTTTCCACCACTAACTAACGAATCTAATCTCATTTGTTCTGAATTAACTAGAGCATCAATTTCATTTCGTGTCATTGATTGATCTACTAAATCCCCATTTCTTGATTGAAAATCATTTAATAAATATTTATTTGTCATTATGTTTACATCAAAAATATCTTCTGGTTTATCAGTAACTCCAAATTCGAAATTACCCATGTGTGGACCCCATAAAACATATTTACCACCAGAGTATATTGCTGTAGTAATACCTTTTTCATTAAGATCATTTGCTCTTGATTGACTTATTTTTATCTTCTTACTATTTACTATTAAGCCACTTATATCTATAGGTTTATTTGATGGACTTTCATATGGAATATTGTCATTTTTTATATCAGTTTGTAATTTTGCTACAATTGCACAAATTGATAACCACATTTCTCTTCCTGCAACTATTCCCTTTGGCCAACAAACTTTTTCTGAATTTGAATTATAATTATTACTATTTTTCCAAGCAATAGCTTTTTCTATTGTAGTAGCTGTAGTACAATCTAGATCTGTAAAGCATATTGCCTCCCATTTATCAGAAATTTTAGTTGAATTAGCCACAAGTGCCTGTTCAACTTTTGGGAAATGATTAAATCCAGGAGCACTTATTATAGATGGAACTAAATTTAATTCTTCATATACATCTGATATAGCCTTTATGCCTGTTCTTTCATCACTTTCCACATCATAAAATCCAATGACATCAGTATCATTTACTTTGTTAGGCTCTATTTTTTTGTATGAAACTGATATTGATTCTCCCCAAATTTCCTCTTTAAGTTCTATTATTTTTAAATATCCTTCATTGGTATACTCTAATTTATAATCAGAGCCTTCTTGTTTTTCATCTATCTTTATAGAATCAATGCAAATATGTTCTTTAATTAATCCTACTCCATTAATAATAGGTACAGTTTCAGTTACATTTTCACCATGTTTTGAAGGATCTAATGTATTAATAATTACAATAGGACCTATAGGTTTAATCTTATTTTGAAAATGTGCATATACTGCAGCTGAAAGCGTGAATTCCGAAAATTTATCCTCCTCTTTATATCCAATTTTTATTTCAGCTTCTTGCAAACTTCTAATAAGTTGCGGCTTATTAATAATTGCACCTCTTACTCTGTGTATTGGTGCTGTTCCAATATATATAGGCACATTTTTACTATTTGTTATGGTTTCTTTGCTGGCTACTATTTCACCATATATACCATGCTTATATCCCACGTCATCATCTCCTTATAGAAAATTTTTTGCTATATTAAAAGCTAATGGAGCTATAGAAACAGTAAAACTTATATTAGCTGTCCAATATGGATAACTTTGTTGACTGTCCATGCTCCATTTAATAGGTTTGTTTATATTAACTTTTTCTGCGATTATTGGATTTTGTGATAATGCCAATCTTATTTTAGTTATTAGATTCAATAAATCCATATATCCATTACCATTTAGTTCTACTATTCCATTTTCTTGTGTTTCTCCTGGATCATAAGTAGCAATTTTAAGTCTAATATTCAAAGTAGAATCACTATTATCATCCTCTCCATCATCTACCATTACTACAATAGATGGAATAGAATACTCATATTCATCTAAATTTTTTAATGGTATCCAGCCTTTATATATCGATGGATTAACTAATTCATAGCTACCTTCTTTATCTATTATCCCCTTTTCAGGTGGTTTTTCTAGTTTGACTTTTCTTGCCACATTATTTTCTAAAAATAACGATAATTCTTTTAATACCTCAATGTCTGTCATAATACTCTCCTATTTTGATAATTTACCTAATCTAAATTCAACTTCATGTTCAATTCTATTTTTCAACTGTTCTTTAGCTTCTTTCATAACAGTTTCACTTATTTTAGTATTGCTTACCATTTGTGGTATTGATAATGTTCTTAAAACCTCAATAGGATAAGATTTTGAGGTTTTTCTTTTTACTATATGCAAATTTCCACCAAGCGAAGCAACAAAAGCTGAAGGAGTACTATTTATTTGCTTATATCCTGACCTTTTTACTTTTACCTTTACTTTAGCACCTTTTGTCCATCCAGCTTTTAAGTTTGCAGGAAAGTGACTTAAAGTTAATACTTGACCTTTGGATGTAATCATAGCCGATAGACTACCATTGCTAGCCTTTTTTATATTAAAACTTTTTGCTACTTCTCCAGATTTAATTGAATATTCAGAAGTAACCTCTTTTTTAACTCGTTTAGTAACAAAACTTATTGTTCTATTAAGTGCAGCTGATGTAGCTTTAGGAATTTCATTAGGAAATTTACTAAGCTTCAGCACTGTCTTTTTTAATTCTTTATCATCAATTTTAATATTTATAGCCATTAATTTTTATTTGCTTGAAGTATTACTTCATACACTCCCCCATCAAGTTTTGCATCAAAAATAATATAAGGTACTCCATCAAAGATCTGCACACTTTCAGGTATTGGCTCTTTTATTAAATCTTCTTCTTTTGCAAAATATAATATATCAGCCTGAATGATACCATCATATTCTTTTTTATTTCTACTTTTAAGAGTTTCATTATCAACTATAACATTAACAACTTTTCTATCTATAAGATGCTCTTCTCCATATTCTTCAATATTAAAGAATATATTTAAATCTTCTTTAAGCTGCTCTTTAAAATTCATATTTCCTCTCCATTTCTGAAAGTCTGTTTCTTTTATATTTATTTGCAAATACTTTTCTTAAATCTTTTCTAGTTGATTTAAATTTATCATCAATTTTAATTGCAACTTCTAAATTTATTAATCTTATTGCTTCATCTTTAGTAATACTGGTTATAATATCATCCTTATTATACTTAACTCCATCATGACTTATATTTTCTAAACATTTTATACTCATAATAAAAAGGTGTTCTTAATGAACACCCTCCTATAACACCTTTGCTACATACCAACTGTCAACTTCTACTGGACAAGGTAATGGTCTTGAATTTAATTGAAAAAATCTTCTTGCTGGTTTCTTTTTAATCCAAGTATCAGGAGTTCTTGTACCTTCAACTGTAACAAATCTTTCTGTTTTCCCATCAATAATAGTAACTGCACCATATGCCATAAAAAAATCAGCTTCTGTTGATAATAAGCCAACATAGCCTTCTGGAACCATTGGTTCTGTAGTTGGTTTTTCAGGGTTTGTAAAATCATCTAAGAACCATTCATTATATTTATATATATCTAATCCTAAGTGTGGGATTGTTCCAATATAAGTTGCTCCATTTGGTAGCTGTTTTGGTTCTATTCTAGCAAGTTGAATGTTTTTTACATCAAGCACTTTCTGAACATTTGCATTATTAATAAATGCTCTTGCTGCATCTGTTGCCATTATACATACATCAGGTGTTGTCATACCCTTCTTTTGAACTGTTTCAACCATTTCTTCAAGTTGATTAATTGGATTTGATTTTGCATTACTCCATAAATCATCACCTGACTTAATTTCTTTATTTTCAAATTCAAAATCTATTTCGTAGTTTAATGAATCTCCAATAATAGGTATCTTTCCAGTAAAGATAGCCTTTGAACACATCCATTCTTCTCTTCTGGTAATCATATCTTCTAATTTAGCAAAATCTTTTACCATTTTTTGAACTGCTCTTTCTTCAGGAGTATATCCATTATAAAGAGATTCTCCTGCAACTCTACTTAAAATATCATCAGTTGTTGTTATTGTATCAGGAGCAATTAATACTGGTGTATAAGTATTTGTTCTATAGCCAGTATTCTCTACTGTTTTTCCACCAATTTTTTCATGAACAAAAGGTGCTAATTTTCTATTACCTTTCATGAAATCAACATCAACTTTCTTTGTGTCAAAAGTTTCAACTCTTCCAAAAAAAGTATCTCTTAAAAATGTTTTTGGTTTTGTAGATCTTTCTACTGCTTTTCTCATCGTTCTAGGATCATATAAATTAATTGACATTATCTTATCCCCTCTCTATTTTAAAAATATTCCTTTTGATCTAAATGCAATTACTACTTCTTCTAGGTCTTTTCCTTGTGGTAATCTTACAGCTGCTCTATTAAACTCACCTGTAAGATATACTGGAATTTCAATTACATCATCACTTGATGCCGCATCTAAAGCTGAAAGTCCATATACTTTACTTGCATCTGCTTTTTGACTTTCTGATTCAACTGTAAAATACTCTTTTTTTGTTGAATCATAATATACAACTGAAAGTTCACTTGCAACTTGTGCTGCTGCTAACTTAATTGAATTTGTAACAACCGGCATTACATTACCTGAAAAAATATTTTTTGGATTATATTCTGTATGCTCCATTATTTAGTTCCTCCTAATGCTTTATTAAATATATCATCAGTTTCCTTATCATCATATTTTCCTTCTTTTAGACCATCAGCATTTGCTCCTGGTACTTCATTAACATTCGATGTTGTTATATCTTGTTCTCTATTGTTTAGGAAGTTTTCTCCCTCACCTTTTTGAGCTTTCATTATTGCTATAGCACATGATCCTGCATCTTTCATTTCTTCATATTTAGCTTTATTGATTAAATCCTCATATCCTTGAACACCTAATTCATCGATATTCTTAATTCTATCTCTTTCCTCTTCTTTAGCTGTATTGACAACTTCATTGTAAACATCAGGATACTTGTTTTTTAATTCTTGTGCATTTTTTATCACTTCGTCTTCTCCCCTTTGATTTTTATTTATATTTAAAAAAGAATCATTCTGAATATTAGCTGTATTGCTAAATCCTGATTGATTCTTTTCTATACCTATTTTATTTTTTATTTTTGTTCTAAATTCATCTGAAACATTATAATTAGCTAAATCTATGCTAACTGAATTAATTATTAAGTTATTTCCATCAAGTACTGGTTCATTATCTGTTTCTGAGAACATAACTTCATCACAGAATCCCTCATTAACAGCATCTTCTCCCGTAAGCCATAACTCATTTGTCATTAAGTCTTCTATTTCTTCTTTTGTTTTGTCTGTTTTATTAATATAAGCATTAATAATTGTATTTTTTACTACTGATAATCTATTAATTACTTTTTCTAAATCAGAGACATTGTAATATCCACATAACCCTGCCAATGGATCATGTATCATGAATATGCTTGTTGATGGAATAAGAACTTTATCTCCTGCCATCGCAACTACAGTAGCCGCACTCATTGCCATCCCATCTATTTTTACTGTAATACTAGCTTTGCAATCTTTTAGCAATGTATAAATTGCACTAGCTGTAAAAACATCTCCACCATTAGAATTGATTCTTACAGTAATATTATCTCTATCTTTATATAAGTCTAACTGTTCTTTAAAATCAGATGCTGTTATTTGTCCATCATCATTCCACCATGATTTTTGTGAAACAAATTCTCCATAAAGCATTAATTCAACTTCTTCATCAGGAGTTTCAACAAAGTTCCAAAATCTCACTTCATTATTTTTATTTCCTATACTGTTAATTATCTTAACATTCTTGAGATTTAATTTAGGGATTGATAGTGAATCAACCTTACTCTTTGGCTCCGTCTTTGATATTTGTACTTTCTTTGATTGCATTTATGTTCCTCACCTCTTTCATTGTTTTTTCTTCTCTTATTCTTTGTTTAGCATTTTTATAGAAATCACCTCCTGTAAGCTCCATTGTTTCCTTACTTCTAGTAGAAAAACCTTCTTCAATTCTCTTTGTTGCTGCATTAACTTCTTTAAGTGGATCAATTTGACCTGCACTTGGTCCTGTCCAAATAGCATTACAGTAAGCTTTTTTTATTAACGGATTATTAAAGAAACCTGGTGCATTTATTCTACCTTTAGCAACTGCTTCACACATAAATTCTTCAAATATAGGTTGACAAAAATCATTACTCATCCACTCTCTTTTCATTCTGAACATTTTCCACGCTTCAAGAAGTGCTGCTCTTGATGCTGAATATGATGCTGTAAATTGCTTAAGTAATAACTCTGTAGGTATTTCAAGTGCTGCTCCTACTTGTCTACATATAGAATTAACAAATCCATCAAATGCAGTATTAGGTCTACCAGGATTAGCTTCTTTAATACTTTCACCTTCTCCAAGTGAAATTATTGCTCCATTTCCTAGTTCATATGAATTATCATCTTCCGAATCAACTTGATCTTCTATTGGAATAGATTCTCCATATGGATTTTCTGAATCATTTGATTTGCTTTCAATAAAGACAGTATACATTCCACTTATTACTGCTGCCATTAATTCAGCATCTGTATATCTTCCAAGTTGTTTCAATGCTTCAATTACTGGTGCTAAAATAGGAACTCCTCTTTTTTGTCCTATTCGTTCACTTTCCATAAGGTGCAATATATTAGGTCTACCTGTGTTCTTTCCATATGCTTCAACGCGTGTCCATTTAGGTGCTTTTGTGTATGATGTTGATAATGGGTGTATTGAGCATATATGATAAGCTACTATTTCACCATTTTCATTTACCTCAACACCTTCTTGCATGCTTTCTGTATTTGAACTATTGTTTGGATTACAAACTCTATCAGCTTCAACTAATAATATTCTAAGATCATATATTTCATTAATTCTATTGATCGTTGGCATTAATGTAAATGTATCACCATTCATCATCCAACTAAGAAATGCTAATTGCTGCAATTCATAAAAATTATTTAATCTTTCTACATCACAATTTTTAGTATCTGCCCATAATGAAAATTCTCTTTCAATTTGCTCTTCAAGCCTTATGCACTCTTCTTCTGTAAGTCCTAAAAAATCTCCATCAATTTGTGACTTAAGCTTTAATCCTGCACCTATTACATTAGTTCTTAATGTTTTTATAGAACTTGTGGCAATAGGAGCACCCATATATAAATCCCTTGAGCGTTGTCTAAGCGTATCTAAGTTATCAATTATATCTTCTTTAGGTGAACCACCTCTACTTATCCAACCAATAAGACTTTTTTTACTTCTACTTGCACCATAATTTGAATATCCACTATTAATTATTTGAAGATGTTTTTTGGCTAAAGTTCTTTTTAATGCTTTTTCAGGAGAAATTATAGATAAAGTTTTATCAAAAATATTCATAAACAACCTCCTATAAATCTCTTGGAACTATTCTATATACTCTATTTCTTCCTTTTCTTGCTTGAATTTTTCTAGCTAGTTCAACTTCATTTTTCCAATACTTAATTTGTTCTTTAATTTGTGATAAATTAGCTCTATTTAAAGTTTTAGTTCCTATTGTATAACTTTGACCATTAACTACTGCTAATTCTGCTTTTAACCATGCCTGTAAATGTTCTTGTGCTGTTTCTAAACTAAATGCCATAGATAATTCTCCTTTCTATAATCCTTTTGAAACTATTTTCCTTTTTTTCTTAGATACTTTTTTAGCTTGTTGAAATACATTACCATTTATATTTTTACATGCCATTGCATCTAAATCGGGATTTAAAATTTCAAAAGCTGCATTGGCATAATTTCTTAAATCTAATGCTTCATTTCTTATTCCACTTTTCTTTTTCACCCATTCATAAGTAGGAACTCCTTTTTTATATCTAAGAACTTTTTTTTCTGATGTTAACGCCTTAAAATAATTTTCATCATAACCTCTATCTGATTCTATTGGAAAATGACAATAGCATGGACCTTCTTCTTGTATATTTAACCTAGTTAATATAGATTCTTTTCCAGTATCAACTCCCAAAGAAAATAAAGCTGTTCTTTCTCTATTATTTCTACTTACTTTACTTATAAATGGTTTTCCATATCCACCTACCCCTTTAATAGCATATACTCTTCTATGCTCTCTAGCTTTACAAAACCTATAAACTTCTGTTGTATAATGTCCCCCACTATCTACACATGCACTTGATATTACAAGTCCTTCATTTTCATCAAACCAAAATGTTTTAAGTAGATATTCATCTAACATATTCCATACCACTTTTTGACCTGGATCTCCCCAAAAAACTTGATATTGTATTCCCCAAGATTCTTTACCAACACCCCATCCAACAACTTCAATTTCAAGTCTATCATCTTGAACATCCACTCCAGCTGTTAGTAAAATAACCTTTCTAGGAACTTCTGTAATATAGTGTTCTCTTCTAGCAGTTAAATCATCATTGTCAGCTCCTTCGCCTTCATCATCTTGCCAAACCTCACCTAACGTAGTATTAACCCAAGTTTTTAGAGTTTCTGGACCATTTTTCTTTGCTAATTTAAACTCTTCAATTATGTTGTTCCATCTTTCCCATGGTGAAGCTAAAGCATTAAGATGAAAACCTCTTTTTTTAATTCTTTCAGGATATTTAGCAATCCATTTTCCTTTTCCAGCTTTCCATTCAAACTCGTTACATCTGTCTCCACAAAATTTACATTCATGTGTTATGTCTTCAAAATGAATTTGAGCCCATTTCAAAGGTTGAAGTTTACCACAAACTGGACAAGGCAAGCACCATTCTTCTTTAGAACTATCATCAAATTCTTTATCAATCCTCGAAATACCAGCTTCAGTTGGAGTTGAAACAAAAAATTTCTTTTTATTCCAAAAGGTCTTTGTTCTTTTTTCGGCTAAAGATAAAGGATCACCTTCAATACCTGCACTTGTTGGAAATCTATCAACTTCATCAGCTAATAGAATTCTAATAGGTCTTTAAGATAATCCTGTTGGTGAATTTGCTCCTGTTAATGCAATATATCCTCCTGGAAATCCTTTTTCTAATAAAGTATTATCAGAATCTCTAGATTTTGCATCTTTAACTTTATTTCTTAATACTGGTGTATCTCTTATCATTGGTGCTAATCTCTTTTTTGAATAAGATTGAGCTAAATCTAATGTTGGCATTAATAACATAATAGGTGAAGGATCATAATCTATAAAATAACCTACTATATTGTTTATTAATTCAGTTTTTCCTACTTGAGCACTACTCATTACAATAATAATTTCAGTTTCTTTATTAGAAAGTGAATCCATTATCTCCCTTTGATATTCTGCTCTTGATGTTTTCCATTGACCAGGTTCGGCAGAACTTTCAGGAGATAACTTTCTATAACTATCTGCCCACTTTGATACTGTTAAAAGTGGTGGTGGTTCTAATATTAAAACTAGATTTTTAAATAAATCTATAGTTTTTCTATGAATTTGCTGCTTCTTCATTTTGTTTGATATCCTCATTATTAATTTCATCTTCAACAACATCAATATACTTTTCACTATAGAAATCATTTGGATTATACTTGCTTAACTCATTAAGTACATCAAGCACCTCGCTTTGTAAAGTTTCTTGTATATCAGCAATAGTATTAATACCCATAAGTCTTGGAGATACTCTTGAAGGTAAAGCTAAGATTTTTGCTCTGAAATTAGATAACATATCATTCATAACTCTTTCAACATCTTCACTAAAATGCATTGTGCCTCTCATTGATGCAAGCTCTAATTCAATCTTTTCTCTTTTTCGTCTTTCAAGTAAAGCATGTTCTTCATCATAATCAATTTTACCTTCTTCTGTTTTACTTTCTTTAAGATCTGTTGAAGTTTTTATAAAAGTAATATAACTTTTTATGTTATCTTGTAGTGAATATTTACCTCTAGCAATCTTTTTTATGACTCCCTCATTTTCAAGTTGTCTTATTCTTCTAGTTGTTAATCCAAATAGATTTGCTAAAACTGTGCTTGATACTGTTACCTGGTCAACTGAATCAATTTTCTTAGTTTCATCACTCAAAGTAATTCCTCCTCTCTTAAATGTGGTAACGGAAACACCTTTAAAAATTTTTTTGTAACTAGAAATGTTTTGGGCATCGCTAGACCCACAGGTCCTCTTTATCCTGTCACAGTACCTTTTGTTCTTATATAATAAATATATTTTATTTTTTATTAAAATTTTCATTTTTTATTGTGATAACTATGACAACTATGAATGCTATTAGATAGTACTATATTGTTAATGAGTTCACTCATTCTTTCTCATCTCATTTAACCAAACAATAATTATAAATTTATTTTACTAAATCTTTTATCTAACTCTTTCATTAGTGTTACACACTCTATAAGTTCTGGATTGACTTCTGTTTTGCTTTTTAATATTGCAGTAATGTCATTAGTTAAATACTTTCTTTCCCCAATATAAGTATCAGTTGGTATCTTTAGTCCAAGACTATTAATATAATCAGCAACTCTTTTTACATCGCTCAACTCGATATACTTTGTGAACACTATTGTATCAATATCATGATTATCTTTTGGTATATTCTTTTCTGATAACTTTATAAATCTATTTACTTTGTGTTGAAGTGCATCAATTTTATTTTGATATTTTGTTACTCTATCGTTGTAAATCTTATCCAACAGTAACCCTCCCCCTAATTTTATAAATGTAATGTTTTGGGTAATTTAATTGCATTTTAAAAAAACTTTTTCTTCTTATATATGCAATTATTTTTCATCCCTAAAATGTAATATACCTAAATTTTTATTGCATTTTAAATATTAAAAAAAATTATTTCCGTTTTTACTGTTTAAATGCATATATTTATCTTTTTTTCTTTTTATGTGTTGGCAGTAATTTCAATCCACCAACACATTTATCTGTTTTATCCTGATTTAATCCAATGTATTTAAATGTAACAGAGATATCAGAGTGACCAAATATATTCTTCAAAGTTACTATATCTCCATATTGCTGATAAAAAAAATAACCGAATGTTTTTCTTAATGTATGACATCCTATATTATCTAATCCAAACTCATTTGCAGCTTTTTTCATCTCTCGCCAAGCCTGAGTTTTACCTATTGGTTTATTCCTACCTTTTTGAGATTTAATTAGATATTCAAATTCTTTTTTATCTTTTATATATTCTTCAAGCTCTGCTTTTAAATAATCATTTATAATTATTTTTGTTTTTTTATCTGTTTTTTCAGCTTTTAATTCTATATACTTTGCTTCTTTAACATCTCGAACTCTTAATGATAAAATATCTCCAATTCTAAGACCAGTATATATTCCAATAAGAAACATTATATAATTTCTTTCAGCATGCTTACCTGTAGTTCTAAAAAAGTCAGCTATGTCCATAATAGCATTTACATCTTTTATAGCTTCCATTTCATTACTCATTCATGCATCACCTGCCTCAATGCTCCATGTTTTCTTTTGTATGAATCATGTTTCATACATTTTCTTAAATCATTTGTTTTCTTTTCTTCAAATATTCTTTTACTTCCACAATGAGAGCATGAAAGATATTTGTCTTTTTTTAATGTATCTTCTATCTCATCAGTAATTAAAATACTTGTTTTTCCGCAATTATTACAATGATAACTAATATATATTTCTTTCATACTCTCACCTCTTTCAATTTAAATAAAAAAAGAATCCCCAGTGATGAAGACTCTTTAAAATATTATCCCTAAAATTATATACCCAATTAACACTAATATTCCAATATAAAAAGCTAATTTAAATAAATTTGCTATAAAATTAAGTAATTCAACTATAATTCCCAATACCCCTATATTAGTATTTTCTTTATTATAATTATCAATATTTTCTTTTTTTACTGAACTTACATCAATTATATCTTTTACTTCAAATGTTGTTTTATTATATACTTTATTATAAATTGCTTTCTTAGGATCATTTATATAACCCATTCCTTTTTTACCATACAACGGATTAATAGATCTCTTGATTTCTCTTTTTAATTTTCCAGTAGTTCTTGCTTTTATGCTTTTTTTAATACTAGGTTTTCTTAATCCAACTTTCATATTATCTCCCCCTTATTTAATTCTACCATTATTTAAATTAAATAAAAAATACCTATAATATTCTATAGGTATTTTAATTAGGGGATAACGCATCAAAAAGTTTATTTTGTATGATATATTTGAATCTCTATATAATTTTTGACCATACATAAACTTTAACATCACTTCCTAAATTTGTACACAAAATATTCTTTGTTTTTTCTCTAATTTGTCCTTTATTTGTCCTAAATTTTTCTCTATTTTTTCTTAACAATATCCTATATCTATAGCAAACTTATAAATTGATTTTCTTTTTGGCTTAATTTCTATTTTAACTATATAATTACCACCTATATCCACCAAATCTTACATTATAAGATTTTTTTCTTCTTACTATTTTTTCTTTTTGATAAGCATAAAATTCTCTTTCTGCTCTTTCTCTTTTAATTACTATATCTTGTATTGTTAATTCTGCAAGTTCTTTAGGTGTCATAATCTATTCCTCCTGTATTTTCTATTTTAATAAAATCTTTATCATGCTCCTTCATATTGTTTATTTAATTATTATGTCCATTTTTAGGATGTGTTTAAAAAAAAATAATATTCTTTCATTTATAACTTCATTAAATTTCTCACATCGATCATAAATTAATTACTACAGCAAATAAGTAAATTAAACTAAAAATACCGTATATTCATTATGAATAATACGGTATTCTCATTTAGATCTTTTTATTTTTTATCTTTATTACTTTTTAACCACATAATAGCACAATATGTATGCATAGCTGCACCTGTAACTAATATATCTTCATTAAACACTACATTTTCATTATGCATTGGTTCACCATATAAAGAATTTTCTTGCTTTGTTCCAGCACCCAGCATAAGATAAATACTTGGAACTTCATATGAGTAAGAGGCAAAATCCTCTGATCCCATTCCTCCTCCTTCAAACAAAGTAACTGCTTTTTCACCTATTAAATCTTTTACGTAAGAAGTAACTTCTTTAACCAAATCAGTATTATTAACTAGTGGTGGTACCAATGATAATTCTATTAACTCTGCTTCTCCTCTAAACATATTAGCAGTAGACACTACTATATCATTCATCCTATTAAATATGAATTCTCCAACTTCTTTATTTAAGCTTCTTATAGTTCCTTCCATAATAACCTCACCAGGTATTATGTTTGGTGCTTCTCCTCCCACAATCTTGCCTATTGTTACAACAGCAGATTCAGTAGCTGATATTTCTCTAACAATTATTTCCTGTAAAGATATATATATATGTGCTGCTATGTTTATTGGATCCACTCCAAGTTCTGGCATAGCTCCATGGCATCCAGTTCCTTTTACAACTATTCTAAATCTACTACAACCTGCTATACTAGTTCCTAAACCACATAATACAACATTTGAAGGTGTTCCAGAATGCACATGCATTGCCATAGCTGCATCAACTTTAGGATTTTCAAGTACACCTGCTGCTAACATTTTTTTAGCTCCAGTAAACCCTTCTTCATCTGGTTGAAATACTAATTTAATAGTTCCTTCTATTTCATCCTGATTTTCCTTAAGTAGTTTTGCTGCTCCTAAAAGCATTGCTGTATGCATATCATGTCCACATGAATGCATACAACCATTAGTTGAGTTAAAATCACATTTAGTAGCTTCTGTCATTGGTAATCCATCCATGTCAGCTCTCAGCAAAAATGTTTTTCCTGTTTTATTTCCTTCAATTGTAGCAACTATACCACTTTCACATATCTCCTTTGGATCATACCCAAACTCTTTTAACTTTTCTATTACATAAGCTTTTGTTTTGGGTAATTTAGAACCAACTTCAGGATTACTATGAATAGTTCTCCTATAAGTTATTAAATCATCTCTTATTAATTTAGCTTGATTCATAATTTTATTCATAAGTACACCTCATTTTCCGTTTAGACTCATGTTTATTTTTCGCTTAATCTTATAGATTAATTCATTACTAGATAATACATCCTCTTTAATTAAACTCTTCTTATTAAGATTTTGCAATGAAAAGCTAATATTAAGATTAGACTAAAAATATAATTAAATAATTGGGGATTTTTAGCTTATTTAATATTAAACTATTATTTATATACTTTAACTTTATTTTTCCTTAACAATATCCAATTCCCATAGCAAACTTATATATTGCCTTTTCTTTTAATTTATAATATTTATTCTTATCTATTTGTAATTCTTCTCTTATTTCACCTACTGTTAAATCATCTCTAAAATAACTGCTTTCAATAATTCTTTTACTGTCTTTATCTAATTTATCATAAACAAATCCAACAGCATTTACTAATGCTCTTTTATATTCAATATCCACTATACTTTTACCAACTGGATCAGATAGACTTAAATTTTTATTTATAACTATGTCTGGTCTTATAGCTGATCCTAATCCAGGTGTTTCAATTGATATTAAATAATATGGATAATTTTTTAAATCATTTTCTACTTCTCTTTTTATTTTTTTGTATATCTCTTTATTAATTTTCATTCTTCTCACCTATCCCTTATTTTACTTTTATGTTATAATTTATATAGGGAAATTAGAGAACTGTGTTTCAATTCAAATTCTCTAATTGTGGAAGGTGTTCATCACGAACACCTTTTTTTATATTTTGTACACTTTTTTAATATCATATATTTAATATTCTATTGAATAAGACTTTCTTACTTTTCCACAATGTTTACATACAATTAAAATATCTTGTCCATTTATTCTTGTTAATCCAATAGAACTGCAACGTTCGCCTTCTATAAATTCATGTTTGCAAAATAATTTTTTGATAAATGACTTTTCATTTATCTCTGTAATACCATTACTTAATATATACATTAATCTAATTCCCTTAAAGAATGCATTTGCATCACTTTTTAGTATTATAATTGCCTACATATTTCTTTCTGTTTTTACTTTTTGCTATCATTTTCTTTCTATAATTAACAACTATACCTGCTAAAAATAAATATATAACCTTTTTTATTTTTTCAATGTTTTAATCTTCCTCCTGTATTAGAATTGCGAAAAAAAATACCGCGATTCATTTAAATAAAATGTAATGCGGTATTATATCATCATAGTTTTTATATTAATTAAATATTATTTATTTACCAACAAAAGTAGACATTCCATTATCTCCACTGTACGCTGGTGCTCCTTCAACTGTTACATAACAAATTATCAGCTTATACTCTGTTCCTTTAGGAATATTTTTATCTAAAGTTAATATAAATGTTTTTGCTGAACCATCTTTTGACTGTATTTTAACCATGCTGTCCGTAAGCGAATTTTTATCATTCACCTTATCATTTTTACCAAGAGTAGCTATACCCTTTGGTTTAGCATTCGCTATATCTTGAATCCAGTAATTAGTTGATTTCGTTGCTAGTTTAATATCAACATCTCTATCGTAGCTGATTTGAACTTGATTCGGCGAAATCTGATCCAGTTTTACTAGCATTGGAATAGGAAATTTCTCACTTTTATCAGCAGTACATATAGAAGTATCAGCATTCTCCATAACAGGCTTAGCACTTACAATATTATCTCCAAAAAACTGAACTGTCATAAAAGCGCATGCAATTAAAAAGTAATTTAAAATCTTTTTCATAGGTACCTCCTAATATATTTATAAATATGTCACAGAACTATACTTCCCTAAAACCATTAAATATATTAATATAAAATATATTTAGTTTAAACTTCAGATAACTTTTTCTATATGGCAAGTGTATTTCTGTTATCTAGGGTTAATATTTTTAATACCGCATTATTCAATTTTCAAAGAATCACTACACACTTTCTACAGCTTGTCTAAATTTTAGTATTGCGAACTAAAAAATACCGCACATTCATTTTGAATAATACGGTATTTACATAAATTTAGTTTTTTAATTTTATAAAATTAAATTTACAAAGCTATATAAGTTACTATCCTTGGGACATTTCTTGTTTAACAACTGCAATTTCTTCTGGAGTTGCTGGTTGTGCTGGTATATAATATCCCTTTTCTTTAGCTTTAGTAAAAAGATCATATTGACGATATTCATCTTGATTTCTCATTTGCTGAATTGTTTCACGTAATTGTTGATTTTCACATTGAGAAATTATACCACCATATCCTGCTAAACTTGCATTTAATCCAGCAAGGTAATCACTTATCATTTCTTTTTCTTGCATATTTTACACCTCCTAATTTAAAAATTCCATTAATTTTGCTTTACTTGCTTTTGCATCTTCAGAATCTTTTTTTAACATTTCTTTTAATATTGGATCAGTACATTGTTGTGAATAGTATTCTAACTTTTTCTCAATAGTACAATGAGCTCCAATTAAATGACGTAGATTTTGTAGTTCAAGCTGATTTAAATTTGCCATTATTTTCACCTCCAATTTAATAACTTCAATACTTAATATTTTCAATATAGAATATGTTTATTCATTTTTAATAAATTTTTTATTTCTGAATCTTTTACTCTAAACTTTGAAAAATATATTACATAGCTGCTTTAAGCTCTCCATTTCCATCACCCAACTAATACTGCATATTTAGGATTAGGGCTTTTAACTTTCACTTCATACAACAACTGTTTTTTATGTTCAAACATTTATATTTTTCTTGCTAATATTTAATACCATATTATTCAATTTTCAAAGATCAACTTTTCTTAACAAGTTCGTAATATTTACAAATTGTGTAGTATTTTTAATATAAAAAATACCGTAATTCATTTTTATTGAATAATACGGTATCTAAATTTTTTAATATTAATTTTTCAATTTAACATATTTTAAATAGGTATATTTTTATTTAAATGCTTTGCTTTTCATATGAAAATACAATTCTGGAGTATCTTCTGTAATAACCTTAAATTCATATCCTTTAGATTTATAGTATTTTATTATTTGTGGAAGAGCCTTACATGTGTTTTTATGCATATCTGTACAGTGCAAAAGTAATATTATATTCTGGCGATTTTCACTTCCTTTTATTGCTTTTCTGTACAAAATATCTGGTGAAAGCTTCTGTATTATCTAAATCCCAATCATATATTTTAAACCCTTTATCATGTAGCTTTTTTAAATTATTTCTGTTTAAGTGCTTATTACTTCCACAAGGAAATCTAATTATATTAGGTGAAATTCCAATAACCCTATTTATTTCATTGCGGCATTCAATCATTTCTTGTATGAATGCATCGTCACTACTATAAATTTTCTTTATTTGGTGTGTATACGTATGAAGACCTACTCCATTCCCTTCATCATGAATTCTTTTTAGCACATCTTCTTTTCCTTTAATTTGATTACCAATTAAAAAGAAAGTTGCATTTACTTCATTTTCTTTTAATATATCTAAGACATTATTGGTTACTTTATAGCTGGGACCATCATCAAATGTTAAATACATTATTTTTTTGTTTAAAGTAACATCTTCATTAAATACCTTATCAGATAATGCATAAGTACTATTTAAATTATATTTATATATAGTTAGAATAAAGAGTAAACTTATTCCAACAAATAATATATATTTAAATTTATATTTCAATTTATTTTCCTCCTTTGTAACTTGTTTTATTAATTAAAAACCTATTTCCTTTTATTATTAACTTCTTTATTCCTTTTATTTATAGTAATTTTAGACATATACTAAAAGTAATCAATTAAATAATTATTTTCTTATTTTTTAATACCATATTATTCAATTTTCAAAGATCAACTTTTATTAACAAGTTCGTAATATTTACATATTGCGAATTACTTAGATAAAATTACTAATTCAAATTTTCTATGAGAATTTGCTTTTATAATTTTATCTACAAATTTTTGAGCCTTTTCTTCCGTAGGAAAATCTTTTGCACTCTCTCTGACAAGTGTTCTTCCTGGATCTCCATCCCAAGGTGCAATCCAACAATCATAGTCACTAAATTTTAATATAAACATATATTCCACTCCTTTTAATCTACATTCTGTTAAATTTAAAATATGGGTGTCTTCCATCAGTTTCATGGTGTAATGCCATAGTTGCAATTAACGGTTCTAACTTTTGCCCCACAGATTCTTTCTTTTTAGCAAATTCTATAAAAGCATTTCTATATTCTTCCGTATAAACATATTGATGTAAATCAATCCATGTATCTAAACATTCATCAAATTTTTTCATTAATTCTTCCATATCATCAATCTCCACTTCTTAAATATCCGAATATTATTTTTATGGCCAATGAAATAAATTAACAAGTTCTATATTTTTTATTCATGGCCTATGATTTATTGTTCGTATTTTCTGACTATTATTTTTCATATTTCTTTCCACAAAACGGACAATAAGCATAATACATATTAGCTTTTTCCTTCTTATGCTTAATCTCACCTTTTTTATTTTTATAGTCATACTCTATTACAATAAGTGAATATAATTGCCTTTGGCATCCTGCTTCTGTAAACATCAATGCCGCATTTTCTAAAGATACTTTGTTTACTTTTTCTATGTCCTCTCTTTTTTGAAATTTTTCTTCTATTCCTTTTTTTACTGATTCTATACAATTACATTTACTCATTACTCCATCCCACTTTCCATAATTTCTTTCTTGAAATTTTCTATCTTTTCAAATTTAATTCTTTTATTCATACTCTTACCTTGAATCTTCACATAACGAAATTTTTCTTGTTGATTTTAAATTATTAATATTTTGTAATAGAAAGCTAATACTAAAATTAGATCTTAAAATTAACAAGTAAAAGGAGTAATTATAAAATGAAATTCTTAAAAATTTTTATCCCATTTATATTATTTTTAACTTTATCAACATCAATTGCATATGCAATGCCACCAATATCAAATACATACAAACAGGGTGTATATAAAATGAGCGCTTGTTCAGAACGTAGCGTGATAGTTAAATCTACAAATAAAAATACTATAAATCATTTAACTATTTTAGATTCACAATGTAATGTAAAATTTTCACAAAAATTTGATCATATAAAGCTCTCAACTTGTAAAATTCCTATTCAAAATAATGATTTTATTGTAATTGTTGGTGATGGGGAACTTTCTTTAATATTCCAAAGTAATTCTTAATATTAAACTTAATTCTTATTTATAAGTAATATTTTAAAAAGATATATACTTTAACTTCATTTTTATCATATTTCTCTAATATAAAATCACCAATAAAAAGCATAATCCAAATGAAACTATAATTTTTATTCGTTCTTTAGTTTCTAACTTATTGCTTATAGTAAAAATATTGAAAACTGATATAGACATAACTATATAAAATAACATATTTATTAAAATTCTAAATTCTTTATATATCGTAAAGTAATCTCCATGTAACATCATAAGCACCTCTTTTTAGTTTATTGGGGGATTTCTTCTCCCCCTTTATAAAAATTGCAGTAACTACCTTGTTTGAAATCCCTTTTTCGCTAGTCTGCAAATTTTAGCTTAATTAATAATATCTCTAATATTTCTGAGTACCCTATTTGCATCTTCTTGACTTAGATTTTGTATATATTCATCAAAGATTTCTTCTAATGTCTTTTCAGGTTGTTGGAAATATTGAATTACTATGTGATCTACTATTTTCTCTTTATCATTCATTTTTTATCAGCTCTCCTTACTTCTCTTTCAGCTTCTTGAAGCAATCTTGAATAATTATCTATGTTTATTTGTCCCACTTTGTAGCCCGTTGCCATTTCTACACATATTGCATAATTCATTAGCTTTTTGCTTTCTTTAATCAAAGTTTCTAAATTACTAATCATATTAGTTTATATCTCTTGATTCATTGGAATCCCATCCTAATAATTTTTTTTCCAAATTATTCATTGCTTCATCATTTGAGTAATAATCGCGGGCTTCAAAATTATCAAACTTAAGATTAGACGACCCAGTAAATTGTTTTTCAACAATATGTTTCTTTACCTTTGCTTCTTGATCTTTATAATTTTCTTCAAGAACCTTAATAAAATTATTAGGTTTTATAAGCCAATCAAATGTTATTACCCATGATTTATTATTTTGACCTTTAAGAAAAGAGCTACTCTGTATATTGCTAATAGCCTTTAATACATTTTCAATTCCATATTCTTTAATTCTTGCATTAAGTAACCTAAGTCTATTAGTGCCTGATTTTATTCCAATTACTTTTTGTAATTTAAGTTCATTCCAAGCATCAATTACTTGTTGTACTGTTGTAGTACAACTAACAATATCTTTAGATATTGTATTATTAATTGTATTATTAACTTGTATTATTCTCTTACGTGATTTTCGTGATAGGGTATAATTGTTTTCGTTGATAGGGTCTCCATTTTTCTCGCTATAGGTATCATGATTTTTAGTGATAGGGGTATCACGATTTGCATTTATAGGGTATTCTGTTTTTTCAGTATAGGTAATATCATGAGTTATGATTGGGCTAGTGTTTATTTTCAAATATCTTTTATCAATTTCATTTGTTCCAGGCTTGTACTTAAATTCAGATATCAAGTACCCTTTTTTTACTAAGTTATTTATCCAAGTTGATATGGTATTCTTATTTACTCCATATAAGTCAGCAAAATAATTATTAGTAGCCCAACAGTATCCCTTTTCATTACACAGTGCTGTTATTTCTCCATATAGAAGCTTTGCATTAGCAGTTAAATCTTTATCATAACGCACATTTGCTGGAATTATTGCATAGTATGCTTTTATTTCATTCATAATTTCATCCCCATTCTGTAAATTAACTTAATATTTATATAATTAGTATTATTATTTAAATAACTCTAAATTTTTACATTAAAAATAATAAAAAATTATTGATTATAAGAAATTAAATATTATCATCAACTTCTACAAATCCTCTTTTAGTTAGCTGTTTCATTTGATTATCATAATTCTTAAAATATAGATATGTTCCCTCATTGAGCTTATATAGAGCCATTTTAAACGCTGTTTCATTAGTTCTTGGCACTTTCGTTGACTCTGAAATATTTTTAGTGTATAAGTCTAAAACTGAACCTTTGAAAAAGGCTCGAATCTCTTTTTCTAAAATATCAATTCTATCCACATCATAAAAAATCGAAGTAATTTTATCATTTGAAATTATTATTGTAGGATGTGAATCGTATTCTAAAATCTTAGCAATTTGTTCTCTAATAATTCTTATATATTGTTCCTTAAGTTCTACATCGTCTTGTTTTTTCTTAGACTTTTTTAGAAATCTATCACCTAAACTATTCTGCTTAATTTTTTTATTATTTAACTCTTCAAGTAACTTTTTATCTTCTTCGCGTTCTATTGGTTGCTTTATACCTTGAACCAATATATCAACTTCTAACTTATGTTCCTTAGTATTTAAATTTTTAATTTCATCATGTATTATTTTCTGCTCTTCTTTTGTCAAGCTACTTAATGTATGAGCTTGTGTTAGCGTTATATCCTCTTTATTTAGTTTCTCTTTAAGTTCTGGTATTAAATCCTTACCAATCTTCTTATAACGCCCTACCTGAACTCCTGACAGTCCAAAATCTTTTCCTATAAGATCTCTTGTCTTACCGTCTAACTTTTCACCATTTTTTCTTTTTTTCTTATATATGTTTTCAAGTCTTTTAATACCTTCCATTTTTTCAGTTGGAGTAAGCTCTCTTTGTTCTAAATTTGCATGTATAAGCATAAGCTCTGCATCTAAATCATTAATCTCTCTAATTTGACATGGCACTTTTTCATATCCAAGTTTTTTTAAAGCAGTATATCTTCTTTCACCAGATATTATTTCATATTTGCCATTGCCTATATCTCTGACAACTAAATTATGCATCAATCCATTTTCTTTAATGGATGCTGCAAGTTCTTCAATTTCTCTAATTCCATAAAAATTATTTTTTGAAGGAACTAGACTATTTATATCTAATTCCTCTGTAAAACCCTGTTTCTCTACTCCATTAACTCTATTTGCTATACCTTTTAAATAAGACGACATTGCAATTCTTCCACAAATTTCTTATAATCTCTAGATGCATTAGCTCTACTATTAAGGTACACAACTGGAGTAGATTCAAATGTACTTTTAACAATATCAACATTATCTCTTATTGTCTGATTAAATATTAAATCTCCTAATTCTTCTTTAAGCTCTTGCTTTATCTCTTTATGAATCCTTGTTGATTTATCCATTGTTATCAAAATTCCAAGTAAATTTAAATTATGATTAAATTGTTCTCCTACCCCTTCTATGCTACTCATTAGATATTCAAATCCATCTAGTCCAAACTTATCTATCTTAAGAGGTACAATAACATAATCGCTTGCAACTAATGCATTAGTAGATAACATTCCTAAGCTTGGAGGACAATCAATCAAAATATAATCAAAAGCTTTTTGGTCTTTCACACTTAACCATGTTTTAAGTCTTGTTTCCTTAACTCTCTTCGTATCTGTAAGTATCTCTCCTTCGCTCATAATTAAATTTATGTTACCTGGAAGTAACCATAAACCATCATATTTAGTAGGTTGGATACTTATATCCTCTCCTCTTAACACTTCATAAGTTCCCTTCACATGAGAATCATACATATTCAAATACTTAGTTGCATTGCTTTGAGGATCAATATCTATTATTAATACATTCTTTCCCTCTTTGCCTAATTGTGCTGCAACATTAACACATGAAGTTGTTTTTGCGACTCCACCTTTTATATTTAAAAAACTTATAATTTTCATTCTTTACATCTCCTAACAAATAATTTATAATGGAGATACGGATTGCAGTCCGTATCATAAAATTAGAATTCAAAAAATACTACTGAACCTTTACTAAAAGGTTCTTTTTATTTTCCAGAATAATTTGTGCAAAGGCTTTTTTTAAGTCTTTGGCTTTACATGATATTAAAAAGCTACTCATTTATCTCACCTCCTTGCAATAATGGTAAGATTTATTCATTTAATCCAACATTAATATCACTTGTTATTTTTATTGGTGATACAAAGATACCAATATTCAATGGTTTCATATTTTTAATCGCTTCATCAAGTTCTTTCTCTGTGTAAATACCATTTTCATTAAGATATTCCCACATTCTCTTAACTCTAAGTTTTATATCATCCATTAACCTCATTCCCCTCAGTATTTTTAAATTACTTTTTAAGCTTTTCTGTTACAATTATTAGGTCATTTGTAAGTCCTGCGAGTTTTCTTAAGTTGTCCAATATCTTATCTAAATCTTCTTTTTCACTTTCATCAATTACTCCATCTTCAACTATGTCAAGCAAAGTGTTTCTAAGCTGATTTCCTTCTCCTATGAGATTAAAAATATTAATTGATAATTTATAAATATTATTAATATTTGTTTTATCTACAGGGCTAATTGTAAGTTTTCCTATAGGACATTCATTACAACAGTAATAATTCATCAATTCAGGTGCGTTGTATGCATCTGCCATTCTTACAACTACATCTACTGGAACTTGTTTACATAATCCTAATTCATAGTTTATAAGTGAATCTTTACTTACTCCCAAAGCTTCACTCGCACCATCCCTATTTTTAAATTTTTCATTAAACTCAGATGCTATTGTTCTAGCTTTACGATAAATATTTTCATTTTCCTTCATATATCTACTACCCTCTTTTCTTGTATCAATTTTCCATATTTATGTTAAAAAGTATGGACGAGTTTCTATTCTTTTTGTCCAAGCTTTAGAATATAATTATTTTATATTCAAGTTTCTTGAATCAAGCTTTTAAAAAAATAGTTACGTCTACTTTATAAAATTTAGCTAATATTTTTGCTTTTGGAATAGTAAGTTCAACTTTTCCATTCTCTAGCATTGAATATCCGCTTTTTCCCTTATATCCTAGCACTTTTGCTATTTCTTCTTGAGTTCTTCCATTTTTTATACGTAATTGTTTTAACAAATCGTTCATATGCGTTATCGCCTCCAATTCAAGTTGCTTGAACTTTATAATATAATGATAATCCAAGAAGGTTGAACTGTCAATATATTTCCAAGAAAAAGTACAAATATTTTGAACTCGCTTTAAAATATTTATATAATGGAGTACAATTATATTGAACTATTTTTATATAAGGAGATTTAAAGATGTTTACTTTAGCAGATAGAATAAAAGATTTACGGAAATCAAAGAAACTAACACAAACTGATTTAGGAAGAATCTTAGGTGTTGGTAAAACAACTATTTCAATGTACGAAAATGGTAATAGTACTCCTAATGATGAAATTAAATTTAAAATAGCAGCTTTTTTTGATGTAACTTTAGATTACCTGTTAGGAAAAAGTGACATAAAAAAATATGATGATGTTTTATCAATAGATAAGCAAGATAATACTCAAAATACACCTATAGAGGATAAACTAATTGAAAAACTAAAAAACCTTGATGATGAAAGTAAAAAAGAACTTGAAAAATATATGGATTTGCTTAAACTTAAAGAATCAATGGGTGAATCTAAAAATGAAACTCCATCTTCTTTAAAACAAGCTTAAGATAATATTTATTATATGTTAAAAATAATGCCTATAAGGTGTTCGTAAAGAACACCTATATTTTTAACTACATACTGTAATATTTTATCAAAATATGAATTTTTGATTAAAAAGGGAGATCTAATAATGAAAAAAAGAAAAATAACTACATTACTACTATTAGCACTAATGAGTTTTAATTTAATATCCTGTGATTCAAATAAGGATTCACAAAATATCCAAAATGAAACTAATGTAGAATCAACAACTATAGAAGATACCGCTATTGTTGAAAAAATGTTTTCTATAAATGATGTAGCTAAAAAATCAAGTGGTGAAGTTGCAAAAGTTTTAGGACAACCTGAAAAAAGCGAGGAATCTTCTGAGTATATAACAAACTATTATATGAATGGAACTGTTGAAATTGCTTTTAGTGATGATGTTGCTGCACGAATCACTGTTACTCCCCAACATGATACCCCATTTTATAATAATTCTAAAAAACAAGCTTCGACATTGCAATTAATAGGCCTTAATAAAGTTCCATTAGCTTCTAAAAATAATCTCTATAGTGATACATGGGATAATGTTTCGGGATTATATGAAATATCTGTTTTTAATAACGAACTTAAGAATGATGGAAATGATACAGTAAGCTATATTTATATAATTACAGATGAAATTTATAAATAAAAAGTTAAAAATAATGCCTATAAGGTGTTCGTAAAGAACACCTATATTTTTAACTACACACTGTAATATTTTATCAAAATATTACTTTTACATTAAAAAAGGAGAAATGTACAATGGAAAAATGCACTGCAATAAATACAGAAGAAGATACACTAATTGAAAAATTAAGAAAGTTTGATTACGAAACAAAAAAAGAAATTGAAAAGTATATTGATTTTCTTAATTTAAAACAAAAAGTGGACAAGGTAGAAATGATATTATCGACTTTAATAAGTCACGCTTATTAAAAACTCTTAAAAACTCTTAAAAACTCTTAAAAACTCTTAAAAACTTTTAGAAATATATTTTTAAGATATTAATCAATATTTTATAACAATATAAAAATACATTTTCTTAACATATGACAACAGTTCATAATACTTATTTAATAATATTACGTAAATTTAATAAAAAATAAAATGTTGTATCAGATCTAATTTTTATTTAATCGGATACAACATTTTTATTATTTAATAATTCTATTTTTAATTTCTTGACTAATCATTAACAATGGCAAAATTGTATCATTAGCAAGTTCTTCAGCCTCTTCAATAGAAAGCCATCTAGGAGTATGCACAAGCGAATTTAATTTAATAGCTTTTTGACCTTGTTTACTTTCATAATAAAAATCATTTCCTGTAGATTCTAAGAAATTTTTAAAAGCATTAAATCCACCTAACAAAGCTTCAATATATTTTTTATTTTCAAATGCAATAAGATTATTATCTTTACAAACTTTTAGCATATCATCTGTCATATTTTTTATGTTTAATCCAAAATCTCCATTTAAATTAATGTTTCTAAAATTTAAATATCTTTTAGATAAATCCTCAAGTATACATCTGAATGAAATTACATATAATAAATAATATTTCTTATAATCCAATGATTTTAATTTAGAAACTAATTCGTTATATTCTAAATTAACTGGAATTTCTGATCTTATTACTTTTGATGTATTAAAAAAATTAGATTTTGGTTTTTTATCAGTATCAATTTTACAGTTTTCTTTATTATTACTTAAAGATTCTTCTTGATTTTCTTCAACTTCATGCTTGTTATTACTTAAAGATTCTTCTTGATTTTCTTCAACCTCATGCTTGTTATTACTTGAAGATTTTTCTTGATTTTTTTCAACTTCATACTTGTTATTACTTGAAGATTTTTCTTGATTTTCTTCAGCAGTATCTACATCACTTAAAGACTCTTCTTGATTTTTATCATTATCAAAATAAGTACCTACATCTATTTTATTATTTCTATAAGCTACATCAATTTCAAATGCTATTTTTACAATAATTTCATTCATTATCTCCAAAAATTTCTTATACGGAGTTTGTTCAATAAAATTAGCTCTTTCATTAGCTATTTTTAGTTTAGAATTCTTCTCATTAAAATTTTTAAAATTTATATATCCAAAAACATTATGTAATTTTAAAGTTGTATTTTTCTTTGTTTGGCTTAATTGACTAAATCCTAACCAATCCTTTTCATTATCTAAATATCCATACATAGCATAATTGTTTACAAAAACTTTAACTCCATAACCAAATTCTTCTTTTTTAGCTTTGATTAATTTTGTTTTTCCTCCTTGAGAAATCCAAAGTTCTCCTTCAAAGTCTTCTAAATCACTTATTAAATATTTAAATTTATGATTTTTAGAAATTTGAGGTTTATTTACTTTATAAAATTTATTAATAATATCATTAACATCAATATTGTTATTTAAGTGTAAAGAAATTTCTCTATTTAATCTATCAGTCGGAAGATTATAAGCAGCAACCGTTTGACTGATTAAATTTATATCAGCTTTATCAAAAATATATTTTAAATTATTGGATTTTGATTTATATTGAAATCTAATCTTATATATAAATAAATCCTCTATATCTTTAAAATCACAACAATTCAAGCCATTATTTAAAATATTATTTATTGAAAAATTTATTCCAATATTTTTTCCATTATTTTTAAAGTGATCTATAGTAACATGTCGTAATTTTTTGTATTCTTCTTCATCAGTTAAAAGTATAATATCGTCATTAGATATATTCTTAATAGTAAGTTGTGTACCACTTTCATCTAAATTATCAATTTTTTCATAAGTAAATTTACCTTCTGATTTTTTCCATTTAATTAAATAAGAAACATCATTTTTTCTTGTTTTAATTTCTATATAGTTTGATAGTGTAAATGCAGATAACAATCCTAATCCCTTACTTCCAGCCAAATATTTGCCATCATTTCTTTTTTCATTTCCATTAGATTTTTTATCGGATTCACCTATATTACCTAATTTTTTAATATCTTCAATTGATAAGCCTTCACCTTTGTCTAAAATAGTTACTTGATGTTTAGATGTATCTATATTTATATCAATTGTTTTAGAATTTGAATCAAAACCATTTTTTATTAGTTCCGATAATACAATTGAAGGACTTGCAACTAATCCAAGTATCTCTTCAGTTTTCTGGCTATTCAATTTAACAGCTACAGTTTGCAACATAATTCCCCCTTTTATGTGTTTTTTTACTCTTTTATTATTTTACCATATTATTCCCTATTTATCTATTTATCCTGGACAAAAGTATAGATATAAGATATTATATTATTGGAGGGATTATAATGGATAAAAATGATAATAGATTAATCAATAAATTTGAAGATCTTTTAAGATATAATTCTGAATATTGGGATTTTAAAGAAGCTAAAAAAGATCATATTCATGGAATATTCACTTATCCTGCAACAATGGTTCCAGCTATGCAATCAGAAATTTTAAATATAATATTAAAATGTAATCCTAATATTAATTCTTTGTTAGATCCATTTATGGGATCAGGAACTATGTTAGTTGAAGGTATGATGCATAATTTAAATATATATGGAATTGATATAAATCCATTATCATATTTACTAAGTGAATTGAAAACTAATATTCCACTAATAAGTGAATTAAATAAAAAATCAAAAATACTTTTTAATAAGATTGAAAATTTGAGTGATTTTCCTATTTTATGCTTTAAAAATATAAATAAGTGGTATAAAGAAGATATCATATATGATTTAAGTAAAATACACTATTGTATAAAGGAAATTTCAAATATAGATTTACGAAACTTTTTTTGGATATGTCTTGCGGAAGTTGCTAGGTTATGCAATAATTCAAGAAATTCTACTTTTAAACTGCATATAAAATCTAAAGAAGATATAGACAATTTTAAATTTAATGTAACAAGAAGTTTTGAAAAATTAGTATTATCTAACATACAGCGTATTGAAACATATGTTAAATTAAATGAAAACTTGATTCTTAGTGATAAGACATATACTTATAATTATTTAAAAGAAAAAAATATATATTTAGGAAATTCATTTGATATTATAAAAAGTGATTTTAAAGACAATTCAATAGGCTTAATAATAACATCACCTCCATATGGAGATAACCCCACTACTGTAACATATGGCCAATTTTCTATTCTTCCATTACGCTGGATAGATATTAAGGATTTAGATGTAAGCATAGAAGAATCATTAATAAATATTGATAGTAAGATAGATAGTTTAAGTTTAGGTGGAAAAAATTACTCATTAGATAAAATCAATAAAAGTAATATTTTATTTAAAACTAAGATATTGAAAGAGATTTATGAAGAACTGCTAAAGCAAAATGAAGAGTTAAAAGCTAGAAAAGTGGCCTCCTTTATACTAGATTTTAATGATACGTTCAAAGAACTCATAAGAGTACTAAATAAAAATGGATATATGATTTTAACCGTTGGAAACAGGCGTGTTGCTAATAAAATAATTAAGTTTAACGAAATAATTAAAGAATTATCTAAATTTTATAATTTAGAATTAATATATGAGTTTAATAGAAATATATTAGGAAAACGAATTCCGTCTAAGGTTTCAAAACTTAAAGATAATACTTCTGTTAATTCAATGTCAAAAGAGTATATTTTAATATTGAAAAAGGTTTAAAGATATTTGTATTTTTAAACCTTTTATATAATTTAAAGAAAGGAAATACTATGAAAAAATCAGCTTTATATATAAGAGTTAGTACTCATTATCAAATAGATAAAGACTCTCTCCCATTTCAAAAAAAAGAATTAATTAATTATTCTAAATATATTTTAAACATAGATGAGTATGAAATATTTGAGGATGCTGGATATTCAGGTAAGAATACAGTTAGACCAGCATTTCAAGATATGATATCAAGAATAAAGAAAGGTGAATTTACTCATTTACTTGTATGGAAAATAGATAGAATTTCAAGGAATCTATTGGACTTCTGTGCTATGTATGAAGAATTAAAAAAATATAATTGTACATTTATAAGTAAGAATGAACAATTTGATACTTCTTCTGCTACTGGTGAAGCAATGCTTAAACTTGTGCTAATATTCGCTGAATTAGAAAGAAAACTTACAAGTGAAAGAGTAAGTGCAATAATGTTAGATAGAGCTAATAAAGGTTTATGGAATGGTGCCCAATGTCCTTTAGGATATTCATGGAATGAAGAAAAGAAATTTCCTGACATTAACAAGGATGAATCTGAAACTATAAAATTAATTTATAACACATATGAAAATATTAGTTCATCACTTCAAGTTGCAAAAATGTTAAATAGTGAACATATTAAAACTAAACGTGATGGAAAGTGGTCAAGTAAAACTGTAAGTGATATTATTAGAAATCCCTTCTATAAAGGCACTTATAGATATAACTATAGAGAATCTGCACGTGGAAAAATTAAAGATGAATCTGAATGGATAATTGTTGAAGATAACCATTCCCCTATTATATCTAAAGAACAATGGGAACACTGCAATAAAATTATGGATATTAATGCTCAAAGAAATACTTCTCTTTATAGAAAAAATTCTAATATTCATGTATTTGCTAGCTTAATTAAATGTAAAAAGTGTGGAGAAACATTTATTGCTAATTGTGATGTAACAAGAAAAGATGGATATAGACCATCTTATTATTATTGTAAAGGAAAGTATGGATCTTATGGTTGTGATGCAAAATTAATAAGTGATGTTACTTTAGGTCCATTTATAATAAACTATCTTGCAAATTTACTTAAGGCTCAGAAAAAATTAAATAAAAAGAATAATCTAAAAGATCTTGAACAATTCTTGCTATCTGGAAAAACATTTGTAAATATTGCTGGTATAGATAGAGCTAATTTAGAATCTCTATATTTATCTTTTCTTTACAGTAAAACTGATAATGTACTATTAAAAACTAAAGATAAATCTAAAGTTATAGACTTAAAATCTAATTTGTCTGTATTAACTAAAGAAAAGGAAAAATATAATAGAGCATTTGAAAGATTACAAAGTTTATATCTTTTCTCAGATGATGCCATGTCAGAAAAGGATTTTTTAGTTCAAAAACTTAAACTAACAGAAAAGCTTGATGAAGTTAATAAAAAAATAGATTTAATTAATGAGGAAAATTCTAATACTATTACATATGATGATATTTCTTTCTTAAAAAAGACAAGCAATTTTATGATTAACAATGAGTTAATGAATAAAAAGTTTATAAATTTTAAGACTATGGTTATGACTATGGATAAGCAACTAATTAAAGGTTTTATTAACACAATAATTGACAAAATTGAAATAAAAAATGGCAAGGTTGTTACTATATATTTTAAAAATGGCATAATAAATAATTTTATATATAAAGAAAAAGAGTGCTAATTTAGCATTCTTTTATTATATATATTAAATTTTGAATATTGTTTCTATACTAGTATCCACAGTACTTAGATGAAATCTTTTTTACTAACACCATTTGACAACCCCATGTTTCAATAAAGAAGTGTTTATCTCCATCTTGCTCAACTACATTGTTAAGCTGTTTATCATCAAATTTTATCATTAATATTAAACCTCCACTTTAAGTAAATTCATTTAATAATATTAAATAATCCTATATATTGATTATTAACATTAAAATCTATTAGTAAATATTATTACCTTATAATATTATATCAATCATAATAATGTATAAGCAACATGAAAATTGAGTTTTCTCCTATCTATTAATATTACCATGTTAAAAAAGATCTAGAATACTCTAGATCTCTATTATACACTGTTTATTATTTTTTAGTTTCTAAAGGATCTTCTATTATTAATTCAATTAACAAATTTTGAAGCTATAAAGTTAAATTTTAATTCTAGTTTAATCTGCAATAGTACTATATTTATTAATATCTTATTAGCAGAGAGGTATTTTTAATTAAATGTTTGAATTATTGATAAAAGTAAACTTTCATAAGCAACAATCCATTAAAAATTCCCACTTAATCCTTCAGTAGTGTAAAAATTTCCGCAATACATCGTTGATATGTCTATATCCGTATTAGAAATTGGAACAAAAGTATTTTTTTCTAACCCTTCTTCAGTGATAATATAAACTTTTAATGTTATATTATCTATATAGCAATCATATTTCGTTATTTGCTTATGTTCATATTTAACTGCATTAATAAAATCTATTTTACTCTTAAAATCACTTTTTCTTCCATAGACTATTTTCTTATCATGATTCCAATTTAATTTATTACCCATTTAAATCATCTCCTATAAATTCTAAAACTATTTTAACTTATTGCTCCAAGTACTTATTTTTCCATATTCATTAAAACCAATTTTTTTATATAAATTCAAAGCTTTATAATTATTCACGTCAACATTTATTGTAATTTGTGAAATGTGTTTTTTATAGCATATATATATTAAATATTGTATAAGCATTTTTCCATAACCATTTTTTCTATACTCCTCTAATATACCTACATTAACAATTGTATAAATATCCTTATTCGAAATAACTTGTCCATACCCTATTGCAATATTTCCAATCATTATAAAAACACATAAATCATTTATATAGTAGTCTTCCTCTTCTTCTAACTTTATATCATAAGGAACTAAGGGAATTCTATCATTATCTTTAAATACAGAATTTTGAATAAAACATCTTAGATTCTCATCTTCTTTTTTAGTGAAAACCTTGAAATTAACATCCTTATTGAAATTAAAGCTACAATTAGATGTTCTCATTTTCATTAGCGATGTTGACCTAATTCGAGTAAAATTCAATTTAGTCATTATATCATAAGTTATGTTACTATCTACTACATCAAAATTTAAAGTCTTGTTTTTAAAAACATTAGTTAATTCCTTTGACATAAAATTAATATAATAATCACTTACATATAAAGATAAAATTTTTATAACATCTGATAATGGATATTGCATCCATAAGTAACCTATATACTTGTTGTTATATTTAAACAACTTGATCTCTCTTCTTTTTATATACTTAGTAATGAATGATTTATCATTATATAATTCAAAAAAATCTTTGTTATTAATATACTTATCATTAGCTTCTTCTTGTAGTGTTTTAAAATAATTTAAATTTTTTAATGATAGCTTCTCTATTATAAACATAAAACTCCTCACTTCTAATAAATAAAGTATAGTATTAAAAAAATGCTTAGTCAATTAAGTACAACTAACAGAAGTTAACTTTTTAAGTAAAAGTAAAAAGAACCCCTATATAAATTATATTGAGGTTCTTTTTATTTATACATGTTTTTATTAAATATCTTTTATACTTAAACTTACTCTTTTATTTTCTTCATCAACTTCTAATATTTTTGCCTTAACCTCTTCACCAACACTAAGAACTTCTGATGGATGTGCTATTCTATTAAATGAAATTTTAGAAATATGAACTAATCCATCAACTCCAGGTTCTAATTCTATAAATGCTCCAAAGTCATTTATTCTTACAACTTTACCTAAAACTATTGAACCTTCTGGATATTTTTCTTTTACATTTTCCCAAGGTTTTGGAAGCAACTCTTTTCTACTTAAAGATAGCTTCTTATTTTCTTTATCTAGAGCTATAATCTTAACTTCAATCATTTCATCTTTTTTTAAAATATCTTCTATATTTTTAACATGATTCCATGAAATTTGAGATAAATGTAATAATCCGTCTATTCCATTAACATCTAAGAATGCACCAAACTTAGTGAATCTCTTGACTTCAGCTTTAATTACATCTCCAACATTTAAACTTTCCCAAATTTTCTCTTCTTCTGTTTCTTTAATAACTTCTAATAAAACTCTTCTAGATGCAATAACCTTTTTATGTTCTTCAGTAGAGTAATCAATTAATTTAACTTCTAATACTTGATTAATATATTTAGATTTATCTTTAGTAAATTTAACATCTATTTGAGAAGCTGGAATAAATATTCTTATTCCTTTATAATAAGCAACTAGTCCATTTTCTGAAGATTCTTTAATTTTAACTTCAAAAGTTTTATCTTCATTAAATAATGTATCAAGTTCTTTATATGCTTCTTCTTTTTCATACTCAAGTCTTGATAAAACAACATATCCATCAGAATTTTGTAATTTTATGACTTTAGATTTTATTCTATCACCTATATTAAAACTTTCTATCACACTTTCAATATCTTCATTTGAAGTTAATTCATTAAAAGGAATAATTCCATCCATTTTATATCCTACAAGTGAAATTATAATAGCGTCTCTTGTTTTTGAAAGTATTTCTCCTTCTACCTCATCACCAATCACAAATCTTCTATCAAGTTGATTCATTAATGATAATTGATCATCGTTTTTAATATTTTCTGTATTACTCATAATTCCAATTACCTCCCTAATAATCCAATCTGGTGTAGATGCACCAGCTGTAATTCCTACTTTATTTATATTATTATTTATAAACTCTTTAGGTAACTCATTAACATTTTCTATGTGTATCGTATCGTCACAATTTTGTTTAGCAATTTGATATAACTTAGTTGTATTCGAGCTATTTTTTCCACCAATTACTACCATAGCTTCTACTTCTTTTGATAATTTATTAGTGCTTCTTTGTCTTACATCTGTAGCTGCGCATATTGTATTAAAAGCTAATACTTCTTTAGACTTTGCAGAAACATTTTTGATTAAAGTTTCCCAATTAGCAGCTTTTTCTGTTGTTTGAGATACTACACATACCTTAGCAGGTACATCACCATGAAGTTCTCCATTTTTAGAAATTATAGCTTCATTGTTACACCAACCGTTTATCCCTATTACTTCTGGGTGATTAGCGTCACCAAGTATTACTATATTATATCCTAAGTTATAGTATTTATTTACCTTTTTTTGTATCTTAGTTACAAAAGGGCAAGTAGCATCCTTAATCTTCAATTGATTTTGTTGTAAAAGATTTAGTACTTCTTCTGATACTCCATGAGATCTTATAACAATAACATCATCTTTGTTTAAAGTAGCTATATTTTCTAATTCTATAGAATATATGTTATTTTTCTCTAAAAATTTTACAACATCATTATTATGTATCAATGGACCTAGAGTATATATTTTCTTTTCCTCTTGCTTTTGTATTTTTATAGCTTCATCAACTGCTCTTTTTACACCAAAGCAAAAACCTGCATTTTGTGCTAAAATAACTTCTTTCATTTGCTTTTCTCCTAAAGTTTTAAATATTTTAAATTGACTCTCTTATATAAGAATTAATTTTTTCTGTAACTGCAGATATATTTAACCCAGTAGTATCTATTTCAATAGCATCATCAGCTTTTCTTAATGGATCTATCTCTCTATGAGTATCTTTATAATCTCTGTCTATAATGTCTTTTAATATGTTATCATATGAACACTCAATTTCTCTATCCTTAAGTTCTTTAAATCTCCTATTTGCTCTTTCCTCGGGTGTAGCTGTTAAGAAAAACTTAAATTTAGCATCCTTAAGTACAACTGTTCCAATATCTCTTCCATCCATTATAACATCAAATTTATTTGACATATCTCTTTGAAGCTTAACCAATTTACTTCTTACTTCAGATATGGATGCATAAGAAGATACTATATTGCTTATTTCCGGAAGAGTTATTTTATCTTGAATATTTTCATTATTTAAAATTAAATCATCATTTTCAAAATGCATTTCCATAGTATCTATTAATGAACATATCTTTTCTATATTATTTTCAGATATATTATGTTGTTTACATTTCAATGCTACAGCTCTATACATAGCACCAGTATTTATATACATAAGATTAAACTCTTTACCTACTAATTTTGCTATTGTACTTTTCCCAGCACCTGCTGGGCCATCTATTGCTACTGCTATTTTCAAAATTTATTCCTCTTTTCTAAAAATCTTAAATTAGTTTAAAAACCTTTAATTAGATTATATAATTTTTTATTACTTCAAACAAGAAAATATTTAGTTCTTATTCAATATGACTTCCAGCAATTACTCCAGTTGCAAATGCAATTTGTACATTATAACCACCAGTAAAAGCATCTACATCCATAACTTCACCACAAAAAGAAAGATTATCTATAATCTTAGATCTCATAGTAGATGGATCAATTTCTTTAACATCTATTCCGCCTTTTGTTACAATTCCTTCAGCAAGTGGTCTTAATCCATTTAGATCGAATGAAAAATCTTTAAGAAGACTAACTAAGTTTCTTCTTTCTTCTTTAGTAATTTCATTAACTTTCTTTTCTTCAGGTATATTAGACATTTCTATTATCATAGGAATTAGTTTTTGTGGTAATAATTCATTTAATGAATTTTTAAAATCTTTATTCAAGTATTTATTAAAATCTCTTTGTATTCTCTTATCTAATTCGCCTATATTTAATGATGGTTTAAGATCTATATGTAATTTATAGTTTTTGTTATTTTCTATAAATCTACTCCCACTTAAAATAAGGGGACCTGATACGCCAAAATGTGTAAATAACATTTCACCAAAATTTTTATATACAACTTTCTTATCATTTTCTTTTATTGTAACTTCTACATTTTTTAATGATAATCCCATAAGCTCTTTAGTTTTTGCATCTTTTACAACCATAGGTACAAGCGCTGGCTTTAATGGGATTATTCTATGTCCTAATTTTTTAGAGAATTCTTGTCCCTCACCTCTTGAACCAGTAAGAGGATAAGAAGCTCCACCAGTTGCTATAATGTAATGATCTGCTTTTAAAATCTCTTCATTGTTTATCTCAATACCAGTTATGCTGTTGTCCTTATATTTTATAGCAGTAACCTTTGAATTTAATTTTATTTCAACATCAGTTCTACTTAATGCATTTGATAAACCTCTAATTATATCAGAAGATTTATCAGATTCAGGAAATACTCTATCTCCACGTTCTACTTTTAATTTAATTCCTTCATTAGAAAAGAAATTCATAGTATCTTCATTAGTAAATGTATATAATGCACTATATAAAAAATGCGGGTTACCAGGTATGTAATCAAAAAATTCTGAAATATCTTTGGCATTTGTAACGTTACATCTACCTTTACCAGTAATAAATAGCTTTTTTCCTAGTCTTTCATTACCATCCAATAATGTTACTTTATGTTCTTTTGCAGCTGTTATTGCAGCCATCATTCCTGCTGGGCCTGCTCCAATAACAATAACTTTGCTCATTAAAAAAATCAGCTCCTTAATTAAATAATATTTATAAATATCTTATTATAGTATTAATCTTGTTAATTTAATTCAAAATTCGTCTAATTTTAATTATACAATATATCATGAATTTAATATATAGCTATAATTAACCACTATTTTAGCCATCTATATATTCAAATCTATATTTTTGTTTTATATCTGGATATTTTTCTTTATCAACTTTGCTCATAAACATATCATAAGGCCTAATGAAAGTTTTAAAATCTCCATATAGCGCTTTATATACTACGAATTTTTCTCTTGTTTCACTATGAATTGCAATATCAATAACTTCATATTCTCTTCCTTTAAAGTGTCTGTATATTCCAGTTTTAAATTCTCTCATTATAATTCTCCTTATAAATATAATAGAAAGTATTTCTATTACTCACATATTTTTTAGTTCTACTTAATGATAATTCCAAGTATTCTAGATAATTCTAAAGCTTGAAGAGGTGATACTATAACATCCTTTAGTTCTTTTCCCGTCAATATAATTGATGATATATCACTATTAGTAAAATCTATTCCTTTTAGATGGGTATTAGTAAATTCACCGAATATTAAATTAGAACTGTTAAAAGCTACTTTGTTAAAATTACATTCTAAGAATATTCCATTTTCCATATTACATTCATCAAAATTTATTAATTTCATCTTTGAATATGAAAAATTAGAATACTTACCTAGACATTCTTTAAAAAGTACATTTTGCATATTAGCTCCACCAAAATTACATCCTGTTAATTTGCAATTTTTAAACTCCACTCTATGTATGCTTCCATCAGAAAAATCTATATTAGATAGATCGCAATTTTCAAATATAACGTCTAGCAAACTTATATTTCTAAAAGAACATTCATTAAATATAACATTTACAAATCTACATCCGTTTATTTCTACTCTTTCTTCATTTATATAATCTAATTTAAAATCTTGAATCAAATTATTTGAAAGATCTTTTTCATTAATTAGTTCATCTTCAATATTTATATCATCCTCTAGAACACTTAATAACTTAGGTTTTAGTAATTTATTTAAAATAGACATCATTATTCCTCATTTTTCTTATAAAATATTGTTTTATACTTATATTATCATATTTCTAGCATAAGTATAAAACTTTAAATAATTACTTTGTATATTATAGTTTCACATAAAAAACAAATAAAGCAAAATGCCTTTCAGTCTACTTTATTTGTTTTCATATTATATAATTATTTAATACTAAATCTATGTAACTGCTTTTTTATGAGATTTAAAATTAAACATATAAAACTTATTATTATCATAACTGGTAATGTATTTCCTACTATTATATTTATTTGCATAAATATTCTATAAACAATAAAGCCAATTATCCATATAATTAAATTCAACACATTAAGTTTTGAATTTAGCTCTCTGTTTTTTAGTATAAAGTAATCAGTTATAACTATTGATATCATTGGTGCAAATACAGAACCTATTAAATACAAAAAGTTTTCAAACTGCTCTATTGGAGTAAACATAGCAATTAACATTCCAACTATGCAAACAATAACAGCTAGATGTTTTGTACTAATTTTTTTACTTATATTTGTACAACTAACACCTGCTGAATATACATCTAGGAATGTAGTGGTAACAGTTGACATTAAGACAATTATCATAGCTATAATTCCAAGTCCTGCCTGCATCAAAATTTGTGCAATATCTGAAGTTCCTGCATATAAACTACCACCAAGACCTATTATGTACATCCAAACACTTCCTAATAAATAACTAAAAACACTTATAGGTGTTATCAATTGATTATTTTGATTATTTCTAGTGTAATCAGCTATAAGTGGTAACCACGAAAGTGGCATTGCAACTGATAATTCAACCGCCATTCCAAAACTTAAAATATTATCACTAATAGTACTTAATTTAAAATTTGCTCCTTTAAAAATAACAATTCCAAGAACAATAGTTAAAATAAAAAGACCTCCAACAGCAATAACATTTAGTCTACCAAGATTTTCAAATCCTATTAATATCCATATAATAATTAATATTGATATTAACATGCACCATAATGCTTTATTTGCAAATCCAAATAAAGTATTAGATACTGCATTTAATACATTAGCTCCACCAATGATCATTATCGCTGTCCATCCGACTAACTGTAAAATATTTAATGAAGAAAAAACATATGATCCATATTTTCCAAAAGACATTCTAGATGATTCCATTGAAGATAAACCACTTTTAGTTCCTATAAGTCCTGCAAAATATAAAAGTGTACATCCTATAACATGTCCTAAAATTATTGCTAAAATACCTTTTTTAAAACCAAGTGGGGCTATTAAACCACCTGTTAGTATTTCTGCAATTGATATAGATGCTCCAAACCATAGTAAGCCATTGTTTAATAAATTTTTTTTCTTGTTCATAACAAATTCCCCCTAAAAATAAAATATGGGATATACCAATAAAGATATATCCCATTAAAAACATTTAATGTGTATTCCCTACGTTGGCATTATCCAAATCAGGTTAAGGGTCAAAGTTGCATTTAACTTCCTCTCAGCATACATGCGTAAGCTCCCCTATTATTAAGTTTTATATGTTAAAATTAATATTATCTATCTAATTTATAGAACTATTGTATTCTGATATCATACGATCTAAATAATAACTTAAATCTTCGACTGGTGACGGTTCAGATTCAGCATATACAATTCCTGGAGTATATACAATCCCAGCACTTAAATCTTGTTTTTCTACAACTTCAACTATTCTACAACTTCAACTATTCTATTAGCACTTTCAATAAAGCAACTTAAATTCTTTTGTAAAGCTTCTAAATGAATAGAACCATTTTTATCTTTTGAATACACTTTATACTGTTCATAAGTTTTATTTAATGTATCTAATAAAGTTTTATACTTTGTAATATCACTAGATAATATATTGGTATCATCAATCTTATTATCTGACATATAATTTATAATAGCCTCTCCATCAATTAGTAATTTCAAAGTATAATATTCAAAATCTTGTCCATTTTTCTTATATGTATCTAAGTTCTTACCCATGATTTCAATTGCCATAGGATTTAGTTTTTCTGAAAACTGCATATATCTATAATACCACATTTCTATTTCATTCATATATCTATCATGAATTTCTTGCGCCCTTGATAAATTATCATTTTTGTATTCTTCCTCATTGTAATATGCATAAACTTCATTAATTATATTATACATATTTCGTGTTTCATCAATTAGTGTTATAGCGCTTTCATCAGTATCTGTTTTTGGCTTTTGTATAGCTTCGTCTTTTAGTATATCTAACTCATTGAAAAAACTATCTATTACTGGTGTGATTCCTGAAATACCGTTACTTGGAATTATAATTTCATCACCATTTCCAAACTGTTCAACATAAGGAGTAACTGATGCATCAAATCTCCACAATATATTATTATTTAATTTTACATATTCTTGATATTTCTCCTCTTTTGTTACTGTATTTTTTCCATTACTACACAAAGCCATGATAGCAATAGTTATTGCAAAAAGTAAAATTAAAAATATAACATATTTCTTTTTAGCATTGTCTTTTTTCTTCTTTAAATCATTGGGATCGTTTGTATGTATTAGTCCTAATTGAATTTGTTCCTTGTATTGAGAATTTAATTCCATATATAAGTCTATAGATTCGGGATTTTCATTTCCCATTTCTATTGCAAACTTAAGATCTTCTCTAATTTTTTTATCAAAATCTATTATTCCAAATTTATCTGCCTTCTTTGCAAGAAGCATCCCAAAACCAAAACAAAAAAGTTATATAACCCCAAATAATATAATATCTGAAACTTTTAAATTATTTGAAGAAGTTTCAATAAAAAATGATCCTAATATTCCAATAATAAATACTGCTCCTACAGCCTTAAGCATTGCCCCTAATACTGAAAGCACATTAGCTCGTACACTTCCCTTATAAATTTTGTATCGTATTCGCATAAAATATTCCCCTTTCTTTTTAACGCAAAGTCGCTTAACATTATATCATAATAAATTTGTATTAAATAGTAAAATAAACAATTTAATTCAAATAATAAGAAATACTCCATATTATGTAATAAATAACATAGAGTATCTTTTTGTTTAATTAGCGTTTTGAAAATCTTCTATTAAATTATTAGTTGCATTATCAATAATGATAGCTATTCTTTTGCCTTCTATTCCTAAATTCCTAAGTTTAAAAATTATATTTTCTTGATAAGTTTTAAACTTTAATAATGTTTCATTTAATATTAATTTAGAATTATTTTCTTCACTTCGGATAAAATCATTCCAAAATACAAGAGGTATACTTAAGCTTTGAAGAAGATTGTATGCTAAATTTATTTCTGCTTTTAAATTATAGTGCTTTGTATAGCCTAACATCATTAATATTCCTTTTGCAATTTGTAATATACTACTTTCTAAATCTTTATCACATAAAATAAGTTCAATAATGTCAGTTAAACTATTTATAACAAAACTTTTATGAGGTTCTGGCAATTCAGATATTAGTGATGTAGAAAATTTATATATTATTTTCATAAATGAACATGGATCAGTCTCTTCTCTAAGATTACCATTATCATCTAACATTATATTAGATTTATGATAATATAATGGATTTTTTTGAAATGATGTATTTACATATATTTTTTCTTCATTTATAGAATTAAGAAGGCAATTTACATAATCATATTTAGCACTAATAGATAACACCTTATCTTTATTGGCATTTATTTCGTTATGATATTTGTTGATGAATTCATTTGAAAAACCTTGTCCATCAAAAGATATACATCTATTTACTTTATCTGATAAAAGAGCAACGTATTTAGCTTTATTTCCACCTTTTGAGTGACCTGTTACTGTAATATTTTTATATTTAAGATTATTTATATAATTTAATGCTTTCATTTGTTCAGTTGTATCAGACATATAAGATCCTTCACCATTGTCGCCCCACTCTTCTATGGTTTTAGTACCTCTGAATACGACAGAAGCCTTATCTTGTTTATCAATAAAACATGCAGCTTTTACCCCATTAGTATCAACTTCTATATTTTCGATCTTTAAGTTATTTAGTTTATCATTTTCTTGTATTTGTTTTAAAACAACTAACCATTCATTTTTTTTTACAACTTCTTTACATTCGAGTCTAGTTAAAATTGCTTTATTTAAGTTATTTTTATATAACATAGACTTAATAAGGTCACCAACCCTATTCTCATTAAATATATTTAATTTAAGATATATTAAATTAGATAATAGTAGTAATTCACTATTATTTAAATCACACATGTTTCTCCTCCATAAAAAGTGATTAAAAAATATTATCATAATTTTAATATATTAATTACTGATATAAATAATACACTTAATTTAGCACCTGCTATACCCATTAATCCCACTGCTCCAATTCCTATAACTACAACACTAGATCCCATTTGTATATCAGCTAATTCTGCACCATGAAAACCAGTAGTCATCATATCTGTTATCATAACAGCACTTTCTAAAGATATTTCTGATGGTAAAAGTGCTAGATTCATATCTGCATCATTTACATGAAAATATTCTGCAAAAACTCCATCTTTAAAGTTTGAAAATTTCCATCCAGCAAGCATACCATTTGAATGTTGTTGAAAACCAGCCTGAACTTCTAAAGATCTCCAATCAGGAGTTGTACAAGGTACTATAAACCCTATCTCCAACTTTGAATTCCTTAACTTCATTTCCGATTTCAACGATTTCTCCTACAGCTTCATGACCTAAAATCATATTATGTCTATTTCCAAGTGCACCTTCAAAAACAGTATGAATATCTGATGTACATGGTGATACAGCTAATGGACGTACAATTGCATCATATGGACCTGCCGCTGGCCTTTCCTTTTCAATCCATCCAACTTTATTAATACCCAACATTGCAAAACCTTTCATAACTAAATCCCTCCTAGTTCAATTTTCACTAAAATGCGGTTTAAAAATATCATTTATAACTACAAAAATATATTTATAATTCATTTTAGGTTTTATCATAATATATTATTAGCAATAATCGTGCCAATTTAAATTTTAAAATTTTTTTATACATAAGTTTTCTATAAAAACTTATGTATAATGCCATTTTTCTAATAAATATCTTTTAAACTTAAAGTTTATGCTGTATTTTATAAAATTTAAAATAAAAAAAGTGTTGCAAAATGCAACATTTTTTTAAATAAATACTGTTGTATTTTGCAACACTGTTGTTTTTTTATACAATATAAAAATATATATTGCAATTTGCTTTTCAATACAATTTGCTTTTCAGTAAAAGTAATATACACATTAATTTTACCTAAACTTAATATTATATTTTTTGATTTTTGCATATAATGTACTCCTATTTATGCCTAAAATTTTGCAGGACTTAGTAATATTCCCATCGCAATTATTTAAGCAAGCTCTTATTGCTCTTTCTTCTAATTCCTCTAATGAACACATATTACATTGCAAATCTATATTGCTACAATTATCCTCTTTTTCAACTAATTTTTTATTTTCAAAACTAAAAGAAATATTTCCGTCCATATTTATAATATTCTCAATGCAATTTTCTAATTCTCTAATATTTCCTGGCCAATCATAATTTAATAGATTTTGATATAGACTTTTCTCAATTATTGGAATACACTTTCCTAATTTAATAGACTTTATTTGCAAAAAATGTTCTATAAGAATTTCTATATCACCAACTCGTTCTTTTAATGATGGAACATATATTGGGATCACACGTAATCTATAATATAAATCTTCTCTAAAAGTTCCTTTTTCCACTTCATTTTTTAAGTTTTTATTAGTTGCAGCAATAATTCTTACATTTACATTAATACATTTATTTCCTCCTATTCTAGTAATACATCCTTCTTGCAATACTCGCAAAAGACTTATCTGCATATCCAATGGCATTTCTCCTATTTCATCTAAAAATAGTGTTCCTCCATTTGCAAGTTCAAATTTTCCTGCGCATCCTCCTCTTTTAGCGCCAGTAAAAGCCCCTTCTTCATATCCAAATAGCTCACTTTCTATTAAACTTTTAGGTATTGCTCCACAATTTATTGCAACAAAACTACAGTCTCTTCTATCACTATTATTGTGAATGGATTGGGCTATAAGTTCTTTTCCTGTTCCACTTTCTCCTTGAATAAGTACTGTAGAAGGACTACTAGCTATATTTTTTGATTGTTCTTTTAACTTTAGGATTTGCTCACTTTTGCCAATTATATCATCAAACGTGTATTGGGCTGTTCTACCTGTATACTTATTAACTAAATTATATACATTTTTCATATCTTTAAATATACATACAATACCACTTATATTTTTTTCTTTATCTTTTATTGGATATACATTCAAATTAAACCTTTTCTTTTTATTTGAATATATAATTTCTATATCTTCATATGTTCTTCCACTTTTAAGATGATCAAATATTCCTTCCCAATTATCTAAAACTGAATTTGCATTCTTATTTATAACATCTTTTTCTTTTATATTTAACATGTCACATGCACTGTTGTTTATAGCTTTCACTATACCTTCTATGTCTACAGCAAAAATCCCTAAATTTAACGAATTCATAACCCTATTTAAATATTGATGTGCTTTAAATAACTCTTTTTGAGTCTTTTCAACCTTCAAATGATTTTCAATTGATTTTACAGCTGCCACTACAAGCCCTAAAGTATGTGGATGAGCTAGTTGACGTCGTCCAGTTAAATTTAAACAACCAATTATATCTTTTTTTTCATTATGAATAACAGCAGAAGAACATGTCCAAATGTGAAAAGCTTTTATAAAATGTTCTTCGCCCAAAATCTGAATTGAGGAATTTTCATAAAGGGCAGTTCCTATACCATTAGTTCCTGCACTTCTTTCACTCATATCTGTTCCTTCTACAATTCCAACTTTAATCTGATCTATTATTATATCTTCATCACCTATAATAGTAAGAACAACTCCATTTTTATCTGTAAGATATAATGAAAATTCTGATCCTCTTAAAAAATCATAAAGTATTTCCATAAATGGTCTAGCTATATTTATTAACTCACAGTTTTTTCTTATCAATATATCAAGTTCTTTATTTTTAAGTATTATTGAAGGATGATGAATATTATTTTCCACACCATATTTAATACATCTTTTATGTGATCTATTTAATATTTCTTGGTATGTATTTTCTTCAAACATGTAATCTTACCCCCATACTATTGATTTACAATATATTATCTATTTTAATAAATTTTAGCTTATATAAACATTGTAACTCAATCATAATATTTCATCCAATAAATAACATATATACTTTTAAAAATCTAATTTAATATTAGCAAACTTATTATATTAATTATAAAAATATTATGATTTAATACACAGCAAAAAGAGCAAACATTTTACCAATGTTTGCTCTTTCCTAGTAACTGATTTTTAAGTTGTCCGCCAACTGGGTACGCCGTACGTCGTACATTGCTTCAGGGATTTTTACGTTGCCCATCACAACTGCATACCTATTTCTGATATGCTCCTCTGCCGGATTTAAGTGTCAGTTCACTTAAGATAAATTATTTAACCTTTATCTTGAATTCATTATACAACAGTCTGTAATTGATTACAATAGTTTTTTTAAAAATTTAAATTAAATTTTTATTATTCTATATTATGTCCTGTATGATAAATACAATTTCTAATTTTTGATGGTGTTGCAGGACTATTGTATATTATCTCAACACTTTCTTTTGCGACATCAATACACACTTGATTTACACCTTCTATTTTTATTAGTGCATTCTTAACTTGCGTTTTCATGTTAGAATTTGATAAACCTTGAATAATATAATGTTCTCTTTCCATACTAAATTCTCCTTGTATAAAAATTATTATGGCTATTTTTAAAGCCACCATTTTTTAATTTATTTAACAGTATTGCATTTGTGAAAAAATTATAATACAAATACAAAAATCTATAAAAATAGTATGTACTTAAAATATAAAATATATCCTTCTTTAATAGTTAATTATAGTTTAACCTACAATAATCTACATCTAATTATCTTAATTCTAAACTTCTCTATTTCATAAAATAAAAGGACTAAGTTTTATTCATAATCCTCTATTTTAATCAATATTTATTATACTATTCATGGTTTAAGTATACTTCTTATATTAGAAAAATCAGCACAGTTTATCTAAAAAATTTTTTAAAATATTTGCTGTAATTCCCCATATAACATAGTCTCTATATCTATAAAAAAGAGAAATATATTTGCCTTCTTTAAATCTATAATCTTTTCCATTAAAAATTAAATTATATGGAAAATCATCAGCTCTAGTCACAGTTAATTTACCTATTGACTTTAATGGATTGTATGAAAGTAAGTATTGAAGTGGTACATAAAATATATGATCCACTTCACTTTGATTTATAGATAGTTCATTAATATTATTTACTGTTCCTAGAAAAGTATGAATTATCATTCCATCGTGTCTTACCGTAATATCTAATTCATTTATTACTTTAATGTCTTTAATTCCTAGTTCCTCATAAAATTCTCTCAATCCTGCTTCTTTTGGTGTTTCATTATTATCTATTCTTCCGCCTGGAAAACATATGTCTCCTGGTTGAGTATTTAATTTTTTTGACCTTACTTCAAATAATATATGTACTTCTCCTTCAATTTCTACTAAAGGTATTATTACAGAAGCTCTTTTGTCTTTTTCCCATCCATTTATATAAGGAGTTGAATTCTCAATTCTATTTGTTATTTTATTTATATTCATATTTATTCTCCATTTTTAATATTAATTTTAATAAAAATAATTATATTTTAATTATATGCAATTAATTCTAATTACATAAATTTAAAACAAAAATAATTTTATGTTAAGATTTATTTTAAACTATAATATATTTATATCTATTTTACATATATATTTTTTCCTTATCAATAAAAATAGAAGCATGGATAAAACTAAATTTATTAAGATCCATGCTTTTGAAATAAATCATATGAAATTATATTTAACTGATCACAACTTTAGTTGCTTCGGGAATGTTATCCCAAATCCACTTTGCATTTATTTTATTCAACCTAATGCACCCATCAGATAAAGCCTTTCCTAATCTGCCATCTCTAATTGATCCATCTAAATTATATATTATAGAGTGAAATAAATAGTTTCCCTTAAATTGTGTATAATACCAACACTTATACCCCTTATTCACTCCAAAATATAATCCTTTTACTCCAATTGTAAAAGTTCCAGTAGGTGTAGGTGTTTCTTTTTTACCAATTGTACATAAATAACTATGAATCATTTTCCATTTATTATTGCTACCATTAAATATATTTACTTTAAAATTTTTTAAATCTACCCATATAAAATATTGGGTTTTACTTGAAAAATTATTTAGATTAACATATTCAGTAACACTAGTTTCATAATTTGCTTTTGTACCATCAATAAAATTCCTTTTATGATATATTAAAAGTTTATTAAAGAAATCCCTCATTACTATTATCCTTAACAATTATTCTTAATATAGTATATGAACAATTTTAAATAATGTATAAAGCCAAAATAAGATTTATATCAATCTTATTTACAACTTTGTTTTGATAACTTTATCTGCTTTTTTAAATAATTTTTTGTTATTTTAGAAGTGTATACTTTTAATTTCAAAGCTTTAGATATCTCTATTTTATATTTTTTATTTTTAATGCATTCCTTTAATTCTTTTATTGTATGACATTCACTTTCAAAGCATGTCTTTACAGTACCAAGTTGTACTGGATAATGACTATCACTTCCTGTTACATAAGGTATATTTAAAATTTTTGATAAATTTGCTACTTCATCTTCTACAATCTCAAGACCTCTTTTATAAATATCTTTTGTATTTAAATCTAGTGCATCTAATCTTTCTAAATACTTTTTAGGTTGTAAGTATAATTTGTGATTTTCTCTATAAGGATGGCTCCCTATGATTAAGCATTCATATTTTTCACCTAAATCTAGTAATTTTCCAAAAGGAATAAAATTAAATTTTTTAACATAAGGTTCAAGCGCAGTTCTGATTTTTAATATAGAATTCCTGTTTCCCGATACTATAACATGCCCACCATATCTTATATCTACTTCCATACCAATAAAAACAGAAAAACCATTAACAATATATCTATCGCCATCATATTCATAATTACTTTCTAGATACGAATATGATGATAACAAATCTACTGCATTAAAGTGTTCACACAATATAAAACCATCTAAACCATTTTCTTTTGCATATTCTATTCCTAATAAAAATAATTCAGGGTCAAAATTAAGTTTTTTACTAAGAATGCTGTGTACATGGAAATCTATATTCATAATTTATCTCCTTAATTTAGTACTTAAATACAATTATTAAAATTTCCTATTATAATACATGAATATGTATTAAATTAATTATTGTCACACCACATTTCATAAAAACATAAAATAACTAGAGAAGGTTTATATCCTTAACTCTATAAGATAAAAGAGAGGAGAACTTGATGTTATGAATAAGTATAAATTTAATGATGAATTAGATTGTGAATTTATTGAATATTACGATGAAAAGTATGATACTACTAATTTATTAAATGAATCTTATTACAATAACTGTAATGTAGATGATTGCTCAGAAAATTATAATATTGATTACCCGTTAGATAATTACCTTAATGAAGAATGTACTAAAAAAAATTCTAGCTATTCAATAAGTGGAGCTGTTTATATAAAAAATTATTATAATGCTTCTCCAGCAGGAAATTTATCTTGTTCCATAGTAGAATTATATACTTGTGATAATATATTTTTAAAAAGGTTTATAACTGATTCACTTGGAAAGTATTGCTTCAATAATCTTTCATCAGGAAGGTACAAAATCAGAGTTATTGCAAATGATAATTATGAACTAGCACAAGATACCTGTAACTCCAATTTTGATCTATGTACAGGCCTATCCAATATCCTAACTATTCATAATAACTCCATTTATAATTTAAATATACTTCTAATACCTGTTTCTGATTATTGTTAAACTACTTTAATTATAGTGATCTTTATTACTATGAAAATTATAGGCTAACTTTAAATAAAAGTCAGCCTATAATTTAAAAACACTTTTTATTGGTTTGTCTAATCCTTCAACTCTAAATCCAATTTCTCTATTAGCAAGTCTGTAGCTTTCTCTTATCATTTCTTCTTCACTGAATTCATTTCCTAATAAGCTATCCATTGTAAGTTGAGCCCTCTTACTAAAATATTTATCTAAAAGATTTTTTTCCATATCTTCTTGTGTTCCTATAGAATAATTATCTAGTATATGTTTAACATTAAATCCTTTATTTCTTAAAAACCTGCCAACAAGTATACTTCTATGGCATCTTATTGGGTCTTGCATAGCTCCAAGTAATGCTATTTTATAACCTTTGTTTATTCCATTTTTTAATCTATCCACGCCTTTTAAAAAAGATGATTCATTTACTACTCTTTCAAAATCTGAGTATCTTTCTCCTGTATAAGATATTTTTATACCTCGGTTAGCAGCAAATTCTTCTGCCATATAAATATATATAAATCCTGCTTGAGTTAAAGTTCTTTGTATTGTTTCTTTATTAAATTGAATATTATACTTGGAGTATGGCGTTCCTCTTATATCAACAACAGTATCAATATCATAATGCTTTAACATATCAATTAATCTTTCTGCAGAGTAGTTAGAATGTCCTATTGTGTATATTTCCATATTACTCCTCCTTTGTTTTTGATCAGTTTAACTTTCATAATTTTTAATTGTTCCCCATCTAAATCCAAATTTTAGTGAAAATATAATTATTGCAATCTCCTATAATCATATTTTACTATACATTAATTATTTTATTCAAATTATTAAAGCATAACTATACTTACTTAAATCTAATAGAATAGTTAATTTCTACTTTTTAATAGATTTAAAAGCTATTTTTCTACTAAATAACTTATATTCGCTTCTAATATTACATAACATTTTATACTAAAATATAATAAATATATATAAAAAGTAAAGTTATGTAATGTATTTACGATAATAACTAAGTAGAATTTGTTAAGCCATTATAAAAAACTCTCTTTATTTTACATATAACTTAACAAATCATTTTAATTACATAGGGGGATTAATAATGAAAAATTTAAAAAAACTAATCACAGTACTTTTATCTACTTTAATGCTTGTAACTATGATAACAGGATGCAATAAAAAAGTTGCTCCACCAGAAGAATTTGCTAAAGCATTTTACGATTTAGCAATATATGTAAACTCAGATGCTATAACATCTTTAGGAATGAGTGGTGACGAAGCAAATACAGTAAAAGTAGAATATGAAAAAGCTCGTAAAGATAAAATTAGAAATGATTTAAGATCTGGAGGGTTACAATGCACAGATGATCAAATAAATAAACTTTACGATGCTCAATTAGTTGCACAAAAAAAAGTGAATTGTACTGTAGAAACAATATCAAGTGATTCTAAAACAGCAGTTGTTAAAATAAAAACAACTCATATAAACATATCAGGTATTGATGAATCAGCTGCAAATGCTGCTGCTAAAGAAGTACAAGATCTTAATATTGTTGATACAAATATTGCACTAGCTAAATTATTAGAACTTTATATTATAAAATTTGAAGAAGGTTGTAATGACACTGAGCCGTCAAGTGATACTGTAGAAAATACTTTTGCATTTAAAAAAGTAACTGATGACAAGAACAGAACTTTATGGGCTCCTGAGGATCCTGTTACTTTAGGAAATCAAGTAGCAAATATGATAAACCAATAATTAAAATTTTAATAAGTAGATAAATATTAGGCTGTTGCTTTTGCAACAGCCTTTAGTATATAATAAATTAATTATTCTAATTAAAATTACACTTTCTTCAAGTTATCGGAACAACATAAGTATAATTACCTCTATTTTTTACAAATATTTTCAACCCTTTTTCTTTAGCTAAATTTGCAACATTTATAACTAAACCTTTTGTGTTGAATAAAATGTACCTTTATATTATATATTAACCTTCTAATAATTCTTTAAATACCTTATTATGTTCTATATCTTTACTCAAAGCTTGAATAACTCTTATAATATCTTTTTCACTTATCTTACTATCAGAATTTAAAGCAATTCCAATTATATATGCTTTTATTATTTTATAATTGTTTTTTAATATATTAATGCTTTTTAATATATTTTCTCCTTTATTAAAAGGAATTAAATCCTTAAAAATTTGATTTACTATATAATTTTCAAAAATATAATCATATTCTTTTATATAATTAAAACTATTAATATTTTCTTTTAAATATTTAGATACATTACCTACCTTTAAAATACCATTTTTATATTCATTTATACATTCTTTAAGTCCAACACTTTTTACATTGTCTATAAGCTTATCATCTAATAACATAATAAAAAATTTATCGTCTTCCTGAAATTCTAATTCTATTAAACACTCATAATTTATTGATTCATAATTAAAATTTTCTAGAATTTCTTCTAAAGCATCATAATCATTCACTTTATTTAACCTATTTAATTCTTTATAAAACATAGTAAGAACATTTAATCTTTCATTTATTGAAAAATTTCTTAATTGCATAATATTTATAGATATTACTCTTATATCCCAGAAATACTGAATAAGACTTTCTGTTCCATCAAAAGATTCGCTATCAATAATTCGTCTTATTTCAATACTTTCTTCATCTATATCCTCTTCTAATTCAACAAATTCCATTTTATCTTTATTTAAAAATGCCTTAACACATATTTCTTCACATGAAGGCAATCCACTTTTTTCATATGTTCCATCTACAATATTAAATATTCTAGGATATATTTTGCAAGTTATACAAAGATTCTCTTCTCCTATATTTCCATGTATATCACAAAGCATATTTAAATTTAAAAATGGACATCTACTTTCATCTTTAAGTATCATAAATCCATGGTTAAAGATATCATGATTACTATTATTAAGACTAAATTTTCCTTGTACTAATTCTTTAAGTGTCCCTTCACTGCTAAGGTATTTATTATAAGTGTCTTCATCTATATTTATATCCCATCCTGCACAACACGTATCTGTACATTTTGATCCTATACAATTGAAATCCTCCATATATTTAGGTATAAAAGTGTTTAATTTCATAATTAACTCCAATCTCTTTAATTTAAAACTTTCAGCGATTTATATTATAACATACACTAAGATACATCTATTATGTTTTCAAAAAATTAGGGAATGAATCAAACTATATTTCTAATATTAAAAATTAACATCTTTATATTAACAAAAAAACTAAGTTTATAAATATAAACTTAGTTTTTACGCTATAACTTAATAGCAAAGTATAGTCACTTTTAACTTAATAATAAGAAAAATGATGATAAAATTAGTACAGTACTAACTATTCTACTTAAATTAAAATTTTTATTACTAACAAAAATATCTGATATTGTAAGTATCAATCCAAAAATCCCAATGCTTCTTTGAAATATATAATTACTAGGCAATGAAGTTATATAAAGTAAAAATATAATACCTATAAATGCAATCATGATTCCAAAAACAAACTTGTTTTTTATATACATACCATTTTTATAAAAATTAAGAAATATAAATCCAACTCCTATCAAAGATAGCACTATATATAACATAAGCAATATATCCATTGAAATCCTCCTCTTCTTATGTATTTATCACATTATATCATATTTCTTGTATTAATAACTATAAAGTGCACATAATAATAATGTTCTTAGTTAAATAATCTCACATTTTAAAATTATAAACTAATTCATATTAAGAAGTACCTAGCAATGAACTACAATTATTACTAGGTACTTTCTGTTAATATATTATCAGATATTTCTATAAATTATCTTAATTTTTTAATATTGTGTTATTCTAATTTATATCTTTTTTTATATATAAATTAGATGTTATCATATACGATAATACTGTTGATATAATTACAAACAAAGTTATTGCTATTAAAGTTATTGTTGGATTAATATTTATTGATCCAATCCATTGAATTAAGCTTTGAGCAAAGCAAATTGGTAAAACTACTAAAAACACAATAATTAATCTTCCTTTTTCAAATCCAAGAATTAAAGCAAATGGTAAAACTAAAATTGTTATTATAAATCCAATAAAAAATGTAGATAGAGAAATACTACCCAAAGTTAATTCTGTAAATGGTCCTATATTTAAAATATTTAAAACCATAAATAAAATTCCACTTAAAAGCATAACTAATAATGTGTTTAAAAACCCATAAATGTATTTTGCTAAAACAAAATCTTTTGGTTTTACAGGAAGAGAGTATATCAAATAATTCATCTTACTTTTCTCTTCATAAAAAGCAGTACTATATATTAATCCCATTGTTACCATTCCAGAAGCAAACATTATAAAGTTTCTATCAAAGACGGTCATTATTAATGCAATACTAATAATAGTATACAAATATTTCTTTATTGAATATATGGAACTGTATTGTAATTTAACTAAATTTATTATGTTTTTCATAAATTAATCCCTCCTTGTATAAAAAACTAATATATCTTCTAAAGAGCATTTTTCATAAATAGCTTCTTCACCAAAAATTTCATAAGCATTATCTTTATTTGTAATAAGACCTTCAAATCCCAATGGATTTTCCTTTAATGAGATGAATTCTTTTCTTATTTCTGAATCTAGTAGTTCCTTCTTACCCTTAACTAATACGTGATTTTCTAACAATTCATCTTTTTCATCTTGTAAAATAATCTTTCCATCATCAATAAAAACTATATAATCTGCTGATTTATCCAAATCAGATGTTATATGAGTAGAATAGAATACCGTAGTCTCTTCCCTTTCCATATTTTCTTGAAGAAGCTCAATTAATTCATTTCTAATTAGTGGATCTAAATTAGATGTAGGCTCATCCATTATAATAATTTTAGGATGGTGTGCAAAAGCAATTGACAATTCAAATTGCTTTTGCTGTCCCTTAGATAATTCTATATATTGTTTATCTTCATCTAAATTAAACTTATTGATATATTTTTTATATAGTTCTTCATCCCAATTTGAATAAAATGAACTTATTGATTTTTTTATATATTTTAATTTGTTTTCTTCAAGGAATCCTGAAACTCCACCAACATAAGCTACAGAATCTTTTATCTTCTCATCTTTTAATGGATCTTTTTCAAATAGTTTAATTTCTCCACTAGTAGGTTTTATAAGTCCTAAAATAGATTTTATTGTTGTTGTTTTTCCAGATCCATTTGGTCCTATAAATCCAGTTATATAGCCACTTTTGATAGTTAAATCTTTTATATCTAAATTAAAATTCTTATATCCCTTTTTTAAATTTGTAATACTTATTGCATCCATATATATTAAACCTCCTCATAAATACTTTTAAATATTTCAATAGATTGCTCCAATGTTAATCCAATAGATTTAGCAGAAACTATTACTTCCTCTAACCTATTTTCAATTTCTGATATTGCTGCTTCTTTTAATCTTTCTGAATTAATTCCTGAAACAAAAGTTCCTTTACCAACAACAGTTTCTATAAAATTTTCTTTTTCTAATTCTTCATAAGCTCTTTTAGTTGTAATGATACTTACCTTAAGTTCTTTAGCAAGTGCTCTTATTGATGGAAGAGGCTCTCCAGCTGTTACCACCCCATTAAGTATTTGTGTTTTTATTTGATTTTGTATTTGTTCATATAATTTTGTTGGTGACGAATTATTAATTAATATATCCAAGTATCCACCTCCGTATATAAGTGTGTATATTTATTATATACACATAGTATCACTATATTATAATATAGTCAATATTTAACTTTCTAAATCAACTAAAAAATCCATTAATTAAATATACATGTTACATTTTTAACTAACCATAGTTTTAGATATAAAAAGTCACCTATATAAGTATTATAGGTGACTTTTAATTAATTTATAAAATTTTACTCCAATAACTCTTAGCTTCTTCTTCAAATTTTTTAAGCCTAGTATAATAATCTGGAAATTCTGTTAAATGAGCCAATGCTATTTTTCCTGTTAAAATTGGATCATTGTTAGTAACATTTGCATTTGGAAATCTTGTACCATGTTCTAATTCTACATTTATCCCCATTGTAAATTCCTCTAAACTAAATTTTTCTTTTGAAAAATCAATTTTCAAAGCATCAGCTATTTGTTTTGCTTCATCCACATTGAATGATATCTTATTAACATCTCCTCGAAATTTTAATATAGTCCAATGATTATGTTTCACAAATATACCTCAATCTTATAATTAATTACAACTATATATTATGAAATTAATTTTATAATGTTACTTAAGTTGTCTTCCACAATGAGGATAATATTTCTTTTCTATGTTTATAGTAATGACAGCTGAAAGGTTTATACATATTGCAAACATATTTTATTTTATACCTCTGTTAAAATTTTTAAATTTATTATATTTTTTCAGTACGTCAACATTACTTTCTAAAAACATATTCAACATCTTTATGTTCTCTACAGTTTCACCACTTATAACATGTTCTATTAATTCAGTTTCTATAAGTACTTCATCTCTTCCACCTAGATATTTTAAAAATTTTTCTATTATTATATGTCTATCTAAAAGATACTTACCTAAAGTTGTGCCATTTTCAGTAAGTTCAATAACTCCATACTTTTCATAATTTATAAGTGCTAAATCTCCTAGTTTTTTCATCATTTTAGATGCTGATGAATCCCTAACATTTAACATTTGGGCTATTTTATTTAATCTGATTGATTTTTCTTCAAGACTGCATCTGTATATCATTTCTAAGTAATCTTCCATAGCAGGAGTTAATAATTTCCTAGTTGAATTTATATTTTCATATCCTCTTACTGTATGAAAATTTTCTTTCACTTTATCACCACCAATATTTATTTATATATTTTTACTTTATGTGTATCACTTTTAAATTATTTCTCATATCTTAGTTTAGAGAAAGATTTTTAGCCTTAAGAAAAACTCTTTCTTTAAACTAAAAATTTTATATAAAAAGGAGATATACGATTTATGGATGATCATTCTTTAAGTAATATAATTTCACTTAACAAACTCCCTTTAGGGAATAAATGCAAAGTAAATAAATTGGAGGCCGATGGAATAATTAGGAGAAGATTTTTAGATCTTGGATTAATAAATGGTACTGAAGTTGAATCTTTAGGGCAAAGTCCATCTGGAGATCCTATTGCATATTTAATAAGAGGAGCCGTTATAGCAATTAGATCTGAAGATGCTTCTAAAATTTTAGTGGAAACACTTTAATATTTAAGCTTATTTCTATCTAATCTATTAATTTTATAAATAAAATTTTAAGTAATGTATAAAGGAGCTTTTTAATGGGATTAACTAACCAGTCTACTGGCACTAATGCTTTAGATAAAAATTTAAATATTGTTAGAACCTCTAAAGATGATAAAGTAATTGCACTTGCTGGTAATCCTAATGTTGGTAAAAGTACAGTTTTTAATAATTTAACTGGATTAAATCAACATACAGGTAACTGGCCTGGAAAAACAGTAACTAATGCTACGGGGAAGTATATTCATAATAAAAAAGATTTTATTTTAGTTGATATTCCTGGCACATATTCTCTTATGGCCAATTCAGTTGAAGAAGAGGTAGCTAGAGATTTTATATGTTTTGGAAACCCTGACGCTACTGTTGTTATTGTTGACGCTACATGCCTTGAAAGAAACTTAAATCTAGTACTGCAAACACTTGAGATAACCGAAAATGTTTTAGTCTGTGTTAATTTAATGAATGAAGCTAAACGAAAGGGTATAGTGATAAATTTAGAAAAACTTTCATCTTTATTAGGCGTTCCAGTAGTAGGTACAAGTGCAAATATTGGCAAAGGACTTAAAGAGTTAAAAGATGAAATTTATAATTTATCTTTTAATGGTATAAATAAAAACACGATTAGTATTAAATATAGTTCATTTATAGAAGAGTCTATATTATTAATTGAAAAATCATTTCCAGATAACTTAAAAGATAAAATAAATACTAGATGGCTTTCTTTAAAACTATTAGAGGGTGATTTAACATTATTGTCTTCAATAGATAATTATATTGGATTTAATTTGCTAGATGATACTGGCATTTCAAAGGCTATTTATAATGCTAAAGAATATTTGAAAATTAATGGATTAGATGAAAATATGCTTAGAGATGAAATTGTAACAACATTAGTACGTATTGCTGAGAAAGTAAGCAAAGATGTAGTGGCTTTTAGTCTTGAAAAATATAATGATTTCGATAGAAAAATAGATAAAGTTTTAACTTCTAAAAAATTTGGTATTCCTATAATGATATTACTTTTAGCTATAATATTTTGGATAACTATAACAGGAGCTAATGTACCATCTGAAATGCTTGCTACTGGATTGTTTTGGATTCAAGATAAGCTTTCAGCATTCCTATTTTCTTTAGGGGCTCCTGTATGGTTAGAGGGTGTATTAATTCAAGGTGTGTATAGAACTCTTGCTTGGGTTGTTTCTGTAATGTTACCTCCTATGGCAATATTTTTTCCACTATTTACTTTGCTTGAAGACTTAGGCTACTTGCCTAGAATTGCTTATAATTTAGATAATTTCTTTAAAAAATCATGTGCTTGTGGAAAACAAGCGCTTACAATGTGTATGGGATTTGGTTGTAATGCAGCAGGCATAATTGGCTGTAGAATAATAGATTCCCCAAGAGAAAGATTAATTGCTATTATAACGAATAACTTTGTTCCATGTAACGGACGATTCCCTACTTTAATTGCTATTATTACAATGTTTTTTGCAGGCATGTTTATAGGACCATTTCAATCAATAGCATCTACCCTAATCTTAACTTGTGTAATACTTTTAGGGGTATTTATGACACTTACAATTTCTAAAATATTATCAAAAACTATTTTGAAGGGAATTCCGTCTTCATTTACTTTAGAGTTACCACCTTATCGTAAACCACAAGTTGGTAAAATAATAGTTAGATCAATTTTTGATAGAACCCTATTCGTTCTTGGAAGAGCTATCGTTGTTGCCGCACCAGCTGGTTTAGTTATCTGGTTAATGGCAAACTTAAATGTTAATGGACTTAGCATATTAACTCACTGTGCTAATTTTCTTAATCCATTTGCTCACCTTATAGGATTGGATGGATATATACTTATGGCATTTATATTAGGATTTCCTGCCAATGAAATTGTAATTCCAATAATCATTATGAGCTATATGGCGACAGGAAGCATAATCGAATTAAGTAGTACAGCACAGCTTCATAGCTTGCTTATTGAAAATGGGTGGACTTGGCTTACTGCTGTGTGTGTAATGCTTTTTTCTTTAATGCATTGGCCTTGCAGTACCACATGTTTAACAATAAAAAAAGAAACTCAAAGTTTAAAATGGACGGCTATTTCATTTTTAGTTCCGACGATTACTGGAATAACTATATGTTTTATTGTTACGTCAATAGTTAGACTGCTTGGACTTGCTTAGAATAACTAGGCTCTAAATGTTTGTTAATATATACAATATGTGAAGTGTAATTGAACTTTTAAAATCATTAATAAGTATAGTCACATTTCCAGCTTGTCTCAATTTTATATTGGAACAAGCTGAAATAGGACTATACTTATTTTAGTTTTCTTAAGTTAATTTACTAAATTCACGTTGCTGATATATATCAGGACTCTGCTAGGACATAGTCAATAACTAAATTGTTTTATAGTATTTTTAGTAGATATTAGTTAAGGATTAATTTTAAATTTTCTTTTTATTTAAAGATTTAATATAAAAATATACTTTACACTTTACTAAATATTTTATATTATTTATTTTTACATTTTACTATATGTCTTAATAACATATATAATCATTTTCTTACACATGTTAACATTTTCATACAAATATTTTATTTGATTAATGATAATTATGATATACTAAGAATATAATAGTATATATTTTAATTATTTTATAATTTTGTAAATAAAACCAAAAAACAAAAGAGAGGAAGGATTTTCAATGAAGAGTATAAAGACAAAAATATTAATACCAATTTTTTTAATTTCAATATTTTTCTTAAGTTTTATGTTTATTGAATTTACTGAAATAAAAAGCAACTTAAGTCTAGTGAATGAAATGGAATCTAAGTATTTTACTACAGCATTAAAGGCAGATGAATTAAAACTTAATGTGGTACAAGTTCAGCAATGGCTTACTGATATAAGTGCTACAAGAGCTTCTGAAGGATTTGATGATGGATTTGATGAAGCTGAAAAATATGCTAAAAATGTTCAGTTACTTATAGATGATCTTAAAGAATTAAACTCTAAAAATATACAAGAAATTGAAGCTATAAACACAGATTTTAAACCATATTATGAATCTGGTAAAACAATGGCCAATGCTTATATTACTAGTGGTCCTAATGAAGGAAATAATTATATGGAAAGTTTTGATAAAACTGCTGAATCCATAAATGATAAAGTTGATAATTTTAAAAATGCTTCATATGAAAATGTACAAGTATCAATTCAAAATATACAAAAATCAATTGAAAAAACATTGATGTTAATTGCAGTTGCAGTTGTAATTTTAATAGCCATAATAGTATTTTCATCTATCTATATAACTAAAAATATTGTTAATCCAATAAATAAAATATTATCTAAATTGAAATCAATAGCTAATAACAGTGGAGATTTAACTCAAAGTATTGATTTTGTTAGTAATGATGAAATTGGTGAATTAGCTAATAATTTTAATTTAATGCAAGGTTCTTTTCGAAATATAATAAAAATAATTGTTGAAGAATCTAATAATGTTGAAATAAAAGTAAGTGAAACCAGTTCAGATATTAAAACTTTATCTACTTTAATAGATGATGTATATGCAACTACAGAGCAACTCGCAAGTGGCATTGAAGAAACTTCAGCCTCTACTGAAGAAATCAATGCTGTTGTTGCTGAAATTAATTCAAATCTTGAAGCAATTGCATTAAAAGCCAAAGATGAATCTGAAGATTCATTATTAATAAAAGAACGAGCAAATAACCTAAAAAATATAGCTATATCGTCTAAAGAAACAGCTGAAAAGATTAATATACAAACTCAGCAAAGGGTCTTAGATGCTATTGAAAAATCTAAAGAAGTGGAAAAAATTAATGTATTATCAGAATCTATTTTGCAAATCACATCTCAAACTAATCTTTTAGCATTAAATGCAGCCATTGAAGCTGCACGCGCTGGAGAAGCAGGAAAAGGCTTTTCAGTGGTTGCTGAAGAAATACGAAAACTTGCTGAAGACTCAAAAAGTACGGCATCAGAAATTAAAACTATTAATGATGTTATTATAAATGCAGTAGAAAACTTAGCTAATACTTCAAAAGAAATATTAGAATTTATAAATACTAATGTTATAAATGATTATGAAATGATTGTTAAAACTGGTGAACAATACAGTGAAGATGCAATAAAAATTAATAATATTACAACTGATTTTAGCAATATATCTAATAAAATAACTATTTCTATGAATGATGTTGTTAAATCAATAGATGATATAAGTGCATCTAGTACAGAACTAGCTAGTGGTACAAATAATATTACTGAAAATATGCATATTATTTCTAACAATTCAGATAATGTGGTTAAAACAGTTAAAGATGTAACTATTAATACTAATAGATTAATTGACACTGTTAGTAATTTTAAAATATAAATATGCATAAAAAGATATATCAAGATGTTAGTAATAACAAATTTGATATATCTTTTTTTATACTCTATTTTATTAATAAAATTCCTAATATGTATAGCAAGTACACATGTATAGGATAATATGCATAAAATAAATATTTCATCCCCCTACCCTTTTGACCATTATATAATAACATGAATGGTAATGCTCCTATCATAATCCATTGATAATTAATTAAAAAGCTATTACTTAAACTATAATCTCCATGAGCTCCAGATAGAAATATAAATACAGTGAATACTATGTATGAGATACTTAATGCTATCTTTTTATCTCTACATAAATATAATATTATTCCTAAAACTATCCAAGCAATCCCACCCTCTACTAAAAACGGTGTTGGTATTAATATCATAATTATTTGTATTAAAGTCATTGGTAAAAATGCTAAAGTAAATAAAACAATAATTCCTATTAATAATGGTGCTACAATGAATGATACTCCTAAAAGCATATCTTTTGTATTTTTTTCAACTTTAGATTTCTTTATAAATTCTATTCCTTGTAAAAAAATTGTAATTAAAAACATTGTTGCAAATATGTTATTAATTATAGCTATTTCATTTGGATGTGGCATAATCTTTTGAATAAGGGTATTTCCTAGCACCATAATAACAGACCAAATATATAATCTTCTAATATATTTTTTTCTATCGTGAGTATGATAAAATCCTTCTACAACCATAAATATAAATAGTGGTGCTACTATTCTCCCTAGCCAATGAAACCATACAGGAATATTCATTGAATAAGGCATAAATTCTCCTATATGATCAAATGTCATTAATATAAGTGCTAATATTTTGATAGTAAATCCATCAATTCCTTTTTTTATATCTTCCATAAATAATTCTCCTAATCTTTTTTAATTTACTGTGTCATACAAGATATTCTTGCAATTTACTATTTAAATGTTAATTCATCATTTGTCTTTATAATTGTAAATTTATAATATTATTGTAATTTCAGTTCCATGTCCTAATTTACTATTAATTTTAATGTCTCCACCATGATTATTTATTATTTCTTTTGATATAGCCATTCCAAGCCCTGACCCCTTATGAGCTTCACCAGTATTAGTGCCTCTATAATATCTGTCAAAAATATGCTTTAAATCTTCTGTACTTATTCCATTTCCATTATCTTTTATTATTACTGTTATTCTATCTATTTTTTTTAACTCCACTTTTATTGAAACATCTTCTTTATTATGGACTACTGCATTAAAGATTAAATTGGTTAATGCTCTTTTGAAAAGTATAGTATCTACTTCCTTTTTAATAACATCTATATTACTAGTAAATTCTATATCTCTATTTTCATATCTACTATCATTTAATATATCAATTATTATGTTTCTAAGTAATAATACCAAGTTAGTGTTATGTTTATTTAAAGTTAATGCATTATTTTTTAACCTTGTAGATAAGTTAAGTTCATCTACAAGTTCTTTTATATATTTAGATTTACTATATATTATTTCTGTATAATCTTGAATTTCTTCTTTTGAAAATTCATATTCTTTATCACTAATGATTTCAGCATATCCTTGAATAGATGCTAATGGAGTTTTAATATCATGAGTAATGTTTGCAAGCCACTCTTCTCTCATTGAATCTAGTTCTTTTCGTTCTATTTCATTTCTTCTTAATACACTTGCTAAATCATTTATATTTACAAAAACATCTTTATAAATGCCTCTTTCCTTAGCGCATAAACCATAATTACCTTTAGCTAATACATCTACATTATTTACTATTTCCCCCATAGGTTTAGTTAATTTTCTACTAAATAAGTATCCAAAAATCAAAGCTATTATTGCATCTATAATAAGTGTTAAAACCACTAATATTTTAATTTGATTTATAATTGTATCCATAGAATAACTTACAGTTATTCTCTCTACTTTGTTATTGGGAAGTGCAAATATTATATTAACATGACCTATACTTAAATTCTTTTCTAACATAAAATTTACATATGATATCTCTCGATACTTATAATTGTTTACTATATCAAAAGGAGTATATTTTTTAGGTACTCCTTTTGGCATATTTATACTACTTATCTCTTCTCCATAATCATTTAAAACTTGTATCCAAGCACCGGATTTTTCTAAAAGTTCATTACCTTCTTTTGATAAAGCTAAAGTGCCCTCTTCCTCATACATATATTGTTCAAAGTTTCTTACAAATGTTTCAGGACTATCTTTTAATGCTATATTATCTTGATTTGTAGCTAATTGAAAGATATACATACCCAATATAGTTAAAATATTTATTATAACTACTAATATAACAACTGCAACAATGGTTATTATGAAATTCCCTGTAATTTTCCATTTAGTTTTCATTCTAATCTTCCTTTACAGATAATTTATAGCCAAGTCCTCTAACTGTAAGAATATATTTAGGATTAGATGAGTCCTCTTCTATTTTTTCTCTTAGCTTTCTTATATGAACCATTATTGTATTATCAAATCCAAAGTAATCTTCTCCCCATACTTTATCCCATAGCTTTTCCTTACTTATTATTTGATTTTGATTGTGAGCTAATAAAGATAAAATTTTAAGTTCCTTAGCTGTTAATTCTATTGTTTTGCCATTTTTTATTAGTTCCGCTCTGCTTTCATTTAAAACATATGGTCCAAATTTTATTATTTTCTCTTCAGTATTATTTTCATTTAAATTTTCATTATTATAATTAACTCTTCTTAAATGAGCTTTAACTCTAAATGCAACTTCTTTAGGACTAAAGGGTTTAGTTATATAATCATCTCCACCAATTGCAAAACCTAGTATTTTATCTAGTTCTTCTGTTTTAGCTGATAAAAACAAAATTGGAACATTAGATTTACTTCTTATATCTTTACATATTTCATATCCATCACCATCAGGCAACATTATATCAAGTATAACTAGCTCTGGTTTTACCCTATTAAACTCAGCTAAACCTTCCTTTAAAGTTTTAGCTGTATATACATTATTGAATCCTTCTTTTTTTAATACAGTTTCTAACAACTTCAGTATTTCAATCTCATCATCTACTATTAATATCTTATTATTCACAATATTGTCCTCTCTTTCATTTATTTTTATTGTTCGACAATTTTTTCATAATTTAATTTTACATTAATAGTAGCTATTATAAAAGAAGTTTATAATTAAAGTCGTTTACTATTTGTAAAATTCTTATATGCAACTAAAGGCAATAGAATTATTAATGATATGGATATTAATACAGCTAGCCCTCTATATAAAACTGGAATTTGATATCTAACCATTAACTGACTCATCATAACCCAATTAGGAGTTAATGCTACAAAATTAAGTATTGATTTTGATACAAAACCTTGTAATAAAAATGGGATTGCCATAATAGCACCACCTAATATAAATGGTATTGTTGCTGATTTAAATGCTGATGATAAAGTTAATCCTATTTGTGCAAATAAAAATGAACCTAAAGTAACAGATACTAAAACAATTATGTACATTTGTAATACTGTAATTTCTGATCCACTATTTCCAAAATACCATAGTTTTTTAATAGGATCATTTAAATTTTTAAATCCTTCAAACGCAAAACCTTTTAATCCAACAAGTAAAGTAAATGAAACATTAATTAATGATAATGATATTCCAGCTGCTATAGCTTTTGCTATTGTTATATATTTTTTCCCATTTTTAGTGGTATTTATTAGTCCCACCATATTAGACTCGTATTCTTTTGTATAATTTCCTGAAATTGCTATAAACATAACTAATCCTATAAGCGGAATAGTTCCTTCAATCTTATAAAATATATCTGCATATGTTTCTAGTATTTCAAAATCTCCAATTAAAATAAATCCAAATCCTAAAAGTAATGCCCAAAGCACTAGAATGCTCTTCTTACCTAATATTTTTCTTACTTCTGATTTTACTAAATTAATCATATCAATTACACCTCTTTTGAATTTTCTAAGTCAAAATAAAACATATATACATCTTCAAATCTTGCAGATGTTGGCTCTACATTTATTTCCTTTGGTTTTGTGTCTGAAACTACCCTTAAAATAGTTGAATCAGCATCACTTTGAATACTTACAACCTTGTATTTATCTTGAATTCTATTAATTTCACTTTCATCATTAACACTTATGTTATAAACCTTGTTGTTCATATCAGATAGTATTTCTCTATGAGTTCCTTTCATAAGAAGCTTACCTTTTTTTATCATTATAGTTTCTTTTGCTACTGATTCTATGTCTGATATTATGTGAGTTGAAAGTATTATCACCTTATCTCTTGATATTTTAGCTATTAGATTTCTAAATCTAGTTCTTTCTTGTGGGTCAAGACCTGCTGTTGGTTCATCTAGAACTATTATCTTAGGATCATTTAATAAAACTTGGGCGATACCTACCCTTCTTTTCATTCCACCTGAAAATTTTCCTATTGCTTTATTTCTAACATCATAAAGACCAACTAATTCTAATAATTCATCAACCTTAGAATTTAAACTTTTACCATTCATTCCTTTTAATGCACCAACATATTGTAAAAATTGTTTTGCAGTAAAGTTCTTGTATACTCCAAATTCTTGTGGAAGATATCCTATAAGGTTTCTATACTTATCATCCATATTAAATATATCCTCACCGTTATACAATATCTCGCCTTTGTCTGGTTTTATAAGTGTAGTTATTTGTTTCATTAAAGTTGTTTTTCCTGCTCCATTCGGTCCTAATAATCCATAAACACCATTTTCTAATGTAACTGTAATACCATCATTTGCTCTTTTTCTACCATATATCTTTGTTAAATCTTTTATTTCTAATTTATTCATTATTAATTCCTCCAATTATCTATTAATGTATTTTGTTCTGCTGATTACAAAACATAGTGCTGTTAATACTATAAAAGTTATAGCTAATATCCATTTTACTAAGGTTATAACACCAACGTCAGTTCCAAATATATTAACACTTCCAATATAGCTTCCAATCAAATTATTAAAGTTAAATATTAAATCATAGTAATTGCCGTTTGAAAATACTGAAAGTATAGCTCCTGGCATAAATTTTAGTATTGATACCACTTTACTTAGTACGATAAATACTCCAAGCATACTTATTGAACTTATAGATGACATACTTATAAATGAAAATAACATTGATGCCACAGCCCATCCCTCAAACATTAAAAATGCAATTTTAATGTTGCTTAATATGTACGTAATTATAGTTGGGTTCCCATTTAATATTGTTATATTATCAACGATTCTAAACGCTTCTAATTCTCCATTAATAGGTGCCCCTTTTTGAATATAAGTAATAATAAATATTCCTAATAAATAAACACTATAAACTATTATTGGAATTAAAAGTGCCATTATTATTTTAGAATTTAATACTTTGTTTTTTTTCTTTGATGAAAGTATAATATCTTTTACAGAAGAGATTATTTCATCAGTATAAAGGTTAGATATAATTATCATTATAATTATAAGCATTGATATATTTATAAGTGGACTTGTTGCTCTATAATTAAAAACTTGCCAAAATCCTACATCCTCGTATTTTGAACTTATTAAATTACTTATTTTTTCTTTTGACATTGAAGTTATTGTTTTAGAAAAATTATCTTCAATACTTTTTTGATTACTTAATTCTTCTAAAACTGATATTTTCATATGGAATTTTTCATTTGCTATTTCTAATGTATCTCTAGTATCTTGTACATAGCCTTCTTTATCATCTAAGTATGAATTCTCAGTTTCTAATACTGGATTAATAAAAGATGTACTAAGTAATGTAAAAATTAAAACTGCTAATGAGATCATCATCCCTTTAGATTTAATTAATTTTTTAAATTCCCACTTTATCATTTTTTTCCTCCATTTTTTCTTTTTTATATTTGTTCGCTTTGGCTATATCTATATATTAGTATCTGAATCTTATTTCAATATAATGCTAACCTTAAATAGACCTTAAATAATTTAATTAAGGTCTATTTATTGAAATCTCACATTTCTTTAATCCTAAAATAAAAAACAAAAAAATACTCATTAAATACATAAATTGCAGTATTTAATGAGTATTTGAAGTTAATTTCATATTAAATTATACAGTTCTTTTTATCTACTTATATACTAAATCTACTTATATACTAAATTGAATAATTCATATATAAATCTTCTACTTTTGCCCAATCAATTATATTCCAAATATTTTTAACATAATCAGCTCTTAGATTTTTATATTTTAAATAATATGCGTGTTCCCAAACATCTATACATAATATAGGAATAAGATTGTTGCTAAGAGGATTATTTTGATTTAATACACTTGTTACAGATAATTTACCATTTTCATCTTTAACTAAAAATCCATATCCAGATCCAAATTGTCCTATTGCAGCATTACTTATTTTATCTTTCAAATCTTCTAAATTTCCAAAACTATTATTTATTTCATCTAATAATTTTCCTTCTGGAGCCTTTTTAGGTGTTGGTGAAAGAATAGAAAAATATAAATTATGATTAAATACTCCACCACCTTGATTTATAACTCCTTGTCTAATTTCTTCAGGTATAGAATTTACATCAGATAATATTTTTCCTAGTGATTTTTCATTCACAAATTCTTCATGACCTTTTAAAATATTGTTTAAATTATTTACATAAGTTTGAAGGTGTTTATTATAATGTATATCTACTGTTTCCTTATCTATATATGGTTCCAAAGCATCATAATTATATGGTAATTCAATTTTATTAAACATACATATCTCTCCTTAAATTAAATATTTTATTTTTATAAATAGTATTTGTGACCAATATAAATTTTATAATAGTAAAAAATTCAAATATATAATTTATACACTAATATATTATATATAAGGAATATTTTATATTATTATACCATGTTTATACTTTAATTCAAATGTTTTATTATATAATAATCAATACTTTTAAACATTATTTATTTACACATATTAAAATTTTGAAATTCATTTTTATATATAAAATTATCATAAATTTAAGTTATTGATATTATAAGTATACTTTGCAAATATGTCTAAACTATCTTTAGCCGCTTTTTTACTCATTTTACTTAAATCAAAAATCAATCCATCTAAATTATTTATGTCACAAACAGTACATAGTTTTAATTTCTTATTCAATTCTTTGAAATTTTTTTGATTATTACAAAAGTCCTCTATAATTTTATTACTAAATTCTATTAAAACGTTTTCTTTTTTACTAAAACAAGATTGATTCTTTAATTCACTTTTAATAACTACTAATTTTTCAACAATATTATTGATATTATTGATTACATCTTTACTCCAGTTTATTTCACTCCAACCGGTTATAAATCCATCTTTGCTTATTTCAATGCCACTTAAAATATTTTTTACTGTAAACATATTTTCTGAAGACATATATTTTTTTTCAATATATTCATGTAACTTCAAGGAATTTTCATATAGTTCTTTGATTCGTAATCGTGCATCATAAAATTCTTCTGATAGATTTACTTTTCTGAAATTTTCTTTATATATTTTTACTTTTTCACCCATATTGTCAACCCCCTAAGTCTATTATTAATTTCATTATATACCATAATATACTTATTGATATAGTTGTCTATTAAATTTATTATTTTTAAATCGAGTAGGAACTAAATAATTATTTTATTTAGCGTCTTCTCACACCACAGTACGTACTATTCAATATACAGTGATTCATTAGAATCTAATGTTTAATTTAATATGTTTGCGTTAGAATAACAAATATCTAGATATTTGTTATTTAAAGATTTGCTTAAGATTGGGCTATTGGAAATCCTCCAATAGCTTTTTCTTGTATTTGTTAATTTCTAGTTTAACTAAATTTCTATGTTTGGTGCTAATTTTCTTTCACTGCTTTCATATGCAAGCTCTTAATGTTCTTCTAATCCATTTATCTAACTCAGTTAGCTTTCCCCGTTTATTAGGACTTTCATAATAGTTAATTCAGCATCTCATAATTTGATTTAACTTTGATATCATATATTCTATAGTAATTCCCTTGTTTATGTTGGTATAAAATTTGATTTTCTCTTTAAATATCTTTATTGATCTAGAATTATATTGCCTAATAATGGACTTAACAGACCTCATTGTGGAGTTCATTCTTCACTTGTTACAGAAACACTATTAATAAGCATTCCACATTTAAGATATTTCCTTATTAACGCCAATAATCTTCTTTTTAAGTTTGCTCAAACCTGTCACATTTACTCTAGCTATTTCTGATAGTTGTAAGGCTTTACTTTGTTTAGCAAGTTTACCCATAGGTTTGAGCCTCAAATGTGATTCGTATACCTCAGACCAAGGTTTGCCTTGGTCTTCCTTCAGATTTAACCTCATGCTTGACACACTTGCCGTTATAAACGGTTGCACTATCCAACCGTAATGGATTTTTACCGATCAGTGCGTGTCCATCTGGGCACACACAAAAAGGCATTCTTGCCTTAAACAAGAAACACCTTTTTATGTTTTAATCATTATTTAAAATATTGTTCTCCATATCCATAATGTTCAACAACATAATCAATATCTTTATCACCACGTCCACTTAAACAGACTAAAATAGACCCTTGTTTCATTTCTTTAGCTTTTTTCATTGCATATGCAACAGCATGTGAACTTTCAATTGCAGGTATAATTCCTTCATATCTTGATAATTTAAAGAAAGCTTCCATAGCCTCTTCATCGTTTATAACTTTATAGTCTACACGTCCTAATTCTCTTAAAAATGCATGTTCAGGACCAACTGATGGATAATCAAGTCCACTTGCTATAGAATATACTGGTGCCGGATTACCATTTTTATCTTTTAACATTATACTTTCAAATCCATGCATAACTCCTTTTTCCCCATACTTCATAGAAGCAGCATGATCGCCTAATTTTTCACCTCTACCTAATGGCTCTATTCCAATTATATCAACTGGTTCTTCTAAAAATGGTATAAACATTCCAGCAGCATTGCTTCCACCACCTACACACGCAGTAACCACATCTGGTAAAAAACCTGTCATTTCCTTAAATTGATCTTTAGCTTCATATCCAACAACAGCTTGAAAATCTCTTACCATAAGTGGAAATGGATGTGGCCCTAATGCTGACCCTATACAATAAATTGAATCCTTGTAATTTTTAGCATATGAATCAAAAGCAGAATCCACAGCTTCTTTTAAAGTTTTTAAACCATGAGTTACCGGAACAACTTTAGCCCCTAATATTTTCATTCTAGTCACATTAGGCGCTTGCTTTGCAATATCTACTTCTCCCATATGGATTTCACATTCTAATCCAAAAAATGCAGCAGCTGTTGCAAGGGCAACTCCATGTTGTCCTGCTCCTGTTTCTGCAATCAAACGCTTTTTCCCCATAAATTTAGCAAGTAATCCTTCACCCATACAATGATTTAATTTATGTGCTCCTGTATGATTTAAATCTTCTCTTTTTAAATAAATTTGACAATTCCCTATTGCTCTAGATAATCTTTCACAATGATAAACAGGTGTAGGTCTACCTTGAAATTCCTTACGAATTCTTCTAAGTTCACTAATAAACTGTGAAGAATGACAAATAGTTTGATATGCATCAGCAATCTCCTCAAATGCTGGAATTAATTCATTTGTTAAATATGCCCCACCATATTGACCAAAACGACCATTTTTATCTGGATACCTTTTTAAATATGTTCGAAAATCCATTTATAATCCCCCTTATATGTTTTAAGCTTAAAATTTACTCATCTAAACATTTACATATAAAATTATACTATATATACTTTTTATTTACAATTTTCTCTTATACTTCTATACCCTTTTATTGATAAGTATTTATCATCTATATCGGATATAAATTTAGACGGCATTCCATTTGATGTTAAAAATAGTTTTTCTATAGCTCTTGTCATACCAACATAAAGTAACTTTCTTTCTCTAAATTCTAACATGTCCATATCTTCTTCTTCATTTTTTACAGGACACAATGGTATAACTTTTGAATTAAGTCCAGCTATTATAACAACCTTAAATTCAAGACCTTTTACAGAGTGCATAGTTACAAGTTTTACTGTCTCTTCTAAAAAATCTATTTCATCATTGTCGTTAAATATTGAACACGGTATATTATAGGCTTGTAAAAACTTCTTAATATCTTTTAATTGATTTTTCAATCTTGCAATTATAACTATATCTTTTAATTTATATCCTGATACAAAATTATGATTTACTAAATTAACTATATGCAGTCCTTCTTCAATCTTATTTTCAAAATTTCTAAAGCTTGGATACTCCCCTTGCTTGTCTATCAACTTAGGTTTAACTAAATTATCTTTTTGAAGCATATCTTTATGGGTATCAATTAAACTAAATGCTGCTTGTGCTATTTGTGTTGTTGTTCTATAATTTTTACTTAATAAATTAGATTTTCCTGTCATATCATATCCCAAGCTAGCAAATGAACGGTTCTTAATAAGCCATGCATGAGGATATATACTTTGTGCTTCATCAGTAATAAAAGTTATACTTGAATATGGTTTTTTATTATATAAAACCTTTAGGAATTCTAATTCTACTCTGGTTAAATCCTGACTTTCATCAATTAATATATGAGTATATTTTTCTTTTGGCATTTTTTTCACTTGTTCTAATGCTAATAATGATACATCTTGAAAATCAACCTTATTTATATTCTGTAAATTATCATTATATTTTAATAAAACTTCAAATATAGCTTTTCTTTTTTCTGAATTTTTTCTAAGTTTTTGTGGTCCATCATTTTTTAAATTGCTTATTCGCCCTATTCTATCAACTGATTGGTACTCTTCAAGATTATTATAATTACACGCTTTAATCCACATTATTTCCTCTTTTATAAATTGAAAATACTTTGGATCTATAATCTCAACATCATTGTATAGACTAGAAACAAAACTTATAGCATTAATCAATTCTATTTTACATTCTTTTCGTGTAGCAATGTCTAGCATTAAATTATTTTCTTTCTTGTATTTATTAAAATAGTAAATTAGTATATCATCTATTCTTTCTATACTTAATTTCAAACTATTATCTTCATCAAATAAGTTTACTTGAATATTAATGTTATCTTTAATTTTATTATATATATTTGATACGTACTGTTTTAAAGATTTATTATAAGTTATCATTAGCACTTTATCATCTTTCTCTGGGCAATAATGCCTCAATAATAATGGAATTTTATTTACGGCAACAGTAGTTTTACCTGAACCTACTACCCCTTTTATAAGTGAATGACCATTTGGCTTATTTGCGATTATTCTTTTTTGTTCTATATTAAGTTGCATTTCTACCCCTCTTCATCTAAATATTTTCTATTTTTTGGAAATTATATATATTAATTGTACTATATTATGTAACGCGATGTAAAGTTTTGATTTATTCTGAATTGAAAGAAAAAATCATTTATATCTAAGCATATTTTTCTACACAAAAATAACCCTGTTAAATAGATTTTACAGCAGTACTTTTACTGCATCTACTTAACAAGGTTTATTCCATAATTATTAAATACTTTCTTATAAAATTTATATTTTTTTAACAAATTCAGATTTTAATTGCATAGCTCCAAAACCATCAACCTTACAATCAATATTATGATCTCCATCAACTAAACGTATATTTTTAACCTTAGTTCCTATTTTTATAGATGATGAACTCCCTTTTACTTTAAGGTCTTTGATTACAGTTACAGAATCACCATCATTTAATATGTTTCCATTAGCATCTTTAACTAAAGTTGCTTCTGCAGCTTGTTTTTCTGATTCTAAAGTCCATTCATAAGAACATTCTGGGCAAATAAATAGATTTCCATCTTCATAAGTATATTCTGAATTACACTTCGGACAATTTGGTAAAGTATTCATAAAATTCATTTCCTCCAATGTTTATTGATTTAATATATAAAAACCATTCTTATATTATAATCTTATAAAAATAGTAATTTACGTTTATATATTCAAACAAGTATTTTAATTCTTACTTAAAAACTCAAATTATTAATCTGTTTAATAATTCAATCTCTAAATAGCAAAAATTTCTCACAGTTTTATATAATATCATAGTATTATTATATTGACAAATTATTTTAAATTCATACATAAATAACTGATATTCGTTATATTCAGTGAAAAATACTATTATAGCTTAAAAAAGCAACATTTTTATTCTCTTACTTTAAAAATTCATTTAAATCCTTCAAAATAATTATTTTTCCTCGTTCTAAATTTACATATCCCATTTGCTCAAATTTCTTTAACTTTCTACTAATAACTTCTCTAGTAGAATCGATTTCAAAAGCAAGTTCTTTATGTGTACTATATACAACTTTGCTTTTCTTACTTATAAGTAACTTAGCAATTCTAGTTTCTAGTGAATCATGCCTCTTTTCTTCTTTTTTTTCTATGACAGTATTCAATTTGCTATATATATCTTTATACATATATTTCAAAAATTCACTATTTTTAAATAAATATTCTGTTACTATTTCAAAAGGAATTATGCATATTTTAGATTGCTGAAGTGCCTTTCCTATAATACTTAATGATTTAAAATTCAAAAGACAACTTAATGCCTCATGACATAGTTCCCCTTTCTTAATATTAAAAAGATTTGTTTCTTCTCCATTTTCATTTAGTCTCTGTATTTTTATTGTTCCATTTATAACAAATATGATCCCCTCACAGGTACAATTTCCAGATGATATATACTCATCAGCATCTAATATTCTAAATCTTGCTTTTTTACTTATTATTTTATTATTTTCTTGATCAATATACTCTAAAACTTTATAGATTTTATAAAATTCTTTTAGGTCTTTTTCTCTAACATTACTTACAAAATCACTTTCTTCCATAATCCCTCCATCTAAAAATGTATTATTTCAAATTTATAATTTAAATCGTTTTTAATATAATGATTTTTATTGCAATTATCCAATAACATTCTATTATTTAAAACAAAATTAAAATATATTTTCTTTTACTTTCCTTTTAATATTTATAGTTTAAATTAAAATATACAATTTATTTATTTATTAAAAATTAATTTCATTATATTTTTCATATTTAAAATAAACTTATATTGCTATACTGTTTATATTATATAATAATTATGAAACGGAGGATATGTCTATGAGTTTAAAAATAAGAAACGAAAGTAAAAAGGATTATAAAACTATTTATTTATTAGTTAAAGATGCATTTAAAACTGCTGAACATTCTGATGGAAATGAACATAACTTAATAGATACGCTTAGAACTTCTGAAAGCTATATTCCAGAACTTTCATTATTAGCAGAAATTGATGAAAAAATAGTTGGATATATTATGTTTACAAAGTTATTTATAGAAAATCAAAATGGGAAATTTGAATCATTAGCTTTAGCTCCTTTAGCAGTGCATCCTCAGTATCAAGACATTGGTATTGGTTCTAAGTTAATTATAGAGGGCTTAAATATTGCTAAAAACCTAGGTTTTAAATCTGCTATTGTTCTTGGAAGTGAAAAATATTATCCAAAGTTCGGCTTTAAAGAAGCCTCAGATTTTGGAATAAAAGCACCTTTTGAAGTTCCTAGTGAAAACTTTATGGTAATTGAACTTCAAGAAAATGCCCTTAAAGATATCAATGGAAATGTAATTTATGCTAAAGAATTCTTTGAATAATCTTAATTGATAAACTTTAATAGGTAGTCTAATTTTAATTTAGACTACCTAGAACTATATATTTTAATATCATATACCATACCATTATTCCTGCACTGCATTTGGAAATATGCATGGTTCTAAAGTCGACTAGGCGATTTTATTCTATTATTTAAAATTATATTCTGTAACAATACTATTTCTATTCATAGTCTTATCATTATAATACTCATAAAAAGATAGTCCTAAAAAACTTCCTGTTATATTATAAATGTTAGTATATCCTAAATTTTGAAGTGCTAAAGTTGCATTATAACTTCTTTGCCCTGTTCTACAATGAAGGTATACCGGTGCATCTTTTGGTATTTCATTGACTCTTTCTCTAAGTTCACTTAATGGTATATTTTTCGAATTCTTTATATGGCCATTTTCATATTCTCTTCTTTCTCTAACATCTATTATTACAGCATTATTTTCTACAAGTTCTCTAACCTTATCTATGTTAACTTGCTTAAAATCATTATTTAGTAAATTAGATCCAACATATCCTGCATAATTAACAACATCTTTTGCTGTTGAAAATGGTGGTGCATAACATAATTCTAAATCTTTTAAATCTTCTACTGTTCCACCAAATTTTATTGCTGTAGCGATTATATCTATTCTTTTAGTAACATCACCTTTACCTATAGCTTGAGCACCTAATATTTTCCCAGTTGGTACTTCATAAACCATTTTGAAATGTATTGGCGAAGAATCTGGCATTATTCCAACTTTGTCATTAAGAATTATGTTCACTATATCATAATTTATGTTCATATTAAGTGCTTTTATTAATGATTCATTTAATCCTGTTGATGCTCCATTATAGTTAAATACCTTTAGAGCTGATGATCCTATATACCCTTTATTTATTGTACTTTTATTATTTATATTATCTGCTACACTCCTTGCTGCCTTTTGAGCTGGCCCAGCTAGTGATAATTTAGTCATAGAATGAGTAAGAGAATTGTACACTTCAATTACATCACCTACAGCATAAATACTATCATCATTTGTTTTATAATTTTTATCTACTTTTATTGCGCCTGTTTCTCCAAGTTCTATTCCAGCCTCCTTAGCTAAAGTTACTTCTGGTGTAACTCCTATTGCCATAACAACTGCGCTTGCATTCACTTTTTTTCCTGATGACAAAAATATAGTATCTTCTTCAAAACGCTCAACCTTATCTCCAACGATTAAATTTACACCATTATCATAAATTTCCTTATGAAGTATTTGTACCATATCATAATCAAAAGGTTTTAAAATTTGTTTAGTAGCTTCTATAAGTGATACATTAAATTCTGCTTTTCTTAAATTTTCAGCAACTTCTACCCCTATGTAACCACCACCAATTACAGCTACATCATTACTATTTATCTCCTTTAAATATCTATTTAATTTATCTATGTCAACTACGTTTCTTATTGTAAAAACATTAACTTTTTTAATACCAGGTATATTAGGCACTATTGGATGTGCTCCTGGAGATAAAATAAGTTTATCATAAGATTCTTTGTAAACTTCTCCACTCATTAAATCTTTTACATCTACATTTTTATCTTTTCTATTAATTGAAATAACTTCATTATTTACTCTTGCTTTAATATTATATTGTGATATAAATTTTTCTGGACTCATTAAAACTAATCTATTAGGAGAATCTATTACTCCACTTAAATGATAAGGTAGTGCACAATTTGAAAAAGATACATGAGGTCCTTTTTCAAACATTATTATTTCATCTTCCTCACTATTTCTTCTAAGCCTTGCAGCTGCTGAGGCTCCTCCCGCAACTCCACCTACTATTAATATTTTCTTTTTCATAATATCATCCTCCTAATTATTATTGTAACTTTATTTTTAACTTTACACTATAATATCAACACTGTTTTAAAGCATTAACTTAAGTTACCTCTTTTTTGAACCAATATAAGAGCCTACCCCTCCAGAAACATTGATAACATCATATCCCTGTTTTCTAAGCCTACTACATGTTCTTGCACTTCTTCCACCTGATTGACACATTATGTAATATTCTTTATCTTTATTTAAATATTTATTAGGTTCATTTAAAAGGATACCCATTGGAATATTTTTAGCAGATTTTATGCTTCCATTTTTATATTCATAATCTTCTCTAATATCAATAAGTTCAACTTTTCCTATTAAATCATCAATATCATTAACATTAATCACTTTTTCATTCTCTCTTTTTAAAAATCCAAACATACTCTTCCTCCTGTGTTTTGTATTAATCTTTTATAAGAAATTTAAATATCTATTTCTTATAAAAACTTATCTCTAACTTGTTAATTTCATTATAATTAAGAGATGTATTTTATACTGTGACTTTATCACTTAGCAATAATTAGAGAATAATTAAAATTTATCAAATAACTATTTTCTTTATAATATATTTCTTCATATTTAAACAAAGTCTTAATCCAGATTACAATTTAAGTTATCTACATACTTTAGACCTTCATGATCTTTTAAAAAGTAAAAAAACTCCCTTAGATATTTTGTGTATCTAAAAAAGTTTTTATTTGATATTTTTTAATATTAATCTTTTTTATTTGTCTTTTTACTATATTTTATATTTTCTTATTAAAAAGGCTTCCTGCTGGCACATCTACTTTTTCTAATTTAATTTCACCATCTTCTTCTGATAATTCTTTAGCATATTTCATAGCTTCCATTTTTATTTGAGCTTTAATAGACTCCATAAAATCTCCAGATTTCATATTAGAAATACTGATTCCTTGCATTCCTTGAAGTAATATTAACCTCTTTTCTCCTTTTGAGTCAGCTGCTTTTATTCTTTTTGCTAAAGCTTCAGCTTCTTGTTTAGCTCTTTGTGCTTCGTCTTTTATTTGTGGAAATTTTTCTTCTAAAAATTCTTGTTCCTCTTTGGTCAATGTTTTACCTTTAGCTACTTTTTTAGCAAGCTTTTCTGCTTTAGACATATCTTCAAATATTTCCGCATACCAAGCTGCCTTATCCTGTTCTTCAAATAAGGTTAATGACTTCATTTCTTCATCAGTTAAAGTTTCCAATGTCTTTGTTCCATTACTTAAGCCATCTTGTATAGCTTTAACCTCATCACTTGGTTGAGGTCTTTTAGACTTTGTATTATTAAAATTTGGTTTTAATAAATTGTTTAAATTCATAGAATTTATCATTAAGATCATCTCCTTAATATATCTGATTTATAAATATTTAAAATAACTTATACATAATTTATTCAATTATTTACCTTTATTTTGCTTACTAACTTTATTTATGTATCTATCAACATTTGTTTAAATCATAACCAATTATTTTTATTCTTTGCTTATATTTATTATCGTAACTTGTGCTAAATAATTAATACATATTATATTTAAATGCATTAGCTTTATATACTCATGCTGAATCTTCATTTATATAACTTATATTTATTAAGTAAAAAATTATATTTATTAACACTAACATTTTTAATATATTAAAGAATCAATTTTTTAATTGTAAATAGAAAAAACCTATAAAATAGACTTGCTATCTACTCTATAGGTTGAATTTTTTATATCCAAAAAAGTTTTTGTTTAATGTTATTTGTAGCTCTCAAAACTAATATTATTTTTAAATCTTAGCAATTACTCTTAATGAATCCTTTAAACTTTTCTTTTCTTCGGCAGAAAACTTTTCTAAAAAATCATTATTTAATTCTTCTATAACTTGCTCTATTTCTTTTCTATGTTTTAATCCTTCTTCAGTTACTATAACATTAAAAGTTCTACGATCATTTTTATTATGAACTCTTTCTATTAATCCCTTATTTTCCATTCTATCTAATAGACCTGTTATAGTTGAACTATCAAGACTCAATGCTTCTGCAATTTGCTTTGGTAATAAATACTCTTCATCCCAAAGACATTTAAGTATTCCATACTGTACAGGTGTCACATCAAACTTAGCAAGTCTTGATTTCAAACTTTGAAATACTACTTGTTGTGATCTTGTAAGTAAAAAATTTATACATTCATTTAACTCCATCATTATCCACGTCCCCACATTATTATCTTTTATAATTCTATTCCAAGCAAAAGTTTATTGTCAATTAATACGATATTATGGATTATATGTATATAAATTATTGTAACATATTAATACAAAATTTTAACATTTATAAAATTCATAACTATAAAAAGACTTTTAAATTATTAATAATTAAAGTGCTATTTTTTCTATCTAAACATACTATTTAAAACATATATTATATGGATATAATTCCATTAAAATTCAACAATACAATTGACAACTATAGTTTAAACTTCCATATATTTTTATTTCTATTTAAAATAAAATTATGATTTTCCTTAATCGCCAATTGTATCATCTTATATAAGATTATCTAAATATGCTTCCACTTATAATTAGTTTTTGTATTTCATTTGTTCCTTCATATATTTGAGTAATCTTAGCATCTCTCATCATTCTTTCAACATTGTATTCCTTCATATAACCATTTCCACCCAACATTTGAACAGCTTCAACTGTAACTTTCATAGCAACATCAGTAAAAGATAGTTTAGCTTTAGCTGCTGAAACTGAATATGTTCTTCCTTCTTGTTTATCCATAGCTGCCTTATACAAAATATATTTAGCTTTTTCAATTTCAAGCTCTAATTCTGCCATTTTAAATGCTAAATATTGATTTTTCCATAAAGGCTTTCCAAATTGTTGTCTATCTTTTAAGTATTGTTTCACTATATCAAAAGCACCTTCTGCTATTCCAAGTCCTTGAGCTGCAACACCGATTCTGCCACCATCAAGAGCTTTCATGGCAATTCCAAAGCCTTTTCCCTCAGCACCAACTAAATTTTCTGCTGGTACCTTACAATTTTCAAATATAAGCTCTGAAACTTGTGCTGATTTTATACCGCATTTATTTTCTATTTTACCTATTGAAAATCCTTCAAATTCTTTTTCAACTATAAATGCTGATAGTCCTTTTGAACCCTTACTCTTATCAGTTAATGCAAATACTAAAAATGTTTCTGATAACGGGCCATTAGTTATAAAACACTTGCTCCCATTTAATATATAATAATCTCCTTTTTTCTCTGCTGTAGTTATGCATCCACCAGCATCAGATCCTGCATTTGGTTCAGTTAATCCGAAAGAACCAAGTTTTTTCCCTGAAAGTACATCAGGAAGATATTTTTTCTTTTGCTCTTCAGATGCAGCATTAATAATTCCACCTGAGCAAAGTGATGTAGTTACTGAATATGATATACCAAATGAAGCATCAACTTTAGAAATTTCTTCCACTGCTAGAACATAAGATAAGTAATCTCCACCAGCTCCACCATACTCTTTTGGATACGGTATTCCTATAAAGCCTAACTTTCCTAATTTCTTATATGCTTCAATTGGAAACTCACTATTTTCATCATTTTCAAGTACCCTTGGTTTAAGTTCATTTTCTGCAAATTGTCTTGCCATTTCTTTAATCATTTCTTGTTGTTTTGTTAAAGTAAAGTCCATTCTAACTCCTCCAATGTATTTAATTTATTTTGAATCTATACAACTTTTTGAATTTCAAATTACAATTTAAATGAGTTTTTATATTTTAATATAATTATAGTAACTTACTTTATTCCTAAGCTTTATACATAAATATCAATTGATTTATTAGGCTAAATGAACTATTAATGTGCTAAGTTTTATTTGTTTAATCCCATAGGTTTATCATAAAATATTCTTTCATCCATAATTTTAAGTTTTGTATCTATTTTAGGTTGAAAATCCATTAAATCTAATATATCTTTTTGTAAATCAATACCTGGTGCTATTTCTGTAAGATATAATCCATCATTTTTTAACTTAAATATAGCTCTTTCAGTTATATAAGTAACGTCCTGATTAATTTTTTTTGCATACTCTCCACTAAAGGTTATTTGTTCAACTTTATTCATAAACTTCTTAGCTCGTCCTTCTTGCTTGATTGTGAGCTTTCCATCACCTACATCTACCTTTAATCCACCTGCTGTAAATGTTCCACAGAATAATACTTTTTTAGCATTTTGAGTTATATTTATAAAACCACCACAACCTGCTATACGAGTTCCAAACTTACTTACATTTAAATTTCCTTCTTTATCAACTTGGGCAAGTCCCAAAAAAGCTATATCAACTCCACCCCCATCATAGAAATCAAATTGATAAGGTTGATCTATGATTGCTTGTGAATTTATGCTTGCTCCAAAAGCTGTGCCCCCTTGTGGAATACCTCCTATCGGCCCAGCTTCTACTGTTAATGTCATATAGTCATTAATACCTTCTTCATTAGCAACTAATGATATTACTTCTGGAATACCTATTCCTAAATTAACAATAGTATCTGATTTTAATTCCATTGCAGCTCTTCTAGCTATTACTTTTCTTTCATTAAGTGGAGCTTTATCTACACTATTTAATGGTACTCTTATCTCACCTGTTGCTGCTGCATTAAACTTGCATCCAAATGACTGTTCATGTTCCTCAGGTTTTGAAACAACCACCGCATCTACATATATTCCTGGTATTTTTACAAGACGTGGATCTATAGTTCCACTTTCAACTATTTTTTCAACTTGAACTATTACTTTTCCACCACTATTTTTACAAGCTTGGGCAATTGATGTATCTTCAAGTGTTGCTATTTCTCTTTCTAAAGAGATATTACCATCTGAGTCTGCAAAAGATCCTCTTAAAAAGCATGCATTTATTGGGAAAGATTTATATAATAGTTTCTCTTCTCCTTCTATATTTATTATTTTAACAATATCTTCTTTTGTCTTTTCATTTAATTTCCCACCACTAACTCTTGGATCTACAAATGTATTTAATCCAACATGAGTTATTGTTCCAACTCTTTTGCCTGCGATATCTCTAAATAATTGAGAAATTGTTCCTTGTGGTAAGTTATATGCTTCTATTTTATTTTCAACTGCTAATTTTCCAAGTTTAGGTGCAAGATTCCAATGTCCAGCAATAACTCTTTTAAGCATTCCTTCATGTGCATAGTGATCTGATCCTTTTCCTTTTCCATCACCTTGACCTGCTGCATGAACTAAAGTTATATTTTTAGGATGTCCTGTTTCAAGAAATCTTTTTTCTAATGATTTATTAAGTGTCTCAGGTGCACAGCTTCCTACAAATCCACCTGTAACCAAAACATCTTCATCATTAATTATTTTTACTGCTTCCTCTCCAGTCAAAACCTTTACTTTACTCATTTATATCAACCCCTAAAATTAATTAATGTCCTAGTAGTCTTTAATTAATCTGTCAGTATAATTACCTTTTTTAACATCCCTTAAATGAAGATTTTCTTTTTTCAACAAAAGCAATCATTCCTTCTGTTTGATCTTCTGTTGAAAAGCATAAACCAAATAAATTAGCTTCAAAAGCATAAGCTGATTCAGTATCCATATTTAATCCATTATTTATAGATGATTTTGCTAAACTTACAGCATACATTCCTTTTTGCATTATCTTATTTGCTAATTCCATTGCCTTACCCATCAATTCATCTTTTTCATATATTTTATTAACAAGCCCTATTCTATAAGCTTCATTAGCATCTATCATATCAGTTGTAAAAATAAGCTCTTTTGCAATACCTTTACCAACTAATCTAGGAAGCCTTTGAGTTCCTGCAAACCCCGGAATTATTCCTAATCCAACTTCTGGTTGTCCAAATTTGGCATTTGATGATGCTAATCTTATATCACAAGCCATTGACAATTCACAGCCTCCTCCTAAAGCGTAACCGTTTACTGCTGCTATAACAACTTGTGGCATGTTTTCAATATTTGAAAATACTTTTTGAGCAAGCATTGCCATTTCTCTTCCTTCAATAGCAGTTTTTTCTTTCATTTCAGTTATATCAGCCCCAGCAACAAAAGATTTTTCTCCAGCTCCTGTTATAATTACAGTATAAATATCTTTTCTTCCTGATATCTCATTTATCACTTGTCCCAATTCTTGTAATGTTGCTGTATTCAATGCATTAAGTGCCTTTGGTCTATTTATTATCACCTCTGCTATACCACTTTTTTCATTAAAAATAATATTTTTCATTTTGATTTCCTCCCTAAATTTTAATTCTATAATTTACTAAACATATTTACTCAATATTTTCTAAATTAATTTCACATTACTTTTTTGTATTTATTTTCCATATTTTAATAATAATTCTAATTATTTAGTTTGTCAACAAGTAATTTGTATATAAACTATTTCTATACAAATTATTTTTTATAAAGTTATCATAGATATACTTGGAAGATTTATATTAACTTTATAACTTATATTTAATACTCACCTTATTTTCATGCTAAAGAAAATATAGATGCTTTCTATACTAATTTAATTAACAAAAACTGCATAAAAAAAAATAAGATAGACATCAACATGTCCATCTTATTTGATATATTTTTTATATTAAATAAATACTATATTTAAAAACTTAATTTTATAATTTATCTGCTAAATCTCCAAGTAATCTAGCTGTATTGTTCAATTTATCAATTAACGTTGCAATTTCTGTTATTTCTTCTGATTGCTTATTTGATACAATATCTACATTTTCTACTTTATCATTTATTTTTTCTATTGCTCCTGAAATATTTTCTATCACTGATTCTATCTTATCTATTGATTCCTTTGATGAATGTGATAATTTTCTAATTTCTTGTGCAACAACATTAAAGCCTTTTCCCTGTTCTCCAGCTCTTGCAGCTTCGATTGAAGCATTTAATCCTAAAAGATTAGTTTGTGAAGAGACACTTTTTATAAAATTCACTATCTCATCAGTATCATTAGCCATAACATTTGCATTATTAGTTTCTTCTAATATTTCATTGTTCATATTAGTCAAATTTTTAATGTTTAAAGAAATATTATTTATACCTTTCGATAAGTTAGATACAGTTGATATTAACTCACCAGTAATATCTGTTACCGCATTCTTTTTAGAAAGACTTTTTCCAATTGCTATAGATCCAACTATTTTATTTCCTTCTTTTATAGGAATCATATATGATTTGAATGCTACTCCAATAAAATCTTCTGGAATAACTTTCACTTCTATCTTTCCTCTACTCATTGCTTCTTTCACAAATTTTCCTGCTTCTGAGCCTTCTTGTATTTTACAATCTATTTCTTTACTTCCTTGATAATACAATACCTTTTCTCTATCAGTTACCATTATTTCTATATCATTATCAAAAAAAGTATCAATATAAGGAATAACATTACAAACGCTATTTAATGCATCATTTTCAAAGTCTTTTTTTAACATATAATTCTCCTCTACTCCATATATAAGTTAATTCATTCACTATAATAGTTTAACATATAATTCAAAAAAATATTAAATATTAAATAAAAATCAAATATAATTATACTCCTTATAGATTCTTTAAACTAATATTAACTTATTTTTATTGTAAATATATCTGTTATAAATTTAAATCTTAAACAAACAAATATACAAATTTAAAAATTATTTATTAATTATTGCAACATAAATAATTTAATCTCTTTATAATTTCATGTAGATTTAAAGGGGCTTGATATTTCAAGCCCCTTTAAATAGTCACATATTATTTATTAATATAAAATTACTTTATATTAAGCCCTCCATAGATATATCTTTAATCAACTTTTTAATATACAAATAAAAAGTTAAATCATCTACGAATAATATGTCTTAAGTATATTATTAAATATCATCATACTTGTCTTTATCTAAAATAGTAAGAGTTTTTGTTAATTCTTCCACATGTTCTTTTTCATCTTTAATTATTTCTTTTATAAGTTCTATTGCTTTTTCATTTTCTAAATTTTCAATAAAAAATTCGTATAATACTATAGCTTCTAGCTCACCTTTTATAGCGTCTCTTATATGAGTAAGTAAATTATTTTTACTCCCTTTACCATTATATTCTTTATATTTTTCCTTTGATGATATTTCTAGATGTTCATCTACTTCAGCCTTTGCTGCTGCCTGCTCTTTATCTACACTTCTTAATGCTTGCAAAAACAGTCCGTAATGCCTTTTTTCTTCCTCCATTATATGGTGAAATATATCTTTTACTTCTTTGTTATCAGTTAAGCTTATAAAATAACTATAATCATTTATTGCAACTATTTCAGCGATGAGTCCTTCTCTAAAAAAAGTTTCAATATTTTTTGAAATTCCTTGTGGTTGCCTATTTGTAGTGTAACTCATAAATATCTCCTTTAATTACTTATTTATTAATATTTTATTAAAGTAAATACCTATTGTTACACTTAATACCAATATTAAAGCCAATCTAAAAATTACTCTTAGATTGACTTTAATTATTTTATATTTAAGTATATTAGTTCTTTATTTTTACATATACTAAAAATAATTTTTATAAACTTAATTCTCAAAAATTATTCTTCATCTATAATTCTTATAACTCTACAAGGATTTCCTACCGCTACTGCACTATCTGGAATATCTTTTGTAACAACACTTCCCGATCCAATTACTGCATTTTTTCCTATTTTAACTCCTGGATTTATAGTTGTTCCTCCACCAATCCAAGCTCCATCCCCTATTTCAATAGGATATGCATATTCTAGTCCTGCAATTCTTTGTGACGGTGATAAAGGATGTCCTGCTGTAAAAATATTTACATTAGGACCTATAAGTACATCTTTTCCTATTGTTACTTTAGCACAATCTAATATTGTACAATTATAATTTACATAAGAATTTTCACCCCAATGAATATTGTATCCATAGTCACATCTAAAAGGCGGTTCTATATAAAAATTTTCACCTACATATCCAAATAACTTTGAAATTAATTCATTTCTCTTTTCTACTTCACTTGGGTGTAATGAGTTAAATTCAAAAATCACCTCTTTAGCATGTTGTCTTTCAGAAAATAAGTCCTCTCCAAGAGCTAAATATAAATCTCCATTTAACATTTTTTCTTTTTCAGTCATAATTAATTCTCCTTTAAATATATACTATAATTTAATAAATAAATTTACTTTTTCTACTTTTATATTTTGAAAAATATCTCTATAATGATATTATATTTAATTTAAATAATATATACTTGCAATAAATTGATAATAAATAACACAAAACTGACATTAATGGTGATAAGATGATAAAAGATAATCATAAAGAAAAAAGAGAGCACGGTAGTTTTTTACTACCTCTAGGCATATATAATGTTTCCTTAGGTAATATTGAAAAATCAATAACAGCACATTGGCATAATGAACTAGAATTAATTTTAGTTTTATCTGGAGAGTTTAATTTAAAAATCAATACAGATTCTTATAATTGTAAAGAAGGCGATATAGTCTTAATAAACAGTGAATCTCTTCATTATTTTAGTACTAAAGAAAATGAATTGAGTACTTGGAATTCTATTGTTTTTAATATGGATCAATTAAACAGTACTATTCTTGATAATTGCTCAGTTAATTTCATAACACCTATAATAAATAACGAATTTAAACTTCCTGTAATTATTCATAAAGATTCTCTTATTAATAATGAATTAAAATGTATAATATTAAATATTATTGATGCCTATAATTCAAATTACTATGGCTTTGAATTAGAAATCAAGTCATTAATCTTCAAATACTTTTCTCTTCTATTTAAATTTAATTTGGTAGAAAAGAAAACCAATAATACATGTTTAAACGAAGAAAAAATTGAAAAAATTAAAATTGTACTTAAATACATACAAGAAAATTATAATAAAGAGATAGACATTATTACACTTTCAGATATATGCCATTATAATCAATATCATTTTATGAGATTTTTTAAAAAGCATACTGGGAAAACATGTATTCAATTTATAAAAAATTATAGATTAGAAAAAGCTGCTAGTTTAATTTCAAATACTGATTTATCTATAACTGAAATTTCATTGGAAGTCGGCTTTACTAATATATCCTATTTTATTCGAAGTTTTAAAGAAAAATATAATAAAACTCCGAAAGAATTCAAAACAAGGCTTTAAATTATATAATTTAAAGCCTTGTTTTGTTCCTAAAAATAAGAAATTTTTTCTTTGATAGTATATCTATTAATAAGTAACTTTAACCCATAAGAAAATCTAATACATTCCATCCACCTTTTGTATTGGCCTTATACAATTCTGTATAACCACATTGAGAGCAGGATATTGTAATAAACTTCTTATTTTGAATATCGAATATCTTAGCAAAGCTCCCACCTGTTGCTTGAAATTGATCACTCTCATATTTATTACACCCGCATTTTGAACAAACATATTGACGTTTTTCCATAATATCCTCCTTGTATAATTTAATTGTAATATTTGATAAGAAACTAATTATTTTTCTAACGAACATTACATTTCTTATTATTTTTATTTATTACTTTGCCACTGCTTTTAAATAATTACATATCCAGTTTTGCTTATGCATATATAAACACCATGATAAAGCATAGACAATCTTCTTTAATTATTATATTAACATATCTAATTTATACTTTTCCTTAATCTATCCTTAAATTTACATTATAAATTACAATTTACCTGATAACAGAAATCTTCTAAATATATTATGAAAATTTGCAAAATAACTGTCTTAAACTATATTTTGCAAGTTTTATATAAGTCCTTGTATTGTAAAAGTGTATTCAATATAGTAATAGTTGCATGTTATAAAAATTTCACCAAATAATCTCATATAAGAAAATCCCTAAATATACTAAAAATATTTGAAATTATACTCTTTGATAAAAAGAATAATATGTGATAAAATTAATTTAACCCTTACTTTAAGGATATTCCTGAGAGAAAAGGTAAAAATTTAAAAAATGTTCTGAAATACATGAGGGTTCTACCCAAATGAGAAGGCAAATATATAATTAAGTATTTATCTCTATGCCTTTTTTTGCATAGAGTTTTTTATTTTGTGTCAGATTTATTTTATACAAATTTTAAAAAGGCATATTAATAAAAATTTAAAATTCATAATCAAATTATGAATTTTGTTATTTACTTAATATTTAAGAAGGGATGAATATTTATGGATACAAGAATCGCTTTAATAGGCATAATGGTTCAAGATACAACTGCAACTGAAAAAGTAAATACTATCTTACATGATTATAATAAATATATAATTGGAAGAATGGGACTTCCTTACAAGGAAAAAAATCTTGCCATTATAAGTATTGTAGTTGATGCTAGTAATGATGTTATAAGTTCATTATCAGGTAAATTAGGTATGCTTAAAGGCATAAACGTAAAAACCATGTATTCAAAAACAAATTAATCCCTATTAACTTTAATGTTGTCAGAACAGCTTTACTAAAATTAATATGGAAAGAAGATGTTTGGCATGTATAATGTAAAATCAAGCGTAGCAACTGAATTTATTAATAACGAGGAGATTTTAGAAACTCTTAAGTTTGCTGAAGAAAATAAGAGAAATAAAGTTTTAATTAATGAAATTTTAGAAAAGGCAAAAAAATACAAAGGCCTTTCTCATAGAGAAGCTGCCATACTACTTGAATGTGATTTAGATGAAGAGATACAAAAAATACATGATTTGGCTAAAGAGATAAAGCAAAAATTTTATGGAAATAGAATTGTTATGTTTGCACCTCTTTATTTATCAAATTATTGTGTGAATGGATGTACTTATTGTCCATACCATCATCAAAATAAACATATAAGTAGAAAGAAATTAACCCAAGAAGAAATTAAGAGAGAAGTAATTGCTCTTCAAGATATGGGACATAAAAGACTTGCTTTAGAAACTGGAGAAGATCCTATTAATAATCCAATAGAATATGTTCTTGAAAGTATAAAAACTATTTATAGCATAAAACATAAAAATGGAGCTATAAGAAGAGCGAATGTTAATATAGCAGCTACAACAGTTGAAAACTATAGAAAACTTAAAGAAGCTGGAATTGGAACATATATTTTATTCCAAGAAACTTATAACAAAGAAGCTTATGAAAAACTTCACCCAACTGGTCCAAAACATGATTATGCTTATCATACTGAAGCTATGGATAGAGCTATGGATGGTGGAATTGATGATGTTGGATGTGGTGTTTTATTTGGATTAAATCTTTATAGATATGACTTTGTTGGCCTATTAATGCATGCTGAACATTTAGAAGCTGCTAAAGGAGTTGGCCCTCATACTATAAGTGTTCCTAGAATAAGACCTGCTGATGATATAAATCCTGAAGATTTTACAAATGCAATTTCAGATGAATTATTAGAAAAAATAGTAGCTATTTTAAGAATTGCAGTACCATATACAGGGATTATTGTTTCTACAAGAGAATCTCAAGAAGCAAGAGAAAAACTTTTAAAAGTTGGTGTTTCACAATTAAGTGGTGGTTCTTGTACAAGCGTTGGTGGATACGTTGAAAAAGAAAAGGAAGATGATAATTCTGCTCAATTTGATATAAGCGACAATAGAAAACTAGATGAAATAGTTAATTGGTTACTAGAAATGGGACACATTCCAAGTTTCTGTACTGCTTGTTATAGAGAAGGAAGAACTGGAGATAGATTTATGAGTCTTGTTAAGTCCGGCCAAATAGCTAATTGCTGTCAGCCAAATGCTTTAATGACTTTAAAAGAATATTTAGAAGATTATGCTTCTAAAGAAACAAAAGTAAACGGTGAAAAAGTCATTGCAGGTGAGATAAACAGAATTCCAAATGATAAAGTTAAAGAGGTAGTAATCAAACATTTAGAAGAATTAAATGAAGGTAAACGTGACTTTAGATTCTAGTAGAATTTTAATCTTATAATTACAATTTGATTGAGTAGGAGTTAAATAATTATTTTATTTAGCATCCTCTCACACCACCGTACGTAACATTAGGTATAAGGATATTCATTTGTTATTTAAGGATTTGCAGATTTGGCTGTTGGAACTCCTCCAATAGCCTCTTTTTGTATCGTATATTCCCATGCTTTGTATTTGTTAATTCCTAGTTTAACTAAATTTCTATATTTTGTACTAATTTTCTTTCACTGCTTCCATATGCAAGCTCTTGATCTTCTCATAATCCATTTATCTAACTCAGTTGGCTTTCCGTGTCATTAGAAATTCCATAATAGTTAATTTTTAGATTCAATTTATTTCCAATGAGATTAGTCATAAATTTCATAACTCTACTTCCTACTCTTTTACTTTTTACATGTAACATATACATTATCTTCTTTTCAAATTTGCTCATAGAATATCATAATTAACTCAAATGTGATTCGTATACCTAAGACCAAGGTTTGCCTTGGTCTTCCTTCTGATTGAACCTCACTGGACACACTTGCCGTTATCTAAATAGTTGACACCATTCCCTCTTAACGAATTTTCACTGATTGGCGTGTGTCCATACTGAGCACACCACAAAAAAAGTAGCTATATTTTAAATATACCTACTTTTTATACATTTGCTAGTATATATTTTACAATTTAAAATATATACCATTAATATTATTTAGTATCTTGTAATAACTTTTTCAACTTATTCTGAACAAGCCATAATTTTTTTTGTTTTCTATTATAAGATACCATCATATTTTTATTATTTTTATTTCTATCGAGTAATTTTATGTACTCATCATCAGCTATCTTTAATGCATCTTCAATTACTAAAAGTTCATCCCTTGTAAACATAATACTATTTCTCCCTTATTTTAAATTTCTCTCTTATATTTTATATAAATTTTATATTAAATTCAAATTTTATAATATTAAAATTCTTAAATAAAAATTGTTAATGAATAATAATTAATATATAGTGAATTTTTATAAAAAATAATTTTCGTCTCTATTTATTATAAAACTTATATATTTTATCATAAAGATAAAATATTTTTTAAATTCATAATTTTATATCATAGTTTAATTCATTTGTTATAATATATCATTTTAATGTTTTATCAATAAAATTAATATTTGGTTGCTTATATTTTAATCAAATTCCTTTTATAGTATTAAATTGTTTTTAATTATTGCATTTAATTACAAAATTGTGATATAATGATTTTAATTAATAAATGGAAATATTATCTAAGTTATAATATTTTCAAATAGATATTGTTTTGTTATTAAAAAAGAAAGAATATCATTTCGTATGTTTATACATAAAAGTTATATCTTTTCTTTTTATATATATTAAAAAAATTTAATTATTAAGGGGGCTATTTTATGAAAAAGAAAGCATTATCGCTTATTTTAACAGCAATACTTTCTACTACTTTTCTTGTAGGTTGTGGTGGACAAACTACTAACAACTCTGGAAATTCTAGTGGAGGAAAAACATTTATTTTTGCACAAGGAGCTGATCCAAGAGGTCTTGATCCTGCTTTTGTCGATGATGGGGAATCTGCTAAAGTAATGTGTAATATCTATGAAGGTCTAGTTGCTTATGGTGATGATAATACTAATATCCAACCTTGCTTAGCTGAAAGCTGGGATATTAGTGATGATGGTACTGAGTATATCTTTCATCTAAGAAAAGGAGTTAAATTCCATGATGGTACTGATTTTAATTCAGAAGCTGTTGTTAAATCAGTAGTTCGTCAATTACCTCCAAATAGGACTGATGATATGCCTTATGCCTCATTTACTTTTGCTGGTGTTAAAGCAGTTGAAGCAATTGATGAAAATACAGTTAAATTTACTCTTGAATCACCAAACACTCCTTTTATATCTAATTTAGCTATGTCACTTGCAGCTCCAATTGTAAGTCCTAAAGCTCTAGATGAAAGTAATGGAAATTTAAATGAAAAGCCTGTTGGAACTGGTCCATTTAAATTTGTTTCTTGGGAAAAAGGAGAAAAAGTTACTATAGAAAAAAATAATGATTATTGGGGTGAAAAAGCAAAATTAGATAAAGTAGTATTAAAAATTACAAAAGAAAACTCTGTAAGAGCCAGTGAGCTTATGACAGGTGCTATTGATGCTATGGATGGTTTAGATCCAAATGATGTTGATAAATTAAAAGAAAAAAATATGACCATATTCAGTAAACCTGGTATGAATATAAATTATATGGCGTTCAACTGTGAAAGAACACCTTTTAATAATGCAAAATTGAGAGAGGCTTTATCTTATGCTATTGATCGTAACGAATTAGTTCAATATTTATATCAAGGCTATGCAGATCCAGCAAAAACAGAGATACCTAGTTTTATACCTGGATTTAAAGAAAATGTAGCTGCATATGAATATAATCCTGAAAAAGCTAAAGAAATCATTGCTGAACTTGGATTATCTGATTTAAACATACACATGATTACTTATTCAAATCCAAGACCATATAATTCTGTTGGAGGACAAAAACTTGCTGAAGCAATCCAAAATTATTTTAGTAAGGTTGGCGTTACATCTACTATAGATGTATATCAATGGACTGAATATAAAGATAAAACTCAACAAGGTGAAGGCGATATAGTATTTTATGGTTGGAATGGTGATAACGGTGATGCTGATAACTTCTTCTCTTTACTTGATAGTAAAGAGATTGCTGGTAGCCTAAATGTTGCAAGGTTTAATAATCCTGAGGTTGATGCTCTTTTATTAAAGGGCAAGCAAACACCAAATGGTGATGCAAGAAATGCTGTTTATGGTGAACTTCAAGATTTACTTGCTAAACAAGCGCCTTGGGTCCCAATATCTTATGCTAAACAAATGGCTGCTTCCACACCTAATGTTAAAAACTTTAGTGTTCATCCAACTGGCTCTATTTTCTTTAAAAATGTAGATAAAGAATAAAATCTAAAGTAAAATTTTTAGGGTTCCGATTTTATCGGGGCCTTATAATTTAATATTATAAAAAAGAGGTGAATTTATGGTCAAGTATATAATAAAAAGAATACTTCTTCTTATACCAGTACTTTTTGGTGTTTCTATATTAGTTTTTTTGGTAATGCATGTTTTTAGTTCAGATCCTACATCAATAATTTTAGGACAACATGCAAGTCAAGAGCAAATATCAGCTTTAAGAGAACAACTAGGATTAAATGATCCTTTATATATTCAATATTTTGACTTTATGAAAGGTTTGATACAAGGAAATTTCGGCAGCTCACTTATAACAAAAACTTCAGTTTCAAAAGAAATTTTTTCAAGATTCCCAGCAACTATTGAACTTGCTATAGTTGCAATAATTATTGCTTCAATAATAGGTGTTACTTTAGGAGTTATTTCTGCCGTAAAACAAAATTCACTTATAGATTATCTTTGTATGGGTGGCTCTTTACTTGGCGTTTCAATGCCTATATTTTGGCTTGGCTTAATTCTAATAGTTATATTTTCTGTTAATTTACATATACTTCCTGTTTCAGGCCGTGCAACAATAGGTATGGAACCTATTAAAATTACAGGGTTGTATTTGTTAGACAGTTTAATTTCAGGAAACATGACAGCATTTTGGGATTCTTTAAAGCACATGGCTCTTCCAGTAATAGCGCTTGCATCATATTCAACTGCTATCATAGCTAGAATGACTCGTTCAACAATGCTTGAAGTTTTAGGACAAGACTATGTTAGGACTGCAAGATCAAAGGGTCTTATTGAAAATATAGTTATTATAAGACATGGTCTAAGAAATGCATTAATTCCTATTTCTACAGTTATTGGATTACAACTTGGTTCCTTACTTGGTGGTGCTGTATTAACAGAAACAGTTTTCTCTTGGCCTGGAATAGGCAGTTATACTATAGATGCTATATTAAAAGCTGATTATCCTGTTGTTCAAGGTGCTGTAATTATAATGGCAATAATATTTGTATTAGTAAATCTATTTGTTGATTTACTTTATGCTTATATAGATCCTCGTATAAAGTACTCTTAAAAAAGGGGTGTATATATTATTATGGATACTAATTTAATACAAAAAAATTCAGCTTCTATAAATGAAGTAAATTTATATGAAAACACAAAATGGAATAGATTTAAAAAATTCTTCAAACTAACAATATCAAATCGAGCTGCATTAGTAGGTTTAATATTTATTTTATTAATTATATCAGTTGCTATACTAGGAAAATATATAATGCCTTATGACCCTTATACTGGAGAATTATCAAATTCACTTCAAAAACCATCTGCACAGCATTTTTTTGGTACAGATGAACAAGGTAGAGATATATTTAGTAGAGTTATTGATGGAACGAAAATTTCATTAAGAGTTGGTATTATATCAGTTTCTATAGCTCTATCAATTGGGACAATAATAGGTTCTATTTGTGGTTATTTCGGTGGTAAGATTGATATGTTTTTAATGAGAGTAATGGATATAATTTTAGCTTTTCCTTCTTTGCTTTTAGCAATTGCTTTTATGAGCGCTTTAGGAAAAGGTATTGATAAAGCAGTTATAGCAATTAGTATAGTTACAATACCTGAGTATGCTCGAATAGTACGTGGTTGTGTGCTATCTGTGCGTGAAAGTGAATATGTACAAGCTGCAAAAGCTATTGGAAACAATGACTTTGTTATAATCTTTAAGCATGTACTTCCCAATATTTTATCTCCAATAATAGTTCGTGCTACTTTAGGTATTTCAACTGCAATATTAGAAACTTCTGCTCTTGGATTCCTTGGACTTGGAGTACAACCACCCATTGCAGAATGGGGTACTATGCTTGGATCTGGAAGAAGCTATTTTTATAATGCTCCTCATATAATTTTATTTCCTGGCCTTGCAATAACCCTTACAGTACTAGCTTTTAATTTATTTGGAGATGGTCTTAGAGATGCTTTAGATCCTAAACTAAATTCATAAAGGGGGCACAATTTAATGCTACTTGATGTAAAAAATTTAAAGACAGAATTTATAACTAAAAAAGGTACAATATCTGCTGTAAATGGTGTGGACTTTAATATAAAGAAAGGTGAGGTTGTTGCATTAGTTGGTGAATCTGGTAGTGGTAAGAGCGTTACTTCCCTATCTATAATGAGACTTCATTCTAAAACAAGTAAAACAAAAATATCTGGTGAGATATTATTTAAATCAGAAAACTTGCTAGAAAAGTCAGAAAAAGATATGCAAAATTTGCGTGGTAAAAATATATCCATGATTTTTCAAGAACCAATGACCTCCTTAAATCCCGTTTTTACTATTGGAAAACAAATTAATGAAGCTGTTATGAAACATACAGGATGTAATAAAAAAGAAGCTCGTAAAAAATCAATTGAAATGTTAAATTTAATTGGTATTCCTTCTCCAGAAAAAAGAATAGATTGTTATCCTCATCAATTAAGCGGTGGAATGAGACAAAGGGTTATGATAGCTATGGCACTTAGCTGCAATCCTGAACTTTTAATAGCTGATGAACCTACTACTGCACTGGATGTTACTATACAAGCTCAAATATTAGAACTTATGCTGGAATTAAAGGAAAAATTAAATACTTCTATTTTACTTATAACTCATGATTTAGGAGTAGTAGCCGAGGTTGCAGATAGAGTTGTTGTTATGTATTGTGGTAAAGTCGTTGAAAAAGCTTCAGTAACAGATATTTTTAGTGATCCTAAACATCCTTATACAAAAGGACTTCTTAGTTCTATTCCAAAACTAGATGAAGAGGTTGATAAATTATTTATAATTCCTGGAACTGTTCCTAATCCATTAGAATTACCAACTGGATGTGCATTTAGAGATAGATGTGAAAAATGTATAGAAAAATGTGCTACTTCTCAGCCTCCTTTAATTTCTTTAGGTAATAGAGAAGTTAGATGTTTTTTATACGGCGAAAAAAAGGAGGCAAAATAAATGGAAAAGTTAATGGAAATTAAAAACTTAAAAAAATATTTTCCTGTTGATTCGTCAGGATTTTTTCAAAAGCCTCAATATGTTCAAGCTGTAGATGATGTTTCATTTAATATATATAGAGGTGAAACTTTAGGTATTGTTGGTGAATCTGGATGTGGAAAGTCAACAATGGGAAGACTATTAGTTAATTTACTTGATTCTACTTCTGGTGATATATTATTTGAAGGACAAGATATTAATAAAATTAGAAAAAAGAATAGAAAAGATATAAGCAAAAACATTCAAATTATATTTCAAGATCCTTATGCTTCATTAAATCCACGAATGAAAATTGGTGATATTATAAAAGAACCTATGAAAGTTAACAATATAGCAAGTGGAGTTGAACTTGATAAAGAGGTTGATAAGCTTTTAAATTATGTAGGTCTTTCCTCTTATCATAAAGATAGATTTCCACATGAATTTAGTGGTGGACAAAGACAAAGAGTTGGAATTGCTAGAGCAATTTCAGTTAGTCCAAAACTTATTGTATGTGATGAAGCTGTATCCGCACTAGATGTTTCAATTCAAGCTCAAATCTTAAATCTTTTATCTGATCTTCAAAAAGAATTAGGATTTACTTATTTGTTTATAGCTCATGGCTTAAATGTTGTTAAACACATTAGTAATAGAGTTGGTGTCATGTATCTTGGCAAAATAGTTGAAATTGGAGATGTAAATTCGTTATATTCTTCTCCACTTCATCCTTATACTAAAGCTTTACTTTCTGCAATACCTGTTCCTAACCCTCAAATAAAAAAAGAAAGAATTATATTATCTGGAGATGTTCCTAGCCCTATAAACCCTCCAAAAGGATGCAGATTTCATACTAGATGTCCAAATTGTACTAATATATGTAAAGAAATCGAGCCTAAGCTTGTGGAATTAAAAAATGGACATACTGTTGCTTGTCATTTATATGATAAAACTATATTTTAAAATTAATATATTGATAAGTTGAAAAGTATTCTATCCAACTTCTAACTTACTCATATATATTGTTTATAAACTATACTAAAAAAAGTAATACGTAAATTAAACCTTAATTTAAGCTTAAATAACATGATTTGATATACTTTAACTTTAAAATTCTAGTATAATATATTAGTAAAAAATATTAGTGGATTTGAGGTATTATTAATGAGCTGTTTAGGAAATATTATTTGGTTTATTTTTGGAGGATTTGTTAATGCAATTGGTTGGTTTTTCACAGGAATCTTTTGGTGCATAACTATAATCGGTATTCCTATTGGTCTTCAATGTTTTAAAATGGCTGGATTACAGCTTGCACCTTTTGGAAAAGAAGTTGTAGAAACTGATACTAGTGGAACAAGCTTTCTTTTAAATATATTATGGATTATATTTGGTGGATTAGGACTTTGTATCTCCAATCTTTTAAGTGCAATATTATTATGCATTACTATAGTTGGAATACCTTTTGCAGTTCAATCATTAAAACTAGCCAAATTATCTTTAATGCCTTTTGGCAAAGAAATTATATAAGAAATAGGACATGCGTAAACGTAATATGATTTATGCATGTCCTATTTCTTATTATTTACTTCTAACTTCTTTTAATTTATCTTCTATAAGTTTTATTACTTCTTCTTTATGATTTTCATTGTTTACATAATCATATTTATCAATATTTATAATTAAAACTTCTGAGGCATTATAGTGTTCATTAACCCATGCATCATAGCCTTCCCATAATGTTTTATAATATGAAACTAAACTTTCATCAAGCTCATATCCTCTTCCTCTTTTTCTTATCCTATCTAAAATAGTTTCAAATCTTCCACTTAAATAAATCATTAAATCTGGAGCTTTTTTAGGTAGTTCATCTAATTCTTCAAGCATATTATTAAGTAACTCTTCATAGATATTAAACTCTAAATCAGATATTCTACCAAGATCTCTATTTACTTTAGCAAAATACCAATCCTCATATATACTTCTATCAAGTACATTATTATCATTTACTAAAGCTTTTTTAATACTTTTAAATCTTGTATTTAAAAACCATAATTGAAGTAAAAAAGGATATCTCTTTTGCTGAATTTCATCATCACTTGCTGTATAAAAAAGGGGAAGTATTGGATTATCATCTACTGACTCATAAAATACATCCGTTCCAAAATGTTCTCCTATTATTTTTGCTAAACTTGATTTTCCTGCACCAATCATTGCTCCTACTGTAATCAACATTATTCACCTATTCCCTTTCCTAAATAGTATTTTTTCATTAGTAAAAAACTTAATAATAAGTTCATATAATAGCTTGATTAGTATATCATCTTAATAAAATTAAGTAAATAAATTTGTTTTAATATTTTATTATGCTTTAAAACAAAAAACAATATCTAATTATCTATCAAATATTATACTTTTTACTACGGCAAAAGCTTCTCTAGTATAGCATATTGGTATAAGATAATACATGGTTTTATTTGTATATAACTTTACTTCATTGTAGCCATTTCTTTTAGCTAACATTTTACTTCTAAATCCATGAAAATCAGTTGTAACTATCTTAACACTTAGATCATCTATATTTTTGTTACTCTGTTCTTCAATTAATTTTTTAGAATATTTAAAGTTCTCGAATGTATTTTTTGACTGATCTTCCATTAATATTTTATCTTCAGAAATTCCTTGTTCTAATAAATACTTTTTCATAGCCATTGCTTCAGAAATTCTTTCATCATTTCCTTTACCACCAGAAACAATAATATAACTATTATTTTTGAATTTATTTATACATTGCAAAGCACTATCTAGTCTAGATTTTAAAATATAGCTAAGTTGATCCCCATTATTTAAGCCTGCACCTAATACTACTATATAATCAGTGTTTTCTTTATTGCTTTTTGGACATGATATTATTACTACTTCTATAGCAAAAAATAATACAAGCCCTATACATATAAAAAATCTCATTACTTTATTAAATTTTATGAAATATCTATTAAACGCCAATCTTGATTTTATAAAATGATATAAAATAAGTATTATGCCTAAAATAAAAATAGGCAAACTAAATGCAATTTTTGAACTACTGAGAATATTAACTATACATATATATATAATTAATATGCAGCCTAATAAAATATCATAAATATTCCTCATATAATATAACCTCCATCATTTTACAATAATAGTATTATTATATCATTTCAATATATCTTAACAGTTACAAATATATTAAAATGATGTTTATCAATATTTATAATCCGATTAATTGATATGAGTTTTTTTACTATAAATATATGTTGTGTATTAAAAAATCAAACTCACTCATATAAGAAATATTTAGATTTAAATATTAAAAACTAGTTTTAATTTAAGTTATAAGAAAGTGAGTATAAATTATAATGTAATAATACTATAGCTGTTTATTTAATATTTAAAATTCTACTCATTATTTCATATACTATTGCTTTTGTTTCTTTATTTGTAGTATCTATTTTTAAAGTATCCATTTTATCATACAACTCCAAGCGTTCCAAGCTCCTATTTAATGAATTTCTATCCCTTTTTCCAGATAAAATATCCCTACCAACTCTTTTTAAAAGTTCTTCTTTTCCACAAATCAATGTTATTTTATAAAGTTTAAAACTCTTCAAATTTATATTACCTAGTATTAACTCCATAATTTCATCACTTTCAATAAGCCAATTAAATATTACATACTCAATTGATGAACTTTCTAAAAAGTTGTTTAATATATGAGTAATATTATTTATAACAATTTTTTTATTTTCATAACTAGGAATAAAAGGATTAATCATAGCACACCAATCTCCATCAAGCCATGCTGAATTAAGCAAGGTTTTATGAAGATTTTCACATATCGTACTTTTTCCGACTCCCATTGTTCCATTAACAATTATAAGTTTTTTAATCATTTATTACCTCATTAATACATGTTCTAGTGAATATAATTTTATACTCTAATTAACATTAATTCAACTTTATAACTTTGATATAAATAAAAATCCTATTCAAACTTCAGTTTATATCAAACATTATTACAGAATTTATTCTTAATTATAAATTCTGTTCTTTTAATATAACTATTATCATACATTATATTAAGAAAAGAGTAGAAGATTATTATTACCTAAATAATTTAAAAAGTATGAATTTTAAAGCACAAAAATAATAGATATTGCATATATATTATTAGATGGATAAATAAAAATCTATGGCACTATAGCCAAGCGGTAAGGCAGAGGTCTGCAAAACCTTTATTCCCCAGTTCAAATCTGGGTGGTGCCTCCACTAAAGAAAGCTAGTAAACTTGGGACTTGCCCTTGCTTACTAGCTTTTTAATTTTACACTGATGTCGTACATAGTAATGAAATTATCTTCTATATTCATTCTAAAATCATAATTTATTAATATTGTTACTACCTTAATCTTTTAATATTACTATTTTTTCTAAACAAATTAATAATTAAATATATTGAATATAAAATAATACTTATTATAAAAATAGAATGCACAATTGTTTTTCTTTGAAACATAAATTTATCAGGAAGTATTTTATATGAATTATCTTTATTTACTCCAATAGTAATTTCTTTTCCGACATAATCTCCAATTGAAGTTCTAATATTACTTGTTAATGATTGATTTTCTATCTTGTATTCCACACTACTTTGATATGATCCAGATTTTCCATTAGGATAATAATCTATATTGGTAATAACTGCATCTTCAATTGTATAGCTTTTTTGATGTAAAATATAATCTATATAAAATCTAGAATCCATTAATAATACTGTACAAACTAAAGTTAAGAATAGTATTAAACTTTTCTTAATAGTCCTAATATTCTTCATTATTAATCATCCTTTAATATTTATTTAAGCAATAATAAACTTTATCGTTATTTTCCATAACAAATTCAAAACCACATTTGGAAATTACTCGTTTTGATTGAATATTACCCACAAAATGAGTACAGATAATAATATTTACTTTTTTAACTCTGTTTCTCTTATAATTTAGAGAAACAGAGTTAATTACAATATTGCTAAATCTACTTTGTAAGCTAAAGCAAAATAAGCAGATGAATATCATCTGCTTATTTTCATAAATTAATAATTTATCTAAGCTACTTTCTTATCTCTTAATTTTTGCATTTTATTGCTATGATATATAAATATTGATATTAATGCACATACTCCCATTAAGTAAGGATAAAATAAATATTTCATTATAGCAAAAGGTGATATTGCAGCCAAACCAGCTGCTGAAATTAATTGAGCTCCATATGGAATTACTCCTTGGAAAACACAAGAAAACATATCCATTATTCCTGCAACTCTTTTAGGTTCTAAATCAAATTCATCTGAAATATTTTTAGCAATTGGACCTACCGTAACTATTGCTATAGTATTGTTAGCAGTACATACATCTACTAAACTTACTAAAGTAGCTATTCCAAGTTCTGCATTTCTCTTATTCTTAAATTTCTTTAATCCTTTATTTAATATGTACTCTATTCCACCATTTTCTTTAATTAATGCAATTGTTCCTGCTATTAATAGTGATATAATTATTAACTCACTCATTCCTGATATTCCAGTAGATATTGAGCTACATAAACCAATAACATCAAAGCTGCCATAAATGAAACCAATTCCTGCTGCAATTATTATTCCTCCAAATAAAACTACCACAACATTTAATCCCATTAATGCGGATGTTATTACTGCAATGTATGGAATTATTTTAACTAAACTGTATTGTAATTCTTCTATACCTGTTGTAGCTGCATTTCTTGTTAATATTCCAAATACTATTGTAGTTATTATTGCCGCTGGAAGAACTATCTTAAAGTTCATTTTAAATTTATCTCTCATTTCACAACCTTGTGTTCTTGTTGCTGCTATAGTTGTATCAGAAATTATTGATAAGTTATCTCCAAACATAGCACCACTAACAACTGCGCCAACTGATATTGCAACTAATACTCCAGTTTTATCAGCTATTCCAACAGCTATTGGTACTAATGCAACTATTGTTCCCATTGAAGTACCTACAGAAAGAGCTATAAAGCATGCTATTAAAAATAAGCCTACAGTTAATAAACTACTTGGTAAAATTGATAATCCTAAATTTACAGTTGAATCTACTGCCCCCATATCTTTAGCTACTTGAGCAAATGCTCCAGCTAATATAAATATTAATATCATTAAAATGACATTATTGTCTCCTGATCCTTTACAAAATATTTCTAATTTTTCATTTAAGTTTTTATCTTTATTCATAGCCAAAGCTGTTACCGCTGCTGCTGAAAATGGAATAATTACAGATACTGCATACATATCACCTGCCAGTACTGATACCCCAACATATACTATTAGAAATACTAATAATGGTAATAATGATTTTATACTTGTTTTTTTCTTCATAAAATGTTTCCTCCTTTTGTCGTTTCAAACTTTTTGTCAAAGAAATACTTAGGCAATTGATGGAAATATATTCTTTTAATTCTTTTTAGTTTGTTTTATAACTCATTAAAGAATTAAAAAATAAAAGCTTCACCCAATAGTGAAGCTTTAAATATTCTCATACTATATTAGACTTCTTATCTAACGGGATTTGGCACCACACCTTTAAGATAAAAATTTAATAACTTTTAATTAAATCTTAAAAGTAGGTTGCTGGGCTTCATAGGGCCAGTCCCTCCACCACTCTTGATAAGTATTCTCTTTTTCAAGTGTTATTTTAACAATATAATTAGTAGATGTCAATACTAAATATCAATAAAACTATTATTTAATTTACAATTTTACATATTATCTTTATATTTAGTAAGCTATCTTTTAAAAAATATTGTTTATTTGTAACAATTTCTAATTTTAATAGAAATAATGTTTTTCATATTTTTTCAGTTTCTCTTATATTTTATTTTGTGTTTTGGTGATTTTATTTTTTTATTATTTTTTATTGTGTTGTATTTTATAAAGGTATGTTTCACTAACGTTTTGTTTGTTAAAGCTATTTTCTTAAATTCTATAAAATTACACCACTTAATTTTTTTATTAGCATCACCCTCGCCCCATCAAGTATTAATTAACTTTTTCTATTCATTTATCTACATATATTTTTTTAAACGCTAATAATTTTATGGTATCTTTGACCAACAAAAAAAGAACCTATAAAATAGGTCTTTTTTTTAAGTGTCTATTTCATAGATTCCATTTTATTTTGTTACTTAATTTATTATTTTTTTAATTAATAGCTATCTTTTTAAAGCTAATTATTACTTTAAAAAGATCTCCATCAACTTCAACACTAAAACTTCCACCTTGAAGCTCTACAAAGCTTTTAGAAATTGCAAGACCTAATCCTGACCCTTCTGTATTACGTGATGAATCTCCTCTAGCAAACCTTTCAACTATTTCATTTGGATTAAAGTCGATTTCTACTGCTGACATGTTTTTCAATAGTATTTCTATACAATCTTCTTCTTCTAAAATATCTATATATACTCTTGAATCTTTCATTGCATATTTAGCTATATTATTGATTAGATTTTCAAAAATTCTAAATGTTTTTTGACTGTCTAAATTTAAGATAATTTTATTTTCCGGAAAATTATTTTTTAATATTAAACCTGAATTGTTAATCTTATCACTTAATTCTATTTGCGTTTGTCTCATAAGTTCAACTATATCAACTTTAACTAAATTTAATTGCACATTCCCACTTGTTGCTTTACTTACTTCAAATAAATCTTCAATTAAAAATTTTAATCTTTGTGATTTTTTATCTATTGTGTCTATATAAGATTTACGATCTTCTTCACTAATATTTTCATCTTTTAATAAGTCAATATAAGTTATTATAGATGTAAGTGGAGTTTTTAAATCATGTGATACATTTGAAATAAGTTCTGTCTTCATCTTTTGGCTCTTTACTTCTTCATCAACTGCTTTTTTAAAGCCTTGTTGTATTTTTTTAATTTCATCCTTAAAGCTATTAAAAAGACCTAAGTCCTCGTTTATTTCAACATCTAAGCTTCCCTCTGCAATCTTATTTGTAGCATTAAGGAGAATTTGATACTTACCTTTAATATCATCTGAATATTTTTTTAAAATTATAAATAAAACTACTGTATATAAAAGTGCTGCCATGATTCCAAAAAACCATATACTGCAAATAATCACAAGAGCAACAAAATTTATAGCTAATATTTTTATAATAAACTTATTAGATTTATCGGTTAAATCAACGTTTGACATATAATCAATTAGATTGTTTATCCATTTTTTTGATAATCTAAATATTTTAACAATAAGTAAATTTTCTCTAAAATATTTAACGAATCCAGTTTTAAATATATGCTTTAATAGCATAGCTCCACTTAGTATTGCAAAAGTTATTACACTCCATAAAACCGTATTTATAATTATCCTTAGAATCCAATCCATTTCTTGTGTTATTCCAAACCCAACAAATCCATTTCCCAATGTACCCTGTAAAGTCTCTAATATTGCTGCACTTGATGATATACCACACATTATCGGTGCACATACAAATATAAATAAAAGAACTTCAAATGGAATTTTAAACATATACTTAATTCCAAGTACTTCTTTTCCAATTTTATAAGGAATCAATAATGATACTATTAATATAGTTGATAATATTATTAGTACTGTTGATATTACTACATCATAATTTATATTTATGCTAGATCTTTCTATCATTGAGCTTATACTATCATTGTACTTTAGTTCTTTAGGAATAGCATAAACAAATGTAGTATCTTTTATTTTATTAAATTCAACATTATTATCATAAATATGAACTAAATTTTCAAAATCAAAATTTATAAAATTGTTTCTAACATTAAACTCATCTGCACCATAAACATTATTTACTTTAAGCTTGCCATCCTCATCAAATTGCATAACCATATAAAATCCATATATGTCTTGCAAATTTTCCAATTCTTCAGTATTATCTCCTAATATTAATGATTGTAATGAATTTTCACTATTAGTTTTTGTTATATCTCCATTTTTATTAATTACTAAATATTCAAGATTTTTTAAATTTCTAGATAAATTTCCTTCCCAACTTCTAAGTTGTGAATTAAATTGTTCATTAATACCATTTATATAATTTTTTCTTTGAGCATTATAGTTATTTTCAGACTCATCTATAAATTCTTCTGTATGTGGATCATCTCCTATTTCTTTTATATAAACTTCTGAAAAATTCAAACTCTTATCTTGTTCTTTTTCTAAAAAATCTTTATATAAAACATAACTACTATCATAAATTTCTTTCAACATATTATACTCTTCATATGGTGATGAAGGCTCTGTTTTTTGAGATACCTTTCCTATTATAGGATAAAAACTTATTATTCCAATTGATGTAATAATTACTATTAAAATTGCCATTATATTTATAATATATGGTTTCTTATTTATATTTTTCAATTTTATATCCAACTCCCCACACGACCTTCAAATACTTAGGATTTTTCGGGTCAATTTCTATTTTCTCTCTGATATTTCTTACGTGTACCATTACAGTATCTGTATTTACTGCATTTTCATTCCACACTTTTTCATATATTTCATCTGCCGAAAACACTCTACCAGGATTTTTGATTAATAAGTGTAATATTTTAAATTCTATAGGTGTTAATTTTACTGACTCCTCATCTACAAATACCTCTTTAGTTTCTGCATTTAATTCTAAACCATCTATTATAAAATTATTATTTTTCTCTTCTAAATTATTTATAACATTTAAATATTTAGAATACCTTCTTAGTTGGGAATTAACTCTTGCTAGAAGTTCCATAGGATTAAATGGTTTAGTAATATAATCATCTGCCCCAATGTTAAGGCCCATTATCTTATCCATCTCCTCTGATTTAGCTGATAACATTATAACTGGAAAGTCAAATTTACTTCTAAGTTTCATAGTCATTTGAATTCCATCCATCTTAGGCATCATTATATCTACTATGGCTAAATGTATAGTTTCATTATTTATTATATCTAAACCTTCAATTCCATTATGAGCTTTAAAAACATTGTATCCTTGGTTATTTAAATATATTGCAATTCCATCACATATTTCTTTTTCATCTTCAACTATTAAAACATTATATAATTTCATAATACTAATCCTCACCTTTACATAAATAAATCATTGCAATTATATAATAACATAAGATATAGAATTAACTTTTATCTTTTTGTTTTTAATCATTCATGAGCACACCTCCCTTTCAACTTATAATTAGATTATATATTTAATAATTAAAGAGAAGCTTCTATAAAAACTAAAGATTTTCTAAAGAAAGATAAAAAACTTTTAATAATACATTGATATTGAAATATAAATTTCATACCTTTATAACTTTAACCTTCACAATTCCATAAAAAATTAGCTCTGTTTTAAATGAATCTTGATATTTTAAAACAGAGCATAAAATAAAATGCATAGTATGTAAAAATAACATACCATGCATTGATACTATATTAAAAAGCAATACTAAAAATCACCTTAAAACTTTATCTATTAAATTATTGAACTTTAAAAGTTCTTCTTTGTTATATTCCTTTATTATTTCATCCATACAATACTTTATATAATATTGTATTATTATTTTGCCAGCATCATTTAAAGCTATTTTAAAAATTGTTATTTTTTTAGACAATTTATCATTTGAATTAGTCTGAACACATACATTCTCTAAAATTCTAACATGTCCTAAGATTTTATATAGTTTCTTTATGACTAGGTCTTTTTCATGAAAATTATCTTCGTTCAAATTACCTCCTATTAATTGCTCACAAATTATAATAAAATATTTTAATATATTATATTTAATACTTTACATCTAGTGAATACTTTATATTATTAATCTTTTGTTTCCTCAACTATATTTTTATTTATTAAATATTTTCTTATCATAAATAATCCTGCAATTGCAATAACTCCTAATAACAATTCAGTCATTGCACCCTCTTTAGGAATTAATAAAAGTTTTCTCGCTATTGCATAAAGCAAAACTTCTACTATAGTATCTGGTGTATGTAATGAAAGCATTATTACAAGTTCTATTCCTATTATTAATAAAAATATTTGTGCAAGTAAATCATTAATTTCCTCATATTCAACAATTGTATTGCTATTAATTATAAAAATTTCTACAATGTGTTTTATTACATCAATAGTGGCTAATAGTACTAATAGCATAACTACTATAGCTAAAGCAGCCTCAAAGTAATGTGCTATTTTAATATAAATTTGCTTTTTCATTTGTTTTATTCCTCCTAATTTTTACTAATCATACATAAATATATGATTAGTATGTACACTTATATAATTAAAATTACTTTTTAATTAAGTTGTTCATATAATTACCACTTTAATTTTCTATAATTTTGTTAATACTATAACTGTAATAACATACTAAGGAGATGGTTGTATTGAAAAATGATAATAAAAAAACATTTGATAAGGATAACGTTCTAAGAAATGGAACTAAGTCTCAAAATCAATACGCTAAAAATAGTTTTAACACCACTATAGAAGAACCAGCTTTAAATGAAAGTGGTATTGAGGCTAAAAAAAGAGGATTTTAATAATTTTCTTCTAGTCAAATTTAAATAGATATACAACTTATAGGAATTTACATTAATTTCTTGTGCTTTTACTTTCTATGTAAGGATTATTTTTATCCTTATTCACTTTATTATTTTATCTTCAAAATGATAAAAGCAATTAATTGTAAATTCCTATATATAAACTACTTTTATACTTACCTATAAGCTCTTCTAAATTTCACATGTTATTCACTCTATTTATTTCTAATAAGTTATGTACTGTTATATAAAAATCTACTAACAAATAAACAAGTAAAAATACTATTAGTTTTATAAGCATCGCTTCATTTCTTATAAACATATTAAAAAAATTTGGCTCTATATATTTTAATCCAAAAAACGTCATTAAAGTCCAAGATATAGAGAATTTCAAACTAACTAATCCCTTAAAATTATACTTTAAATTAGAGTAGTCCCAATAAACTTTATTAAAAATTTCCTTTAATAAATATCCACTTATGTATTCTATTATAGATGGTGTAAAAAAGCAAAATATTAATATTAATGTTGTGTAATCAGAAAAATAATTCTTTAATATTATAAGAATGCTTACAGTTATTCCATACATAGGTTTAAATGGACCTATTAGAAAACCATCTTCTTTAAATTTTCCAGTTATACAAAAACAATATACTTCTTCAATAATCCACCCGATAAAAGAATAAATAATAAAATTAAATAATGTATAATTAATTAAATTCATTGAGTTTATCACCTTCCTTAAGGTTAATATTTGCATAACTCAATATATTTATTTATTAATTAAATGATTTTTTGCAATTACTTGTTATAATATTCTTATAGTTATATAAAATATGGTTTAATACAAGGAGAATATATTATGCAAAAACTTTACTATGAAGATCAATATTTAAAGAAATTCACTGCTGAAATAGACGAGATCAAAGAAGTCGGTAATGAGTTTCATATAGTTTTAAATAAAACTGCATTTTTCCCAGGGGGAGGAGGACAAAGACATGATTTAGGCAAAATCGATGAAATTGAAGTGTTAAATGTCTATGAAAAAGATGATTTAATTTATCATGTACTAGATAGGAAACCTTCAAGAATACATAATGTTAAATGTTCAATAGACTGGTTAAGACGATTAGATGGAATGAATCATCATTTAGCTCAACATATACTCTCTGCATCTTTCTTTAAACTTTTTAATATAAATACAATTGCAGTTCATCATGGAAATGAATTTAGTACCATTGACTTTAATTCTATACTTACAGAAGAACAGGTACGTTCCTGCGAAAAATATGCTAATGATGTTATCGGAGAATCTTTAGATGTAGAATTTCTAACTCCAACTAAAAGAGAGCTTAAAAACATGAAACTTAGAAGAGATCTTCCAGATACTAATGAACAAATACGTATTGTTAAAATTGATGATTTAGATCTTAATGCTTGTTGTGGTGTTCACCCTAAATCAACATTAGATTTAAGACTTATAAAAATAAAAAAATATGAAAAACATAAAAAAGGATCTAGAATTGAATTTATAACTGGATCAAAGGCTGTAAGTGATTCTTTAGAAAAAGATTCATTTGCAAATTCTATGTGTAAATACTTGAATTGCAATGAAAAAGAAGCTTTAAATGGAATCGAAAATTTGAAATTAGAGTTAAAAAATGTACTGAATGAAAATAAAAATATAAGCATTGAACTTTCAAACTATGAAATTAAAGAAATTATAGAAAATTCAGCTCAAATTAATGATATAAACATTATTAAATATGTATATAATAATAAAACCTTAAAATTTGTTAATACAATAATTTCACAGATAACAGAGAAAGATAATAAAATTGCTCTAATTGCACTAGTAAATGATGATAAAATAAACCTTATATTTTCATGTTCTAAAAATATAAAAAATGTTAATATGGGTGAATTATTAAAAGATGCAATAGTTCTTATAGATGGACGTGGTGGTGGAAATCAAACTATGGCACAAGGTGCTGGCAAGAATTTATTAAACTTAGATAATACATTAGACTATGCTTTTAATAAGCTTAAAAGTATATTATAAAATTTATGAAATACTTAATAATTTTATTAAAAATTAAAACTTATCAAGAATAAGCTACTACTTAATTATTTATTAGCTGAAAATAACTAAATAAGATTTTAGAGTTTATATTTATAAATAATAAAAAATCAACCGAAATCTCTAGTACTCTAAAGGTTGATTTTTTATTCTAATATATTACACTTTAAATATATTACTATAATAATGTTTGGACTAATTCTTTGCTTGGTGAAGGTAATACTACAGTTCCTATAATATCTCCACCCTCTTCAAGCTTAGATTCTGCTGCTTCTATGGCTGCTTTTACTGCTGATACCTCTCCTGTAAGAATAACATATCCTTTACCACCAAGGCCTCTTGCTATTCTTATTTCTAATAGTTCTACATTAGCTGCTTTTAACGCTGTATCACCTGCAATTACAGAAGCAACAGCTGACATTGTTTCAATAACACCAATAGATGAAATATTATCAAAATCACAAGTTGCTGTTATTGCTGGAAATACTTTTTCATGCACACTAGCTATTGTGTATTCACTTATAAGATAGCTAAGTCCCACTTCCTTACCAACGCCCACAGCATTTGTAACATCTCCTACATCTCCTGCTAATATTACTATATATTTACCTGGACACATTGGAGTTGCTAATATAATTTCTACATTAGCAGATTTAACCATTTCATCTGCTGCTTGAATTCCTTTTGCAATACTTTTAAACTCTAGTAATCCAATAGATTTTCTCATTTCACTCTCTCCTTTCTAGTTATCTTATCTCCTAATAATAATACTATCATCATTTATTTCTTTTATAACACCATCTATACTTGCATGAATCTTTGCCCCTAGCTTATCATTAGGTATATCTCCTATAAGATCACCTTTTTTAACTCTATCTCCAATATTAACTATTGGTTCTGCTTTAGCTCCTATATGTTGAGATCTTAATATTACAACTTCTGAAAAATCATATTCCTCATTTTTAAGTGGTGCTTCAACATCATATTTTTCTATATTTAATCTTTGCTTAAGCTTATGAACTGGGAATTTTCTATATTCTCTGAAATCATCTGCTTTTTCTGGAGCATTATGATTAGGATTTTTAATTCCATTTTTAGCTAACTCGCTTTTAAAAAAACTATTTAGCTTCCAAGGTTGAAGTCCCATTACACAAACCTGTTCACAAAGTCCACATTCACTGCATAAAAATGAGGCTGTTGGTAAAATTTCTTTACTGCAAGTTCCACCATAGCTTGCAATCCTCATCATCTTATCTGGTTCTAACTTATGTCCTAATAAATGTCTTGGACATACCTCAGTACACATTGAACAATGACAACATGCTGCTCTTGCTTGTTTTAACATAGCTTGTATGTTTCTTTTCTTTGAAACAACTATATTGTGACTCTTAGGTATAACTATTAATCCTTTAGTGTTTTTCTTTATAGGTCTATCAATATCTTCTATTAATTTACCCATCATAGGACCACCGTCAATAATTTCAAACTCATCAATCAATGTCCCACCAGCTAATTCAAGAGCTTGTCTTACTGATATTCCAATGGGAACTTTAACCGTAATAGGATTTTTAACTTCGCCTGTAATAGTTAAATATTTTTCAGTAACTGGCTTTCCTTCTAAAGCATTATATAGATTTAATAATGTTTCAACGTTAATAACTATAACCCCAACATTTAAAGGAATCCCACCTTCTGGAACAACTCTTTTAGTTACTTCATAAACAGTAATTTGTTCATCTCCTGCTGGATAAAAATTTCCAAGTTCAAATAATTCTAATTTTGAATATTCTCCTAATTTTTCATTTAAATTTTTCATTGCTGACTTGTATTTACCCTTTAACGCAATAACACCTTTAGTTGCTTCAGTTTGCTCTACTATTTTGTTTAATGCATATAAAAGTTCAGCAGATTTTTCGGCCATCAATTGTTGATCTACTTTCAGAAGTGGTTCACATTCAGCACCATTTACAATAACATATTCAACTTTTGCATTTAATTTTACATGAGTTGGAAAACCAGCGCCACCTGCACCAATTAATCCACCATCTTTTATTAAATCTAAAAAGTTCTTTTCCACTAATCTCATCTCCAATTCTATTTAATAGAGAAATTATCTACCATTACACATCTTCTTTTTCTTGTAAATGTTCTTGCAGATGTTAAACCTTCCCCTGTTGGTCCTGCAATAGTAAATGTTCCATGACCTTCTGCACCATATCCAATTCCTGCATATGATGGAGCATTTTTAACAAATATAGTTGTTTGTACTGCTTTAGCAAATTTACTTAAATTATCTATGTGTTTTGAGTGCATTATAGCAGTATGTCTATTTCCATGTTCAAGCTCAACACCAAGGTCTATAGCCTCATCTACATTTCTAACCCTTATAACTGGTAAAATTGGCATCATAAGTTCTTCAACTGCAAATGGATGATTTGCTTCAACTTCAGCAAATATAACTCTTATGCTTGGATCTATATTAACTCCTAACTTACTCATTATATAGTCGGCATTTTTTCCAACAAATTTTTTATTTATAGTTCCATTCTCTGTTAAAACAAGTTTTTCTAATTGTGCAAGCATATTTTTATCAGTTATTTCTAACGCACAATATTTTGACATACAAGTCTTTAAGTAATCTGCAACTTTGTCTACTACTATTACTTCCTTTTCACAGATACATGGTAAATTATTATCAAAACTACAGCCATCTATAATATCAACTGCAGCTTTTTCAATATCAGCAGTTTCATCAACAACTACTGGTGGATTTCCTGCTCCAGCTCCTATTGCCTTTTTACCACTTGATAATGCTACTTTAACAATTCCAGGTCCTCCTGTTGCACAAATCATATTAACTTTTGGATGAGCTAACATTATATTAGTACTTTCAATATTTGGATTTCTAACAGTAACTATAAGATTCTTAGGTCCGTTTACTCTTTCTATTGCTTTATTAATAAGTTGTATTATAAATACTGAAACATCTTTTGCTCCTGGATGAGGTGAAAATACAACTGTATTACCTCCTGCAAGCATTGATATTCCGTTGTTTATTATTGTTTCAGTTGGATTAGTTGATGGTGCAATTGCTCCTATAACTCCAAATGGTGACATTTCATAAAGAGTTAATCCACCATCTCCAGTTTTAACACCAGCTTCAAGGTCTTCTACCCCCGGAGTTTTATCTAATGCAAGATTATTTTTAAGTATTTTATCTTCATATCTACCCATTCCAGTTTCTTCAAAAGTTCTACGAGAGATTTCTTCTACATTTTTTCTCACTTCTGCTTTAAATGCTTCAATTATTTCAGTTCTTTTATCCAATCCAACTTTTCTATATTCTTGTTCTGCTATCCATGCTTGTTCTATAGCATCATTTATATCTTCAAATACACCATGTTCACCAATTGGCATTGTAGGAGTATTCACAAATCCCATTATTTTCTTTTCAATATCTACTAATGGATTTACTTCTTTTGGGACAGCGGCAGTAGTTATAGTCCCTTGTTCTTTCTCATTCCCTGTAAGCTCTTTAACAATATTCTTAACTATACTTTCTATATCTATCATATTGAAATCATTCATTCTATTTTCCCCCTAATTTCATTCTTTACTTACTTCAACGCTATCTACTATAGCAATAATAGCTCTATCTATAGGTGCATCCTTAGCATTAAATTGTTGATGTGCTGCATAACCAGTTGCTACTAATACAAGTTCACCATTACCTGCTCCTACAGAATCTATAGCTACTTCAATATTTCCTGCTGGATTATATTCTGGAGTTAATGGTTGTACCATAAGCATTTTCTTTCCTACTAGACCTTGACTTTTGGTTGTTGCCACCACTACTCCAACCACTTTTGCTAAATACATATTTTTGCCCTACCTTTTTATAATTTGTATTCCAAGCTCTTCTGATAAATCTTTTGCAAGAGATGTAATTATAGAATTACTTGGAATTACAATTTTTTTATTCCCACTATTATTAGAAATATCTTCACTTGAAATCACCTTTTTATTTATTTTAAACTCTAAAGTTTTGTAATTTTCATTAAATTCATTTTTAAAATTACTTGATACGATTTCATTTATATTACCATCATCTATTTTAGATTTAACTTTAGGTAAAATATCTTCATTAAAATCTTTTTTTATTATAGAATCAAATATATTCTCTGAATTAACAAACTTTATTCCATAAGATTCTAATCTATCTAAATATCCCTTAATCATGTTCATATATGGAACTGGAATATTTTTGTATGGATTTTTTCTTATATTTGATTCTCTAAACTCAACGCCCTCTTTAGAAATTATTACTTTTGTACCACTTAAAATACATTTTGATATAAGTGCAGTTGGCATGGTATCACTTATTCCATTTGCAACTTTAGATAAAGAATTTATACTTAAAGTCGCACCTATTAATAAATCAAATTCTTCATCATATATATGGTTACTATCTTCTAAATCTCCATCTATATAAATATCTTCATTATTAAAAATTTTATTTATAATATTTCTATCTATTATTTGTGATGCATGTTTTGATAAAACTGCTTTTAATTTTATACCTTGGATTTTTAATTTTTCCAATTCTGTGATACACTCTTCTAACCCAACTGTATTTCCTGTAAAAAATACTACAGCTTTTTTACTTATAAATGATTTATTTTCTAGTTGAGACATAACCTCTTTTAAAACAATTTGGACAATCTCATCAAAATTCAAATTAACCACCTCACTTAATGCAACTAACAGCAATACCTAGAGGCGTAACTAGCAATGGATGATTTGGTTTTATAGTTTCTATACCAATAATCTTTTCAAAAACAGCTGTAAATTCACTAAAACTACATGCTCCGCCAACAACATAAATTTTATTTACATCATAGCCTTGTAAGTGTTTTTTTACGATATAAGCCATCTTTTCTATAACCGGTTTGATAAGGATAAAATTATCTTTTTCTTTTTTAGGATCTTTTTTTAATTTTTCTGCTTCCTCAAAAGATATATTGTAATTTCCCGATAAAACTAAACTCATATGAGTACCACCTGTTGGTTCATCTGCTGTATATAGTACTTTACCATTTTTTAAAATGCTTACTCCAGTTGTACCGCCACCAACATCAACAACTGCTCCATCTTTTATTCCAAGTACTGCAGCAGCAGCAGTTGGTTCATCAATAATACTGACTAATTCTATATCAGCTGCCTCGAGTACATTTCCAATTGCTTTTACATTTCCTTCTAAAGTTCCAGGTGGAATTGCTGTTGATCCATAACTTATAGTTGTGCCTAAAACCTTCTCTACCTTAGCTTTTAACTTTCTTACTATTTCTATAGCACCAATAAAATCTACAACTAGTCCATCTTTCACAACTGATGCTGGATATGATGCTCCAGCTACTGGATTGTTATTTTCGTCAACTACTGAAAGAACTATATTGGCTGTTCCTAGGTCTACTCCAACTTTTAAGTTATCACTAACTTTATTGCACTTTTCTTCTTTTATTAAATCATAAAAAATATCCAACCCTTTATTTGCATCATTTAACCCCATAGCTAAACTCCTTCAACTTTAGTAATTCTTATCTTATCACCATTTTTTAATCCTGAAGCATTAGCTTCATCAGTATCAATATGCATTTCCGGTACAAAATCATCTGAAACCCTAATAATTACATTGTGAAAAGTTACTTTTCTTGGACCGTAACTAGTTACATCCACTAACTCTCCATCTCTATATCCATATTTTTTTGCAAAATCCGTGGATAAATGAATATGCCTTGCAGCAATTATTACACCTTGATCTATTTTTATTTCACCTTTGGGTCCCTTAAGTAATATTCCTGGAGTACCACTAAGTTTCCCTGATTGTCTTATAGGCGCATTTATGCCTAATTTCATTTCATCTGATATTGAAACTTCTAATTGAGTAGATTCTCTCAATGGTCCAAGTACTCTTATTCTTTCAAAATATCCTTTCGGACCTCTAGCTTCAACTGTTTCATCATATGCATATTGTCCTGGCTGTCTCAACTCTTTTTTTATATTAGGTTTATAGTTTTCTCCAAATAAGCCCTCAAGTTCTCTTAATCCAAGATGAATATGCTTATTAGATATTCCTACGGGTATTAAACTTTCATTATACTTATTCAATTCTTCTATAACTGCTTTTGTAACAGTTAATATTATTTTCTCTATATCTACTTGAACCATATGAAATTTCTACCCCTTTCTTATATTAAAGATTAGATTGTGGCAATATTTTTTCAGTATCTATGTGTGGTCTTGGTATTACATGTATTGATACAACTTCTCCTACTTTTTGTGCTGCTGCTGCACCTGCATCTGTTGCTGCTTTAACAGCTCCCACATCGCCTCTTACCATTACAGTTACTAATCCTGATCCTATTTTTTCATATCCAACTAATGTTACATTTGCACTTTTAACCATAGCATCTGCTGCTTCTATGGCTCCTATTAACCCTTTTGTTTCTACCATTCCTAATGCATCTTTCATAATAATATCCTCCTTAAAATCAATCATTAATAATATTCCAAATATTCAGAATATATTTTTTAAAACAAATTCCTTAATAATATTATTTAACTTAGTCTTACTTATTAATTTTCAACTTTTGGTATTAATTTTTCAGTATCCATGTGCGGTCTTGGTATTACATGTATTGATACAACTTCTCCTACTTTTTGTGCTGCTGCTGCTCCTGCATCTGTTGCTGCTTTAACAGCTCCTACATCGCCTCTTACCATTACAGTTACTAATCCTGATCCTATTTTTTCATATCCTACTAATATTACATTGGCACTTTTAACCATAGCATCTGCTGCCTCTATAGCCCCTATTAATCCCTTTGTTTCTACCATTCCTAATGCATCATGCATAATAATATCCTCCTCTTATTTTTTTATTTCATTAAAATGTATACAAGAAGTTCTAGGTTCACCTTTTTTTCTTGAACACATTAAGTCCATACATAAATTACATGTTATATTTTTTCCTTCAACTGTCTTAATATCTTTTTTATTACTTACTTTTTTTATTTCTTCATTGGATTTATGTTCATTTTCTACTTTATTAACTTTTTTTTTACTTTCTAAGGATGTAGTAGCTTTGTTCTTAGCAAATATAATATTTTTTAATTCAGAATTAGGTCTAGGTATAATAGATGTAGACATTACTTTATTAACTAAAGCTGCTGAAGCAGATGCAGCTTGAATAGCAGCTTTTACAGCACCAACATCACCCTTTATTTTAACTACAACTGTTCCACCTTTTGAATTTTCATATCCTATAACCTCTACATTAGATGATTTCACAGCAGCATCAGCTGCTTCTATTCCAGCTACAAGGCCAATTGTTTCGATAAGTCCTAAAGCAAAGCTCTCCAGTTTAACCACCCCCTTAAATTACTTTTATTTAAAAATAAGCTATATACAAATTTAAAATAATAAATTCTAAAATTAAATGTAAGGAGTACTTTGTGAAGTAGGAGTACTTCCTATTTTAGATAAAACATTTATACCTACTTCTCTTGCTGTAATTAAAGCTTGTTTAACAGCTTCTGAATCACCATAAATTGTTGTTACACATTCATTGCTATAGCTAGTTTTATAAGCTGGTGACCAGTGATCTATTATATCAACATTTGATGCTTTTAAAGCACTATCTGCCATTAGAAGTCCTATTGCTGCTGGTGCTCCTACTATAACTCCAAATGCGGTTCCTATAGGTGCATTAAAAGCCTTATTACAAGCATAACTAGATCTTGGAGTATATTGAATTTCTAAATGTCCACATTCATTAATATATAGATTACCAAATGTTCTATTTAAGTCATTTAGAGTGATTTCTACTGCTTGTCTTACATCTGATACATCCATTGCTCCAAAAACTATTAATACTCCATGACCCGCATTTCCTTTTGTATCTCTTGCAAGTTCAACTTTTATAATTTCTGAATTAGTTCCTTTTACAGCCTCATCAGCAGAAATTATCTGTGCACTTGCACCAGTACGTGCTCCTATTATTCCAATAGATCTATATTTTTTAGAAACATTCATCTTATTAAGTAGTAATTCATTTACATTCGCTATAACAACACCTACTGTATCTCCAATTGCACTTCCAACAAATTCAGGAATATCATTTTCAAGACTAATCTTATTATTCTGAAAATTTTGGATATTTTTTAATTCTTCTTTATTTTCATTTGGATTTGCGACAATTGTATTTTCTACATTTTTCAAAACTTCTGATATAATATTTCTTATTAATTGCTCCTGCACAATCAATCTCCTCCTATGAATTTAGTATTTTAAGTTTTATACATTTTATCAAACTAGGAATTACTTTAAATTAACAGCTAATTAAACTCCCCTTATTATTTGTATAATTTAATATTTACATTAAAAACTTTGTTAAAAAAATTACAAATAGTTTTTTAATTTTATATATATTTTTTTTGAAAAATACTTATTTTTATTATAATCGCATATTTATTTATACTTTTTATAACAATAATCAACTATAGTACACAGATTTTATTAATTAATACTCTGTGATAATTAACATGGCATTGTAATTACTTTTTTACTGTTAATTATTTAACAAGTATTTTCAAAAAAAATTATACCTTTTTAATTTCCATTATAAGCTTTAGTTAAAATATCTCTTAAACCTTTTTCATCAGCAGTTCTTGGATTTCCGCCAGTACAAATATCCTGCATCGCTCTACTACACATTGATTCTATAGCTAAATTAAATGAGCTCTCATCAATTCCGAAATCTTTTATTCTTATTGGTATATTTACAGATTGCAACAAAGCTTTTAAAGCCTTAACAAACATTACTACACCTTCTTTAAAATCAGTATGTGGTAATCCTAATAACCTAGCTATCTCTGTATATCTTTTAGCAGCCTTAAAATCATAGCAATCATTTTCATCAAATAATGATGAATTATATTCTACAACATATGGCAAAAGTACTGCATTAGATCTACCATGAGTTATTCCAAAAGTTGCACCTAAAGCATGAGCTAAACTATGATTTATTCCAAGTCCAGCATTTTCAAATGCTATTCCAGCCATACAAGATGCATTATGAATTCTCATTCTTGCTTCTTGATCTGCTCCATTTTTAAATGCTTTTTCTGTATAATCAAATACTGTAGAAATAGCTTCTTTGGCTAATGCATCAGTATATTCTGATGAACCTACTGATACATACGCTTCAAGAGCATGAGTTAATACATCTAACGCTGTATCAGCAGTTACTGTTGGCGGAACACTTTTCGTGAAATTCCAATCTAACAATGCAACATCTGCGTACATAACATCACTTTTTAGTGGTATTTTAGTATGAGTTGATGAATCAGTTATAACTGCATAAGATGTTACTTCTGATCCAGTTCCACTTGTAGTAGGAATCGCTATAAAATATGGTTTCTCTTGATTTGAAGAAGGTAATTTTTGCTTTAGTACATCTAAAAAATAAATCATAGCTTTTGAAGCATCAATTACAGATCCACCACCTATAGCTATTATAGTATCTGCGCCATAATCTAAAAATTTTTTAAATCCATGGGTAACTACTTCCATTGTTGGTTCAGGTTCTACCTCTGTAAATACTTCATAATTTATTCCATTTTCTTTTAATATACTTGTTACTGGATCGATTACACCAAGTTTGGACATAACTTTATCAGTAACTATAAATATTCCTTTTGACTTTAATTCTCTTAAATGTTGCACAGCATTATCTTCATACAATATTTGTGCTGGAACCTTAAAACTTTTCATCTACTTTATACCTCCATTTTAATTTTCGGAGAATATATAGCTTGTTAATATAATAACATTCCTAATTAATTTGATTTTACCATATTAAACATAAATTTCAAGTAATTTTTTATAAAATAAAAAAATATTTTCTAAATTATATTATTTATATATTTTTTTATTTGAAAACATAAGTTTCATGGTTGTTTTTTCTATTTTAATTAATTATATCAAAATTCTGAAAATTTGTACAATACTTTTTAATTTTAAACTATGTTAATATTTTAACTTATTTGTATTGTAGTAGAACTTGAATTAACTTTTAAATCTTTATATATTTAATTTAGTTTGATTTTTCTACATAAATACTCTTATATAAACTTAATCTTAATTTCAGTTGATATTTCACATTTTATTCCAATAATAAAATACACCCTTTATAGTTACATTTTTATTATTTGGGCTATTTACTATAAAGAGTGCATATCACTTTGTATATTATTTGCTTTTTTATTAATATATATTTTATAATCCTTAATAAAATTGTAATTCCTTAAACTTATTCTATTTCTTTATTTGAGAATTTAATTTATCATAAAGATTTTTTAAATGTTCCATATCCACATTTTCATTTTTTAGATTTTCTATTCTTCTATCTATTATTTGCAATGTATATTTTGCTTCTTTAAAATCTTTGTCTTTAATACAATTATTAGTATATGTTAATAAATAATCTATTTTCAAAACATCCTCTGCTAAATCTTCTTTACCTTCATTAACTAAACTAACCAATAAAGAATAAACTTTATGGCTTGTTGTATTTTTTGTTTCTTTTAATAAATCATTATTTCTACTATTTATTTTTGCCATTTTTACACCTCTTTTTAGTTAATATATCTCAACTTATATATAATTTCTAATTTGTCTGATGCATTATCATTCATTTTTATTTACTAATTAGGTTTTAATTATAAATTATTGCATAAAAAATTTCAACATTGAAAATAATACTTTCATTTTTAATAAATAAACTTTTATATTCTCATATTATTATTTTAATTCATATATCCTTTATTTTCTTTGCATACTTAATAAAAATTTATGCAAAATATAAATATGATAATAGATAGGAGTGTTTAATCTTGAAAAAATTTTTATTTGCATTAATAACTTGCTTAACCATATTTAAAACAAATGCTTATGCTATTGATTTAAAATCAGATTTATATAAAGAAGGTGTTTTTAGAGTTGATAGCACTTCTGGAAATACTGCAACAGCTAAACTCATGACGCCTGATAGTACTACTTATTTATTAATATTTGATGAAAAAAATAATTTAAAATTAATAAGACGACTTGATTTCAAAAATGAAACTGCTAATTTAGAGAAAATTAGTAATGGCTCTATTGTTTCTATAATTGGAAATGGTGAAATATATATTGATTTTAAAGACTAAATATATATTAAATGTATTACGCTAAAAATAAGCAATAAATAACTATTATATTTATTGCTTACATTCCCCTTAGAACATACACCACACTATATTCTAAGGGGATTTTTTTACTTACTATTAATATTTTTTTCTTTATCTATTTTATCAAAGCTATTTGCAACTGTAACTGTTGTTACCATTGTTCCATTTACATTAAGCATTGTACGTCCCATATCAAGAATTGGATCTATTGCAAGAATACCTCCTGCCAAAGAAAAATAATTTCCCATTCCCATACCAGATATTACTACTGATACGGCCATTGTAGCGCTTCCCGGAAGCCCTGCGATACCAAGAGAACTTATTACTATTATTACAAGTAGCATTCCATAGAAGCTAAAATCCATAGGCGTTCCTGACATATTAGCAATTGTAACTGCCATTAATGCTGGATATATAGCTGCGCATCCATTCATTCCCGCATTAGATCCTAAACTTCCAACAAAACTTGCTATACCTTCATCTACTCCAACTTTTTCTGTTAATGTTTCGATGGTTACAGGTAATGTTCCTAAGCTAGATCTTGAAGTAAAAGCTAGTATTAAAGGTTCCATTGTATTTTTTAAATATTTAATAGGATTTAAACCATTAAGAGCTATTATCACTAAATGTATTACAAACACTATAGCTATACTAACATATAAAGCTATTATGAAATCTAAAACACTCATAAGTGCTGGTATTCCTCTAGCTGCAATTGTATTTGCAAGCAATGCTATTACAGCATAAGGCATAAATTTAATCACTGTCATAGCTACACTTGTAGTGATTTTATAAGCTGCTTCTACTAAATCCTTAGCAGGTTTTATTACGTCAGAGTACTTCTTTTTCAGTCTATTCATTGCAACTCCGATAAATCCTGCAAAAATAACTACTCCAACTACATTTGCATCAGCCATAGCTTTAACTGGATTTGATGGTAGTAATCCTCTTAGTGTATCAACTACAGAACTTATTTCCTTTATTTCAGAGTTATTTTGAATAACTTCAAATCCTACTCCTAATTTAAATAAATTCCCTACAAAAATTCCTACCATAGCTGCAATGGTAGTTGTACTAAGTAAAACAAATAATGATCTAAATGTAAGTTTTCCTAAGTTTTCTCCTTCTTTCATATTAATAATTACTCTTATTATTGAAAGAAAAACTAATGGGATAACTAACATTTTTAATAAGTCCATAAATCCATAACCGAATAATCCGTACCATTTTGTAACTTCACTTATCCATGTTATATTATCTGTTGTTTCCGGCAATCCTGCTATTACCTGTATTATGCCCCCAAGTAGCAGTCCTAAAATCGTTGATAAAATCATTCGCTTAGAAAAGTTTACTTTTTTTCTTTCAAGAACTTTTATTAAATAGAACATTCCTATTAAAATGCCTATAAATAATATAGTTTTTAAATTCGTTACCATTAAAAAATCTGTTAAAAATGTACTGTTCATTTTAGTATTCCATCCTTTGTATATTATTCCTATAAGTTTAGTATGATTTATATAATACCTAGAAAATATGCTTATGTCAATATAGTTTATACATAAGTATGTTTTCTATGCTTTACTTTTATATTTTCCTTCACATATTTCAATATATTTCCTAGGAAATTTTAGATTTTATTTTGTAATTATAATTTACATTAATTTTAAATTTATTCAAATTCAAATATTGAACCCTATTCTAAAGAAATTTTAAGATTATAGTATATATATTCTTAGCTTTAGATACATTTTAGTACTAATTGGATATTTTATCTATGAATGCATAAGCATTATTAAGAATATAAAAATATTTAACAGAATAAACTATTAAAATACAAATAATTTTCTATATAAAATAAGCGATACTAACTTGATTAGTATCGCTATAAATTAATTTTTTAAATTGTTTGCATATCTTTATATATCTTATCAATAATTTCCATTCGTTCTTCTCCAAGAACATTTGATAACTTAACAGATACAAATCCATTCTTATATACATTATTTGCTACCAATATCTTAGATATTTTGCCTTCCATTTTTTCATAAGTTATTAATCCTTCTAAGTATGTATCAACAAAATCTTTTAAGCATGTTGCTAACTCTGATGGATTCTTATAAACACTTCTCATAATAGTTCCTCCAATAATTTATTATGTATTGTATTTTTATTATATAATAAATCACTAAAATTTCATATACTTAAAAATGCCAAAAACCATAACTAAACTCTTTTATTTGAATTAATTTAAGATTTATCATATAATTTAACATGATTTACTATGATAATTTATAGGAGGAATATACTTATGATAAAAAAAAGAAACATTGCTATTTCAATACTTCTATCTTTTATAACATTTGGGATTTATAGTCTATTTTGGATGGGATCTTTAAGTAATGAAACATCAGAATACTTAAATAAACCTAAATCTGGGGTAAAAGAAATACTTATAGGAATAATTACATTTGGCTTATACTTCATTTATTGGAACTTTAAAATGGGCAAAAGAATGTATGCAATTCAAGAAAACGCTGGAACAAACTCATCTGATAATAGCATGATATATTTAATTCTTAGCATATTTGGATTCATTATGATTCCAGTATGGATAATGCAATATGATTTTAATAAAATTAATGATTTATAATTTTTTCTTATAAATTAATTTTAAAGCTGGTATTTAATTCTGTAGAAAATAATTTCCAATTAAATACCAGCTTATTTAAACTAAATTAATTATATTAATTACTATCATTCTATAACAGAATATTTATCTTCTACTTTTCTAACATTTTAGCCGTTCATATGATAATAAATCGTATTAATTTCTTTATTTACTAAAATATTATTTTTTGTTATATATTACAAATGGATTTCTATAAACTATTGTAAACAGTGCATATGGTCCTGAACTTCACTCCACTTTACTATATATCCCTGACCTTTAGAACAAAATACTGAACTTGAAGTATATTCTCTATCACTTTCTTTTTTATACTTTATTTTTTGTATAACTTCATCACTGTTATGACATTCATCATAACCATCAAAACTTAAAGTAATAACCCCTTTTCCTTTTGTAAAAGATATTAAATCCATATTATAATTCATAAAAGTTGCTACAGGACCTCTTCCAAAAATTATTGTTTTATTTTCTAAAGTTTCTTGTTCATTAAAACTTCCAAATAGTCTTTGAATATCTGATAACACTCTCCCAACATACTCATTCTCTACTGTTACTTTTAATTTATAATAAGGTTCTAATAAAATATTATTTCCTTGTTCTAGACCTTGTCTTATTGCTCTATATGTTGCTTCTCTAAAATCACCACCACTAGTATGTTTAAGATGAGATTTTCCATTAATCAATGTTATTTTCACATCGCATATTTTAGAACCAGTTAAAATTCCTTTATGTTCCTTTTCAAAAATATGAGATTGAATTAATCTTTGATAACCTATATTTAAATTATCAACATGACATTTACTTTCAAATGTTACTCCACTATTTCTTTTTCCAGGTTCTATTTGTAAATGTACTTCAGCATAATGTCTTAAAGGTTCAAAATGCCCATATCCATTAACCTTATTTCCTATTGTCTCTTTATATAAAACTTCACAATCTCCAAATTCAATATCAAGTTTAAATCTTTCTTTTACGACTTCCTTCAAAACTTCTAGTTGTATTTTCCCCATAATATGTATGTTCATTTCTTGTAAATCCTCATCCCATAATACATTTAAACCAGGATCTTCTTCTTCTAAAATTTTAAAATATGAAAGAATTTCTTTAGTATTAACAGATTTATTAAATACAACTTTTGATTTTAATGTAGGTACTATATTATAATAAGTATTTAAGTCTGCTTCTCCAATGCCCTGTCCTATTTTAAACTTAGTTAATCCAGTAACACCAAACACATCTCCAGCGTATACAGTATCTTCTAATATAAATTTGTCACTATTATATATTCTTATTTGATTTATTTTTTCATTAAATTCTATTTCATTTTCTGTACAATATAAGCTATCTTTTACTTTTAGACTTCCATTTAAAGCTTTTATATAAGTTACTTTATTCCCTTTTTCATCATAACGTATTTTGTATACCTTACCCTTGAATTTTTCATCTAATTCTTCATAATTTGTATAAGTTAATAGGTCTAACTTTTCTATAAATTTATCTATGTTAACATCTAACAATGCTGAACCACTTAAACAAGGAAAAATCATACATTTGCTAATTTGCTTTTTCATAGAATTTAGCCATAACTCTTTCTCATAGCCACTATCTAAATATATTTCTAAAAGTTTTTCATCTCTTTCTGCTATAAATTCTATCAATTGGTTGTCCATATCATTACCATTCAGAGTTTTATCAATCAAACATACATTATTTGTAAATTTAGTTTCAATATCATTTAATACATTTTCTATATCTGAAATTTCTCTGTCAATTTTATTTATAAAAAAGAAGGTTGGTATGTGCTTTTTTCTTAAAAGTTCCCATACAGTTTCAGTATGTGCTTGTATTCCATCAACTCCACTTATTATAAGTATTGCATAGTCCATTATTTCTAGTGCTCTTTCCATTTCCGTTGAAAAATCTACATGGCCTGGAGTGTCTATAAGATAATATTCATTGTCATTATATTTAAATAGAGCTTGATCAGAAAATACAGTAATGCCCCTCTCTTTTTCTATATCATGTTTATCCAAAAACGAATTTTTATGATCTACTCTGCCTAATGTTCTTATACTTTTTGTATGATAAAGTATCTGCTCAGCAAAAGTTGTTTTTCCTGCATCTACATGAGCTAATACACCTATTGTTTTCTTCATATTTAAATCTCCTTTTAAATGCTCCTGTTTACATATTAAAATTATATCATATATCACTTTCAGCTTTTCTTATTTATTATTTTATGAATAATAGATTATAACTAATCACTAGTATCTATATTACTTATAGTAAACTACTAGATAATAAATCAAAAGAATTTCAATAACTATATATAACTAATCCTAAAATTCACTTATACAATAAATAAAGACTTGTCCTAATGCTATACATTAAGGCAAGCCTTTTTTAAATCTAAGGTATCTGACTAAGTTATATTTTTCAAGTACGATTATTAACTATCTGATAAATTATCATTATAAAAATCAAATACTTGATTTAAATATGCTTTTAATATCCCATCTTTTTCTCTATATACTTCATGTTTAGATCCTACCATTAATATAAGTTTACAATTAGGTGCATATTGAGAAAATTCATTTTGTCCTTTTGGTTTTACATAAGTATCTTTTTCAGCTTGAAATAACAACACTGGTATTTCTACTTTTGAAGCATTTTCTTTTTTAGTAATTTCTTTTGTTATATCTAAAGATGAGTTTAACCAGCTAAATGAAGACCCACCTCTTTGAAATTCTTTGTTGCTAGATTGTATATCATAATAATACTTGTATCTTGCTTCAGAGCTTGTACACGAATCTTCTAAATTATATTCGTTACTATATGGTTTTTGTGTGGGTGCATATTTATGTCCTAAAGATATATTTGTACATATCCAAGATATAGATTTAGCTAAAAAACTAGGAACACTGCCAGTATTAACTTCAAGCATTGGTGCACTTAAAATAGCAGCATCAAAATATCCTGGATATTCTTCTAAAAATTTAGTTCCAATTGCACCACCCATAGAATGTGCAAATAAAAATAATTTTTGACTACCAATTTCAGGTTTAACAATATCATCTATAAACGATTTAAAATCTGAAACATATAAATTAAAATCTTCTATATGAATTTGACTTTCGTCCACAACTCCTAATGAACCAGAGCGTCCATGCCCTCTATGTTCAATTCCATAAACAGAATATCCTTTATTTAAAAAGTAATAAATCATTTCTTTATATTTTTCTAATGTTTCAGTGAATCCATGGCTAATTACAATAGTACCTTTAGAATTCTCAACTTTATATTGTTGATAATAAAGATTAATATCATCGTTTACTTTAAAATATCCTTCTGTCCTTTTACTATTAAGATATGGCTCTACTAAGCCTTTCATAGACTCTTCATAATCATCTTCTTCTATTACTAAACTATTAATTGCTGTTTTTTCATTTTCATCAGCATAAGCAATTTGATTTTGATTTACTCCAAATATTATATTTAGAGTAAATATTAATAAAAATAATAATACCTTATAATTTATATTTCTTTTATACTTTAACAAATTCATATTCTTTATTCACCTCTTCATTTGTAATATCTGAAATTATAGATACACTGTTATTCCAATATATCTATAAGCCATTTATTACACTTAGTACATTTATAAATCCTAATAACAAATAAATCTAATTCGCTTCTATCAATAGCTATTGGCATTTTGTCTAATTCTTCTTTTGTTATAAAGTCATCATCTTTGTTTATATATCCATGTATTTCAATGAAATAATTTTCTTTAGTTTTTTCACAACATTCATTTGAACCAGCTACCTTTATTTTTTCATAATTAAGGTTATCACTAAACTCTCTTATTATAGGTAATATATCTTCAAATTCACTTATGTCATCTAAAAAATCTTCCTTGTAAAATATTAAATCTTTTATTTTAAAAAGTTCCTTCATAATTTAAAAATCTCCTTACATATTAATATTATTATTTTATTATTAATTCAACTGGACAATGATCAGAACCTTCAATTTGTGTATGTATATTAGCATCTACCAATCTATCTTCAAAATCTTTAGAAACTAAAAAATAATCTATTCTCCATCCTGCATTGTTAGCTCTAGCATTGAATCTATAAGACCACCAAGAATATGCGCCTTCTTTATCTGGATAAAAGTATCTGTATGTATCTATAAAACCTGATTTTAAAAGTTCATCAAATTTTTCTCTTTCCTCATCACTAAATCCAGCATTATTTCTATTATTCTTAGGATTTTTTAAATCTATTTCTTTATGAGCAACATTTAAATCACCACACACTATAACAGATTTATCTTTATTTAATTCATTTAAATAGTCCCTGAAATCATTTTCCCAAGCCATTCTATAATCTATTCTAGCTAATTTTTGTTGTGAGTTAGGAGTATAAACATTAACTAAATAGAATTCTTCAAATTCTAATGTCAGAACTCTACCTTCTTTGTCATGTTCTTCAATTCCTATTCCTAATGAAATGTTTAAAGGCTTTTCTTTAGAAAAAACAGCAGTTCCTGAGTATCCTTTTTTTTCGGCATAATTCCAATAATCATAATATTCCTCTAAATTTAAGTCTATTTGACCTTCTTGTAATTTACTTTCTTGAATACAAAATATATCTGCATTACTTTCTTTTAAAATATCTAGAAATCCTTTTTTTACACAAGCTCTTAATCCATTCACATTCCATGAAATTAATTTTTTCATATGATTTCTCCTTATAAGCATTAATATTATTTTAACTAATATAGATATAATAACATAAATATTATATTAATTACATAAAAAAACCTCTTGCAATTCAAGTGTTTTTATCCTATGTTAAATAACCTTTAAATCAAACTATAACTTTTACAAATATGTGTTTTATTTAACGCTATATTCTTTTGCTCATTTAGTAAATACTATACTAAAGTATTCTTTTTAATATAAATTAGGGAGTGTTCAAAAAAAATTGTACACTCCTTAATTTAAAGCTTTTTTATATTAATTAATATCTCTAATTAACTTTTTAGTTTTGTACTGCTTAAGTGTTCTGCAGATATTCTTGCTGTATTTTTAAAATTTTTGCAATCATTTGAAATATATATTCTAATGCTTTCATCATTTTCTTCTGCATTAGCTTGATACAAAATATTTTGAACATATCCATGAATGAAATCATCCTTACTAAAGGTTAAATTGATTTCAGTTCCTACTCTAGTAATAACCTCTATTATATCCTTTAAATCTCTAGATTCTTTAGTAAAGATAATTTCTCCACTTTCTGCAAGACAAAATTCAATTTTCATAGTTTTCATCCCCTTTTAGTATAATTTTATGTTTTAAAGGTAGTGTTTTTATTTTAGTATAAACATTAGTCAATATTAGAATTAACAGTTCTAAAAATTAACCCGACTGTCTTATCTCTGCAAATATAAACATTACTTAAAAACATATCCTAATATAATTATATCATATGAATTTATTCAAAATTACTTATTTTTACTTATTATAGACATACTTATAATCTTTAAACCATTTATAAATATTCTTATATTTATTATTATTGAAAATTCATATTTTAATTCATTATTATTAAAAACTATTTTTTAATATACAATTTAAAATTACATATCTAAGCTCATTTAATCAATCTTTTACGACTTGATTTTTCATAAAAATGGCCATTCAAAATAATTTATTTAATAATTTTGAATGGCTATCATTATTATTTTATATTATAAATTTATTTACTTCTTCATTTAATTCTTCTATTAATTGAGCAAGTTTTTCTGAAACAGTACTAATATCCTTACTTGAAACATTAAACTCTTGAGCAGTTGCATCAACTTCTTCTGTACTAGCAGCTAATTCCTCTGAAATTGCAGTTACAGACTCTATAACCTCTAAAATTATATCTTTTTTCTTATTATTATTATTAGAAATATTAGATACTTCCTGTATTTTAGGTGTAATTTCATTTAGTAAATCTGTAATATTATTAAATGAATTTATAGTATTATTAATGCTTATTTTTTGATTATCAACTTCTGAATTTATATGAGTACTTGATTGTATCATATTATTGCATTCTTCAAGAACATTAACAATTATATTTCCAATTTGATTTACAGATTCCTTACTTTGTTCTGCAAGCTTTCTTATTTCATCTGCTACTACACTAAATCCTTTTCCAACTTCACCAGCACGTGCTGCTTCAATTGCTGCATTTAATGCCAAAAGATTAGTTTGTTCTGCTATTTCATTTATAGTCGATGTTATACCTTTAATCGATGCTATTTTTTTATTCATAACTACTATATCATTATTAAACTTACTAAAACTGCCATCAAAGTTAGTTAAAGAATTATTTAATTCATTTATAGTTTTATTACTTTCTATAAGTCTTGATTCTATATTAGAAGAAATTTCAGCTACTTTATCTATATTGCTATCCATATAATCAATATTTTCTCCAAAACTCCTCATTTCCTCATTAATTTTCATTATTTCATTTGTTTGACTCGTATTAGCTTTTGCTGATTCATGCATTGATATTGTTATATTTTCTGATCCAGAGGATATTTGCATTGATGTATTTTCTAATACATCCGATTGTTCATTTAATATTATCAAATCACTTTTCACGCCTTTAAGTATTCCCCTAATTGATTCTTTAGTTTTCCTTAATGATCTATTAATTTCACCAATCTCATCATTTTTCACTAATTCTCTTTCATCTAATTCTTTATTAAATACTCCATTTTCTAAAACTTCTATATCATCCTTTAATCTTTTCAGCCTCTTTCCAAGAGATTGACCAATTATATATATTATAATTACAAGTGCTAAAATTCCTACTAAAGTTACCCCGATGAATAAACTTATTATAACAGACTCTTCTCTATCAACTTCAGTAGCATTTACTTCTAAAGCTATAGACCACCCTGGGGTCCCTGGAATGCTTGCATAAGCTATATATTTTTTTTCATCTTCCATGTATTTTTCTACATTACTTTCACCATTAACCATTTTTTCATGAATTAAAGCAATTTCTTTGAATGTAGGATTGTTTTTTACTTCACTCATTATATTTTTACCATTAATAACATCTTCTGTTGTTTCAGATGCTATTATAGTTCCTGTACCATCTAATATATATGACATTCCTGTCATTCTTAAATACTTTAAATTATTTATGTCTCTTGATAAAAATGCACTATCAAATGTACATGTCATAACCCCTACTACATCTTGTCCATTTTTTAACGGTGTTGCAACAAATACTATTTGTTCATTGGTTCCCTCTATAACTATTGGAGAACTTATATATATTTCATTATTAAGAGCTTTTTTAAAATATTCTACTTCTGAAATATCCTCTTTGTAATTATCAGTTGATTCTAATTTACCATCTAATCCTGCTATTCCTATAGAACGTATATTTAAATTCATCTGATAATTGCTTAATAACTCTCTTTTTTCATCAAGTGTAAAATTCATATTAGATACAATACCATCACATGCAATAGTTTTAACCACATTAACTTTCCCAGTTATTTTATCTTGTACTATAGTTGTGGCATCATTTATCATCTTTTTCATACAAGCAAGCTTTACTTCTGATAAAGTCTTTTGAACTACAAAGAATGTCCCTAAAAATGCTATACCAAATACTAGTACAAATCCCAATGATAACTTTTTAATTAAATTTGCTTTTATACTCTTGTTACTCTTCATAATTTACCACCTTTAATTAAATTAAGAATTTACTTTTATCATTCAGACAATACATTTGCCTTTTATCAAATTATTTTTTATGACTAATGTTTTTAACATGTAAGCGGTTTCCTATATAATTATATAATACCATTATATTTTAATTATTACAAATTTAACTTATGAATATGTTTTATATGAATTCATACAACATATTCATAAGTTTTATAAAATATAAACTATTAAATATATATTTATCTATTTTCTCTTATTTCTAGTAGTAGTTCTTTTGCTTGGCTTAACAGTCTGTTTTTTAGATTGTCTTTCATTATTTTCTTTTTTTAACTTACCTGCTTTACTACCATAATTTTTACTTTTGTTTGCTGATTTTTTGCCATTGTGATTCTTATTTTCTTGGAATTTTTTAGTTTGTCTTTTATCTCTTATTAAACATTTACTGCCATTCCCTATAAGATCTTCTCTTCCACCCTCAACTAAGGCTTCATATACTAATGTATAATACTTTGGATTTTTGTATTGAAGCAATGCTCTTTGCATGGCTTTGTCATGCTTTGTTTTAGGAACATAAACTTCCTTCATAGTTAATGGATCTAAACCAGTATAATACATGGTTGTAGATAATGTACCTGGTGTTGGATAAAAATCTTGAACTTGCTCTGGTTGATAATTTATATCTCTTAAATATTCTGCTAATTCAATTGCACTTTTAAGTGTACTTCCTGGATGACTTGACATTAAATATGGTACTATAAATTGCTTTTTACCTAACTTGTTATTTATTGAATAAAACTTCTCTGTAAATTTATCATATGTCTTTCCTGATGGTTTTCCCATATATTTTAAAGTATCTTTTGAAACATGTTCTGGTGCAACCTTTAGTTTTCCACTAACATGATATTCGACCAACTCTTTAAAAAATGTATCATCTTTATCTGCCATTATATAATCATATCTAAGACCAGATCTCACAAAAGCTTTCTTTACTTTTGGAACTTTTCTAATAGCTCTAAGCAAATCTAAATATTCACTATGATCGACCTCCATGTTTTTACACGGACTTGGATATAAACATTCTTTAGCTTTACATGCACCTAAAGTTAACTGTTTACTACAAGCTGGTTTTCTAAAATTAGCTGTTGGTCCTCCAACATCATGTATGTATCCTTTAAAATCAGGTAATTTAGTTATTTCTTCAACTTCATTTAATATTGATTCTTTACTTCTACTTTGAACTATTCTTCCTTGGTGAAATGTTATTGCACAGAAATTGCAATTTCCAAAGCAACCTCTAGAACTTACTGTACTAAATTTCACTTCTTCAATTGCTGAAATTCCGCCCATCCCTTCATAAACTGGATGATAATTTTTCATATAAGGAAGATCATAGACGCTATCTAGTTCTTCTCTATTTAATGGCATCTCAGGTATATTTTGAATCAAATACTTATTAGCATGTTTTTGTACAATTATTTTTCCTCTTACAGGATCTTGCTCTAAATATTGTACCCTACTTGCATCTGCATATTTAACTTTATCATTACAAACTTCTTTATATGATGGAATTTCTATATAATCTTCTAAATCATTTATTTGTTCAGTAACATAGCAAGTTCCTTGGATGTCATGAATATCTTTAGCTGGTATTCCTAATTTTAATTTTTCTGCTACTTTGACTATTTGTTTTTCACTCATTCCATAAACAAGTAAATCTGCACCACTATCAATAAGCATTGATTTTCTTACTTTATCACTCCAATAATCATAATGAGCAAAACGTCTTAAACTTGCTTCAATACCACCTATTACTATATTAACGCCTTTATATGCTTCTCTTATTTTATTACAATAAACTATTGTAGCTCTATCTGGTCTTAATCCCATCTCACCGCCTGGAGAATAAAAATCCTTATCTCTAAGCTTTTTACTAACAGTATAGTGGTTAACCATAGAATCCATATTTCCACCATTGACTAAAAATCCATATTTAGGTTTCCCTAATTTTTTAAAGTCATTAATTTCTTTCCACTTAGGTTGTGCTATTATACCAACTTTATATCCTTCTTTTTCTAATACTCTTGAAATAATAGCAGTTCCAAAGCTATGATGATCTATATAAGCATCAGCTGTAACAATTATAAAATCTAACTGTTCCCAGCCTCTCTCTTCCATATCTTTTTTATTTATGGGTAAAAATTTCTTTTCATTTGTTATCATCTTTTCACCTACTTAAATTAATATAATTCTACAATTACCATATTAGTTTATAGTTTAAAGCTTATATAGTCAAGATTTACAAGCTACAGTATTATTAATTATTTTTACTCTTTAGTGGCACTCATAATACCTTTAAAACACTTTATCATAAAAATTATGCACAATTTTTTAATAATATAAATTCTTAAAGAATAAAAAAATACAATTAAAGTGTGAAATTCACTTACTTTAATTGTACATTGTTTTTTACTATATTTTAAATTATCTATTTTCTCCCATAAAGAATACAGCAACTGTTCCTGGTCCTGAATGTGTTCCAATAATAGGACCTATATTATTAATCATAATAGATTCTATTCCAAATCTTTCTCTAATTTTATTTGCTACAATTTCCGCATCTTTTTCTGCATCACCATGACTTACAAATATAATATCATTTTCACATTTATAGCTACCCATTAATTTTTCCATATTATCAAGTAACTTTGCTAATGACTGCTTACGGCCTCTTGTTTTAGAAATAGGTATAAGTTTACCTTCATTATCTACATGAATAATTGGTTTTACGCCTATTACAGTTCCAAGAATAGCAGTAGTTTTTGATACACGTCCACCTCTATATAAATGGTTCAAATCATCTACTGTGAAATATTGACAAACATTAAGCTTATTTTCTTCAAGCCAAGCAGCTATTTCTTCTATATTTTTACCATTCTTTTTTAATTCTACTGCTTTATAAACTAAAAGGCCTTCGCCAGATGAAACACTTAACGAATCTATAACTATAACTTTATTATCAGGATATGTTTCTTCTAATTCAATAGATGCAATTCTTGTACTATTAAAACTTCCACTAAGCCCAGAAGAAAAGCAAATATGAAGTACATCATATCCTTCTTTTAAATATTTTTCAAATTGTATCTTTGCTTGTTCTGGATTTACTTGCGCTGTTGTTGGCATTGACCCTGAACGCATTTTATCGTAAAAATCCTTTATATCTAAAACTTCATCTCCTATGTATTCTTTGCCGTCCATTTGAAATGACATTGTTAATAATCCTATGTTATTTTCATCAAAATATTCTTTTGGTAAATCCGCTGTTGTATCTGTTGTTATAATAAACTTTTTCATAAAAACCTACATCCTTACTATATATTTAATTTCATACTACATATTATAAAATAATTTTTATCTGTAAATATTTTATTTTATAATGAAACTCTAATTATGTAAATTATATCATAACTTTATTAAACTATGTATTATAAAATAATACTTTCCAATGAAAAATCAACTATTTGTATTTTTACTTTTATGCACTTTTGTTAAAAAACATCTATAGAATTAATCTTTATCATTATTTTTACAATTATACTTTAAAACAAAATAAAGTTGCCCAAATAGATTTGAGTCTATGAAGATTTTTAACTATATGTTAAAAACTTTAGTAAGTAATATGCTCATAGTTCTTTATGCTATATTTACTTACGAAAAATATAAAAAATACAATTAAAGGAGTTTACAATTAATCTCCTTTAATTGTATGCTTACTTAATAATATTATACTACAAATGTTCTTATCAAAATATACTAATAAAACTTAATTTTTTAATTTTACTGTTATCGTTTAAAAGCTTGTTTCACTTCCAATATAACATGCTATTTTTCTATCTAAGTATATATCTTGAAGCTCATCTAATTTATCTTCACTCGTTGGTTCATCATTGCTATAGCTATATTTTTTCCCAAGTTGAGTCCATTTTGAATCTCCCATTCTATGAAATGGTAATAAATTTATTTCGTAAATTCCTAAATCATTCATAAAATCAGCTGTTGCCATTGCATTCTCTACAGTATCATTAAAATCACGAATAACTGGCATTCTAATAACTAATCTACCTTGCCAATTAGAATTTATTAATTCTTTTATATTTTTAAGAATTAAATCATTATATGCTCCTGTTTTTTCTTTATGTTTTTCTCTATCCATATGCTTAATGTCTATAAACGCAAAATCCACATATTTCATTCCTTCTAAAAATGTATTTGTATCCACAAATGCAGTTGTTTCAATTGCCGTATTGATGTACATTTCTTTGCATTTTTTTAAAGTAGATATTAGAAACTCGCTTTGATAAAAAGGTTCTCCCCCACTAAATGTGACACCTCCATTTGATCCCCAAAACTGCCTATCTCTATTTAAAATTTTTAGAAGTGAATCTACAGTGTAATTCTTCCCACAAATCCTTAATGCTTCATTATAACACACTTTAGCGCATTCAAAGCTAGTACAATTTTCACATACCTTCCAATCAACGTTTAATGAGTTATCATCTTTAAAAGATATTGCTTTTTTTTCACAAGCTTTTTCACATCTATTACATCCTTGGTCATGCTTACACTTTCCTTCAGCAAACATTATTTTTTCTTTTTTTGTCCAACTTTCTGGATTAGCACACCATTCACACTTTAAAAAGCATCCACTAAAAAAACACGTAGTTCTGCATCCAGGCCCATCATGTACAGAATAACTTTGAATATCAAAAATCAAACCTTTATTTTTATCCATAAGTTCTCCTTTCTTATCATAATATTTTTATTTAATTATTTATTGTTCTTAGCTGAAAGTGGTAACATTATTGCAATAATTGCAGAAAAAATAAATGCACATGCTGCAAATATTATGGAATTAAAATAACTTCCAGACAAGTCATATAAATAAGCTCCCATGAAACTACCAACTGCTGGTCCTATTGCCATTACTATTAGTGTTGCAAGTCCCCATATTTTACCTAATGATTTATTTCCATATATAGAACCTGCATATCCTGCTACACCACCTGGTTCTATTGCCCAATATACAGCAAAAAGAATACAAGATAATATTCCAAATACAATAGACTTTTTAGTCATAAGTAAAAAAGCACAAGCTAATAATCCAATTATAGGTGCAAATATCAACATAACTTTTCTAGCTTTAGCTTCATTATTATTGTATTTTCCAACCATTTTGTCTGCTATTCTTCCCATAATAGGCATAGTAAATATTCCTGCAATTCCAATTATTATATAAAGATTAGTTGCAGTACTTAATGACATCTTCACATCAACATTCCAAAATTTAACCACTTGTGTCCAAATTAAAAACTCTCCAAGCATACTTCCAAGGAATGTTAAAATTGCTCCCCAAATTGGGAATATGCTAAATGCTTCTTTTACTGACCAAGTTCTTGCTGCATCTTTTTTACCATTGGCCTTAATAGAATCCAATCCAAATGGTTCAAAATTATAATCTTCTGGATTCTTCTTTGCTACAGCAGCTGCAATTATAAGTGCAATAAGAACAACTACTGCTAGACCTCTCATTGCTGTTCTCCAGTCTGTAAAATTAAGTACTTGTTTAACAAGAAGACTTAATACTACTTGAGCCACTGGAGCACCCATAAATGCAATTCCCCACATACTGGCATAAGATTTACCAACATACCATTTACGTACAGAAACAGTTGATGAAACCCAAAGCATACCTGTTCCAATTCCAGCAAAAATAGCATATGGAATTAAATATCCTAAATAACTTTGAGCAAAACTTGTTACAAAAAAGCCTAAGCAAGCACATACTGATCCTATTGCATATGCAGGCTTTGTACCCCATTTATCAATTATCATGCCACTAAAATATGCAGTAATTGCATAAACTGTCATCATTAAAGAATATCCCAAAGTAAGTTGTGAAGATTGCCACCCTAAATTTTGTGACATCGGTACTTGTAATACTGAAAAAGTTGATCTAAATCCAAATAAGCAAAAAACAGCTAGCCATGAGGCTAGTACAACCATATGACCTAAATGATTAGCATTTTTTTGTTCCATATCATTACTCCCTTTTAAAGTAATAAAAGGATATGCTAAGACATTAACATACCCTTTTTAATTTTTAGTTTTGTTTTATATATTTTTACATAAAATAAAACCTAATTCTTAAATATATTTGATTATCTTTAATTGATTATTTTTAACTATCTTATTTATTAGTTTTATATCCTTCACAAGTAATAGCGTTTAAATCTCCAAATGTCCAAGCTTCGATTTTTAAGCCTGTACAAGTTCCCATATTATCTTTATCAGGATTCTTAAAATTTGCACAATTTCTACACTTATGAGTTTCATTAAAATTATTACAAACTGGTGTATCTATAAATATCATTTGATTAGATAATCTACAAATACCTTTTGCTGCATCTATTGATGAAAAATTTAAGCAATCATTGTGTTTCATATTTTCATTAGCCATTCTTTATTACACCCCTTCATATTCAGTTCTTGAAATAACTTCATCTTGTATTGGCTTACCAATCTCACACCAGTATTGTGTAAATCCTGCAACACGAACCATTAAATCTCTATAACTTTCTGGTTTTACTTGCGCTTCTTTTAAAACTTTTGAATCTACAACATTATATTGAATGTGATATCCACCCTTTCTCATATAAGAACGTGTTAAATCTAATAATTTTTTAGATCCTTCAATTCCCTTAATTGCACTTGGATGAATTTTTAAATTCATTTGTGAATTTTGAGACTTACTATGGTCCCAAACTGTAGCAGATGTAAATAATGCATATGGACCATTTTTATCTGTTCCTGGATAAGCTGACATAGATCCATCAGCATAAGTTGTGCCTGCTAAACGTCCATCTGTAGTTGCAAGTGTTGCTGCACCTTGTGCTCCATGAGTTGAAACAGAAATTTGACAAGCATACATCTTCTTACCATATAATGATTCATAATTATGACATACATCACAGAACCAATCTTCGTAATCCTTTAATATACTATCAACATATGGATCATCATTTCCATACTTAGGTGCTAATAAACAATCTCCATAAATATCATCATATTTAGAACTAATACCAGCTTTCTCTTGATCAGCTAATGAATAACTTCCTATTTCTTCAGCAGTCTTAAACCCAAAGTTATTAAGAATAGCTTCTCTCATTTCATCAAGGGTATATTTTTTATCATCATACACAAGTTTTTTTAAGGAAGCTAAACTATTTATTGTATTAATAGTTCCACAACTTTCTACATTGTAAGTTGCATTAAATCTGTATCCTAAATTTCCTATATGCTTACCAACATCTAGACAATTTGGTTTTAATAATGAGTTTACAATTGACATATTCTTTTTACGCCAAATATCATGTTGAATATTATTAGTCTTAGCAAGTACATCACAAGTTAGTTCATAATATTCTTTAAATTGATTCACTACGTCTTCAAATGTTTCTAACTTCCTATTATGCTCAGGATACACTTGCAAATTAGTCCTGTAATCCTTTCCGTTAGTTAATACAAGTTCCAATACTTTTGGATTAGCAATAAAGTGTACTCCAACAGAAGTAGGTTGACCTGCTCCACCTGGAATATCAAATTTTTCGCCATTTAAAGTAAGTTCTTTCCAAGTACAAGGTGAAGTTTCAAGACATCCACCTATCGCAACTGATCTTGCTTCTTCAATCGTCATTCCTTCATCGCCATATTGATTCATCATAAATTCTATTGCACCACGGTTGTTCATCCATGCAGGATAACCTGAACCTGTTTTATCACATTCAATACATTTTAATAAGAAGTCTTCTGGTAACTTTTCATCATAAAAACATGATAATGTAGGTTGAGGTGTAGCACATGTTATACCGGCCTCAACAATTAAATATTCCAATCTATTTGCTGCTGAACTCCCATCTTTCTTAAGTCCACCTAAAGTTAAGTTATTAAATGTATTTCCTGAAAGTACTCCTCCAACAACTCCTGTTGATGCAAAGCAATCAATACATGTAAATTTAACTCTATGAAGTTCTAAAAGTTCTAATACTTCTTTTTCTGTTATTCTTCCATTTTCTATATCTTGTTTAAACCAAGGATATAATACTTGTCCTACTCTACCTGGTGATAATCCAGAAATAGCATCTTCATTAATTACTGCTATGTGAATAATATAAGTTAATTGAAGTGCTTCTCTAAATGTGCGTGGTTGCTTATGAGCGATCCAATTTAAGCAGTCAGCAATTTCAATATATTCTTCTTTTTGAGACTGATTTTTTTCAATTAAAGCTAAATCTCTAGCATGCTTTTCATAATTTAATATCCAATTTTGAATACCTTCTAAAGTGATTTTAACAGCTTCATAAAAATATAGACGATCCATGCCTACAAGTCCGTCGCCATCAGCATTGCCTGCTACTTTTTTCTTACATTCTACAGCCATATCAATTAATCCATCAAATCCATATTGTAGTGGATAATAATAATTTACTACTTCCCTTCCTTGAGGTAATGTGAATCCTGAATCAAACATACAAATCAAAGATTTCATTATATTTTCTTTAATTTCATAGTCTGGTACCATTTGTTCATATTTATGTCCCAAATCATCTACTGATCTATCAACCCATTCTTTTGCAAGTTTAACTAGAACAGGTATTTCTTCTTGTCTCATTCCAAATTTACCTGCTATAGAAACTACATTTCCAAAACTCTTTGTAACATTTCCTCCACCAGTACCAAATTTACTTAATTCTCCAGCACTAGCACTACCTCTATTTAAAGCTTCCTTATATAGTTCATCTTCTTTAGCTACAAAAAAGCCTTCTGAAAGCCAAGGCATCGGAAATGATCCTCTATAATAATTAGTTTTTTGCATAACTAATTTTTCACCAGGTATAATATTAGGTGTTAGATGAGAATAAGCGCATTTAAGAGATTCAGCTCTTCTTACTACATCTACTTCACCTTCTAATTCATTCCATCTTCTGTTATACCAATATGGAAATTCAGTATTTGCAGTAGATAAAGTATCATAATAAATTTCTCTTAATCTTTTAGCTCTAGGTGTTGGTTCTTTATTTATTTCACGTTTTGTCATTTCCTCCGGAGCCTCTCCTCCAAATTGAAAATTTATTGGTAGACCCTTTTCAGCTAAAATATCTGCTAGCTTAGTTTTCTTATTCATATCATAATGCTCCTCCCTTTTTATGTTTTTAATAGTTACTTTGTATATCAACTATTAACACTCATAATATCTTAATAATTTAAAAAATATAATGGATGCTAATAATTGATATAAGTCTCTATTTAGATGAAAGTAAAATTTCATCTACAACTTATAACTCTATTTTTCTTTATATCTAAATTCTATGTACGAAACATGATTCTTATAATTAAACTAAGGTTGTAATAAATACCTATTAAATAAAATAAGATACAACCTAAGTTGTATCTTATTTTTAGTATTAATTATAATTTATTCTTTCAATAAACCTTTCATCTTCTAATACTTGCCTTATAGCTTTAATAATTTCTATACTAAACTCTCCTTTTTCACATTCATCACTTAATTTAAATATACTAGCTTCACTGTCTTTTAGTTCATCTAATAGCTCAATGAATCTATTTACTGTAATTAGTATCTTTAAGTTTTGTGACATTTCACTAGATTTCAAACCATCAGGAAACCCATTACCATTCATCTTTTCATGATGATTTCTTATAAATACTTTTAACCATTTATACATATTTAAATCTGAAACAATGTTTTCTCCAATTTCCACATGTTCCAACGATGTATTAGAAAAAATTTTACCTATATCATGTAAATATGCACCTATTATCAGTTGTTTCATTTCATAATCATTTAAACTTAATATCTTACCAACTTTTTCGCAATAATTTTTTACATCTTTACAATGCAAATATATGTTTGTATCCTTTAATCTTATAATATTTAATAAACTCAAGGTTACATTATCTATTTGTTCCATGTTATCAAATACTCTTTTAGACTTTATAGCCCAAGCAATTCTATTTTTTAATTCTTGGTAAACAATAGGCTTTGATAAAAATATATCTGCACCAACATTATAACCCCGTATTTTATCTTCAATTTCATTTAATACTGTTAACATTATAATAGGAATATTCTCAGTTTCCTCAGTTTCTTTTAACTTTTTACATGTTTCAAATCCATTCATTCCTGGTAACATAACATCTAAAAGAATCACATCTGGATTAACTCTTGTAGCTAATTTAAATCCATCAAATCCATCAAATGCCAAGTATACACAATATCCCCATGCATATAGTAAATCTTTAATTATTTCACAGTTTTGCTTGTTGTCATCTATAATTAATACTTTATCCATGCTTCTTTCACTCCATATTATTGATATTTTAATTTATTCTAGGTAATGTATTATAATTATTCTCTTCTGATTGAAATGGTATTGTGATTATAATCTTTGTTCCAGTACCTATATTGCTTATCAAAAATATTTCGCCTCCATGCATTTCAACTAATTTCTTAGTTAAAGGTAGCCCAAGTCCCGTACCCTCATATTTTCTTTCATAAGAATTATCTACTTGTTCGAATTCATTAAATATCCTTTTTTGATCTTCTTTTTTTATTCCAATACCATTATCTTCAATAATCAATTTCATATAAGCCAAATTCTTAGTAATATTTATCTGTATTTTTCCACCTTCTTCTGTAAATTTGATTGAATTAGAAATCAAATTATATAGTATTTGTTTTAACTTGTTAGCATCAATTTTAATAATAAAATCACTAGGTTCTATATTTAGATTAATTTCAATGTTTTTACGATAAGCTAAACTTTTAAGTACTGAAAAGCTCTCCATTGCAATATCTGAAATGGAATATTCTCCTATAGTAAGTTTCATTTTTCCCGCTTCTATCTTGGATATATCTAAAACATTATTAATTAAGTGTAACAAATGATTTCCACTATTTAAAATATTAGTAATATGTTTAAGTTGTTTTGAATTTAATTCTCCAAAGATCTCTTCCTTTAAAATTTCAGAACAGGTAATAATTGCACTTAATGGAGTTCTTAACTCATGACTCATATTAGCTAAAAATAATGATTTAATTTTATCCGCTTCTTTTAATCCTTTTATAGCCTCTCTTAAATCTTCTGTTCGTAGTTTAACTTTTTCTTCTAAACTTTCATTTAATAAAAATAACTGCTTAGATAATTTCTTTTGTTCTATTTGTTCATCTTTTATATTTTGTAAATAAATTTTTTGCTCATTTTCTGCACATTTTAAATCATCTGCCATTTTTTTAAATGCCTTAAGTAAGATTATTGTTTCATCCTTATTATCCTCTAAAAATTTTTTATCTATAATAACTTCATTATTTCCTTTTGATATCTGATTTGCTAATTCTGTTGCTTTAATAATTGGTGTAGTTAATTTTCTAGAAACATATTTACAAATAAACAACATTATTATTAAGAAAAAAGCACAAACAAAAACAATTATATTTCTTTGCATATGCATGATAATAGAGAACTTATTTTCTGGAATACCTACACCTAATACAGCTACACATTCACCATCACAATTTGATATAGGTTTATCTAAAAACATATGAATTTCCCCACCAATGTTTTGTTTTCCAAAGTAGGCTTTTTCTGGTTTATTTAAATCATTTATTGAAATAGGATTTAAGCTTCCAATATAATCTTCTTTTTGTGGACTTCTAATATTAGATGATATTCTAATTTCGTCAATAGAAATTGATAAGTATGAATTTTCAACGTTTTGTGAATATATTTTAGGAAAATAATCACTATTGTTCAGTATTGATCCTAAAACTAAAAAGCCTAGAATTTTATCCTTGTTTTTATCATAAACTGGTGAAATAGCAATAGATACTAAACTTTTATTAAAATATTTTTTTTCGTCTGCATTATCTATCTTTACTTTAAATTTATTATATTCTTTAGAATCATAGTAAAATAAATCATCTAAATTAAATATTTCTTCTGAAATAATAGTTTTATGATCTTCTTTAGCTTTGTCCAATAATTCATTTAACCTATCTAAATTAGTTCCTTTTACTGATGGATGATTTAGTATTGATCTCTTATCATCACTAAACACAAAATATAAGTCTATATAATCATAAACCTCTTTTATTTCATTAATATTTTCATCTATCATATTTATATTTTTTTCTTTAAGTTCTCTTTTAAAATCAGGTGAATTAGTAGTTTTTATTGATATTTTTTCCATCTCATCTAATTGATTTAATATTTGATTTTTTGCAATTATAAAAGCATTTTCTAAGTATCCTTGAGCCGATTTATCTATTTGATTATTTAATATAACATTTGATAATATTAGTATTAAAAGCATTGGTACAATTATAACTATTGCTACAAAGATAATACATTTTTTCCTAATAGACATTTAAAGCCTCCTAATATTTCATACTGTTGCTCTTACAAAATATAACTACTTCTAGTCTATCTTTCATTTTTAATTTTCTTAATATATTAGTAACATGTGTTTTAACAGTTTTTTCACTTATATTTAACTTCATACAAATTTCTTTGTTAGTCATTCCTAAATTTATTAATTTCACAACCTCCATTTCTCTAAGTGTCAGTTTATTTTCTAAAAAAAATAAATCTTCATTGAATTTTTCATTTTTATCTTTTTCAAATTGAGTTATTTCTTTCTCATTATCTATTAAATTAAATACATTCTCTAATAAATTTATGATATCGTTTAACTTACTTGTTTCTAATATTTCTATTCCCTTAACTATGCTTTCATTTAAACTATCTTTATCTTCTTTTAAATAAACTCCTCCACCTAAGCATATGGCTACTAAGTCATCCCCATAAAAGATAGGACATGCAAAATATGTTATTTTCATGTAACAAGTGTATTTTATACTTTTACCAGTCTTCATAACATAGTCTATTATCTTTTGTTTTTCTTGCTTACACCTTTCCGAATTATTTTTTATAATATAATTACAAAACAGAGAAGAATTAGACCATACAGTTAAAGTTTTTCCTTCTAATGACATTATTCCTAAGCTTATGTTAAATAAATCTGCATATAAATCTTGAAAAGATTGAATTTTTCTTTTGCCTTTTATTTTAATCCATTTCTCACCTTGTGAATTGTGACATGTATCCATTTATACTCACCTCACGAATGTATTAATATACGCTAAACTCAATAATTAGGTTAGTTGTTTTAACTATACCATATTTTGTAAATTCAATCAAAATTTACATTTATATATTATGAAAGATTCACAAAAAATCCTATAATTTAAAAAAATAATAACATAACAATATAATTATAATTATTATCTCTATATAAAAATTTAAGGTAAAAAGAAAAATTACTAAATTCTTCTTTTTACCTTATAAAATTAAATAGAACTCTATATAGTTTTATTTTTATAAAAGTTATCTTCTATACTAATTATTTTTCAATTTATACAATTCTAACTTTTCATTTATTTCCTGTGCTTGAATTGATAGTTCTTCTGTCGCACTTGCTGTTTCTTCAGCTGTTGCTGAATTAGTTTGTGCTACCTCTGCTATTTGATCTACACCTATAGTTACTTCCATTATAGATTGACTTTGTAAGTCAGATGCTTGTGTTATTTCTTTTATTAAATTTGTTATTTGTTCTACATTATTAACTATACTATTTAAAGAACTTGCTGTTTCTTGTGCTAAAATTCCACCATTATTAGCTACATCAGTTGATTTTTCTATAAGCTCTGTAGTTACTTTGACAGCTTCTGAACTTTGTGCTGCAAGTAATCGCACTTCTTCTGCAACTACTGCAAATCCTTTTCCAGCATCACCAGCTCTTGCAGCTTCAATTGCTGCATTTAAAGCTAACAGATTTGTTTGCTCTGCTATATCTCTTATTGTCTTTATAATCCCTGAAATCTTATTTGATTCTACGCATATCTCTTTCATATAAACCAATAATTCTTTCATTTTTTTATTTCCATCACTTACAACTTGCTTTGTTTCATTAGCAAATTCATTTACACCATTTGCATTCTTAGCATTAAGTTTAACTTGTTCTGATATTTCATGAAAACTAGATAATAATTCCTCAACTACACCAGCTTGATTAGTTGATCCTTCTGATAAAATTTGAGTTGTAGCTGAAATTTCTTGTGAACTGCTTGCTACTAAATCAATAGATTTAGAAATCTCGTAAAAACTATTATTTAAAGAATTTATGATCTTTTCAAGAGATAATTTCATTGGCATGAAATTACCTGTATACTGCAATGAAGAATTTAAGCTTATATCTAAATTTCCTTTGGATATATTTTCTAAAACATGAATTTGATCTTTTAAATAATCACTTAACATATTTATAGAATTTTCTAAATCGCAAGCCATTTCTCCCATTTCATCACTATTTAAATACTCATTATCAACATCTAAAATTCCTTGTGATAAATTCTTAGACATACTATTAATATTATCAATTCCTTTAAGCAACATTTCTATTAATAATTTTACAATTGTAATAGCTATTATCAATATACTTAATAACATTATTCCAATAATTCCAATGCTTAGATATTCGTATATTCTAGAGCTGCTTACAAATCCTTTAGCTTCTATTTGCGATGATTTATATATGTTTTCTATATTTTGCTCTATAGATTCTATTTCTGTAGAATATGTTTTATTTATTAAGTTAATTGCTTCTTCTTTTTGATTATTTGTAATTAAATCACATATATCTTTTATAGTTCCATCAGCTTCATCTAAGCTTTTTTCAAGAATGGATATAAGTCTTTCATCCCCATTAAAGTCATTCTTAATTAAATCAAAGTTTTTACCAAACTTCTCCACTTCAACATTCATATCCTTTAAATATTGGGATTCTTTTTCAGCATCTTCTGTACTTATTGCTTTATATATATTCTTATCTATTACCTGTATCTCTACTTTCATATTAGAAACAACTTCTGCTTGTAAATACGGTCCCTTATATAGACGTTCTGTTCTCGAAGATAAAATTATTAGCAAACTTATAATTATAAACATTGCAAATGCATTTATAATTATTATTATTTTAAAACTTTCACCTATTTTTTTTGCAATAGGCTTATCTTTAATGCTTTTCTCTAATAAATTCTTTAATTTTTTATACATATTTTCATCCCTTTTATTAATAAGATTTTATTTGATAAACAAAATACTAATTATGTTTTAAAGTTTTATACTACCTCTTTTATATTCATTAAAAACTTAATTTATTGATTTTCTATTATATTTTTATATCTCTTTATTATCTCTTGTTTATTATTTAAAACCCAATTTTCATCTTGCTTTACTATATTTAGTTTGTTAAAATCTTCAAATTTTTCTGACTGTACATCACTTCGTACTGAACGTCTGCAAAGATCTTCACTTACCATAGTTTGTACTTCTTTACTTGTTAAAAAATCAATGAACTTTTTAGCATTCTCTATTTGCTCTGCACCTTTAATTATTGCAACACAATCTGGATTAGCTATTATTCCTTCTTTGGGATATACTATCTTCACTGGATCGCCTTTACTTATATACTTTAATGCACCTTCATATGTTAATCCCACAGTATACTCTCCATCTATTACTTTATTAAATACAGCCGATGAACTATTAAGCATTTTTTTCTCTGTATTTTCTAAAAAGTTTTCTATGTATGGCCAACCTTCATCTGGATTATTATTTCCCATAGCATACAATTGATTAGTTAAACTTTCAAAAGCTGTTGATGACTTGCCTGGATCTACTACTGCTATTTTTCCTTTCAATTCTGAATTTAACAAATCTTCAAAACCATCTATTTTTATATTCTTAGCCAAATCTAGGTTTACAATTAATACACTTGGCATTATTGTAAATCGTGTTATTTTCCCATCTGAATTTCTATAATCTTTATATATATTTTCTTCATTTTTTGAAATATATTCTTCTAAAAAATCTGTTCTTGATTTAAGTGCAGCTACAGATCCACCCCATATAACATCACCTAAAGGTACAGTCTTTTCTTCTTCTATATTTTTAAGTAGCTCTCCTGTAGATGCTTTCACAATATTTACATTAATATTTGTTTTCTTTTCAAATTCACTTATAATAGGATCACTAAACTCTTTAGGATGTGATGTGTATATAATTAAATCGTTATTTTTATTTGTAGTTTTAAATGTATTACATCCACCCAATCCCACAATCATTACTATTGATACAATAAATAATTGTATTAGTAAGTTATTTTTCATAAAATCCTCCTTTATGATACAATATAAAGTTTAATAAATTTAGTGTTACTAAACAAAATCTAACATCTCACAATTAAACTTAAATATTATTAAAATCAACATATCTTTATTAAATAATTTACTTATAAGTATATTATAACATATTATGTATAATTATGGTTTAATCAAAGATTTTGATTTATAAAGCACATAAACTATTTGTAATATTTGGTTAAATAATACAAATAGTTTTTATAAAAAGGATGTATCATAATTCATAAAAATGCAATATGATACATCCCACTTATATAATTTATAATATAATTTTATTTAACAACTTAATCATTTATAATATATTTAGGACTATTTTAAAATACTTTCGTATAATAATTTATTTTAAAACAGCCCTACATAGATAAACCTTTTTAAAAACTTAAATTTATATTATAAATTTATCAATTTGTTCATTTAATTCCCTGATTGAATCTATTAACTTATCAGAAACTATTCTTATATCTCCACTTGATCCGTTGAATTCTTCAGCAGTTGCATCAACTTCTTCTGTTGTCGCAGCCAATTCTTCTGAAATAGCTGTAAGATTTTCAAGTGCATGTAATACATCATCTTTTCTTTCATCATTACTATTAGATATATTTAATATTTGTTGTATCTTAGGACTAACTTCTTTTAAAAGTTCTGCAATATTACTAAATGTATCTACAGTTAAGTTTATCTTTTGCTTTTGAGATGAAACTTCTAAATTTATACTTTCTGTAGAATTAATGATATTATTACTTTCTACAAGTACATTATTAATTATTGTTCCTATTTCTCCAACAGATGCTTGACTTTGCTCAGCAAGTTTTCTTATCTCATCAGCTACTACACTAAATCCTCTACCAGCTTCCCCTGCTCTAGCAGCTTCAATGGCTGCATTTAAAGCAAGTAGGTTTGTTTGCTCAGACAATCCATTAATAGTACTTGTAATATTTTTTATAGATGCAATCTTATTATTCATACCACTTATAACTTCATTAAATGATTTTAATGTTTCATCAAAACTATTTAATGAGATATCTAATTCTGAAATACTATTGTTCCCATCGTCAACTTTGCTTTCAACACTCAAAGAAATTTTTGCAAGATCATTCACGCTTTCGTTCATAAACTCAACATTATCACCAAATTCTTTCATTTGATTATGAACCTTTAAAATTTCTGTTGATTGATTTGTATTAGCTTCTGCTGATTCATGCATTGCAATAGAAATATTTTTTGATCCAGCTGTTATTTGATTTGAAGTCCCTTCAAGCATATCAGATTGATGTTTTAATACATCAACACTATTCTTTACTGCTTGAACTATATTTACAATAGAATTTTTAGTAACTTGTAAAGCTCTATTTATATCTCCAATTTCATCTTCTTTTTGCATTTCCTTTGTATTTAATTCTTCATTAAATATACCCTTTGATAATACTTCTATACTATTTTTTAATGTCTTTAACCTTTTACCCAGGTTCTCCCCAATAATTACGATAATTATTATTAATATTATTGTTCCAATAGTTGCAATCGCAATAAATAATTTTATTAATAAATTTAATTCTTTATCTACATACTTTGCATCAACTTCTAATACCATTGTCCATCCTTCCGTTAAGCTAACGGGAGCATACGCAATATATTTATCATCTTCTTTTAAAATATTTGACTTTCCATCTATAACCTTTTTATAAACATTATCTTCTTTATCTGAAATATCATCAGACTTCAATAGGTTTTTCTTATTTTTAACATCATCTATAAACTCAGATGCAATTACCGTTCCTGTTTTATCTAATATGTATGAAGTTCCCATGTTAAAATATCTTAAACTTTCTATGTCTTTAGATAAAAAGCTACTATCAAAAGTACAGGTTAATCCTCCAACAACATCACTACCATTAGTTATAGGTACTGCTAAAAATATTATTTGTTCATCAGTTCCTTTTACAAATGATGGCGAACTTATATAAATTTCTTTATTGCTTACTATTGATTTAAAGTATTCTCTATCAGCCACATTATTTGAATAACCATCCGTTGAAGTCAAATTACCATTTAAATCAATAATGCCTATTGACCTTAAATCCAAATCATTAACATACTTAAGTAATATTTTATTTTTTTCTTCTTGTGAAACGTTCATATCAGAAATTTCATAATCAGCTGCTATTGATTTTGCCACATTAATTTTGGTATTTAGTTTTTGTTCTTCTATTTTTGTAGCATCATTTATCATTTTTTCCATACTATTTTGTTTAATATTGACCAAATTTTCTTTTACTATAATAAATGTAGAAAAAAATGCCAATCCAAATACAACTATGAACCCCAATACTAGCTTTTTTAATAAATCATTTTTTATACTTTTATTATTTTTCATATTTATTCCTCCAAATGTTATTTATACCAATACAACCTTACAAATTTAACACTTTTAAAATATCTAGTCAAATATTTTCAAATAATAAAATTGCATATAGAAAACGTTTTTGAATTAATTTAAGAATAAATTCTTCAAAAAAATTATTAAGTTCGTAAAAAAATAAGCACAATAAAAAACTACTCAACAATAATTGTTGAGTAGTTTAAATATATAATAAAAAAATAATTATTTTTTATTTTAGTTCTTAAATGAATGTATTGGAGCCGGAATTCTTCCGCCTCTTTGTGCAAATAATTCTGATGAATTTTCATTTATTTTCATTACAGGTGCTGTACCTAAAAGGCCACCAAATTCAACCATATCTCCTACTTTACATCCTGGTGCTGGTATTATTCTAACTGCTGTTGTTTTATTATTTATAACACCAATTGCAGCTTCATCAGCAATCATTGCAGATATTGTAGATGCTGGTGTATCCCCAGGAATTGCAATCATATCAAGACCCACTGAACATACACAAGTCATTCCTTCTAATTTTTCTAAGTTTAATGATCCATTAATTACAGCTTCAATCATTCCTGCATCTTCAGATACAGGTATAAAGGCACCACTTAAGCCTCCCACATGACTACATGCCATAACACCACCTTTTTTAACAGCATCATTAAGCATTGCAAGTGCAGCGATTGTTCCATGTGTTCCTACTCTTTCAAGTCCAATTTCTTCTAATATTTCTGCTACTGAATCGCCTACTGCTGGTGTTGGCGCTAAAGATAAATCAACTATTCCAAAAGGAACATCTAACCTTCTTGAAGCCTCATTAGCTACTAATTCACCCATTCTTGTAATTTTGAAAGCAGTTTTCTTTATTGTTTCTGCAACAATATCAAAAGATTGTCCCCTGACTTTTTCTAAAGCTCTTTTAACAACTCCAGGTCCACTTACTCCAACATTTATTATCTTTTCTGCTTCTCCAACACCATGAAATGCTCCAGCCATAAATGGATTATCTTCTACTGCATTAGCAAATACAACTAACTTTGCACATCCAAATCCTTTTTTATCTTTCGTAAGTTCTGCTGTTTTCTTTATGATTTCTCCCATATCTCTAACAGCATTCATATTTATTCCTGATTTTGTACATCCAACATTTACAGAAGCACAAACTTTTTGTGTAATTGCTAATGCTTCTGGAATTGAACTTATTAAAATCTTATCTCCTTTAGTACACCCCTTTTGTACTAAAGCTGAAAATCCACCTAAGAAATCTATTCCTAAAGTATCAGCTGCTTTATCTAAAGTTTGAGCAAATTTCACATAACTGTCTTCATTGGTTGCCCCTGCAATTATAGATATAGGCGTTACTGAAACTCTTTTATTTACTATCGGAATTCCGTATTCAGATTCTATTTGTCTTCCCACTTCTACTAAATGTTCTGCTGATTTTGTAATCTTATCATATATCTTCATTCTGGCTTTTTCCCCATCTGAATCTATACAATCTAATAATGAAATCCCCATTGTTATCGTTCTTATATCTAATTTTTCCTCTTCAATCATCTTTATTGTCTCAAGTATTTTATTTGTATTCATAAGTTTCCCCCCAATTATAGTGAATGCATAGACTTAAAAATTTCTTCTCTTTGAATCTTAACTTCAACGCCAAGTTCTATACCTTTGGCATTTAATGCTTTGTGTACGTCTTCAAATTGTGTATTCATATTTTTACAATCTAATACCATCATCATAGTAAAAAATCCTTGCATTATTGTTTGGTTAACATCTAATATGTTAATATTAAATTCTTGTAATTTATTGCTAACCCCTGCAATAATACCAACTTTATCTTCCCCAATTACTGTTAATATTGCTTTCATGCTTATCTTCTCCATTTCATAAATTAATTTTTATTGAATAAATATATTTTTACAAATATTTTTAAATAATACTTTAATTCTATATTTTCTATTATAATTTGTCAATTTTAATATATTTATTAACTTATTTAATATTTTACCTATTTGTTTAAATACATTTCTTAAAAATTATTTATTTTTAGATTTATCATCTTCTTTTTCATTTATACCTTTAGAATATTTTCTACCAATTTTTTTTAATTTTGAGGTTACAATTGAATTTCCTTTTTCTATGGATTTATTTTTTAAGAAATACATTATTATAGATATTATAATAAATATTAAAAATAATATTGTAATTCCTAATAAACCTTTTACACTAGAATCTAATGAATTTATTTTTTGATAAATTGGTTTAGATACTTCTTTTTTCATTTTATATGTTTTTATATTTCCATATTGATCTATTACAGCACAATCACCACTAAGTTCATATATTTTTTTAGATGAACTTAGACACCCTAATGAATTTCTTAATATCTCTTCATTTGGCGATGTGATTACAAGCATTGCTTTTTGAAGATTATATGGCGATATATCAAGTTGAAAAGTAGAAATTTCACTTGAAAATTGTTCTGTTAAAAATAACTTTTCATTTGATAAAAACTTTAAATATGTTTCATCATACTTAAACCAAAGATTATTATTTAATTTTTTAATAAGCTTATTATTTTCTGGAGTTCCATATACAATTATATTACTATCTTTTTCTTCTCCATTTATTCTTGAACTTCTAATTGCTTTTAAACTTCCAGTATTGTAATATAAGTCTTTACCTAAATAAGCAAAAACTCTTCCTATATAAGTTAAATCTTTTGATGTCAAATCGTCAGGCAAAACTACTAATGTATCATTATAAGCTCTATCTTTAATAAAAGGTGCTCCATATGTGGAAAAGTAGTAATTATCTATATCAGCTAATCCAGTATATATATATGAATCTCCACTTACTAAAGCCCATGGCATTTCGCCCTGCCTTTTCTCGCAGTATGAATTTTCAATTTCTAAATCAAAAGATATGGTAAGTTCCATGTAACTACTTAATTTAACATCATCAGGTATTGTTAATTCCAATTCATCACCATTTGCTTTATCTTTTTCTAACTTTTTGCTTCCAATTGGAGTATTATTCATATATATAGTTAATAAACTTTTATTAAAATCTAAGTTTTCAGAATATCTCATAAATAGCTTTACTTTATCACCAGAACTTAATACTCTGTTTTTAGGTAAACTATAATTTAAAGTAGCACTTCTTCTAAATTGACCTTTTAAGTGAATTTCATTACTTCCTATATCCTTGAAAGTTATTCTTCCATTCTCATCTTTACTTTTGATTTCTTCTTTTAAATTTTTATCTACTATATATGTATCTTTATCTAATTGAAAAACAATATTGTTATTCATAAGTGTTTTTACACCTTTTAAAAGACTTTCATTATTATTGCTTAAAACAAGTAAAATCTTTTTGTTTTCAGCATTACTATATGGTGAATTCAACACTTTTATAACACAATCTTCATTTTCCACATTATTTGGTATACTTATCTCTTTAGGAAGAATATCATAATTTCCAATATAAATTACATTTTGAGATTTTTTCTTAGAAAAATCATCATATTTTAAGATTTCTCCATAATAGTCGCCATTTTTATACATCTTTCCTAAGTAAGAATTTAATAATAATGCAGCACTTAATTCTCCATCACTATATTCATTTGGAATTACTATATTTGTATATATATTATCTTCATCATATTCATTTAAATAAGGATATGGAAAATTAGATATTTTATTGTCAGCTATAACATTATTAAAATTAACTTTTACATTTGAATCACCTTTTAAAGTAATCCAATTTGCAATATTAACATCATCTATACATGGTAAATCTGAAATTCTTGAATATGTCTCAACCTTCAATTCATTGCTTCCATTTAAAAGTAAGTCTTTTGGAATGTTTAGTTTAATATCTTGAATTTCTGTCTTTTTATCATAATATATTTTTTTAGAATAAAAATTAACATTATTAATAGATAGCACTATGTACGCATCTTTTTTATTGTCTACTAATTGATTTATTGAAAATTGTATATGTGCTTCAGCAAAGTTAACATTCCACCACTTGTCAATGTTAAAGTACCAACTATGACTTGAAAATACACCTTTAAAACTTAAATCATTTCCCATTTTATATGTTTTTGTATTAATTTTATTTTCTACATTTGTAAAATCCTTAATTGGCTCTGCGTTTACTTTGATAGGTAACATATTTCCTAAAATTATAATTACAAAAATAAAAAATATAAAAAATTTTAATTTATGTAAAATCATATTCTCCTTACTCATATATCAGTGCCTCCTCCAAGTTTAAAACCTTTCGGTTTTATACCATTTAGTTTCTCTTTTTAATAATGAATCTTTTATGTAATTATAAAACCCTATTGCTGCTACAATAGCCCACAATTTACAATAAGTGAAATACATTATAGATATAACCATAATATTTTTTATATTTAATTCTCCCTTTTCTGTTGAAATTGCTATCATTATAGAAAGATTAAACACTAAATACGCCATAATCCATAATATTAATCCGTATCCAGTAATATTTATTTGAATTATATCTCCAAATCCTAATAAAAATAACATATCTGAAATAACACTAGCTGATAAAAAGAAAAAATAAATCATAGTGTAATACAATATATCAAATTTAGTTACTCCAAACCCTGGTTTAAATAAGTATTTGAAATTTTTTATAACAACATAAGTATTCCCCTTGGCCCATCTGCTTCTTTGCTTAAACCATACATTTAATGTTTGAGGCTCTTGTTCATATGTCACAGCGAGAGGCATAAATTTTATTTTATATCCCATCATATAAATTCTAAAACTCACCTCAGTATCTTCTGTTATAGCTTTTGTATCCCATCCATTCATTTCTTCCATAATACTTCTTCTTACTACAAAGTTAGTACCTGGAATAGTACAAAGCTTAAACATTTCCCATCGTCCTGCTTGAGCCATCCATTGATATGTTAATGTTTCTATATTTATAAAATTGGTTAATAAGTTTTTATCTTTATTTCTGCATCTAAATTTTCCAATAACTGCACCTAACTTATCATCCTCTAACAATGTTTGAACCAAATACTTTAATGCTTTAGAATCCGGAGTATTATCAGCATCATAAACAGCTAAAATTTCTCCCTTACTTTTTTTAAGGCCTATATTAAGTGCATTAGATTTTCCCTTTCCACCAGTTATATTATCAGTGTTTATTACTATTAAATTCCTATCTAAAACATTTTCTTTAACTGCTTGCAGTATTTCTGCTGAATTATCACTTGAATTATCGTTTATTATTATAATTTCATATCTGTCATGAGGATAATCTAATTCTAGTAATGACTCTACTGTTTTTCTTATAACAATAGCTTCATTATGTGCTGGAACCATAACTGATACAAATGGATAGTAATTTAATTTCTCTTTCATTTTTTTATTATGTACTTTAGAATAATATATATATCCAAACACAACTAAGATAATATTAACAAATATTATTATCCAAATTATCCCTAGGGAATATAATGCCATGTAATCAAATACATTCATAACATTTTCTCCTATTTTAAAAATTTTCTTTTATCAATATTAAAACTTATCAAAGCAATTATTATAAAAAGAATTACAACTACGGTACTAATAATCACAAGTATTTTATTTGTTTTATCTAAACTTATATTAACATCATCACGTCTCTGATTTTCATATCCATCTACTACAGTTTTATATTTTTCACTATCAATAAATTGTACCTGTACAACATTTTTATCATTTAAAAATATTCCTTTTTTATTACTATTGATATTTAAGTTATCAATAGTAATACTGCTACTTATATCATGAGTATCTTTAAAATATATATCTTTCTCTAATAACTCTTTAATTTTATTCTTAAATTCATTAATAGATAATTTACTACTTATATTTACAGCTACGTTATTATATAAATTATTTCCATTTTCCAAATTAACTTTTTCAATTACGTTCTTATAAGATGATAGATTATATTTATCAAACTCTAAAATTCCTATATCCACATTAGAATCTATGAAGATAGTATCTGTCTTTTTAAGCAATTCCTTTAAATCATCTCTATACAACCAATAATCACTTATACTTATAGCAGTTGGATAAATCCAGTAATTAATATAATTTTTAAATCCTAAATCAAATTTTTCTTCTATGTTTTTTCCTTGAACATCTAAACTTACTAATTGTGGAAGTGTTAATACTATTTCACCTCCATTAGCTTGTGCATATCTCAATACCTCTGCAAATCTGTTCATAGCAGATAAATTTTCATTTTTAAATACAGGTGGTACTTCAATAAAAAATGGTATTCCATTTTTTTTTAAATAGTCTATCTCTTCAATTAAAACATTAAGATCATTAAATGGAGTGACCTTATCAAAATAAAGATATGTATTTTTCTCATACTCTTTATTAAAATTCTTATAAAGAACCTCATATATCTTCTTATAGTTATAATTATCAAAATACAACTCTTCTATGTATATTACTTTATCAGTATTTAAAAAGTCATTATATGATTCTTTCCCAACCCAAAATATTTTATTGTTATATTTAATTAGATTTTGTTTTAAACTCTCGCTTAATGTATCTTTACTTAAATTTAATATAAAAATAGCTTTATACTGTGATAAGTCTGCTCCCTCATAAGCTGAGAACCTCATTATTTCAATGTCATCAGTAACTTCTAAACATATTCTATTTAAATCATTTAAAATATTTCTTTTTTCTCCATATTCTTTATAAGAATCATATAAGACCAACACTTTTTCTCTCACTTCAACACCATATACATTTTTAGTGAAACATAAACTATTTATCAGCATAAAAATTAATACTAACATAATTAATTTTTTAACTTCAAACAGTTTATTCTTGAATATCATATTCAATTTCCTTTTCAGCTTTTATTAAGAATTCCATAGAATCTTTTATTGATTTATCAAATGTACATGATCCCATTTGAATATCTAACTTTACATTTTCATATAATGAGTACTGTATAAAATCGGCATTATTAACGTTTTCTCTAAACCTCTTTTTTACAACCTTAGCACCATCTTCATTGGTAATTGTTATAAATGCTAGTGTACTTTCATTTAATATGTACTTTACATCCTCTTCTCTTAAAGCTTTTTTTAATATGTCACATGTTTGAACCAATAATTCTAAGTACTTTTTTCTTCCAAGAATTCTCTTTAATTTATCTGCGAATTTAACCTTTACCATTATTAAAGTTAGCGGTAAATTATGTCTTTTGCTTATGTTCATATATATTGGTAATTCCATCATAATTGCTTTATCATTTCTTATTCCTGTATATTCATCAATCATTATAAGTCTCGAATTCTCTTCCTCCAAAGCTATCACTTTTTCTTGAAGTAATACTATATTCTTCGACATCAATGAAACTATTAAAGCAGTAATTGGTATTGTTATAATCCAATAATACGTATTAAATTCAACAGTAATATTTCCAGTAAGATTCAAGTATAATTTTACACTCATATAAATAAAATCAACTATCAAAGTAACAATTAATGAAAATGTCACATTAGTATAGTAACTTATAACTGCAATTATCATTATAAGTGTCAACATAAAGTAATTCTCAAAAGATTGTTGAAAATTAAAAATATTAAAGCTAATAGATATAATAAAAAAATACGTTATTAAAAATGTCATTAAAATATCTACCTTTTTTCTAATGTTTATCTCATTCATAATTTAAAACCACCCTACGATTTTATTGTTTTATTTTCAAAAATCAAACTAAGTATGTATATAAATATCAAATCAAATGCCATGTTATACATGAATACATGTTTAGATAAATCGGCATCACCAGCCCCTATTACAGAAATAATAATTTGTGATATTCCAACTAGAAATACATAAAAATACGTAATTTCTTTAAATTGAATTTTTTTATTGTTATTCTTTATAGCCTTTAAAAATCTAGATGTAGATAAATATAAATAAATAACTATTGTAGATACAGTAAATAACATATTCTTTGGTATAAATTTTTCTTTAAATGTACTCCATGTTGCAAAGAAATATGATTTAGCTCCAAACTCTTTATGTTCGCTTTGTTCATAATTTCCAATTACTTTTGGCCTGATTGAATATCCATTCTTAAAACTTATTTTTAATACTTTAATAAATGCCTTAGGATGTGTTATATAATAATCTAAAATTCTTCCTAATGAAAATTTTTCATAGTAGTCATCTATTAGTTCTTCTTCATATGGATCTAATAATTTAATTTCTTCAAAAAAATCTGTTTCTTGTAATAAAGAATATTGTGTACTTATATTAAAATCTTCTAATATACTATCAGGATCATCTTCATTCAATAAAATCCCTCTGTTCATAGAATGATATATATTTATGTATTTAAAATCTCCTGTGATTGATTTATAAAATACCATTGAACTTACTATAAAAATTACTGCTAAAATGTAAGCTAACATCTTAGTAAATCGTTTATTTGTCATGTAAATTCCTATTATTATAAATATAAATGCTATTAATATACCCACTGGTGCTAATTGTTGTTTAGCACCAAAAAACAGAAACGAACTTATTCCAAAAGCTATTAAGTTGTACCACGTAAACTTATCAAATTCTATCATATAAATTAGCAAGCCTATACTCATTAAAAAGCAGCATATATTAACACTTTCTCCATAAAAAGAATTGTAATATGCTAGATACCCTGTATCACAAAATATTAAAATAGTTACTAACGTTATTATTAACTTGTATTTAGAACTATCTAATTTATTTATTAGTGCTTTTATAAAAAAATAGACTCCCATCGCTTCAATTATCAAAAACATAACAGACATAAATCTTATATCTAAAACATAGTCTTTCGTAAAAATCCTATCAAAAAAAATAGCTAATTTTACAAATATAGATTGAGTTGATATTAGCAGATTAGCATAATCATTATTATATTTATAAATTCCGTAATCTTTTATAAAATACCCTAAAAATATCTCATTAGAATTTTTCTTCAAATGGTATGCACCACTTTTATTAATCACTCTATAAAAGTCTCCATTATCAGCCATTCCTATAATAGGATGTATAAATAATGTTAAACTTCCTATAATTAATACAAGAAAAAATGCAATAAGAGGATAGTTAATCTTATCTAACTTTAAAATGTTATTATATTTATGATTAAATATATTGATCTTTCCTATATTATTCACCTTCTTTTATAGGATTATTTTAAAATCATATAATTTTTTATATGATCAATGAAATTTTAATTAAGTTAGTAATAATCTTATTTTGTGAAACTTAGTAAAATTTCATACAAAAAGTCAACTTATTCTTATAATTTTTCATTTTTAAATACATTTATATGAAAATTATTATATTTAATAATAAAATTTTTACCATTTACTTTTAACTTTTATTCTTTCTAACTTTTAATATCATATATTTTACCTTTACATGTATTTTGGAATTTTAATAGGTTTTTATGTATTTACAGCAAAAATAAAAGAAATAAGTCACTAATTTAATGGTAACCTATTTCTCTTATTTTTTAATACTTATAAATTTATTAAGCTTCATTTACTGCATTTTCTATATTTTTAGAAAATAACTCCCTATTTGATATTAATACTTTTTTATTTGAAATATCTAAATTTCTAAACCCCAGTTCGATATTTCTTAATGGCATTTCCATTTTACTATTATGTTTTTCTTGTAACTCATCAAAGTTATCAACTATATAATCTATTGTTTCTAACATATCATTAATGGAATATTTATCTGAGTAAATTTTTCCTTTTAATTCTATAAAATATTCTTCTTTAAAGTCACTTAAATTTGATAATAAATATCCTTTATTTTCTTTTTGCCATCTTTCATAATCTTTAATATAAGCATCTTCTTTTAATATGCTTCTTGGTATACTAATAAGTTTTTTAAATTCTGTTTGATTCATATCCCAAATAGTATTTCTAACTTCGCTAATTACCCATCTTATAGTAGATAAATCATAATCACTCTTTATAAATTTATCTCCTATCTTATTAAACCTTTTTTTTGTTGATATATGCATAATACCACCTCATAATTTTATTAATTCATTATTTATGATATTCATAAATACTTACATATGATAATAAATTTAATGCTATAAGTTACTTGAAAATAGAACATCCCATTACTTTTTCAAATATTAATGTGATTATAAGTAAAACTTTATACAAAAAATATTTAGGTATTTTATGTTCTTTTATCTTTAACATACTTATTATATCTAATATTAAAGACAAGAAAATAATTATTAGCAAAGATATATATATAATTTTGTTCATTTTACTTTTCCTAAAATAATATTCTTTAATATAATTATATGCAATTTTCCATTATAAAATAATTAAATTTATAAAAAAGACATAAAAAAGATTTATTTAACTCTTTTTATGTCTTTTATTAACTAATTTCATTTAAATATCTTCTACTAAGATTATTTTTTTATATTTATGCTGTACTAATTTAAATATAGGTAATCCCACTAAAGTTACAACAACAAATTCACCTACTGCTATTTCTCCCATAGATAATATAAGCGGAATTTTAAATAAATAATTAAGCATCCACCCTATAATTAAAGCATTAAATATTGTTGGCCATAATGATGCTATAAATAATGCTTTTTTATTATTTTTAATATACTTAGCTGTAAGTGATATAGCTGTGACACTAATCAATGTAGCTAATGTTCCTAAAAATATATCTAGCATACCATTAGGTCCAAGCATATTTGCTATAAAACAGCCTAATGTAAGTCCTCCTATATAAAAAGGATCCACAAATGCTAATAATACCATCATCTCTGAAATTCTAAATTGAATATTTCCATAACTTATAGGTGCTAATGCTAAAGTTAATGCTGCATAAATTGCAGCTATAAGTGCTGTTCTAACTAGTCTCTTTGTTGTTTTATTGCTTTTCATTAAATATCCTCCTAAAAAATTAGTCTAACAGCCTACTGAACTTTATAAATTTTAACTTATATTTTATTAATAAATATAAATTAAAAACTAAATAAAATCTAAACAAAACACGTAACTATAAGTATGATTAAATCTAGAACAAAATCGCAAAAACGATTATTTCCCCTTATTTTATATAAATATATTAATTAATATACATATACTTTTATAAATTTACTAGCGAAAATACATTCTCTTTTTTACTCTTTATATTTATATCTTTATTTTAAAACACTAAATTATATATAGTACTTAAATTTAGGTTCCTTATTATTATATAAAAAACACTATTTATACTTCATACACTGCATAGTTATACTAATTTAAAAAGTTATACACATATTACTTATGAATATAAATTTCTAAAGAATAAAAAAATCGTAGGACATTAAATCCTACGATAAAAATTCAATAATCTAATAAACCTTTATAAATATATAAAAGTTTATTATTACTAAAAGTTAACCGTAGTTTTATTTAAAGTCAGGAGGCTTCCGAACTGACTATATTAAATTATAACAAATCTTTATAAGTATTACAATGTAATATTATTTGTTATATCCACTCTTATTATTTGTATGCCATACCCAAGCATCTTCTATAATCTTAGTTATATTTGTTCTACTTGGATTCCATCCTAATATTTTTCTTGCTTTATCTGAAGATGCAACTAACTTGCTTGGATCTCCTGCTCTTCTTTCACCTATTTGTGCTGGAATTGGATGCTTAGTAACTTTTCTTGCAGATTCAATTATTTCTTTAACTGAAAATCCTTGACTACTTCCAAGATTAAATATATCACTATCTCCTCCATTTAATAGATGTTTCATTGCTAAAATATGTGCTTCTATTAAGTCTTCAACATGAATGTAATCTCTTACACAAGTACCATCTTCAGTATCATAATCTTCACCATATATTGTTATAAAATCTCTTTTTCCAAGAGCTACTTGAAGTACTATTGGAATTAGATGTGTTTCAGGATTATGATCTTCTCCAATAGCTCCACCTTTTCTTGCTCCAGCAACATTAAAATAACGAAGTGATACATATTTTATTCCATAAGCTTTATCACACCATTTCATTATTTTTTCCATAGTAAGCTTTGTTTCCCCATATGGATTTGTAGGACACGTTTCCATATCTTCAGTTATTGGAATTTGTTTTGGTTCACCATAAGTTGCTGCTGTTGAAGAAAACACTATATTCTTAACATTAAATTCATTCATAACTTCTAATAATGTTTGAGTTCCTTGAACATTATTATTGAAGTATTTAAGAGGATCTACCATAGATTCTCCAACTAACGAATTTGCTGCAAAATGAATTACTGCTTCAAAAGATTCTTTTTCAAAAACATCCTTTAAAAATTCCTTATCTCTTATATCACCTTTGTAAAATTTAGCTTTTTTATTTATTGCTTCCTTATGCCCAGTTAGTAAATTATCTACAACTACAACATCATAATCATTATCTATTAATTGGCTTACTGCATGAGAACCAATATAACCTGCTCCACCTAAAACTAAAATACTCATTATTAACCTCACTTCTATAAATCACTAAATATATCTGTTTTTAAATTATGTATTTAAGCAGTTAACTCTTATACATAATATGTTAAATCTATAATTTATATTATATTACTTTTTAATTTTAAAATCATCCTCTAAAACATAATATTTTACAACTTTTCAACTTCTTCTTGGATTTTTTGCATTTTTAAATCTGTTGCTGATATTATATCTGCACATTCCTTTAAATCTGCTCTTATATGTTTAGGCGTATCTTCTCCCTTTTTATAATAAAGTTTATGTTCTAGGCTTGCCCAAAAATCCATTGCGATAGTTCTTATCTGAACTTCTACCTTTACATTTTCTATATGATCTGAAAAATAAATTGGAACTTCTAACACCATATGTAAACTTCTATATCCATTTTCCTTTGGATTTTTTATATAATCTTTTTCTTCTACTAATCTTATGTCATTTTGGCTTTTTAACATATTAGCAATTTCATATATATCACTTACGAATGAACATATAACCCTTACACCTGCTATATCATTTAAATTTTCTCTTGCAGATTTAATACTTATATCGAATCCTCTACGTTTAAGTTTTTCCAATATACTCCTAGGCGATTTAACTCTAGATTTCATATATTCTATAGGATTTCTTTTTCTTCTTATTTTAAATTCAAAATCTAAAATATCTAATTTAGTTTTAATTTCTTTTATAGCAGAACTATATATCATTAAAATTTCTTGAACTTCATCTAGTTTTTCCTCTACGTTTTCAGTTGATATGGTTACATTTCCACAATCAAAAAATATTTTATCACTCTCTTTTAAGTCGTTCATAATTATGTCATCCCCCTTTAGTATACTAAATAAACATCTACAATGAATATGTTAACATATTCATTGTAAAAATCAATCTTTTAAAATCATTATAACTTTTAAGCAATTAAATTTATATATAATTTAATAAAATACAGCATATTAATACATACTAATATTAAAATAGAAAATTTGATATTATTCATTAACTTGGAGGTTATATATTTATGAACAATAAATACTTAGATTTATTTGATACATTAGTCAAGTCATATTATGATGGTAATTTTGACGAAACCCTTAATCGCATTATGGTATGTCATGAAGTATCTCCACAAGAAACATTTGAAATAATAACATCACTTTGTGGAGTAAAACTTAAATTTGATAATAATTATGTATACAATATAAAAAAAGCAATTACAGAATATACTGTAAATAAAAGAATAGTTGAAAAACTTGAATGTTGTGGTGCTAATTGCACACCTAATAAAGAAAAAAAATACACTTGTGAATTAGCCTGTCCTTTTAATGCTATATATTATGATAGTGAAAAAAACTCTACTGCTATAAATAAAGATATGTGTATTAATTGTGGTATCTGTGTTGATTCATGTAAGAATGGACGAATATTAGATAAAGTTGAATTTTTACCTATAATTAATTTAATAAAAGAAAATAAAACTGTTATTGCCGCTGTAGCACCTGCAATTGCTGGACAATTTGGAGAAAATGTAACAATGGATCAATTAAGAGAAGCTTTTATAAAAGCAGGTTTTACTGATATGGTTGAAGTTGCATTTGCTGCTGATATATTAACAGTAAAGGAAGCTGTTGAATTTAATAAACATATTAATAAACCTGATGATTTAATGATAACTTCTTGTTGTTGTCCAATGTGGGTTGGAATGTTAAAAAAAGTTTATAAAGAGCTTGTTCCTGATTTATCTCCATCAGTTTCTCCTATGATTGCAGCTGGAAGAATATTAAAGAAATTAAATAAAGACACTAAAGTAGTCTTTATAGGTCCATGTATTGCAAAAAAAGCTGAAGCAAAGGAAAAAGATTTAGTTGGAGCTATTGATTTTGTATTAACATTCCAAGAAGTAGAACAAATTTTTAGAGCTTTAGAGATAAACCCAATGGACTTACATGGAGTTCCATCTGTTGAATATGCATCAAAAGCTGGACGTTTATACGCTAGAACTGGTGGTGTTTCAATTGCTGTTTCTGAAACAATAGAAGAACTTTATCCAGAAAAATTTAAAAATTTTAAAAGTGTTAAAGTTGATGGAATCAAAGATTGTAAAGCAATACTTGATAAAGCTCTAAAAAAAGAAGTAGATGCTAATTTTATAGAAGGTATGGGGTGTCCTGGTGGATGTGTAGGAGGTCCAAAAGCTATTGTGCCACCAACTAAATCCAGAATTGCAGTTGATGAATTTGCTTATGATTCACCTATAAAAGTTCCTGTTCACAGCAAGGTTTTAGATGATGTATTATCAAAGATTGGTATAAATTCAATTGATGATTTTAAAGATCCTAAAAAAATAGAGATATTAGAACGTGATTTTTTTAATTAATCTTCATTTTGATTAAATTATAATTATAAGTTTCTATTTATAAATTTTCTATTTTAAAATATATAGAAAACTTATAAGCTAATCTTTTTATAAGACTATATTTTAAGTATATTACTATATGAATAAGAAAAAATGTATCCTAAAAGATTTTTAAGTTTTCACTACCTATTCATATGTTAATCATTGCAAAAAATATAGTCTTTTTTATATAAATAATCCTTTCTTAAATTAAACTTAATAAATATACTATATAGTAGATGGAAATTTTATTTAGTGTTACCATATATCTATATTATGTTTTATGCTACTCATTAGTTTTTTATAATTTAATTGGAGGGATATATTAATGAAAAAGAATTACTTTTTAAGTATTTTACTATTCTTTTCGCTTATTCTAAGTATTCAACATCCAGCATTTGCAGATGAAAATTATAGTAAATCATTAGAAAATGCTATTGCAAAAACTAAAGATATAATAATAATTCCTGATACTTATACCGATTTTACTTATTCTGGTAGAGATCAAAAAACAGCCCTGGGACAAGTAAATTTATTTGAACTTAATTGGTCAGAAGTTCAAGGAAAATATGGCAACATATCAGTATCTATAGATGAAGATGGGAACATACTTGATTTTTATAAATATAGTAATGAAAATACTTCAAAGTTACTTGCATCTGTTACTAAAGATAAAGCAAGACAAGCTTGTGAAGATTTTATAAAAAAAGCACTTGTAAATCATTATAGCTCTTTAAAGGAAGTAATTACTTACAATGATCCAACAGATAATGCTTATACATTTAAATATAAATGTTATTTTAATGATATTCCGTTAAACTTTTTATATGTAAATATTTCTGTAGATAAACATACTGGCGAAATAATTACTTTTAATACAAATAACTTAAATACAAACTCTCTTTCTTATCCTCCTAATAATAATATAATTGAAAAATTTAAAGCTAAAAAATCATATATAGATAAAATTGGTTTAAAGTTAAATTATTATTCTTATTATGACTATAAAAAGAATAAACTAAATATTTTTCCAGCATACTGCATAAATAATACTCCTGATGTAGCTATAGATGCACATTCTGGAGAAAAAATTTCTATAAATAATGAAAATATATATTTAAATACAAATGGATATAAAAATACTAATGAAAGCTTAGATTCTTTGAAAAATTTAACAAAAGAAGAAGACGATGCAATAAAAAATGTATCTGGACTTATAACCAAAGACACAGCCACAGATATAATAAAAAAATATGGTGATTTGGACTCTTTTGAAAGCAAAATTTCTAATTCTCATATAAACAAAAATTTAATATCAAATAATTATATTTGGACAATCAATTTTGAAAATGCTTCTGCAGAAATAGATGCTAAATCAAGTGAACTATTATCTTTTTATCATTATTCAAATGTTGATGATAAAAGCAATATGATACCTATTGATGATGCTAAAAATATAGCAAATAATTTCTTAAACGAAGTTTCTCCTAATAAGTTTAAAGAAACAAAATTAGAAGTCTTAGATACAAATGTGAATGAAAATGATAGTTTTTATAATTTTAAATTTATCCGTCAAGTAAACGGAATTAACTTTATAAATAACTATCTTATGGTTTCTATTAATAAATCCAGTGGAAAAGTTTGTGAGTATAATAGTCAATGGTATGATAATATTAACTTTCCAGATATAGATTTAGCCTTAACTCCTGAATCAATTTTCGATAAAGTTAGCGATAAATTTGAATTAGAATATACCTTGTCCAATGATAAAAATATTTCTTTAATATATAACTTTATAGATTTAGATGAAAATTATCTTGTTAATCCTTTTAATGGGACAAGAATTAAGTTTAATGGAGAAGATTATACAGAACACACACTTCCTAAATATTCTGATATAAATGGACATTGGTGTGAGAAAACAGTTAAAGAGTTGTTAGAAAATGGTTATTATTTAAAAGGTGATCAGTTTAATCCTGATAATAACATAACTCAAATTAATTTTTTAAAATATCTTTATTCTCAAATTTGGGACTTTAATAATGATGATGATAAATTTTATGACATGATTATAGAAAAAGGTATTTTAAAAACAGAAGAAAAATCACCAAATTTATTGCTTACAAATAAAGATATAAGTAAATTAATAGTTCGATATTTAGGATATGATAAAATTGCTAGAAATTCTTATATTTTTAATAATCCATTTAATGATTCCATTGAAGATGATGTTAAAGGTTATGCCGCAATTTGTCATTCCTTAGGAATAATTACAGGTGATGAAAAAAATAATTTTAATCCAAATAACAATGTAACAAATGCTGAAGCTGCAAAAATAATATATAACTTATTAACTAAAGCAAATAATAAATAGGCATATAAACAAGACTGTGTTTGAAGAAAATGGCTTATATATATAAGTAAAGTTGACTGAGTAATTGAACTTATGAATACTAAAATGAGAATAGTCCCATTTTAGCTTGCTCTCAATATGAAATTGGGACAAGCGATAAATGGGACTATTAAAATGGAACTCCACTTCGCTGAATAAGTTCGAAATGTAAAATATAAAATCTACAGTATGAAAGTTAGTGTAGTTAAATATAAAATTTGGACACTTGCTTTTTTAGTTCTTACATAAGGATTCTCAAAATCCAATTACAATGCCACTTTAACATTGCATATATCAAACATATTTAAAACAGAATCTTATTAGTCGAACCTTCCAAATACAAAAGCTTTTCTTTTATATCTAAACCACCTGAATACCCAACTAGCTTACCGTTTTTCCCAATAACTCTATGGCATGGTATAAAGATAGGAATTGGATTCTTATTATTAGCAAGACCAACAGCCCTTGATGCCTTAGGATTTCCTATTTTTTCAGCTATATCTCCATAAGTACAAGTTCTTCCGTATGGAATATCTTGCAATTCATTCCATACAGATTTCATAAACTCAGTACCATATGGCTCTAACGGAATTTCAAAATGCTTTCTATTTTTGCAAAAATATTCTTCTAACTGAGTGAAAGCTTTTTTTATAAGATCAGTTTCAATTAAAATCATATCTTCAGCAACACTATCTCTATTAAAATATAAATTTGTGATAGCGCTTCCATTGTCCGCTATTCCTATATTCCCAAGAACTGTTTTATAGAAAAATATATTTTTCACTAAATACCAATCCCCCATCTTTTTTTATGTTTAAGTTATATAACTTCTATAACTTTTGATACCCATTTACATAAATTAGCTGATGCTTTTTGAGCTGTTTCTACTACTCTTTCATGTGAATGTTTAACTTTTTGTATTCCTGTTGCCATGTTAGTAATACAAGCTATTCCTAATACATCCATTCCTAAGTAGTTAGCAACTATAGTTTCTGGTACCGTTGACATACCTACTGCATCAGCGCCATGCTTTCCTATCATTCTAACTTCAGCAGCTGTTTCATAGTATGGTCCCATAAATCCAGCATAAACACCTTCATCATATTTTATTCCTAAATCATCAGCAACCTTTTTAGCTTTATTCATAAGCTCTATTTTATATGGTTCTGACATATCTGGGAATCTAGTTCCTAATCTTTCATCATTAACTCCAATTAATGGGTTTGTTCCAAATAAGTTAATAAAGTCGTTTATAATCATTAATGTTCCTGGTTCAAAGTTTGTATTTATTCCACCACAAGCATTTGTTACTATTATTTTTTCTATTCCTAATTGTTTCATTACATATATTGGGTATGTAACTTCTTTCATATTATAGCCTTCATAATAGTGAAATCTTCCTTGCATTAACAGAACTTCAACACCATTAATTTTTCCAAATGCTAATTTTCCTTCATGTCCTTTAACTGTAGAAACTGGGAAATTAGGTATTTCTTCATAAGATATACTTTCTACATCTTCTACAACATTAACCAAATCTCCTAATCCTGATCCAAGTATTACTGCAATTTTAGGGTTTCTTTTTACTTTTTCATTAATGTAACTTACTGATTCCATTATTTTATTGTACATATCATTTCCTCCATTGTTAAATTTATTGTATATTACTATATTAACCGCAAATGTTAATATTGTAAAATACTTATATCCTTTTTATCTTAATAAATTTCTTTTTTCCTATTTTTAGTATATCATTATCATTAATTTTAGCATCATCAAACTCTAGTACTTTTTCAGTATTTATTTGTACTCCACCTTGCTCTACTAGCCTTCTGAATTCCTTATTAGAAGGTACTAATCCTTCATCTACAAGAATTTTGCTTATTTCTTTTAACTTTAAAAATTCTTTTGGTATATTTATTTCTGGAACTTCGCTAGGTAAACATCCATTTTTAAATACTTGTTCGTAATATTCAATAGCAGCTCTTGTTTCTTCTTCTGAATGATATAAACTCGTAATAATTTTAGCAAGTTCTAACTTTACATCTCTAGGATTTTTTCCATTTTCAAGATCACTTTTTATCTCATCAATTCTATCTGGATGTTCATCAGTTGCTAATTCAAAGTACTTTATAATAAGATTATCTGGTACTTCCATAATCTTTTTAAACATTACTTCAGCCTGTTCATCTACTCCAATGTAATTTCCAAGACTTTTACTCATCTTTTCCACTCCATCGAGTCCTTCTAAAATTGGCATGAATATTGCTATTTGTTGCTCCATTCCCATGCCTTTTTGTAGAGTTCTGCCCATAAGAATATTAAATGTTTGATCAGTTCCACCAAGCTCTATATCAGCTTTTAGTACAATTGAATCGTATCCTTGCATTAAAGGGTAAAAAAATTCATGGATACCAATAGGTGCATTATTACTATAACGATTTTTAAAATCATCTCTTTCAAGCATTCTTGCAACTGTAGTAGTTGCAGCTAATTTTAATACTTCTTCAAATTTTAATTTAGATAACCATTCACTATTGAATCTAATTTCTGTCTTTTCCTTATCTAAAACTTTTAAAATTTGTTTTTGGTATGTCATTGCATTTTCTATAACTTGTTCTTGTGTTAATGGTTTTCTTGTTTTTGACTTACCTGTTGGATCTCCGATTTTGCCTGTGAAATCTCCAATTAAAATAACAGCTCTATGCCCTAAATCTTGCATTTGTTTTATTTTTCTTAGAACAACTGCGTGACCTAAATGTATATCTGGTGCACTTGGATCTAATCCTAATTTAATTGTTAATGGTTTATTTTCCTTTTCAGATTTAATAAGCTTTTCTTTTAATTCGTCTATACTTATAATATCTGCTGCTCCCTTTGCTATAATTTTAATTTGTTCATCAATTGTTTTTTTCATATACCATAACTCCTTATATTTTAAATTTTAATATAAGCAAGTTCTATAAGATTTATAAAAGCTAATAAGCATTATTAACGTTGCTTTTACGTGTGTAATTTTTTACCACATCAATATTTTCAAATATAAATGAGAAAATATGACAACAAAAAAACTCTCATCCTTTATTTTATAAAGGACGAGAGTATATCTCGTGTTACCACCTTAATTTATTAATTACTCACATAATTAACCTCTTCAAGTACGCCATTATCATGGATATACTTTAGCACTATAACGTGTGCAAGGATACGTCTCACCTACTTAAAAAATTAATTTTTTTCAGTTTGAAGCTCTAAGATGTATTCAAAATTAGTGTTCCATATGCCTCTCATCATCCGGCAACTTTCTGTTTGGCTCATCTAATTTCTACTTGTTCTTTTCACAGCTTTTCTTTAAATCTCATACTCCGAAATATAATAAATATAAATCTTCGTTATGCTATGTATATATTAAATTATTTACAATTATAGATAAATAATTTTTATTTGTCAAGTAATATAAATTCTATTTTTTGTAACTACTTTCCATTTTTAAATAAAATATTTATACGAGAATTTACTATATTTTATCAATTTATTCTATTTTTATGTACAAAAAAACCAACATTCATAAAAATTTGAATATAGTAATCCCGTAAAAGGATTAACTTATAATCAACTATTATGGTAGTTGGTAGAAACGTTCAACCTATTATGAACTTATATAAGTTAAAATATTATTTGATTAATGATTGTTTATTATTGAATTAAAATGCAAATTATAAATTTCGCTACCGTATTATTTATACTAAATAATATCATAGTGAAAATACAAAGTCAATATTATACTTGCTCTATAAATTTAACTTTTTTAAACTTTTTTAATTAAAAAGATAAAAGAGATTAATACTAAATCTAGTATCCACCCCTTTTATTTTAATTTCAGGTTCCATTTTAAAACATATGTTAATATATGCAATAGGTCAAGTGTCCTTGCAATTTAACTTTTAGTTTTTTAAATCCAATTATTTAGTCCACCTTTGCTATATACATCAATCCACTAATAAAACATAGCATTCTATTTTAACTTAGAAAGTTTTTCATTTTTAATTCTATTAACATTGTAATAGACTTTCTCTATATCAATAGTTGTAAATATTCCATTTTTATATACAACTTTTCCATCTATCATAGACAAGCAAATATCACTTGCTTGTGAAGAGTAGAATATATTAGCTAGCACATCAAATACAGGTTGCATATGAGGTTTGTTAAAATCATAAACAACTATGTCAGCTCTATTTCCTACTTTAATACAACCACAATCACCTCTGCCTTGTGATTTAGCTCCATTTAAACATGATATTTTTAGTATTTCTTTTGAACTTAAGAATAACGGATCATTATTTGCTCCTTTGTGCAATAATGCTGCTAAATTAACTTCTTCAAGCATATTAAGATTATTATTACTTGCTGCACCATCAGTTCCTATGCTTACATTTATTCCATGTTCTAACATAGTTTTTACTGGAGCTATTCCACTACCAAGTTTTAAATTGCTAGTTGGACAGTGTGATACTGTAACATTATTTTCCTTAAGGATACTAAAATCATCACCTTCAAGAAAAACGCAATGAGCTGCTGTTGTTTTACTATTAAAAGTACCACATTTATAAAAATATTCTGTAGGAGTTAAGCCACTATGTCTTTCTTTGCAAGCTTGTTGTTCAAGTGCTGTTTCTGAAAGATGTATATGCATATTCATTTCTGTTGAATTGCAATACTCAGAAATTTGTTTTACTAATACTTCTGAAGATGTATATTCAGCATGTATAGAGACATCCCCTTTAATAGCACCATTTTTAGAATTTTTAGCATAGTTTCTAATAAATTCTGTTTCTTTATATGAATTATGTTTAAAATAATCATTATTTTCATCATTTTTTAAGTATGAACTTGAAATATTTGCTTTTATTCCTGTTTCTTCAATAGCTTGTACTAACGATTCCAAATGAGAATACATATCAGTAAAAGATACTACCCCACTTTTTATCATTTCAGATATTCCAAGTAAAGTTCCCCAATAACAGTCTTCATCTGTAAGTAGAGCTTCAAACGGGAAAATTCTTTCAGTTAACCATCTTTGCAAAGGTAAACCTTCTCCATATCCTCTAAGTAAAGTCATTGGTACATGGCAATGCGTATTAAAAAATCCTGGCATTGCAACCTTGTTTTCTCCATCATATACTTCACCAATATAATTTTCCGGAACATTTTCCCCAATATATACTATTTTGTTTTCTTCTACTAAAATATTAGTCCCTTCAATAGTATTAAAGTTTTCATCAATCATTGTAATATTTTTAAATAACATAATAAGCATCTCCATTTCTTTTTACTTACGGTAGCTAGTATTATATAAATTTGCTTATTATAATTTATGATATATTACCAAAAATACTTATAATATTCAACAACTTTTTTTATTTAAAACATGCTTTTTATCCCATTTATTTTTATTATTAATAATTTTATTCTAATTATATTAATTCTTTTATACATTAAACGTTAATCAAATTTTCTAAATGATAAAAATAGACTATCGCAAAAATATTTTACAATAGTCTATTTAATCATTTAATTATAATAATTTATTCAATTAAGTTTCATAACAATTTCATATTCTAAAAACACTGTATACTAACCATCTAATTTTTTTCATAACTTTCTGTATCACCAATGCTTATTTATATTAATAACTTCTAAGATTTTATTAATTTATTTTAGTTTTACTAGCAATTCACCAGTTTTTACTTGTTTTCCTTCTTCTGCAAAAATAGATTCTACAACACCATCACAACTAGCAATTATATTTGTTTCCATTTTCATTGCTTCTATCACGACTAAGCTTTCTCCCTCTTTAACCTCTTGACCTTCTTTTACAAGTATATTTATTATATTTCCTGGAATACTTGCACCAATTTCAAGATTATTTGATGAATCTGCCATTTTAGTTGGATTATCTAAACTTAACATGCTTGTAGCTCTTTCAGTTCTATCTTTTATTTTTATCTTTCTTCTGTTACCATTTATTTCGAATTCAATAGTTCTATAACCTTCTTTGTCTAATTTCCCAATTTCAATCAACTGAACTATCATGGTCTTACCTTCAGCAACTTCTATTTCACTTGTTTCACCTTCAGATAAACCGTGGAAGAATACATCGCTTCCCATAAGACTTACATCCCCATATTTTAGCACTGACTTTATAAAATCTTCAAATACATCTGGATATAAAGCATAACTTAATATATCTCTTTTACATGGTTTAAATTTATATTTTCCTTTTAAATATTTTTCAATTTTATCAAAATCTTCTGGTGGTAATAGTTCTCCAGGTCTAACTGTAATAGGTTTCTCTCCCTTTAAAACAAGTTTTTGTAATTCTTCAGGAAATCCTCCTTCTGGTTGACCCATCATTCCTTTAAAATATGAAACTACAGAATCTGGGAAAGCCATATTCTTTGCTTTTTCATATATGTTTTCAGGAGTTAAATTGTTTTGTACCATAAATATAGCCATATCTCCAACCATTTTTGAAGATGGTGTAACCTTTATTATGTCTCCAAGTAAATCATTTACTTTTTTGTACATCTTCTTCACTTCATTAAATCTATGTCCAAGTCCAAAACTTTCAACTTGTGGCTTTAAATTTGAATATTGTCCTCCTGGAATCTCAAATTTATAAATCTCTGCACTACCTGATCTTAAATCAGATTCAAATTGATCATATACAGGTCTTACTGCATCCCAATAATCAGATAATTTTTGAATTCCACGTATATCAATTCCTGTATCTCTGTCAGTATTGTTAAGAGCTGCAACTATTGAATTTAAAGCTGGTTGACTTGTAAGTCCTGACATACTATTAAAAGTTGTATCAATAATATCAACCCCTGCATCTGCAGCCATTAATACAGTTGCAACACCATTTCCTGTTGTATCATGTGTATGAAGATGAATTGGAATTGAAACTTCATTTTTTAATGCAGTTATAAGTTTCTTAGCTGCATAAGGTTTAAGCAATGCAGACATATCTTTTATTGCAAGTATATGTGCACCCATTTTTTCAATTTCTTTAGCCTTATCCACATAATATTTCAAACTATACTTATCTCTATTTTCATCTAAAATATCACCTGTATAGCACAGTGCAACTTCTGCAACTTTATTAGCTTTAAGTACCTCTTCTAAAGATACTTCTATTCCTTTCAACCAATTTAGTGAATCAAATATTCTAAATATATCTATTCCACTATTAGCTGATTCTTTTATAAATTCTCTTATTACATTATCAGGATAATTTTTATATCCAACACCATTTGCACCTCTAATAAGCATTTGGAACATAACATTAGGAATTCTTTTTCTTAACGAGTCAAGTCTTCTCCATGGAGATTCTTTTAAAAATCTATATGCAGTATCAAACGTAGCTCCACCCCACATTTCAAGTGAGAATAAATCATTTCCATATAATGCTGTTGCTTTAGCTATATTTTTCATATCCTTACTTCTAACACGAGTAGCCATTAATGATTGTTGAGCATCTCTCATTGTAGTATCTGTAAGTAATAATTTATTTTGATTTTTTATCCATTTAACTACCCCATCAGGACCTTCTGCATCTAATATTTGCTTAGTTCCTGATAAACCATCTAAAGAATTTACTATAGGAATTACAGGAACATCATATTCTTTCTTAATTCCTTTTGTTTCATTTACTAACTTTTCACCAATAAAATTAAGTAATTTATATTCGCTATCGTTTTGTGGTGATATATCAAACAATTGTGGATTTTCTGATATAAAGTTAGTATCACACTCACCTTTTTTAAATGTTTCATTATTTAATACATTTATTAAAAAGTCTACATTTGTTTTTATGCCTGTAATGGTTGACTCTTTTATTGCACGTATTGATTTTCTAACAGCATCTTCAAAAGTTCTTGAATACGCTGTTGTTTTTACTAATAAACTATCATAATAAGGACTTATGACTGCACCACCAAAGCCATTTCCACCATCTAGTCTTATACCAAATCCTGAACTAGTTCTATAAACATCTATCTTTCCTGTATCAGGTGCAAAATTATTTGATGGATCTTCAGTAGTTATTCTACATTGAATAGCATAACCTCTTGGTTTTATATCTTCTTGAGAATATATCCCGATTTCTTTAGAATTTAATGCATAACCTTGCGCTATTAAAATTTGACTTTGAACCAAGTCTATTCCTGTAGTCATTTCTGTTATTGTATGTTCTACTTGAATTCTTGGATTCATTTCTATAAAATAATGATTTCCGTGCATATCTACTAAAAATTCTAAAGTCCCTGCATTTCTATAATCAACAGCTTTAGCTATTTTTAATGCATCAGCACATATTTCTTCTCTTTTTTCTTGAGTTAAAGATAAAGCTGGACTAATTTCAATAACTTTTTGATGTCTTCTTTGAATAGAGCAATCTCTTTCATAAAGATGAACTACATTTCCATATTTATCTCCTAAAATTTGAATTTCTATATGCTTTGGTCCTTCTATGTATTTTTCAATAAACATATCATCTATGCCAAAGGCCTTTTTAGCTTCATTTTTGGCACTTAAAAATGCATCAACAAGCTCATTTTCATTCCTTACTATTCTCATACCTCTTCCACCGCCACCAGCAGCAGCTTTTATCATAACTGGATAACCGCACATACCAGCAATCTCCATTGCCTCTTTTTCACAATTTATTGGTTTTTCTACTCCTGGTATTACAGGAACTCCAACATTTTTAGCAACTATTTTTGATTTTATCTTGTCGCCTAATTGATCCATCATTTCAGACTTTGGACCTATAAATTCTATCCCTACTTCTTCACATCTTCTTGCAAATTCAGGATTTTCAGATAAGAATCCATACCCTGGATGTATAGCATCTACATTCTTCTTTAATGCAAGCTTTATAATCTCATCAATATTTAAGTATGCTTCTACCGGCCCCTTATTTTTGCCTATTTGATATGCTTCATGCGCTTTAGTTCTGAAAAGAGCACGTTTATCTTCTTCTGAGTATATAGCAACAGTTCTTATTCCAAGTTCATGACATGCTCTAAATATTCTTATTGCAATTTCCCCTCTATTTGCAACTAATACTCTTTTAAATTTCTTCCCCAATTAATACACTCCTTTATTCTTTTCTTATACTTTTATTAAAGTACATTTAATTAATTCAATTAATAATATTATAGAAATTATAGCACATTTACCTAAAATTATCACTTAATATTCGTTATTATTTTTCTTTTAACTATAGTATTATAAAATTCTCTTATAAAAGTAATTTAAATCTAAAACTCTACAATTTATCTACATTCTTATTTAAAAATTCAATCACAAAATCTAAAAAATTATAGAATTATTTATTTAATTTTATATCTTATTTTTAATTTATAAAGTTCGTATTATATCTTTAATATTTGCATTATACTAATGATTTATCATCTAATTTGTATCAGCTTTAAATTCCATGTTACTTTATTTATTTTTCACTAAGCATATCTATATCTAAATAATAAGTTATTTTTTCTGCTATCTATTCTCCTAAAAAATATATTAACAACATTATTTTCCTTCATATAATAAAAAATATACTTATTTATATATTTAGTTAGAAAAATTACTTCTACTAAAATTCATTTAAAATATTTTTTCCTTACTTTCAAGTCTTATTTTGAATGCATATTTAATGCATTTTAACTACATATTATTTTAATTAAAAATAACTGAGTGTAATAAAATACTCTCAGCTATTTTTTGATAAACCTAATATTCATTTTTAGAGTTTTCAACTAATGTCTTCTATAAACAAACTTACCACTGTAATATTGACTGCTCTAAGAATAGATATATTTTATCTATTTCTATAAAATTATCTAGCTCAATTATATACTATAATTATTTGAGCCATTATACTTCAACAATATTCTTTAGCCATTTCTTTTGCTTATATCTTTTAAAGCTTAAAACAAATTTATAAATTTCTTCTGCTAATACTAGTACATAAACCCAATAAATAGGTAATGATAAAAATATTCCACCTAAATAAGCTAAAGGAATTCCTATAAGCCATACTCCAGTTGTATCTAGAATAAGTCCTGATTTAGTATCTCCTCCGCTTCTAAGTACTCCTGTAATATTTACTAAATTAAACATTTTAAAAGGTAAATATAATACAAATACTATTAGGCATTTACTTATATCTACTGCCACTGCTTCTGTCACCGTAAATAAATGTATTAATGGCCATCTCGTTAAAATACATATAACACCTATAACTAACGTAGCTATAAATTGTAATATGAGAAGATATTTTGCATGTATATCTGCTTTTTTAAGTTTATTTGCCCCTAGCTCATTTCCTAAAATAACAGCTGTTGCTGCACTAATCCCTTGGAATATTACAACTGCTATTTGTTCAACTGTTTGAGTTATAGTGATAGCTGCAACTGCTCCATCTCCCATTCTTCCATACACAAGTGAATATATAGTTACTCCAAGTCCCCACATAAACTCATTTGCAATAACAGGAGATACTGTAATAAAGAACATTTTTATAAATGTTTTATCAAAAGCAACTAATTCCTTTAATCTTGCAGCAGCTGGTCCATTCTTTAAATAAACTATACTTAATACACTTATGCATTCAATTATTCTAGCAATTAAAGTTCCAATAGCAGCACCTTGTACCCCTAATGCTGGAAAACCAAAGTGTCCAAATATTAATGTGTAGTTTAAAATTGCATTAATTAAAATTGAAAATAAGCTTATTACAACTGGTGCTTTTACTTCATTTACAGCTCTTAATAAAGAAATATACGCATTAGTAATCGCTGTTAATGGATAACTTAATGCGACAATTGATAAGTAAGCAACTCCAATACCTATTGTTGATTCATTGGGTGTAAAAATCCTCATAACTATATTAGGACATATTAAACTTGGAATAACAAATATTATTGCGCCAAATAAACCTATAATTAAAGATATTCCAAGTACTTTCCTTATATTTTTAATATCTTTTTTACCCCAATATTGGGCAGTTAATATTGATGATCCACTTACAATTCCGAATAATAATAATGTAAATACAAAAAAGACCTTGTTTGCAAGCCCTACAGCTGCAATAGTAGTTTCACCTAATTGTCCTATCATCATAGTGTCTATGAGATTTAATGTTGTGTTAAGCAACGCTTGTATTGTCACTGGAATAGCAATTGCTATGGTTTTGCGAAGAAATACTTTATCTTCTACTATGTTTGTTAATTGTTTTGTTATTGTCACTATTTCTCCCCCTTTTCTTTATATAAATAGTCTACAATCATCTTAAAAACTTCATGTACAATACTAACATGAAATATACAATTTTACCAAGTCTTCTATAACAAAGTAATTTATACTATATATTTACTCATAAATCAAATATCAAAAGCTTTAATTCAAAACCTTAGGTTTTATCAGCTATTCAGTCTAAAAATTATTTATAATTGCATATTTATTGTTATAGTAATACACTTTTCAAAAAAATAGAATAATAAGAAAAACTAGAATCATAATTAATAATACTCTAACTATGATTCTAGTTTTTCTTATATCTATATAATTTTAGTTAATTATATATTATTTTTATCATTACAATTTTAAAATCATTACTTTTTAATTTTTATGATTCCTTTTTCAAGCTTTTCTATTCTAGCTAAAGAATATACATCATATCCTTTTTCTTCTAAAAGTTTTGGACCTGGTTGGAATGATTTTTCTATTACAATTCCAATTCCAGCAACTTTAGCTCCTGCTCCTTCTACTAATCTTGCTGCTCCAAGAGCTGCTTCTCCATTAGCTAAAAAATCATCTATAATTAATATATTATCATCTTCATTTATATACTTCTTTTGAAGTGTAAGTTCATAATCTGTACCTTTAGTAAATGAATGTACTGTTGTTTGATAAACATCACCTTTTAATATTTTAGATCCTTGTTTTTTTAATATTACCATTGGTAAATTCATTTGCATAGCTGTCATAACAGTTGGTGCAATTCCTGAACTTTCAATTGTAAAAATCTTAGTTATATTATGATCTTTAAAATAGTTTTTAAAATATGTACCCATTTCATACATTAAATCAGCGTCTACTTGATGATTTAAAAATGAATCTACTTTTAACACATCACTTGAAAGTGCCTGTCCTTCTTCTAATATACGATTATGTAAATTTTCCATTTTTATTTTACCTCACTTTTTTCATCTTTTAATATTAAGTTTAAAACTAAAGCTACAATAGTTCCAGTTGAAATACCAGATGAGAATATCATTTTTAATCCTTCTGGTAATTGACTTATAAAATCTGGTCTAAATGTAATTCCAACTCCAAGACCTATTGATGTTGCTATTATTAATAAATTTCTATTATTTAACTTTACTCTACTCAAAGTCTTAATTCCAGATGCTGCAACAGTACCAAACATTACTATTCCTACACCACCTAAAACTGGTGAAGGTATTATATTTATTAAAGCTGCAAACTTAGGAAAAAATCCTAGTATAATTAATATAATTCCAGCCATCATCGCAACATATTTGCTTGCTACTTTTGTTAATGGGATTAATCCTACATTTTGACTAAAAGAAGTATTTGGAAATGTTCCAACTGCTCCTGCTATCATACTTCCTATTCCATCAGCTAATACCCCTGCTCCAACTCTTTTATCGTCCATATCTACTTTAGAAACCTCTCCTATAGCTTTTAAGCATCCAACTGTCTCTATTGTCGTAACAAAATATGCAGGAATAAACGGTATTACTACTTTCCAATCAAAAGTTACGCCATATGAGAATATTTTAGGAAATGATAAAAATGTTGCCTCTCTTACAGTGGTAAAATCAATCATTCCAAGTGGTATACATATTATATATCCCATTACCATACCAATTAAAATTGAAGCACTACTCACCAATCCTTTTCCATATCTATTTAAAAGCAGTGTAACTATCATTACCAACATAGCTATTGAAATATTCATTATACTACCATAGCTAGCTGAACCTACTCCACCAGCTGCCCAATCCATAGATACTGGAAGTAATGTAAGTCCTATCAAACATACAACTGTACCTGTAACTAATGGTGGAAATAATTTCATTAATGGTCTTATTATAAAACTTAAAATTATTTCTACAAATGAACCTAATATCGTTGCACCTATAATGCCTGGAATTCCAAAAACACTTCCAACTGCTATAGATGGTGAAACAAAGGTAAAATCCGTTCCCATTATACATGCCACTTTTGATCCTACTGGTCCAACACCTCTAGATTGAATAACTGTAGCTATTCCAGCTGCTAAAATAGTTGCACTCATAAGAGCAGTTGATGTTGCAGTATCAAATCCTAATGCACTTGAAATAACTAAAGGAACAACTATAATTCCTCCAAATGCTGCAAATATATTTTGAAATGCTAATAATATTTGAGTAGTTATGCTAGGTTTATCATCAATACCGTAAAGTAATTGTAAATCATCTTGATTTTCTAATAAATCCTCTTCGCGCATTTTAAGCCTTTTCTTTTGCTCTAATTCTAATTGCATGTTATTTATCCCCCTATTAGTAAAAAATAATCATACTTAAAGACACGTAAATAACTAATATGTGCTTAAAGAAATCTAATAAAAAAACACCTCAAATCATAAAATTTGAGGTGTTGCATTTCTAGATAATAAATCAAGAATTTTAACAATACCTCGTAGTCTGCTAATTTACGGATAGCAGGTAGAAACTTTCCAACCATTATATCGGAAATATACGAGTCTTTCGTATGAATGTTGAAATTATAACATATAAAAATTATTTATTCAAACACATTATAATTTATTAAGATCTTTTCAATATATAGTTGATATTTTATAAAATTCATCATTTTTCTTTAGAAATTCTTACAATCTGAAAATTCATCATCTTTAAATTTTTTTGCATAAATTAACATAAAATATGTACTTACTAATGTAATTCCCGCAATTATAAAAGGTAACTTGCTACCAAAATTAAATATAAAACCAGAAAATAGAGATCCAATTACCATACCCAATGCTTTTGACGAATTCTGTATTCCCATTATCATTCCATAATTTTTACTGGCTTCTTTTGATATTATACTTTGTTGTATGGGTATTGTTAATGAAATAAATGATAAAAAAGTTATTATAAATATTATTGCAATACTTAAATTGTCTATTAATGATGCTGTTATAAGAGAAATTCCAGAAAACAATACCACTGATTTAAAAAGCTTTTTTTCATTAAATTTCCCAGCTAAATAAGGGTTTACAAAAAAATTCATTATAAGTCCAATTATTCCTGAAATAAACATCACTATACCAATTATGCTTGGTGGTAAATTTAAAACTGCTTCTACATAATAGTTTATTGTTGAATTATAACTTGTTGTTGCAAAAGAAGTTAATGCAACTGCTATTATCATGATGCCCAATATAGAGTTAAAATTTATCTTAATCTTCTCTCCTTCTCTTATATTTAATTTTTTATTTATACTTAAAGAAGGCGGTCTTATACTTTCTCCTATAAATAGATTTACTAATATTGATATTAATAAGCATACACCAAATTGAAATAGAAATGTTAATTTATATTTATTGCTTCCTATTACCCCTCCAATAAGTGATCCTAACGAACTCCCTACAGAACCAAACGCTGAATAGTATGACAAATACTTAATTCTATTTTTCTTGCTTGTTATATCTGTTATATACGCCATAGAAACTGTTATATAGCTTGCTGCAAATGCGCCTGCTAAAGCTCTGAAGATTACTATTAATATTATACTCTTTGAAAATCCAAACCCAATTTGACTTATTCCATATCCACAAACTCCATATATTAAATATTTTTTTCTACCATTTTCATCTGATAATTTACCCCATATTGGAGATGAAACAAATGTAGTAACAGACATAAAAGCAAAAAATATACCAAACATAAAAGAAGGTAATGATAATTCTGTAATTAATCTTGGAGTAACTGGATGTGCCATATTAAACGCAAACATAACAGTTAAATTTAACACAAGTAAATATCTCTTGGATACTTTTTTCATATTTATTTACACCTAGCTTTCTTTTCCTTATGTATGTTTATTTTGTCAATTTTGATTTGTTACTATTCCTATTAGTTAAACTTTAATTATCCCATAAATTGTGAAACACTTAACTTTGGTAGTATACTTACAAGCATATGTATGTGATCTTTACACACATTTGCTTCGATAATTTCAACTCCTTTATGTTCACATAACTTTCTAAATATTATTCCAATATCTGATTTTATCTTTCCATATATTATTTGTCTTCTATACTTTGGTGCAAATACTACATGATATTTATAATTCCATTTACTGTGTTATAAACCACCATTGTCCATATTGGAAGCACCTCCTATGTATTCTAGTTGTGGTCGGAAAACCTACTACTATTTTACATTGGAGGTATTATTTTTTATACCCACCGCTAAAAGCTCTCCGGAACCACCGGTCTAACCGGTGGTATTCTAAATACAAAAAAGGAATTGAATTAATTTAAACTATAAATTAATTCAATTCCTTATGCTTTTAATGTTCTCTATTCCTTAATTTTAAATAACTTTCTAGATAAAATTATAAAACACGTTATAGTAGAAAGTGCAGCCACTATATCAGCTACAGGTTCAGCCATTAGCACCCCTCTTAATTTATTTTCAAAAAACATAGGGAATATAAAAATAAGAGGTATTAACAAAATAACTTTTCTAAGTAAAGCTAATATAAGTGATATTTTAGCTTGACCTAAAGCAAGAAACGTTTGTTGACATGCTATTTGTGCACCAAAAATTATAATTCCAGCAAAAAATATTCTCATACTCCATGATGTCATTTCTATTAATTTAGGATCACTGTTAAATAATTTTACAAATACTTGTGGGAATACCATTATAAGCAACCACATAATAACTGTGTAAGATAAGCAACTTATAAGAAGCAGTTTAAATGTTTTTTTAACTCTATCAACATTTTTTGCTCCATAGTTATAACTTATAATTGGTTGAGCACCTTGAGATAGTCCCATAAGTGGTAATAGTATTATTTGCATAATACTACTCATTATAGTCATAGCTCCAACAGCTAAATCCCCACCATAAAGTGAAAGTTGATTATTTTGAGATATTAAAACTAAACTTTCAGTAGCTTGCATTATAAATGGAGATACACCAAGAGCCATTATTGATAATACTATCTTTGCATCTGGAACTAAATATTTATTTCTTATCTTAAGTATACTTTTTTTGCCAAATAAGAAATATAACACCCATGCTGCTGATACTGTTTGAGATAGTATTGTAGCTAAAGCTGCCCCTTTTACTCCCATATCAAATCCAAAAATTAAGATAGGATCAAGAACTATATTTATAACAGCTCCTATCATTACAGTAGTCATCCCTACTTTAGCAAATCCTTGAGTATTAATAAATGGATTCATTCCAAGCGCTATTTGGACTGCTATAGTTCCTACAAGGTATATACCTAAATAATCATTAGCAAATCCTATTGTAGCTTCACTAGCTCCAAATGCCCAAAGCAATGGTTCTTTAAATATAAAAAATCCTATCGTTAAAGCTATTCCTAATATTGTTAAAGTAGAAAAACTATTACTTAATATTTTTTCAGCACCATCATTATCTTTTTCTCCCATTTTAATAGCTGCAATTGGCGCTCCACCCATTCCTATTAATGCACTAAATGCAGATATTATAAGAATTATTGGGAATGCAACTCCAACCCCTGCCATGGCTATGTCTCCATTAGCAATTCTACCTATAAATATTCTATCTACTATGTTATACAAAATATTTACAAGCTGAGCAACAATAGCTGGAAGAGCCAAACTAAAAAGTAATTTTCCTATTGGATCTTTACCTAAGTCTGTAGTTATTTTATCTGTTGTATTTTTATTCATGTTATTCACTCCTATTATCATATAGAATCAAACATTCCCTAACTATGTTTAACATCTTAATATATAATGTTACTACAATATGTAGGTAATGTTAAGACATATAATTATTAAAATAAATAATCATATGTCTTTTAATAAAATATCTCCACATAAAAATCTATATTTATATAAATTTGTTACTATCTTGATTCTATAAATACTATTCATAAATATAATAAAAATATTATATAATGCTTACTGAAATATTTATTTTCATCATATCTTATTATCTATAGTTTAGCTTTTAAATTAAAATCTATGTTACGAAAATAACATTGTTCATCCTTTATTCCTAAAAGTTCCCAAAAAATTTTATGTCTTCTCGCTTCATCATTGAATTCATTTTCAATATTTTTATTATTTCTTCTCATATCTCTTAACAAAATGTTTAAGTTATACTTTTTCCAAAATCTATAGTCATAATCAATTTTATCTAATACTCTATCTGAATTAAGAATTTCAATTTCCGGGCCGCTAAGATCTCTTTCTATATTTCTTATTGTATTAGAATTCTTGCCTGGATCTAATATAACAAAATATCCATAGTCTAAATCACTTCTAATCAATCTTCCATATATCTGTTTCATTTTTATACATAGTTGAGGATAATTAACTTCTTGGTATCTCTTACTTTGATATGTTGTTATAGCTTTTAATATTGGATAATCTATACTATAATTAGGTAATTTATCTAACATAACACATGTAAGGCCTTCTCCAGCTATGTCTATTCCTTCAAAGAATCCCTTTCCACCTAATACTATAACATTTCTATTTTTATCATTTAGAGATGAAATAGCTTTTCTATTTACATGAACTTCTATCTTTGTTCCACTAGTTAACAATTGTAATTCATCAAAAACTTCTTGTTTTCTATTATTACTGTTAAATAAAACAAGTATATGTCCATTTAACTTTTTAGCAGTATTGAATATAAAGTATGCCATATTCTTAGTATAATTTGGACTATCATAAGAGCCTATATCATTTAAAGCAAATATTTTTGTTCTTTGCTTTAAATTAAATGTAGGTGGAATTATAAACTCCTCAGAATTCTCTTGACCTAAATGTTTCTTTATCTTTTCAAAAGAATTTTCTATTCTTAAAGTTGCTGATAAGAAAGTTGTACTTTTTACTTCTTTAAGCATATGTTCGTTTACTAACTCACCAACATTTAAAGGTATATTTCTAAATGTAAACCCCTTATATTCCATATCTATTTCTAATTCTTTTGCATAAAACGTACTTTCTTCCAAAAATTTATCTATTATGTTAAAGTTATCTTTTAATTTTCCTACATAGTCATTCAAACCTCTGAGCTCTTTATCTCCATTTGTTTCATCTTCTAATGTGATATTTCTTATATAATCATTTAAAACCTTATATATTCCATATATACTTTCTTTTATATTAGATATTGGTAATCTTAAGTCCTTCATTATATCTTTTAATTCCTCTTTAGGTAAAAAGAATTCAGTAGTAAAATTATACTTACCATTTGCTAATTCCATATTTCTAAACTCATTTAACAGTATAATTATATTACTATTAATCTCTTCAACTAAAAATCTCAATTTATTTAAATCTATATTTTCTCTATACCCATATTCTGCATTTAACGTCCTAAGTTGAGCATAAATACTTGGGTGCCCTTTTTCTATTTGATTTAATAATTCTATGAATTCATTAGAAATAAACTCTTCACAAAAGAAATCATAGCATTTATCCATTAAATTATGAGCCTCATCAATTATTAAGTGGTTTATCTTTTTCTTTTCAGAATATGGATAGCATGATAATAATGAATGATTAATAACAGTTATGTTTTCACTAGGCAGTTCATTATACCTATTTTTTAAATAACATGGTTTAATGCATCTATCCAAATCACAAGATTCATTATCACAATTTATTGCTTTTAAATATTTATCAATTTCAAAATGAATATATGCCCAATAACTTATATTTTCTATGTCTCCATGTTTACCACCATCACATAATCTTCTTAAAAACAATTGCGTTAAACTACTTTCTTTACTTTCATTAAGTGCATCACATTTATTTAATCTGTCTATACAAATATAATTTGCTTTTCCTTTCATAGCCCCATAGTTCAATTTTTTTTCTAATCCAAGTTTTTTAAGTATCATTGGTATATCTTTTTCAATAAGTTGATTTTGAAGTTCTTTTGTATTTGTAGATATAAAATAACTTGCGTCTTCTGTTTTCTTATTCTTTTTGTTTAAATAAGCTTTAGTTGCTGCTATAAGAAGATATGCAAATGTTTTTCCACTTCCAGTTGGAGCTTCTATAAATATTCTTTTTTCATTTTCTATATTTTCTCTTATCTTATTTGAAAAGTTCTTTTGATCTTCCCTATACTGGTAGCCAAAATCACCGCCATTATTCCATATCTCTTCATTAATTAATAAATCTTCATACTTCTCATATTCTATTGGTATTCTTTTCAGCTTAACATCTTGTCTTTTATTTTCTTCATAACTTACATAAGGATAATCCTCTATATTAAATAATATTGGCTTTAATAAATATTCTTTCCATTCCCAATATTTTAAAAATTCATAGTCCTTATCTATAATATTATATAATGATTTATTTTTCTTTTTACTTTCTTCTCTAATCCACTCTCTACATAAAAGTGAGTTTACCACCTTCAAAGTATCAATTGAATCTTCAAGACCTCTATGAAATTCATCTTTATCTAAAATAGTGATACTCTTTATTAAAGAATCTAAATTATACTCTTTTCTCCAAGGTTCAAGTATTGCTGAAAGTTCCATTGAATCAAATATTTCATTTTTTATCTCAGGAATATGATAAGAGAGAAATTTTCTTTCAAAGCCTCCATTATGGCAGATCAGTGGCAAATCTTCTAAAAAAACTAACAACTCCTTCTTTATATCTTCTAAATGCCTTGAGTTCATCAGATCTTCCTCTTTTAACCCCTGACAAAGTTTATAAATGCTTACAGGAACATTTCCCTTAGGCCTTATTAGTACCTCATATGTAGTTACACTTAAATTTTTTATTTTAACTGCACCAATTTCTATTATTTCACAGTTATTTTCATCTAATCCAGTTGTTTCAATATCTAGATATATAACATTATCTAAAATGCTTTTTAATTCTTCCATAATATACTATTAACTCCTAGTATTTAAATAATTTAAATATGTATTTTTTAATAAATCTAATAAAATTATATCATAATACAATTCTTCACTAAATCTATTCCTACTCTTAAATATTATTATCTTTATAAGCTTTAAAAATTCTATACTTTTTTTCATGCAATTGATAAATTGCAACTAGATTACAATTTTTTGATGTTTGTTTTTCATATTTTTTCAAACTTATATACTTATTGTTTTCAATCTATATTTTATTAGACTATCAATATTAAAAATTCTTATAGTTTCTTTTAGAAATAGAAAAAGTTCCAGATATAATAAATTTATTATATCTGGAACTCTCCAAATAATTTACTAAATCACATTTTGCATCAAGTATTATAAATAAATATTTATAATTATTATACTTACATATAACTATACTCTTGATATTTAATGTAATTTAGCTTCATTATTGTTGAAAGGAATAAGTTTAAAACTTATGTTTGTAATATAGATGTTCTCTTATTACTTTGAACAAGAACACCATTGATTATTTGTAGCAGTTTTTTCATGTTTTTCACATGATTCTTTAATGTCATAATTTTGAGGCACTGATGACCAGTTATTACAAGTGGCGCTTTTTCCTGATGTATCATTCACTGTCTTTGTTTTATTCTCTTGAATCAATGGTGTTTCCTTTTCATGGCATGAACATCCATTACAAGTCTTATGGTTATTGCTATCATGATGACTACAACATCCTTTTTCATTACTCATAACAAACACTTCCTTCCTACACATATATATTGTGTAAAAGTTAAGTTTTTATGCTTTTTTCATTATAGAAATTAACACCATTTACTACTTAATTTTACTTGTTAGGTGTACATTTTTCTCCTGCACTATCATTAAATCCCTTAACATGGTAATGTTCAGTCAAAGGATTCGATGCTACATTTGACATTTGATTTTCTGTAACCATTCCAAGATCGTGATATCCGTCTCCATTATAACGCTTAACATTTTTTTCTTCTTCACTACAAGTTCTTTTAGGTGTATACATCTTAAACACTTCCCTTCTACATTAATATATTGTGTAGAAAAAAAAATTTTATTCTCTGCTTGTTTCTAGTTCATTTAGTACTTCCAAAAATAAATTGTACATTTCTACTTCATCATCTTCTTTGCTTAATACAATAAGTCCATAAAAAGATATAATTAACATATAGCATAGTATTGATATAGTTCCAAGTTTTTTTATATATAAGCTTGTATATGCAAAAACAGCACTTGCAGTTAAATTAGTCAAAAGAGAGGCTTCAATTCCACATCCTCCACTTAAATAAGAACCTAGCTTTGTTTTAACATATATTTTTTCCATACTCATATTTATATTTTCAGCTTTATACCACTTTTTAACTTTATCGTACATGATATATAAAGTTTTATCTCTATTTTTAGTAAATTTGAGTAAAATTTTAAAAGTCTTCTTATATTTTTTTGCAATTTTAGGAGCATAAATTTTGTATTCATCAGTACATCTGTTTTTCAAATCTTTACTAGTATTAGAATGCAAATATCTTATTTTTATATTACTCTTATCTTCCAATATATTTTCCTCCAAAATTTTTAAAGAAGATTGCTAAACATCGTTCCTAATAATATAAAATATTCTTATATACTTAAAATATTGCAAATTTATAAAAAGTTTATTATCCTAAATTAAATATTTTAACTACATTACCATTTAAAATAGATTCATCACTCCATTCTGTTGGCTTAACTATATCATCATATCTATCTTCTTCAAAAAACAATTCTTCAATATCTTCAGACTTTTTCTTAGGTTTCTTAGATTTCTTCTTCTTATTATTCTCTTCATTAGATAATAAGTTCATATTCAAATTTATACCTTGAGATTTCTCTTTTTTACCTATATTATGATTATTTAAAAGCTTACTTTTACTTGCTTTATTTTTAATATTAACAATATTATCTTCATTAGCTGCTTTTACTTCAATATTATAATTTTCTACTTTAGTATTTGCATCAGTTTTGTTGTGTTTTTCATAGTTATTTTCTATTATTTCTTTTTTATTTTCTTTTAACCTAGTGCTTATTTTTGTACATGCTTCAATATTAGATTTTTTATTTAATATATAATCATTATTCTTATATGCCTCTTTTTCACTTATGGTTTTAGTTTCTTTTGGCTTGTATTCTTGACCTTTTAACTCAATATTCAATACATTTTTCTCATGCTCTTTTGATATTGTTCCCGTTTCCTGATAAACTTCACTTTCTGTCATGTCCTCACTATCCATCAAATTTTTTTCATAATTGAATTCTGATTTACAGTCTTGTAAGTTTAGATTATTACTTATAATCTCATTATCCTTAAACTCTTCTTTATCATTAAATGCCTCTTTGTCATCTAACTTTTCTACTTTTTCTTTAACTTTAATATTTTGATGTTTAGCAAAATTTTTCACCCTATAAACATTATCTTTACTTAATTCAATCATTTCTAAATCCTTAAATACATTTAAAGCTAGTTCAATCTTACTAACCCCTCTATTGAATTCTATTGCTAGAGTTTCTATACTATAAGGAATGCTTTTTGACATATATAATTTTCCTTCTAAATTCACTTTACCCGCCAAAGTTAAAAGCCTAGTCCATATATAATGAATAAGATCTCTTTCCTCCATAGTATCAATTATCTTAAACTTAGTATCACCATACATATCCACTCTTAATTTCACAAATTTTCTTTCTTTCATTTTCAACGCTCTCCTTTTAATATTTTGTGTACACCTTTGTACACTTACTTATTTTTAAATTCACATATACTAAATAAAAATTATGTATTTTAATGTTCTAATTAATATATATGCATTAAAAGAAAAGTTTTTAAGAAAATTTTAAATTTTTTATATTTATTTTTATAAAAACATATCATTATTAAATCCAAACCCTTGATTTTACTTATATTCTAACATAAACTCTTAATCTAGTTTTCTGACTTACTTAAAATTTTAGATAGTAAAAAAACACCAGCATATTTTTACACTGATGTTATTTATATTTGTAAACCTCTAGAACTTTTACAACTGCAACATCATCTATATATTTTTTATTCTTCTCAACATGTTCTTTTAAACTTGTAAGAAGAACAAATTTATAAAAAACTTCTTACATCAAACCTGACGGATTAATTCCTTTAGATTGTAAAATATATATTAATCTACAAATTCAACCGTATTTAACATGCTTTTAAAAGCTGCCATATTTTGATCTGAAACTTTTTCCAGTTCAGAAATAGTAAAAACATATGCAACATTATCCTTATAAAAAACAACATGAAATATTGTTATATATCTATTATTTTTATCTTTACGAAAATAATGAATAATATCTGCTTTTTTATTATTAAATACCTGTTCTGCCGTTTCTAATTTACTAATACCCAAATCATGTCCTAAACTTAATTTTTCAAGTTCAATGAAATTTTCTTTTGAAAGTCCACCCATATTTACAGCTATAGAAGTTAAATTTGTACCTTTATCATCTAAATAATTAAGTTCTATTCCATTTTCAACTACCTTTAACCAATTCGAAGGATATACGACTGAAATTTTTTTACTCTTAGTTTCAGCATCATAAGCACCACTACTACTTAAAATACACCCATCCACAGTTGTATCATTAGCCATATAACCATTAGGATAAAAATAATACCAAATTCCATCAATTGATTTCCATCCTACTGAATATGAATTCCCCTCACTATACCACCATCCTGTATTATCATTCTTCCATTCTGCACTTGCTCCTATTGGTTTTAGTGCTAATATTGAAGTCACTATTAGTGCGCTTGCCATTATTTTCTTTAATCTTATTCTATTCATTATTTTCCCCCTATAAAAAACTTATACTATAATTGTATAACAGTTCATAAATTTAATAAATATGTTAAATAAATACTAATCAATTGTGATATAATAAATCTAACGTATTGGAGGTGTATTTTATGAATGTTTATGATACATTCAACTATAAATCAGCTTGCTCCTTGCAAGGACTACAACAAAGTAAGCTATGCTTTGTATGGAGCCTAAGCTGTTAATTTAGCTGAAACGCTCATATATCTTAGGTTCTGTAACACATAGCTTTTTTAGTATTCTTTGCTTTAATACTATGATAAATGTTAAGGAGTAAAGAAATGAAATATGCAAAAGCACACGATGTGTTACCAGAGGAAATCGTTAAAATAATACAAGAGTATGTAGACGGAAAATATCTTTATGTACCTAGAAAAAATGAAAATCATAAAGCCTGGGGAGAAAAGAGTGGTATAAAGAGTAGTCTTAAGCTTAGAAATAATGAAATTTATAAAAAATACCTTAATGGGACTACTATTAATGAACTAACTCAAGAATACTATCTGTCTGAAAAAAGTATAAGAAGAATAATAGGTGAAGAAAAGCGTATTTGCTCATAATTATTACAGAATTATTTATTAGATTGAGCTTCTATTTTAAATAATGTTATGATTTCATTGTGGGGATCCACTGAAAGTTATCATTTCTAATTTAAAATATGATTCTTAAGTAAAATTATTGTGAGTATTAATGTATTTTAAATTTGGATGATTATTGTTACTTTCAGTTGGAGTAATAATAATCATCTTTTTTATTTAAGCCAAAATAAACTTTAAAGTGATGACTTTTTTACTTAAATCAATAATAAAAATAACAGAAAAGAGGTGCTAAATTTTATGAAAGCCTTTATAAAAAGATATGAATATAATTATATAAAAAAATGTTTATTCGATTTAAATAATACTTTCAGAAATTGTGTAGATCCTAATATCGTTGAAACAAACAAAACATATATACAAGGAAAGATATTACGTATTTTTACAGATCTATCTGAGGAAGAAGAAAAAATACTTGATATCAGTAAAATAACTGACCCATTATACATTGAACAGTATTCAAATAAGCTGAAAGAATATGTATATGAAATGCCAAATATAACAAATGCACAAATTAGTAAATTGTTTAGAAAAGAAAAGAAATTAAAAGTACCAGACTTAACTGAGCATGATTCAACGAGTGTTTATTTAGGTTGGGTTGATGAGTCAATTAGAAAATTATTTATAGCTTATAATATGAATGGTAAACTTATAGGTATGTCATGTAGACTTCAAAATTATGCTTCTAATAATACTCACATATGTGCCCTTTGCAATCATATAGGTCGTGAAAATGAAGTAGCTTTTGTTTCACCTATATGTAAAACAGATAACGCTAGCAAAGGTGCTTATAAATCCATAGGATTTGATATATGTTTAGATAGTGATAAGTGTAATGAGAGAATTATATCTGTTGAAAAACTAGAGAAAATCTTAAAGACTGTTAATAATATAAAAGAATGATTACATTCACTTATGTACATTCTCTAAAATTGAAAAATAAAGAAATAAATAACAAACTAGACCTTTAAGCCTAAAGTACCTTAAATGATACTTTAGGCTATTTTCTAACAATCATTTATTTAAACATTCTAATCAATGAACATAAATTAAAACTTAACATTAATTAAAAGAACTTAACTATACTAATTTATAAATGGTTTTGTTGGTTTAGTTATAAGGTCATATGCTTTACTTTAACACCATCAATTTTAAGCAAATCATTTTCGAGTACTTTTATTTCCTCTAAGCTAGAATGAATATGTAAAATTATCAATCCTTGCTCAGAACAAGAATTTTTACTAACTTCATGAAGACCAACTCTAGTCTTTATTATACATCCATGTTTAGTTAAGATAGTTTGCACTTCTGGTGCATGAGCACTTCTAGGATCAATAGTTACTGCCATAATTATAGTTTCCATAAATTACATCTCCTTATTTTCATATTTTAAATTATTATATCCAAGTAAATACAATTAATACATTTTTACTTAATATAATAGTAATTTATTATTTATATATAGCTCATCTATAATTATGAAATACTATTCATCCATTCAAACAATTCATTAAGATCGTAATCTCCACCATGCCCTTGAGTCCACGGTACTGCAAAATCAACAACACCACCATTGCTTTGAATAGTAAGCGCTAAAATTGTTGGTGTAGATATTGCTGTATCACTATCTTTAGCTCCATGTCTTATACGCCAGTATTTAGCTACATCCGTTCCATCTGCTCCAATATAATTCATTGGATTCATCATCTTGATAAGTTGACTATCTGCCAAGGTTCCACCTGCAGTATCATTATCTAAACCAAATTGTGTAAAGTGTTGTGCTTCAATTGTTTCAGTACCAAATTCATTATTTTCAGGATTACTTAAATCAACTCCATCAAATGCTGGAGCTGCTTTTGATCTTCCTAAGTACTCGGAAACATATCCTTCAAAATCTATATCTGTAACAGTTTTATCACTTACTTTAACCCATGTATATGATGATAAATCTATTCCTGAATCTAATGCTATCTGAGCTGATTTTACAAGAATATTTTTTATATAATCCTTGAAAGTTCCATTTCCATCCTCATTAAGAGTTAATACATTTCCATTTTCATCTTTTAAGTTAAGACTATTAACATATGCAGGAAAGGCTGATTTTAACTCATCTGAATATTTCATCTGATCTTCAGTTTGAGTAAGAGATAGTTTTTCTCTCTTCATCTGTCCATCAACTTTTGTAATATTCATTTTTTCATAACTATTTAATCCATTAAATAACCACTCATATCCCATATCAGCATTTTCAAGGTTAGTAATTGGACAGTAAGATGAAACTGCGTAAATAGCATCTGATGCATCTGCTGCTCCTATTTCTTTTAAGTATGAATCATAATCTGAATTATTTCCAGTTGCACCTAAAAGTGACGACATTGCTCCACCAGCACTTGTTCCGTTAGAGATTATCTTATTTGCATCACCTAACATATTATTATCATTATAATGTAAGTACCTTACTGCAGCTTTTAAATCTACAAGTCCAGCTGGTGCCTTACCATAATATGTTCCATCATCACTTTCATTTGTACGTCCCCTTGCTCCTGGTGATGCTACTACGTATCCTTTAGATAGAGCTAATAATAATGAGTTTGGAGAGCCTCCTCCTTTTGAATCATTGTTATTTGTCATTCCCATTCTCGATGCTTCACCGTCAATTTTTCCATTCATAGATGGGGTTCCTGGTTCTGATGGCATATATCCTCCTACATTGTTAGGTAAAAATATTGGTGCTGTATCCGCAGTGAATTTGCCAATTGATTCTCCATTAAAGTATGCTTCTGGAATGTAAATGTTCATAGATTGATATTTTTCATCTACAGGATTTTCAACATAAACAATATTTTCATATGCACGAAATTTAACCTCTTCACCATTAACAGTAAATGACTGAGCTGTGTAATTATCCTTGTTAAAATTCAAAACTGTACTTTGTGTTTGTGATGATTGTTTTCCATTAGAATTACTATTTGCTGTACTTCCATTATTACTACATCCTGCAAGTGAAAAAACTACAAGAGATGATGCAATAAGTCTTGTTATCATTTTAATTTTCATTGTACCTTCATCCTTTCAATATTCTTATTATCAGTTTCTTCTAACAATATTATTAATTATTTTAATATAGTTTAAGAAATTTATTTCTTGTGTCTGTACAATTGATTTTATCAAAAATAACTATGGAAATTGTGACGTAAATGTGTCACAAAAAGTACTTTAATGTGATTTTATTGTCTTATATTTTATTTCTATGAACAGTAAATTCAAACCTTGTTACACCCTCTTCATTTTTAGCAACATATATCTCTTCATCTAAATTACGCATTATTTCCTTTGCAAGAGATAAACCAAGACCTGAACCTGGCTTATTATGAGATTTGTCTCCTTTATAAAATCTTTCAAATATAAATTCAACATCTTCCTTTTCTATTTGATTCCCATTATTCTCAACACTTATTTTTATCATCTCTTCATCCCATAATGCATCCAATTTTACATATCCATATTGTTTTGTAAACTTAAATCCATTATCTATTAATATAAAAAGTACTTGCCTAATTCTGTTTTCATTGCTAAAAAAATTTGGAATATTTAATGCCTTTTCAGTAATTATAAATTCTTCATCCATATCTTCTGAGAATACTTCAAAATATTCTTCTATTTCGCTCATTATTTTTCTCCCACTTACCACTTCTTTTAAAATAGCCATTTCACCAGATTGTAGTCTTGAAAGCTCAAGCATATCATTAATAAGCTTTTGAAGCCTTTTCGATTCTCTTAAAACTATAAGATAGTATTTTTTCTTTTTATCTTCATCAAGTTTTATATCGTCACATAATGTTTCTGAAATAGCTCTTATAGATGAAATGGGAGTTCTTAATTCATGAGACACATTTGCTATATAATCACGTCTTGTTTGCTCTAAAAGACGTGCACTTTTATCATTTTCAAATAACCTTAACGCTAGATTATTAAGAGAGTTTGATAATATCTTTATTTCTCCATAGCCATCACACTTTGCACGTGCAGAAAAATTCCCAGATGCCATTGAATTAGATACATCAACCATTTCAATTAATGGCTTTATAAGCTTTCTTGTAAAATAATAAATTAATGCAATTATTATTATTGTAGATATAAAACTCGTGATGAAAAATACAAAATAAAATCCATTTAACACTACAGAAAAATCACTTGCAAGTTTTACAGCAAAAATAGTTCCAACAATATTTCCTTCATCAATTATTGGAATGCCTATTATTATTGATCTTCCTTTTATATGATTTAAGCTTTCAATAGTTGCAACCTTTTCTCCCTTTAAAACTATATCTATGTATGGAAGTAAATCTTCCTTTATTTCTTCATCGCTGAAATATATATATTTTTTAATATTATTATCGTTTATTGGTATCTCATCATTATTTAAATTGTAAGCTTTTATTATAAGTTTTCCTTCATTCTTTATAATTATAGTTCCATTATTTATCCTAGTTTCATGAGATATATTTTCCATTACAGGTACAAGCTGCTTTAACTGTTCTTTTAAAAACCATTCTTTAATTATAAAGAAACCAAAAATCTGCCCTATTACAAAAGATATAAATAAAATTAAACTTATTATTAAAATTAATCTTTTTAACAAACTCTGCTTCATTTCAATACCTCGAATTTATATCCTATGCCGTATACAGTTTTTATTGACCATTTTTCTCCTTCTTCAGGAATCTTCTTTCTGATTCTTTTTATTTGTGTGTCAACTACTCTTGTATCTCCAAAATAATCATATCCCCATACTTTATCTAAAATTTCCTCTCTACTTAAAACCCTACCTTCGTTAGTTGCAAGAAGGTATAAAATCTGACACTCTTTCGGCGTCACATCTATTTTTTCTTTATTTAATCTAATCTCATATTTATCAAGATCTATATTGAAATTATTAAATGTAACTAGTTTTCTATTTAAATTTGTATCTATATTAGCATTTCCAACTCTTCTAAAAATTGTTTTAATTCTTGTAACTACTTCTCTAGGTGAAAAAGGCTTAACAATATAATCATCTGCACCTATTTCAAGTCCCACAATCCTATCTATTTCTTCCCCCTTTGCAGTAAGCATTATTATTGGAACATTGCTTATCTTTCTAATCTCTTTGCATACTTCTGTTCCAAAAATTTTTGGCATCATAAGATCTAAAATTACCAGATCAGGTTTCTCAGCATTAAACTTTTCCAATGCCTCTTTTCCATCATATGCAGAAATATATGTCATCTCATCATTTTTTAAATACGTTCCTATTGTTTCATTTACGGTATCATTGTCATCACATATTAAAATTTTCTTAATACTACTCATAAAACACATCCTCTTCTCATTTCAAATATAACTATACTTTCATTAGCTTTATTTATTACTTGCTCATATAATACCTGCTTCAATTATTATTCCTCTACCCTATTTATGCTTTAAGTAAGTATTATCATATTAAATGTTATTATTAAAATTTTATACAAAACATAAAAATAATATCCTAAATATCAGAGTTCAAATTTAAAAATAGTTTTATTTGTTACATTTTTACCTATTGTATCCAAAGATATTTTATTATTAAACCAAAATCTAAGGTGGCAAAACACCACCTTAGATTTTTTTATATTCAATTAATATTATATATCCATTTCTTTTACATCATCAGAAATCAATAAATCAGCTTCAGTACTCTTTATTACTTCATCAACTGTTATGCCTGGTGCTACTTCTGTTAATAATAACCCATTCTCTGTAACTTTCATAACAGCTTTATCTGTAATTATAAGATCAACGCAATTCTTCGCTGATAAAGGTAATGTACATTTTTTTAGAACTTTTGAATTACCTTTTTTATCATTATGATTTAAAGCAGCTATTACATATTTTGCTCCAACTAAAAGATCCATTGCACCACCCATACCTGGTGCGAAAACTCCTGGTATATTCCAGTTAGCAATATTGCCTTCCTGATCTACTTCTAACGCACCTAGTGCAGTTATATCCACATGTCCACCTCTTATTATTGCAAAAGATAAATCCATTTCAAATGTTGATGCCCCTGGTAATAAAGTGATTGGTGCTCCACCAGAGTTAGCTAAGTCTGGATCTGATTCTCCTCTGCCCGGAGTTGCTCCAAACTTTAATGCACCATTTTCACATTGTAATGTTATTTCCATTCCATCAGGTAAATAATTTGCAGCCATATTAGGAATCCCAAATCCTAAATTAGCTACCATCCCATCTTTAAACTCTTTTGCGATTCTTCTTGCAATTATCTCTCTACTATTCATGAATTCTCCCCCCTTATTTCATTTTGTTAGTTCTTGTCCATAAATCTTCAAAATATTTTTTTCTATCGTCAAAAGAATCGCCTTGAACTACTATATCTACTAATATTCCTGGTGTTCCAACACTCTCAGGTGAAATTTCACCTACTTCTACAATTTCATCTACTTCTGCTATAACTAAATCAGCTGCAAGTGCCATAATTGTATTTGTTCCTTTAGTTGTTCCTCTATATACAATATTTCCAAATTTATCAGCTTTATATCCCTTGATTAGTGCAACATCTGCCTTTATTGGTGGAAATACTAAATATTCTTTTCCATCTATATTAAGTTTATCTCTTCCCTTTTCAATTTCAGTTCCAAGGCCAGTTGGAGTTATAACTGCACCAAGTCCTGCTCCACCAGCTCTTATACATTCTACTATAGTTCCCATAGGTATAAATTCTACTTCTAGTGTACCTGCATTATATTGTTCTTGTATTTCTGGGCAAGTTCCAATATGCGAACCCACAAACTTTTTTAGCTGTTTATTTGCTACAAGTTTACCAACATCATGAGTTTCTCCTGGGTGAGCTGATACAGGTTGAATCAGTGTAAGATCTTTAACGTTTGTTTCTGACAATGCATTTATCATCTTTAATGGAGTACCTATTCCCAAAAAACCTGCTGTCATAATTTTCATTCCATCCTTAATGTTTTCTACGGCCTCTTGTATTGTCCTTATTTTTGTCATTTCTCTATACACCTCCAAAGTCTTATAATCTAATATGAACTATTCTGTTTTTAGTTTTTTCAAACCATAAAAGTTTGATTCTTAGATTAATATTATTCTTATCTAATAACTTTCATTCCAACTTTATCTAAGAATCACTATAACTATTAAAATAGATTAATATAAAATATAACCTTTATCACCAAATTTAAAAATTAAAACTTTTAATTACATTACATTTAGAAACATATTCATCATTCCACTCTATCGGATCAACTATCTCTTCTTCATAGAACAGTTCTTCAATATTTTCAGACTTTTTATTAGATTTCTTTGGTTTTTTCTTATTATTCTTTTTATTAGATGTTAACTTAATCTGATTTTAGTATTAATTATAAAGAAATTGATGATTCTAAACCAGCTACTATAAACAAGTGAACTTAATAAATTAGAAATGCTAATAAAACTTAAATCTAATTAAGCTCTATTAGCATTCTTCTTAATCTCTCAAATGTTTTATTAAATTTATACTATTTTAATATATTCCATAAATTCTATTCTTTAACTTTTATTACACAATCTTTTCTATAAAATGAAATACCATACTTAATTATATTTTCATATCCTTCTTCTTTAAGTTCTTCTTCGTAATTTTTTGCATCAATTTGTGCTAATGCTTCATCACATTTCTTGAAAATATCTTTAGGTTTATCGCATACTTTAAGTTCTAATATAACGCATGGCTCAAATATTGAAAGTGATTTTATAAAAATATCACTTCTGCCATCTCCAGCTTCTCTATTAGACTTTACTAAAAAGTCATTCATATTAGCTAAAACGCCAAGAGTAAATCCATGATAGAAATTTTCATAAGCATCATTAAAACTTATAGTTTGTCTAAGCATTGCATTTAATTCTTTTTGAAAGGTTTCAACATCTTTATTAAATATAGCACTATACATTATAGATAAATCTTTTACTTTAACCTTATCGTGAAACCACTTTAATATTTTGTTTTTAAAAATATATTTAACTTCTTTATTAGGTATTTTAAGAGTTATATAGTGATTATCTTCTTCATCCATACGTTCTCCAACTTTTTTAAAATATCCAGTAAAGAACATAAAATTCCAAAGATTATCCATACTATCATACATTTCATTATAAGTTATATCTTCATGAACCTTTTTTTCTATAGTTTTTCCCTCAATTAATGACTCTATTTCACGTTTTGTTACACTATCAGCTCTTTCAATTAAACTTCTAACGATGCTGTTTGAACTTGTATTTGCCCAATAAGATGATGGAAATACGTTATTGTTAATTTTTAAATCTTTTACGAATCGTACAGCGCTCCAAGGATTATAAACTTCAGCATCACCAAAAATATAGCCATTATACCATTCTTTTATTAATGCTCCCTTATCGCTTAAATTATAATCTTCAAGCATTTTATTTATATCTTCTTGAATAAATCCAAAGTATTCATCATATGACTTATTTAAAATTGATATAATTTCTAAATTGTTAAGTCCTGTAAATATACTTTCTCTACTAATTCTTAAACAACCTGTTATTACAGAAAACTCTAAAGAAGAATTTGTTTTTAAAGCTGATTCAAAAAGTGATCTTAAAAATGCTATCATTTTATCATAAAAGCCCTCAAAGAACGCATTTTCAAGAGGTACATCATATTCATCAATAAGTATTATTACTTTTTTGTTATGATACTTTTCTAAACATTGACTAAGAAAAAATATTGAGTCAGTGTAATCTCCTTCATCACCCTTTTCTTTTAATATTTTTAAAAACCGTTCTTTTTCATTTTTTAAATTTTCACTTTTTAATATATATTCATGCCTTTTATATTCTTCTGCTATTCTTCTTGCAATAGAAATATACGCTAATTCAAAATTAGGTTGCTTTGCAGATTTCAAAGAAAGATTAATTACAGGATACTGTCCCATATGAGAAACATACTCTTCTCCTGCCTCCATTATATTTAGATTTTCAAAAAGATAAGAATTATTTTTTTCTCTCTTTTCAAAATAATATTGAAGCATACTCATATTTAAAGTTTTTCCGAATCTTCTTGGTCTTGTAAATAAATTTACTGATGCCTTATTATCTAATAAATCCTTTATTAATAATGTTTTATCTATATAGTAATAACCTCTAGTTATTAACATTTCAAAATTATCTACTCCTATTGGTAGTGGCTTTAAATTCATAACAAACCTCCATATTTTAACACATTCATTACAGTAATCAATTGTATTACCTCTATTATATCCAAAAATATCTTATTATTAAACCTAAAACCTAAGGTGGCAAAACACCACCTTAGAAATTTTTTATATTCGCAAATTTCTTATTAATAAAGTACTCTTCTGTAAGTAAATCATCTCTAACAGAATTAGTAAATCTAATATGATTTTTATAACTTTCACTTTTATCTGTTCTTATCCAAAAAGTATCTAAAAAGCACATTCCCTTTGCTGCTAAAAATACTTCCCATTCATCCCAATATTCTAAATTATAGTATTCTAAATAACAATCTAAATTCATTCTATTGTATGGTATTATTCTATCAACAATAAATTCTCTTATTACTTCACTTGGAACTTTTCTAATTTTTCTAGTAAATAGCCCATAAAATTCAGCAGGATACAAGCTAAGATCCTTAATCTCTTCATTTTTCTTAAAACTATATTCATCACATACTAAATCATAAGATAGATCTCCTAAATAATGTTCCTCATTCATTAATTCTACAGTCTCTAATTTTGATTTTGGAATAAGCATCTCTTTGCCTCCTCAATTCTATGTTTAAGTAATTCTAATATAAATTCAACTCTTTTTTCACTAAGATAATGTTCATATTTTATTATTACTCTCTCATAATCAATATCTAAATTTAACGTATGATTTTTAACCAAGTCTAATTGTTTTCTATTACTTGTCTCAAAACATTTTGCATAGTCAGAATCCAGTATCAAATCTTCAATATCCTCATTTTCTATTTCTTCATCATCTAAATGTGATCCTAATGCTAAGCCATTATCATAAATTGGAGCAAATTTTACATTATCCCCATTAACTAAAAATCCAAAATTTTTCAAATGTCTATCCGTATTATTTACTATATAATCATATACAATCATATTATTTAAATCTATTTCTACATTTTTAATATTACTTATAAGTTTATTATATAGATCATCTCTTGTTATTCCTAATATTCTCATTAATTTATTGGCACTATAAAATTTTTCTTTAGATTCATCATAAAACCATTTTGATATTGATACTAATTCATCATCAACTTTTTCTAACGTATACTCAGCACAATTAATTCCCATTAAATTAGCTAACTCATAGCATATACATTCAGTTATAGGTTCTAATATAGAAGATTTGCTTTTTCCGTCACCTCTACCTGACTTAACTAAATATTTCTGCCCATCTACAATTTTTATATATTTTGTATATACCCCAAGAGAAGAACTATTTATGAAATTTCTTATATTGCTCTCTTCCATATATTAACTCCTTAAAATTTTATTTGATCCATTTTGCAATAATCAATTGTATTACCTCTATTATATCCAAAAATATCTTATTGTTAAACCTAAAACCATCTAATATCCTATGTCACAATATTAAAAAAATCAAACACCTTAACTATCTCCTCTTCAAAACTGCACTAAAAATGCTAATAAAACTTAAACTTAATTAAGCTCTATTAGCATTTTTCTTAATTTATGTGATATTTCATTAAATTCTTTGATTTATCTTAATCCCACATTAAAATACCACTATCATTATCAATTTCTAATTTATTACAACCACAAATAGGACATTTCCATGAGTATTCCTTATGCTCATCAAATATTTTCAGATTATCTTTTTCACTTATTATTCTTACTTTATTTAAAATACGCTTACATTTTGAACAATGGTATTCTGGTTCATATACTTTGCCTTCAGATACAATACAAAAATAAAATCGACTATAAATCTCATTACAATTAGTACAGCAATAAACATTATGTTTATAATTTTCACTTGGAATTCCCCCACTATCTATTAACTTTAAAGCATTTTCTTTTATCCTTTTACTTCTAACTAAAGTTTCTAACATAGGTTTACTATTATTAAAAGATATCTCAGCATCATCTATTGTATTACATATTTCTATATACCCTGTTTCTGTATGAAATCCTATTCCTATCAAATCTCTAGTATATATTTTATCTAATATCTCTTTACCTATCAAAGATTCAAGTTTATCTTTTTCTTCCTTTAAAAGGTCTTCTAATGCTTCATAATAAATATCTCCATAGCTAACTCTCATTTTACTTACACCTATACCAATATCACTTTTATTTTTATATCTACTCTAATAAACATTTTACCATTACCATCAATGAAAGGGCTAATATATACATACTTTAAGTGAAATTCTGCTGCTAGTTCTATTGGATGAAACTTTTCCGTATTTTCTTTATACCATCTTATAAGCTCTTGCATTTTTTTAGCTACTAAAAGTTAAAGTATATTCTTCTACTGCATTGGAATTATAAGTTAATTCTATATCAAAATATTTCTTTAAATTCTCCAAAGCCGCTTTGTTTAAAGGTCTTTTGCTATCTAAAATAGATTTTTTATTATCTATTTTTGTAAACATACTTTATCTCCAATAATCTATACTATATTTTCAAACATCTATGCTTTCACTTTATTTATTATTTCTTCTAGCTTACCACCAAATATTGTTTTAAGTCTAGTAAAACGACACCTTGCCCTTTAAATCCTCCAGTATCAAATGTTCCTTTATCTATTCTATCTCTTTTAATATTCTTTAACCTTATTGTCCATTATCACTTTATAGCTATATTTTACCTAAATAAAATAAATGGATTTATAGTGACATTCTTATAGCAAAGTATAGGAATATTATTACAATGCGAACTTTTGTTCTTAATCTATTTACTTTTTTCTACGCACGTAATATAATAAAATGATGTATAAATACGTACGTAGGAGGTTGCATTATGAAAAATAATTTTTTTTATACCTTTCCTGCAATCAAAGGAAAACAAGCAACAAGGGACTTTTTTATTATAATGTGTCCCCTAAAAATATTATCAAAATTATTTATATTCAATGATGATGATTTACCACCTGAACATCGTGCACAAAGAATTTTAAATAAGGCACGTATTCCAGAAATGGCATCATATATTGTTAATAATCCAAAGGATTATGTGTTTTCATCATTAACAGCATCTATCGATGGTGATTTTGAATTTTCACCCATTGATAAAGCATTTGATGAAAAAATAGGCACTCTTAAGGTAGCTATGGATAGCAGACTGCTTATAAATGATGGTCAACACAGAAGGGCTGCCATTGAGGAAGCATTAAAGGCTGATACTGAAATAGGTGATGAAACAGTATCGGTTGTTTTATTTATAGATGAGGGTTTAAAACGTAGTCAACAAATATTTGCTGATTTAAATAAGCATGCTGTTAATGTGTCAAAATCTATTGGAATTTTATATGACTCTCGTGATCCAATTGCAATGATTACAAGATCACTACTTGAGAAAAATGATTATTTAAAACATTATACAGATAAAGAGAATCCTTCTTTATCAAAATTTTCACCTAAGTTATTTACTTTAAGTAGCATAAATGAAACTAATAAAAAGTTATTAAATAAATTAAACACTAATGATCCAAAAGTAATTTCTTTTGTAAATGAATTTTGGGATGTTTTATGTGAAAATATGAAGGAATGGCAATTTGTATTTAACAAAGATACAAATCCTACTTTATTTAGAAAAGACTATATAAGTTCAAATGGAGTTGTACTTGAAGCTCTTGGTCTAGTTGGTAATTACCTATATAAAAATAACTCTTATGATTGGAAAAAAATTCTTTCATATATTAAAAATATAGATTGGCATAGAACTAATCTAGATGATTGGCAGAATAGAGTAATTGGTCCAACAGGTAGAATTGTTAAAAGTGCTACTTATGTAAGACTTACTAATAACTTAATAAAAGTTAAATTAAATATTCCTTTATCAAAAGATGAGCAAAAATTAGAAAATGACTGTAAAAGGAAGGTTAACTAATGAATACTGAATTACAACAGAAAATACACAATATAATTGATGAAATGAAAATGGTATATAAAAATGACAATAGACCATGGGTTATAGGTTATAGTGGCGGTAAAGATAGTACCGCTGTAGTTCAATTGGTTTTTAATATGCTTCAAAGTCTACCAACTGAAGAAAGGCATAAAGATGTTTACGTAGTTTCTTCTGATACACTAATTGAAAATCCTATTGTTTTAGGATACTTAAAACATAACTCTATATTAATTAATGAAGGTGCAAAAAAAGCTAATATACCACTATATACTTATATGGTTCATCCAGATTACAATAATACTTATTGGACTAATATAATTGGTAAAGGCCTTCCTACCCCTACTTCTATAAGATTTAGATGGTGTACTGAACGTTTAAAAATTAAACCATCAAATAAATTTATTGAAGAAAAGGTTAAAGAAAGTGGCGAAGTTGTTGTTGTTTTAGGTGTTAGAAAATCTGAAAGTATCGCAAGAGGTATAAGAATTAGAAATCGAGAAATCGAAGGCTATCTTTTAACACCTCATGTAACTTTAGAAAACACTTACGTTTATAATCCTATTGTAGAATTAACCACAGATGATGTTTGGGGGCTACTTCTATCAGATAATGGTTCTACGCCTTGGGGCACTAGCAATAATGATCTATTTACATTATATACAGGTGGTGAAGGTGGTGAATGTCCTTTTACTACTACAAGCGACAAAGATACTCCATCATGTGGTAATTCAAGATTTGGTTGTTGGATTTGTACTGTTGTAAATAAAGATAAATCATTAAATGGATTTATTAAAAGTGGAGAAACTTGGCTTCAACCATTACTTGACTTTAGAGAATGGATTATAAGTATTCGTAATAGACACGAGTATAGAATGCAGTATAGACGAGACGGAAATCACTATTACAAAAAATTATATTTAGATAAATTACCTTTATTAAATGATTATATTATTAATTCTGATTATATTTTTGCTAATCAAGATGGTGAAGGCTATATTGATTTTAAAAATTGTCAATCAGAAATATATAAAGGCAATACTTTTATTTCTACAGACAAAGATAAAGTTTATTTAGAACTACTTCCTCTTTTAAGTGTTACAAATTCAAATGACATAAAATTAGATAAATCCAAAATACAGAAAGATGATAAAGGTGACTTTGTAAATGTGCTTGGATATGGACCTTTTAATTTTGAAGGTAGACAATTAATATTAAAAAAATTGTTAGAAGTACAAAAACATATTAATGAAGAATTCGAAATTGAACTTATTACTAAAGAAGAACTTGAAATTATTGATAGCATATGGGATGAAGAAGAAGATTTAACTAGAAGAACTCTAGTTGATTTATATTATGAGGTTATGGACGAAAGACTGCCTTGGGATACTTATAAAAAACCTATGTTTGATGAAGCTACAAGAAGTGAAATAGAAAAATTATGCACTACTCATAACCTAGATAAAGATTTAATTAATAAACTTTTAATTGAAACCAATAAATATAAGCATTTTACAAATAAAACTGTTTTAGATAAATCAATTACTAAAATTCTTAATCAAAGACACTTACACAAATCAATTATTGAGGAGATAGAAAATGATAATTAACAGCATAACCTTAAAAAACTTTAGATCATACGAAGATAAAACTACCTTCTCATTTACTCCTAAAGGGAATAAAAATATTGTTTTAGTAGGTGGAGAAAATGGAGCCGGTAAATCAACTTTATTTGAAGCTATAAAATTATGTATTTATGGTCCAATTACTTATGGCTACCTTGGATTAAATCATAATTACTTAACTAAAATTAAAAATAACATAAATGATAATGCATTTAAGAATGAAGATATTGAATGTTATGTAGGTCTAAGTATTTCTTTTAAAGAAGGCACACAAATTAAAGACTACTATTTAAAGCGTTCTTGGAATTATATAAATCAAAAAATACATGAAGATTTTAAAGTTTCTCTAAATGATACAGAATTAAATGATGAAGATAAATTATACTTTGATAAATATTTAAAATCTGTAATTCCACCATCATTATTTGATTTCTTCTTTTTTGATGGTGAAGAGTTAAGTGAATTCTTTACAGGTAAAAGTGCATGTTCTAATTTAAAAGAATCAATACTTGAGCTATTCAATTATGATACATTCGAAGTACTAAAGAAACAATTATTAGCTCATCAAAGAGCAAAATCAAAATCAAATATTAAATTAGAAGATGCACAAAATAATTTTGATTTACTTAGTTCTAAGGTTAAAGATTTAAAATTAGAAATTGAGAATTTAGAAAAAACATTGCTTTTAGATGAAGAACTTCTTGATACTTTGCTAGTTAAAAGAAATGGAATTGAGGATGATTTTAAAAGTAGTGGTGGACTTTTAGAAGGTGAGAAAGCTGTTTTAAATTCTGAAATTGCTAAAATTGAAAATGATCGTACTAATATTAATGTAGAAATTAAGGATTTTTGTAACGACAAACTACCTTTTTTATTAGTTACTGATCTTTTAGAAGAAACTAAAATTCAGATAGAGAAAGAAGATTCCTTAACTTCATATAATTCGATAAGTAAAAAGTTATCTGGAGATATTGTAAAAGGAGCTTTAGTTAAACATATTCCTCCAAAAGTAAAAAATATTAATTTTAATGAAATTGCTGTAGATCTCCTTAACAATATGTTTAACACTGTTGAATTAAATAATGTAGCTAACATTTTAGAATTATCTACTGAACAAAGAAACACTATTACTCATACTATTGATAACATTTTAAATAAAAGAAACACTTTAACTAAATCTATCTTTTCTAAATTTGATAGTATTTCACAAATTGCCACTAAACTAAAGAAATTAAGAAGTAAATTAAACTCATCTATTTCAGATGATATTTTAAATAGTTATTTAGAAAATCTACATTCTATTAATGAAGAAATTAATGTCATTCAAAAAAATCTTGCTGTAAAAAAAACAACAATTGAATCAAAATATGATGAACTTAAAAATAAAGAATATCATCTTACTAGAGCAAGAAATGAATATACTACATTACTTCAAAATAGTAATGTCTTAGATATGTCTACACAACTTATTGAATATTTAAGCGAACTTCTTACTAATTTAACTAAAGATAAAATTACATTAATAGAAAATGAATTTATAAAAATCTTTAGTAAAATAATTAGAAAAAATAATTATGTAAATAGTATTGTGATTGATGATAATTTTAATACCACTCTTTATATAAATAAAGATTACAATAGTACAGAGATATTAAATGTAATAAATAATCTTGGATTTGATGGTTTAATTAAAAAGTATGGAGATAAATTCTTAGAAGATTTATTAAATCATTATAAAGTAAATAGCCATAAAGAGCTTAAATCTCTAATATCAAGTGATATTTCATTTAATTATATTTGCTTAAGTACTAAAATTAATATAAATGATTTTTCAAATGGTGAAAAACAAATCTATATACTTTGCTTAATTTGGGCTATTATTAAAAGTTCTGGTGTTGAAATACCATTTATAATTGATACGCCTTATGCTCGTATAGATGAAACACATAGAAATTCATTGACTACTGCTTACTTACCAAAGATAAGTAAGCAAGTAATAATTCTTTCTACTAATAAAGAAATAGATAATGAACTATATAAAGTGGTAAAACCGTATGTATGTGATGAATACTTACTTCTATATAATACAGAATTACGTAAAACTGAAGTTAAAAATGGATATTTTGAGGTGTAACAATGGGATTTAGATTAAAAACATCAAAAAAAACAAAAGAGATATTTGAAGAGGTAGGAAAAAGTGCAAATCTTAAACCATTTGCTTTAAGTAAAATAGCAGTTTCACTATCATTAAAAGATAAAACTTCTATATTAGAATATAAAAATAACGATACAAATGGCCTTGAGCTACAGAGAGCTACAGTTACGGGTGAATTTGATGCTATATTTAAAGCTCTTATTGAAGTAAATCTTGGTCGTAATATAAATGATGATGAGTACTATCCACACTTTATGAAACTTCATATAGATAGAGGTGCTGAACTTCTTTTAAGTCAATATAAATATAGTGGTGGAAATTTAGAAAAATTCTTAAAAAATGCATTAAAAAAGGGAGATGCTAACTTATGATTTATTTAGATAATAGTGCTACTACTCCTGTTGATCCTGAAGTATTAGATGCAATGTTGCCATATTTAAAAGAGGAATATGGTAACCCCTCTAGCAGATATTATACTTTGGCCGTAAATGCTTATAATGCAGTTGAGACAGCTAGAGAACAAGTAGCGAGTTTAATAAATGCAGAACCTAAAGAAATCGTATTTACTGGTGGTGCATCTGAAAGTAATAACTTTATAATAAAAGGTGTAGCAGATTATAGAAAGTACTATGAAGAAAGTGGGAATCATATTATAACTTCTACTGTTGAACACAAATCTGTACTTCAAACTTGTAAATTTCTAAATGGTGATGTATTTTGGAACAAATCTGAAAAATCAGTAGCAAGTAAATTTTTAAAGAAAAAGTCTACTACTAAAAAAATTGATCGTGGATATGAAGTTTCTTTTCTTCCTGTAAATAACTATGCACAAGTCGAACAAGATAATTTAAAAAATTCTATTAAAGATAATTCAATACTCGCTTCATTCATATGGGGTAATAATGAAATTGGATCTTTAAATGATATTGAAAAATTATGTGCTATTGCAAAAGAAAAAAACATACTATTCCACTCTGATGCTACACAAGTATTAGGTAAAATAGATATAGATGTAAAAAAACTTCCTGTAGATTTTCTTTCAATGTCAGCACATAAGATTTATGGACCTAAAGGTGTTGGGGCTGCTTTTATAAGACAAACTGGATTATCGGATTATAAAATGACTTCATTAATACATGGTGGCTTGCAAGAAAGTGGCTATAGAGCTGGAACTTCTGCGGTTCATAATATTGTTGGATTTGGTAAAGCCTGTGAAATTGCTAAAAGAGATATGAATGAATATATTAAGAATATTTCAGAATTAGAAATTGAAACTAAAAAAATGCTTAGTGAAAAATATCCCGGTGTTGAATTTTTAGGAGATCCAGATAATCATATTCCTGGAGTTATTGGAATGCTTATTCCTGGTATTGTTAATGATATGTTTATTAACAATATGGCTGATAATGATGTTTGTGCTATTTCTTCTGGGTCCGCTTGTGGAATTGGAGAACCTTCTTATATTATTCAGGAAATTGGAGTTGGTGATAAAAGTTCTCAATTTATTAGAATTACTTTAAATAAAAATAATAGCCTAATTAATCTAAAAAAAGTGAGAATTTAATTCTCACTTTTTTAATAATTCTTCAATAGTATATTCTTTACTTTCTTTTATAATTTGATTTATTTCTTCATCATATTTTTGATATATTCCATTTGGTATGTTTTTTGAATATATAGTTATTACATTTCCTTTACAATATGATTTACATGAAGGTATACTCTTTATTACGACACTATGTTCATTTAAATAAAGTGCATGTGTAATAGCTCCATCAAATAAATATATATGTAAGTTATTCTTCTGTCCTGAATTAATATATATATCTTTCCATTTCTCTAATACTTCTTCAATTTTTATTTCTACACTTCTATTCATATGATTACTATAAAAATTCATAGTTACATCATTATGAAAATCCGCTATTATAAGTCTAATTTCTATGTTATTTCTCAAAGCATATGTTAATAAACTTTCATTCTCTCTAGTCCATGAATATCCATATACATGAACTATATTTATACGTTTTTTTGCCAATTTAATTATATATTCTGAAATAATTAAATTTTCCTTATTGATATCTATTTTTTTTATTCCAAATTTCATAGCATCAATTTCACTATTAATTCCTTCAGAAATATCTTGTATTAGTTGTTCATCAGTACAATATTTTTTTAAAATATCTAATATACAACTTACAATAAAATATGATGATATAGTTTGAAGAAATATTTTCAAAATATTGTCTTTCATCATAAATGTAATTAATAATACAGTACATCCCATAGCCAAAAGAATAATACATTTTTTATACTTGTATACTGTTCGCTTTAAATTATGCATTTTTTCCATCCCTAACTTATATATCTAACAACTTCTTCTAAAATACTTTATTTTAACTTCCATATCTTTAGTCCAATATTAATCAATGACTCTGTTCTAAGATTAATTTCTTTCTCATTCCAAATTTTATGATTTTTAATTAAATCTTTAACTTGTTCTAATTTAGATTGTTTATATTTTTCTATTTTTATATCAAAAAGCTTGTCTTTAATGGATGTGTTTATATCAAATTCTAACAATAGCATATTACCCAATTTAGAATTTAAAATATCATATTTAGATTTATCATTACTTAATTTTAAATAACTTGGCCATTCTGATTTAAAATTTATTGGTAAAATGTGTTCTATATGAACTTCTTTTCTTGACTTTATTATAAATTCTTTAGAAGAAGATATCCCCGATAATTTATACTCTATTTTTCTGAAAAAGTAATTCGTAATATCATTTTTTTCCCAAACTCTTTCCTTTAGCATACTAGAAAATTCTATATCAGATGGTGTATTTTCTTTAATAACTTCTATTAACTTTTCATCATTAAATTCATATTTTTGATTTGATGGATTAAAAGTTCTTTGTTTAATCATATTTCTAAAAATCCCATCTAACGGCTTTGTAGACTTAGCACATATTACACGTCTAAACATCATACTTTCAATTAAACTAGATAAATTATCTAATCTATTAATTTCCTTAACACAATAAATATACTCCATAAAAAAAGAATGACATGCTTGTTGTCCTAGTTGATTAATCATTTTTATATTTCTTTTATATATTAAATCTGAAGTTGATACTTCTTCTTTAGTAAACAATTCTATGTATATTAAAGAATATTCTATCATTTTTTCTATTTCATTTTTTAAATCATTTCTATTAATAAATTTTCTAAAATATCTCTCATAATATTTAGGTAATTCTTTTTCTTGTATAATTTTATTTTCACTAGTACACATAAAATAATATTTCAAAAATTTTATCTCATCATAACTATCTAAATTTACAACCAGCTCATCCCATCTACATCCAAACTCTTCTAGATATTCTGCAAACTTCTCCGCTACTATCTTTAATAATGTATTCCTTACTATATCCATTTTGCTTAATTGAAGACCTCTATTGTTTAATGATTCAAAAAATAAAAACATACTTTCTATATCTTCACTTTTAATTAATATAACATCAAGTTTAGATAGTCCTTCTTCAATATCTAGTAAATAGTTTTTCTTTTCTTCAATTAATTTTTTTTGATCTATTTCAATTATAATCTGATTAAAAAAATACTTATATGCATAATACATCTTATTATTTACAAAATCACTTTGTCCAATATTAAATACTCTAAATTTATTCTTTTTAGATTCTATTTCATAACAATCATTTAATAATATTTCAGTTCCTTCTCCAATATTTATATTTACTATTTTATTAAAAGTAAAAGAATCTAACTTAGAAACTTCTAACTTATTACAACACTTTCTTGTTGATAATGATGATAAAAAATTTTCTTGAATTTTTTTTGCCTTCACTTCATCTCTTAAACTACAATATACATCTCTTAAGGCTGCAACTAATAAAATTATTGTTGTCATTCTTTGTTGTCCATCTATAATTTCATAACAGTTAAAATTTATATCTGCATTCTCTTTTGTTATTAATGAAAGTACCCCTAAATAATGTCTTCCTTGATTTTCAATGATATTTTTAAAATCCTCCCAAAACATTTCTAATTGTTCATTTTCCCAAGAAAACTTTCTTTGATTTATAGGAATTTTAAAAACTAAACTATTACTTTCCAATAAATCTTTAATTGTTTTGTCATCTTCTGCATGTATTTTACTCATTTCAAATTTCCTTCCAGTAACTTTATTTTATTATAATATTTTTATATTTTAATTCTAGCATAAAAACATGGTTGTTTAAGCTTTTCTAAAATTAAGAAAGAGATAAGCTATTTATCTCTTTCTTGAATATAATATTATTTCATCAATTCCCAAAAAGCTCTATCTTTCATATAAACAGCCCTATTACTATCTCCCATCTTAACCAAGCTATAATGCTTATTAAGACTCTTTATCTTGCTATAAATATTTTCTTCCTCATTCTTACTTTGAGTATTAAATATATATTTAACATCTTTATTGTTTAAATCAGCTACATTATGAACTACCCAAGTTAAAATATAATTAGCATACTCATTCTCACCTGTAGAGAAATGGCTTAAAAGCTGAGTTGAAAGTATTGTTCCTATACCAAATTCTCTTCCTTCTTTAAGAATCTTCTTTAATGAAGAGAAATTCTTACTAAGGAAATTATCAGCTTCATCTACTAATACTATCTTATTTAATTGTCTTAATTGACCATCAATTTTACTATGTCCATAAGCTTGCATTTGTGAGTAGAATAAATCTAAAGTTATAGCTACAACAAGATTTTGTATTCCTGGATCATATCCTGATAGATCTATAACAGTAACTCCATTAATTAAATCAAATAAACTTTGTGTTTCATTACAATCTGGTTCAAATATTTCAAAATCTATCAAATTACTAAATGCTGCATATAAGCTATCTTCTTTTAAATCTTCTTTATTTATATAAATATCATATACATCTTTAAGTGTTGGAGCTGGATTATCCCATGTTTCAGATTTACTTTTAATTATACCTCTCTTTTCATAAGCTTCCATTATTAAATCTCTTAGTAATGTTTCTTGCTTTATTCCAAGTCCAAATGCTTTTGCTATTGTTTCTTTTAATCCATTTGCAGTATGAAGTGGTAACATTGGTTTTGAATTTACTGCTTTAACAACTGATAGTGGATTAAATGGTAGATGATATAGTTCAAATACTTTAGCACCCGTTGCATCTATAAAATCTTGTTTTGATTTATTATAATCACCTTTATAGTCAAAGATTAATATTCCTATATTCTTACCATCTACATTATACTTTGATTCTCTATGAATCTGTGTAACCATGGATTTAGTAAATTGAGTTTTACCTGTGCCCATTGTACCAATAATACCTGTATTAGTATGCATTAATTTATTTGTATCATTTGGACACCAATATACTGAACCATTGCTTTTTTGATTTGTACCAAATAGTATCTTCATATTTCTGTCAGTTTTATATTTCTCTTTAACTTTATCATGATTTTCTGCAACACTTTCAGGCTGTATATTTTCTGGTGTAGTCCCAATAACCTCAGGAGTTTGAGTATATATCACTTCATCAGGTTCTATTGTGCCTACATTACTTATATTTTCATCATGCGGTGTTTCATTTATTACGGTATTTTGTGTTGCAACTGTTGAAATACCTTTAATGTTTTTATTTGTACCTTTATCATCATTGAAACCATTATTACTTTGTATATCATTGCCAGTTTCAAAAGAAATAACTCCAACTGCATCTCTAATTTCACTAACAGTCTTTGTAACAAAATTAAATCCATCATTTTCTGACATTTCCATTACCATAACATCGTCTTCTTTTCTAATGCTTGCAGATTCATTATTGTTACCTGCTTTAAATGAAATAACACATGCAATTCCAAGACTTTCCTCAGTTCCATTACTTATACTGTATTGTTCATTAAGTAATTTTCTTCTTAAATCAGTATCAATAATACTGTTCCAATTTTCTTCATCACATACATTATAAAGATTTAATTTTTCTGCACTTGTTATTACAAGCTGCATTAAAAAATTTCTGTATACTCTTTGTGTAGCAGTAATTTTTTCATCTTCTTTTGACAATAAAGTTTCTGTAAATATCTTCTTTGTAGCTTTTGCCTGTTCTATACCCTTAGCTACACCATCATTATTATCTTTATAACCCATTTTAACTTCTATAGGATAATAATGAACATAAACTTCATCATTAGTTTCTTCTATTCCAATTAAAAGAATATCATCACTTGTTGCACCATTATTTTCAAAGCCCAATTTTTTAGCCGATAAAAATCCGTCGCTTTGCTTAAGGCCTGCGCCTCCTGAAACTCTTAAAACTTCTTCAAGAGATATAGGAACCCATATAAAGTTATCTTTCTTTAATTTTGCAATAGCAAGCTTAACTGCTGAAAGTATGCTTATTTTTTCCTTTGGTGCATGTGATCTGCTTGAAATAAGTTTTAAAAGCCAGTCACCATTTATAGCATTAAACATGTTAATTACACCGGCTGAATGTTCCTTAACATCTTCTACTCCCTTTTTCCTTAAAAATTCTTCGATTACTTTCTGATAAGGTCCTGATTTTCTAGTTACTGTTATTGCATCATAACCACCAGCAGTTGTATACTGATCGCTGTAATGAATAATAAGTAAATCTTTAGCACCTGGATCATTTTTAAAAAAATTTAAATCTACTTTAGGATCAATAAAAGTAATCCAATGGCTTGAATTATATACATCTTCTAAAGTCAATCTGCTACTGTTTGGTACAGATATAACTTTACTTAAATTACTATCAAATGGTGCACCAGTACTTGCAACATTAACCGCATTTAATCTTCCTGCAATATTGATCAGATCAGTTTCTGTATTCGCAAATTTAGTTCCAAAACCAGTTCTATAGTAATCACCTGAAAAAACTGATGGCACACCTGAAATAAGTCCGTTTAAAATTATTCCAGTTGGTATATCATCCATATTTGCAGTATTTTCAGATATTTCATTACTCATTTCAATAAAAGTAATATGTGCATATTCAATTCCGTTTTCAGCTTTCTTTGAATAGAAATGTACTTTTTCCCTGTATAAATCAAGAACATCTTCTTCTGACATTGAGCCTACATTTAAATTTAAACCATATGTTTTTTTTAAATCTTTAATATCATCATTAAATGCTACTTCTTCAAAAGCATTTGTTATACTCTTGTTTGAATATATATAAATATCCATTGGAAGAATATCTGTTTTAGTATCTTTTAATGCATTAAGATAATATTTAAATATTCCTTGGAGAATTTCCTTACTGTCACCAGTATTTATAAGATTAACTTTAATTGGAGCATTACTTCCTATGTTAAATAAATATTGAAAGTGGTCTACAAATTCCTCAATTTTTTCATAAACAAGTTTAGATACAAAATCCCTAGAACTCTTATATCTTGGAAGCTTTTCATCAACATAATATTTCCATTCTGGTGAATGATTCTGTTCTACTGGTATATATAATTTCTTTTCATCAACAGTAATATATGGCATTAAATAAGTTGAAGAGAATTTCTTTAATATATCATCTTCCATAGCTTCGTCATGTATTTCATTACATAAGTGAAGCTGATATGCAATATTAAGTGGATGAAGTGGAGTTAATAATATCTCCTTATCTTCTATTTCTCTTTTTATCATACCAATCTTAAATAAACTCTTCTGTTTCTTATTTAAATATTCTTTTTCAGGAATTTCATTTAACTTTTCTTTATAAATACTAATGAACTTAACATACAATTCTTTTAATTCACCATTTAAATATACAAGACTAGGTAATTTGTTATTCTCTTCAAAATATCTTAAGATATTAAAATAAGCTTCATTTATATCATCATCCATTTCTAAATCAATAGGTTCCAGACCTTCACCATAATCTTTAAAGCTCATGCCCTGCAATTCAATAATCTGTTTTTCAAGCTGAAGATTTTTTCTAAATTCATCTCTTGTAAAATATTCTTTTGTTCCATGCTGAAGTTTGTTTTCTCCAATAAACTTAAAATCACATTTCTTTTCTCTTTTAAGCTTCCAAACCTTCAGCCCTTCAATTGGAACTGTTTTTTCACTTGTTCCAACAATTGCAAAAGGAACTGTACAATTATTTATATCTACTTTAAATGTGACAAGATCACTGTCATTTTCATAAACAAAATTTTCTCCAATTTTTACAGTTAATTTGTTTTCTTCAGAAATATCAACAGTTTCATAATTATCATTTAATTCATAGTTTACAGGATTTTGCGCAAATTCATTAAAAACGATAAAAGAGTTATTTGTGTTAACATTTATAAAACTAGCCTTTTTGCTATAATTTATAGAAAATTTAGTTTTTATGCTTTCAAAGTATTTTTCATTAAAACATACAACTAATATTCTAAATTCAAATTTTACGTTTTTATCATTTTTATATGTAATTTTATAAAAATTAGCATTTCCATCACAATTGGATAATTTAATTTTTATCTTCTTACCACTTGTAGACGCTTCAACCTGACCATCATATTTTAAAAATTCCTTAGATACAAAACCATCAAAAGAAAATTCCAATTCAATTTCTTCTTTTCTTTCCTCATTAAAAACAATCATATTTCTAAGTCTTGATTTTGCTTTTGAAGCACCTTCTTCTCTATCCCAGTCAACAGAACTAGATATAAATTCTAATGGTGGTGTTTTGACTTTATCATCAATATATTTTTTAACATCCTTAAAGTCTATTTCTTTCCATTTATCATTCTTTAAATTATCTACACCTTTATCATCATAAAATTTATCAAGTTGAGTTTCAGGATTTCCATAATTATGAATTTCGTCAACTCTATTAAAGTTATATGCATTATCATTTAGTCTGTCTTTTAACTTTTTTTCTGGGCAATCTTTAATCTCACTATCATAAAACAATCCAAAATTCCTATATTCTTTTTTCTCGATACATGTTTCATTTATTATTGCTAATAAATCTTTATATTCAAAAATTGAAATACTATCGCCAATTAATTCTTTTCTTTTACGTTCTAAATCCATATTGATAATAGCTTTGTCTACATTAGAGAAATTTTTAGTTGCCATCTTTGCCTGTATATCCTTTTGAATAGAATTTATATGAAATGGCATACCTTCTTTTGCAAAGCTTTCAGTCCCTCCCATAATACTGTCAAGTGTTGTATCATGAATAAAAAGTATTGCCTTGTCCTCGTAACCTTTTTCAACTCCCACCATATTTCTAAGTCTTGTTAAAAAGTCTGGCTGTATCTTCTCATCATTGCTTGCTGATACTGTGGCTCCAACTATTAACTTAACATTATTAAATCTTAAAACATAAGATGTATATTTAACTTCACCATTTAAATCTTTATATTCAAAATCTTCACATAGAGTATTATTATGTTTTAAATTTTCATATAATTCCTTAACCTGTTCTTCATTTTCAAATTGAATATTATATTTTGCACCTTTACTTAAAGGATTTACAGTAAAAAATTCTATTATTTTTTCTGATAAATAACTATAAAACTGATTTGACATATTGTGCATCCCCACTATCCGATTTCTTTTCTAGTAAATTTAATTTTTCATATAACTGAATAATTTTTGTTTTTGAATCCCTGTCAAAAAAAATTCCTCTATTCTCAAATTCTTTAAAGAGTACACTTACTTTTAATTTTTCATTATTGTTTATACATATCTTCGTAAGAAGAATAATATCTTCTTCAGTTAAGTTTAAATTATATCCAAGAGAACCTCGTCTTTTACCAAAATTGTTTTCAATGAATTTCATAAACCAATTTTGGTAATTTGTATAAAGATCATTTCTATTTTTTTTAGAATTGATAAATTGATAGTTAACTGTAATAAATAATCTATAAATCTCGTTGATCACATCATTATCACATCTATCTCTAACTTCTTTTAGTCCTTCCCACTTTATATCACATATACGTTTTTTATATTCTTCTATTAAATTTTTAATATCCCCTGCCATTTTCATATCATCATTATCTTTAAATAATTCATACAAATCAACATAACCGAATTGCTTGTTTGAATCATTACAATTTAATAGTTCTAATACAATTGCATGGGAAAATAAACAACTGATAGATTCTTTTAAGTTTTCAAGTCCCAATCTATATGCAGTTCTATTTTTCGAAGTGCTTTCCCAACTTAACGTATAATATAAAGGTTCTGGTTTGTTTAAATCTGCTTTTTCAAACTGACTAAGCTTAATTGAAAGCTGAGATATATAAAACATATTATAATATTCTAAAACTCTCTGTACTGAACCTTTATACAATTCTTCATTACTTATTAAAAACATAATATCTTTCTTAAATAATTCTTTAATAAATGGAATATAACACTTATATTCTTCAATATCACCTTTGTTATTACTTAAATCAGGCAATGCCTTTAAAACCAATCTATTTAAAATATTATTATTAGGTTTATCATAAAATTTACTTATAGACTCTTTCAATTCACTATCTATAAATATGGAAAATAAAAATTCTGCTACCTTTTCCTCATGTGTTGAAGATTCAATATAATTCATCGTTTTAATATCAAAGTTAACCAATTTATTATCATTAATGTACATTGTTTTTATTATATTTTTTAAATCTTGCTTACTATTTTCGCCTTCAAATTCTTCAACTTCATCTAATATATTTGCTATAAACTCATCAACATTAAATATATTTTTGAGCTTTTTATCACAAATATTTCTAGAAAATGTTCCAATTACCCCATAAAAGTCCAAAACTATATTTTCCTTTTTGGTTGTATATGGAAGCATTTTAAACCTATTACGCTGCTTATGTCTTAAATTATAATTACCCTCTATTATTTTATCTTCAGTTGCAAATTTAAAATCTTTTTTTATTATATCTAAATCTAATTCATAACTTCTCTTATCTTCCATTAATCTATCTCCACAAATCTATAAGTTTCAAACTCATCATCAAATTCAAGTTTATATTGCTTGTTATTTTCTCTGTTCTTTTCCGTAAATATAAGCTCTTTATCTTGAGATCCAGTATCCTCAAGTTTGCTAATGAATTCAATAAATTTTATAAAATGATTTTTATCTTTTTTATTTGGTCTATATCCATTATTAACCTGAACAAGTAATTTATATAAACTGTAATCTATATCTATTTCATAAGACTTTCCAGTATTTTCATCTTTATATTGTAACTTCAATGTTCCAATAAACTTTTTAAGATCCGTTTCATCATTTTTAGGTAAATTTCTTGTATCAGCCTTTAATTGAACTTTTTCACTTACTTTATATTTAGTCTGATTTCTTCCTATGAAAATGTTCAAATGCTCTTTTTCTGCCTCACCGTTCCATTTCATGATTCCATTTTTAACATTTTCATATACGTTTTTTAGCTTAAGCTTATCCCCTCGGTTGTAATAAAACAAAGCATTCATATATTCGTAATATACTCCATCTCTAAGTGAGAATAAATCTTCTCTTCCACAAATATAGTAGCTTCTTATAAATAATTTAAGTAGTTCGTAGCGTATTTTTTTATATTCAGTATTTTCAACATTAACATATTCTGCTTTTCCTAAGTAGCCTTTGGGATACTCTATATATTCCTTAAAATATTTAATTATATCGCTGTCATTATTAAAATCGATTATAAAATCGTCAACCTTTTCATTTCTTACATTTAAAGGATCGATACTATTTAGTGCTTCAAATATAAATGACAATTCCTTATGATTAAAAATAATATTTGGCATCAAAGAATTTACATAATCACTAACATTAATTTTAACAATATTGTTTTTAAATGTTGGTGAATTAACATCAATATAAGATCTAGGAATAATAAGCTCATAAATAAAATTTAGTAATGCCCTAGTAGAAATAATAATTTTATCTTTTACAATACATTGAACCAAAAGATCAACAATAGAATCCTGAACCTTTTCTTTTGATAATAACTCATAGTTAGCCTTTATAGGACAACACTTACTATTCTCACATTTGCTACAATTCTTCATATATGACATATAAAAAATATTTTTTTCTATAGAATCATCTTCATATGATTTTGTTATTTTACCAATTAGTGATTTAACATAATCAGAATGAACCTTCCCATCTTTTAACGTAAATATATGAAAATCACTAAAATTTACAAATTGAAAAGATCTATTCTCATCAAAACTACTATCTTCAATGTTACTCTCTAATATTTTTTTATCTTGTACAAATTCTTTTAACTTTGTAAATCTTTCGCCATACTTAGAATCAATAAAATTATTTAAAGTCCCTAAATTAATTGCTAAAATAAATTTTCGAGTACTATTTTCCATTTTTTCATCACTAAAATCATCTAAAACTTCATTTAATGTATCCATTGAAGTCTTATTAGGTTCTAAGCTCTCGGTAGCATCATTATGAAGAGTAAAATTTTGCATTATATTATGATATTTATTATTAAAATATGATATAATATGTGATTTACCATCTCCAACACTACCACATACTAAAATCAATTGTGCCTTTGTGCTTTCATAAGCTTTATGTATTAAATTATCAAGCCCATTCTGTGCATCTCTTTCTATATGCATGTACTTCTTAAAAGGCGTAAATTCTCCTAGACTTTCAACTGCTTCTTTTGATGATTCTTTTAACCTTGTTAACTCTTGTACTAAACATTTTTTATCAGGTTCATCAGTATTTAAAATATCTTCTACTATTAATCCCGTAAATGCATCATCTATATCTTCTTTATTATTACTAACTACAATCTCTGATTTAATTTCCCAATTATTTTCTTTGCTGCTTAATTCACTTTGCTGTTGTTTTTCAATAAAATTATCCATCATTTTATTCATTAAACTAGTTATTACTTCTTCATTTATTTGAGATGGCTTGTTTGTAGATGGCATAGGACTCTTATATGGTAAGGATTCAAATTTAGGATCTACATAAACTTCAACAAACCAGCATGTAATTTTATATATATTTTTATGAATATTTAAAGCAGCCTCTAGTTCCCCTTCTAAATTTGAATGGGCTGCTTTATTCCCTAGTAACCTTACTACATGGAATAACTTATCTATATTCTCTGTAAGAATTCCTTCTTCTTCTAATTTTCTTAATCTTTCAACTTGTGTAATAGTATTTAATAATCCATAGCCTTCAATTTTGGCTATTTCTTGTGTTAAATTCTCTACAAACGTTCTCCCCTTAATAATTGATGTATGTGGAGATATAAATAAAGTTTCATTTATATCCTTTATATAATTATTAAGGTATCTATAATCTTTTTCTAAGTAGTCAAAAATATCCGTCTTCAATACCCGTCTTCCTTCCTTATACTTTAAGTGTTTATCTTCTGTGGTCATATAATAATGTATTGCTGCTTTTTGTAAAAAAATCAGTTTATTATATATAATTTTATCATATCTTACTACTATTTTACATAACTCATTTTCATAGAAAGCATTATAGAATGTATTTAATAAAATTAGTTGTTTATATTTAAATTTTCAAACTTCATCTGCTATATTTTCATAAATATTACTTAATTTATTTTTATTACACAAGATTATTTTAACATAAGTTTTTTGGCACATAAAAAAGAGCCCAATCTTAATCAAGCTCCTACTTTAAATTCTCAAAGCACCTTCTAAAAGTTTCTCTTCCCACATCTGCATTTGATTTTTTATTTAGTTTTCGTTTTAAATCCTCAATTTCATTTACAGGTTTTTTATATTCTATTGATCGTTCAGTACTTATGAAATATTTTCGTGTATTTTTTATAGCTGTATTTATACGATTTTGTATTACTTTATATATTTCATTATTAGTATCTATACCATCTTTAGTTGTATTTAATGGTAGCTTTGAAACATCGTCTCCATTAATATATACAAAACCTACAAATTTTTCATAATTATAATTAGAATCCTTTACTGTTTCTTCCCAATTACTTAGACTTGTTTTATCACCGTTTATTATAGTGTCACCATTTATTACATAGTTCCATCCATAACAATCAGAACTTCTTTTGCTATTACATTCTATTTTTATTTTTAACTCTATCCCTTGGAATACATACGTTCCAGTTTCTAATACATTATTATTACTCTTCATATCATCACATAAAATTCTTTTTCCGTTAATATATATTTCAAATCCTGCTTCTAATTTTGTTTCATAATTCAATTTTATCTTATTTATAAGCTTTTTCTTAAATTGTTGTGATAATAATTCTTTTTCAATATCCTTGTTTAATTTAGGTACTGATATTATAACTCCTGGTTCTAATTTAGTCTTTCTATTGTTATTCTTTATCGGTATATTCCAGCCACGTTTCTTTTCCCAATCTAGTATGTTCATTTGAATTTTAAAGCTATCATTAACAGTATGCGATTCTAAAATAAACTCTTCACATAATTTAAAAAGTGCCCTTTTCATTCCTATGCCAAAGCCTAATTTATAATTTTTAAAATCATTTCCTAACTTAAAAGCCTTATTTTTAGCATCTTCTCTTGATATTCCACCACAATTATCTTTCATTAAAAAATCATATGGAATATTATTATTTTTACCAATATATAGTTCTGCACGATACCCTTTTAAAACTTTAGAATTATTTAATCTTTCTGCTGCATTAATAGAATTGGCTATTAATTCACAGATTGCTGAATCTAATTTTTCATCTTTTGTAAGTGCTAATATAAACAATGCTTTTCTTGGCTCCATATTAGCAATATCATTTACCATAATATCACCCTTATAAATTATTATTATTAAATTCTATGTAACTAACTTGTAATTTATAATTAAAATGAATATAAATTCTTCTACAACAAAAAATAAGAGCCTACATTACATAGACTCTCATTTATCATATTAATTTTTAAGCTTTATCCTAAATATGTATTTGTATATTCAATAAGTGAAGTTCACTTTACTTATGCATATATGAACACTTTACTAAGTTAGATCTTATTTTAAAAATACACTAATCTTAGAATATATTTACGTAAATTAAAGCTCCTGCTATTGCTCCTAATATTGGTGCTACTACTGGTATCCATGCATAACCCCAATCTGAAGTACCTTTATTGGGTACTGGTAATAAGAAGTGAGCAAGTCTTGGTGCTAAATCTCTAGCTGGGTTTATAGCATATCCTGTTGGACCGCCTAAACATAATCCCATTGCTAATATTATTACACCTATAGCTACTGGTTGAGTTCCATTTACAAATGGTTGAGCTGTTGCTCCCATTATTGCAAAAACTAATATAAATGTTCCTACAAACTCAGTTATAAAGTTAAATACAGGTTTTCTTATTTCTGGAGCTGTACAAAATACTCCTAATTTTGTAGCTTGATCTTCAGTTTCTTGAAAATGATTATAGTAAGAAACAAGAACTAAAGCTGCTCCTATAAATGCTCCTATAAGTTGTGCCGCTATATACATTGGAACATCAGCCCATGCAAATTTTCCAACAGTAGCTAATGCTAATGTAACTGCAGGGTTAAAATGTGCTCCACTAATATTTCCAAACATATATACTGGAATTGCAACAGCTACAGCCCATCCGCTTGATATAACCATCCATCCTGAATTATGACCCTTTGTTTTTTTAAGTATTACGTTAGCTACAACAGCATCTCCTAATAATACTAATATTAAAGTTCCAAACATTTCTGCAAAAAATGTTGCCATGTTCATTATATTAGTCCTCCTAAAATCTTATGTTTTTCTATTAATTTATCTTATGAATTTATATAATTTCATTTAAAGAACCCCTTTAAAAGTAAAGGGGTTCTCATAATAGTTATGTATTATCTACTTTTTAATTATCTTAAAATGCAGCTTTAAATATTGCAACTATATCTTTTTCGTTTCCTTTTCTTGGGTTACTGAATGCATTACCATCTTTTAATGCCATTTCAGCCATGTATTCGAAATCTTCTTCTTTTATTCCCATTTCTTTTAAGCTTGTAGGAATTCCGATATCAGTTGAAAGTCTGAACATAGCATCTATAGCTTTTTCTGCTGCTTCCATAACTGATAATCCTTGTATGTTTTCTCCCATGAATTCTGCTATATCAGCAAATTTTTGTGGGTTTGAGATTAAGTTGTATTTTTCAACATGTGGAAGAAGCATAGCATTAGCTACTCCATGTGGCATGTCGTATAATCCACCTAATTGGTGAGCCATAGCATGAACGTATCCTAAGTTAGCATTGTTGAATGCCATACCAGCTAATAATGAACCGTATGCCATGTTTTCTCTTGCTACTAAGTTTTCACCTAAAGCAACTGCTTGTCTTAAGTTGTTTGATATTAATTTTATTGCTTGTATAGCAGCAGCATCAGTTACAGGGTTTGCATCTTTTGATACATAAGCTTCGATAGCATGAGTTAATGCATCCATTCCTGTAGCAGCTGTTAAACCTGCAGGTTTTTTAACCATTAATTCTGGATCATTGAATGAAGCTAATGGTAAGTTTCTCCAGCTAACTATAACATATTTAACTTTAGTTTTAGTGTTAGTTATAACACAATGTCTTGTAACTTCACTTGCTGTTCCAGCTGTAGTATTAACTGCAACTATTGGTGGAAGAGCTTTAGTTAAAGTTTCTATTCCAGCATATTCATAAAGATCTCCTTCATGAGTAGCAACTATACCAATACCTTTACCACAGTCATGAGCACTTCCGCCTCCAACTGTAACTATCATATCGCATTTTTCATCTTGGAATATTTTTAATCCATCAGCAACGTTTGTATCTTTTGGATTTGGTTCAACTGAATCATAGTATGCAACTTCTATTCCAGCTTCTTGTAATGATTTAACAGTTAATTCTACTGCTCCACCTTCCATGTTTCTTAAGAATTTATCTGTTACTATTAGAGCTTTTTTTCCGCCTAATATTTGACATCTTTCTCCTACTAATTTTACACATCCAGCGCCCATAAAGTTAACACTTGGTACTAAATAATCGTACATTCTCATTGTAAATTCCTCCTAATTAGTTAATTATATATTTAATCTTTTATATATTAATTTAAAATATATTTGCATTGTTAACACTATAGATATTTAAATTTAAAATATCTATAGTATAAAATTTATTATTTTAGATGTTTTTACTTGTTAAAAGCATCTACTGCAGCTTGAGCTATAGCCATATCTTCTTCTACAGTTCCACCACTTACTCCAACAGCTCCTACAACACTTCCATCAACTATTATTGGAAATCCACCGCCAAATGGAACTATTCTGCAATTGTTTGTAAGTTGAAGTCCATAAAGACTTTGACCTGGTTGTACACATTCAGCTATTCCATGGCTTCCTTGCTTTAAACATGCTGCTGTATAAGCTTTGTTTATTGCTATGTCAATACTTGTTATGAAAGCATCTTCCATTCTGTGCATTAACATTAAGTTTGCTCCAGCATCTACTGCTGCAAAAATTACTGGTACATTCATACTAGCTGCTTTTTCTTCAGCTGCTTTAGCCATTTCCTTAACCACTTCTAAGCTTAATTGTTTGATTTCATTTAACTTCTTCATAAATTAATCCCCCTAAACTATTTTTCTTCATTATATCTAGCAAATGCATATAAAACGTCTGATAGTCTATTTATATACATTTTAACTGGCTCATTAATATGTTCCTCTTTACTAAGTGTAGCAATTATTCTTTCTGCTCTTCTAGTTACAGTTCTTGCTACATGCAAAGCTGCTGATATTTTATTTTTTCCTGGAGTTACAAACCCATTAAAAGGTCCTGCAAGCTCCATATATTTATCTATTAGAACTTCTAGTTTTTCTATATCTTCATCTGTTATTACTTCTTTTAGATATGTTAATCCCTTTTCATCACTAGCAAGTTCTGCACCTAATACAAATAATTTCTTTTGTATTTCTTGGAGTGCATCTTTTTCTTCTTTATCTTCACTCTCAGCATAAGCTAAACCAATGAATGAAATAACTTCATCAACAGTTCCATATGCTTCAACTCTTAAACTATCTTTATCTACTCTACTGCCACCATATAAAGCGGTAGTTCCCTTATCACCTGTTTTAGTATAAATTTTCATAATACAACTACTCCTTATACTCTACTTAAAAGCAATTCCCTTAACTAATCTTCCTGCATTAGCTCCTAAAGCTCTTAAAACTTTATCGCCATCATCTAGACTAACAGTAAACAAAGGTTCATATTTTTTAAGTTTATTTAAAGTTAATGTTACTTTTCCACTTTTATCGATACCTATACCTACTGCTAATCTTGAATCTTGTGAAGCTATATGACTAAGCTCTTCTGAACTTAAGGAATCTTCTTTACTTGATACCTTACAAGGTATTCCTTCTTCTTCTAATCCCCATAAAATTTCATTGAATATAGTTAAGTCTTTTAATGTTGAGCAATGATAAAGACATATGGTTGGCATGTCATATTTAAAATGTCTCATCATCATTACTTAATTTCTCCATTTCCATTAAAAGCTAATACAAGTCCTGTAGCTACAGCATTTCTTGGGCCTTCTGTTCCTCTGATGTTTCCTCTTCCAGCTACTACTCCATATTGTGATAAAGCATTAGTTACTACTTGAGGAACTTCAAAATCTAATGAAGATCCACCTACTAATACAACGAATTCAATGTCTCTTATATTTCCTGTAGGTGATACTATTTTTAATGCTCTTAAGCAGTTAGTTACAAATACCTTTTCTTTAGCACATTTTCTTATGTTCCTAATTTTTTCTAAAGAAGTTTGTCCATCTATTGGCACAAGCATTCCATCCTTTAAGATTACAACCTTAGCAAAAACTGCTGATTCTAATGGCTTTTCGAAAAACTCTACTGTTCCATCTTCATGTCTTATATGGAATAAGCTTTCTACCTTTGCTAATGGATGTTTTTTAATATCTTCAGCTAAGTTGAAATCCTCTAATCCAAGTTCTGACTTTATAAGCATAGTTACCATGTTACCTGCTCCAGCCAAATGGATTGAACAAATTTCTCCTTGCCTATTTATTATTGATGCATCAGTAGATCCTGCTCCCATATCTAAGATTGCAAGTGGTGTACTACTTCCTGGAGTTGTTAATGCTCCTCTTATAGCCATATCAGCTTCTACTCCACCAACTTCAACAGGAACATTTAATTGTTCTTGTAATTTATCTGCAATCATCTGCATTTGAAGTTTGTCGGCTTTAACCATAGCTGCTATTCCTACTGCATTTTCCATTGAGAATTCCGCTGCAAGTCCACCTTTTACCATTTGAGGTATAAATGTATCAACTGCTAATAAGTCTTGAATTGTAATATCTGATATTTTTTGTTTTGTAAGATTTGCCATTACTTGTCTTACTCTTTCTAACATTCCACCAGCATTTGTACCAGCTTCGCCTTTAACATCTTGAATTGGAACACATAAGTTAACTGCATCCATTATCTTTTCTGCACCGTGTTCTACATCTACAACTTCTTTTCTTTTTAATCCATTTATATGAATTTTACCTGCAGGTATACTTTTTTCTTGAACATCACCTTTAGGTGTTTTAATTACTACTGCAGATCTATTTCCTATTAAAGCTCTAGATATTGGTACTATCATTTTAGTTTCTTCTGATGTTAAATTAAATACTGTAGCAATACCGTATGGATTAGATAAAGTTTCAACAACATCACCTTGTGCAGCAACCTCTACTGCGGCTTTCATTCCTACTGGAACTTTTTCTAAAAGCGTTACTTCATCTACTATAGGTATTTTCTTTTCTAATCTATTATTAATTAGAACTCCATCATCTCTTTGAACTATTGCTGATGTTATATTTATACCTCTTTGAGTTGCAGCATTAATTCTAGCTGCAGCCTCTAAGAAGTTAACTCTACTTAAAATTAACGGAATAAATTGATTTTCTTCAATCTTATCTATTTCTAAGTTGTCTAAGTCTTCAATATATATAGTTTTTCCTATTCCAGTACCTACACCACCTGGAGTAGATGGATTGTGTCCAATCATTGTAGATTCTGTTATTATAGTTTCAGTGATAGTTTCCATAGCAACATCACCTATAACTGGTGCTGCTTCATTGATTCTAACCAAGTTCAAATCTTTAAGTTCTAAATTTACTTTTTTTAAAGCTCCTTTTAAAGAGGAAAATACTCCATCTATGTTTTCTTCAGTGCCTTTTATTCCTGTTGTTGGAACTATGCCACTTGAAAGAAACTCTACGTTTCCATTTTCAACCTTTGATAATGCTACTTCCGTTGTAGCATTACCAATGTCTACACCTGCAATTATTTTCATTAAATTTCCTCCTTAATTCAAAGCTAATTATTCTTGTCTTAACTTTTGTCTTGCTTCATAAACTTCAATAGCTTCTCTTACGAAATCTGCATTAACTTTTGCTCCATAAACCGTTTCAAGTTCATCAGCTATTGCAAAAAGTTCTTCTTTTGTTGAACGATTTGGTCTTAATGCATTATATATTTCAAGAATTCTATCATCTGGAACTTTTATAAGTTCTGCTGCTCTTCTAAAGTTTCTAGCTATAGCATCTCTCTTCATACCTTCAGCAATTTGAGCTTGCATTTCTAAAGTTTCTGGTGATATTCTAACGTCTTCTGCTTTAATATCTCCTTTTAATACATTCTCTAGAGTTATATCTTGTAGATTTTTTCCTGTTGGTGTCTTTATGCTTTCAGGTCTTTTTGTAGCCAAAGGATAATCTTGTGGATTCATTTTTCTTTGTTCCATAAAAGTTATTCTCCCTTCAAATTAAAATTTAACTTCAATTTCTATTGGTTTTGCTCCAATTTCTACATGTTTAGTTTCTTTTATATGAAATAGGGCAGCTATTGCCATAAACTTAGGTCTAACCATTTGATCGTTCTTTGTAGGAACTGGTGTTGGTGATTCTCCCTTAGCATATTTTGCTGCATTCTTTCCTATTAATCTATAAGTTTCTAGTGTTAATAGTGGTGCTTGTGGGAATAATTCTAAGTTATTTAAAGGAAGTAAATCTTTTTGATGGATAACTGTTGTTCCTTTTGATTGTATTCCTATACCTATTCCTGAACCACTTAGTTTTGCTGCATCGTTTGATATAAATGAAACGTCAGATGTTCTTATTACTCTAACAACACGAGCCTTTAGTCCTTCTTCTTCTATTCCTGCTATAATTTCTGTTAATATGTCACTATGTGATACATTAACTAATGTCTTGCTTTGAAACTTAAGGAAAGCTGGTGCTAATCCTATAACAACTTCATCTACCTTAGTTCCAACTTTTGCTTCTCCTACTTCAGTAAGCTGAAGCTTTGGTATAACATATTGATTTGTTGTATTTTCCATATTGCTCACCTCTACCCTTACTCTATATCTTCTGGTTTTATTACGTTAGGGATGTTCTTTATTTCTTCCCATCTCTCTGGACTAATTCTATAACCAGTTCCTGGTCCCATATAATCATTTTTATCATTAACTGCACTTATAACATCAAAATCATTATCTAATATAGCTGAAGTTTGTAAATAATCTCCAGTTACTCTTTGCTTAAGCATGTTTAATATGTTACCTGCAACATCATCAAATCCACCAGTGCTTAATGCTTTAACTATATCTAATCCACTTACTCTCTTCTTAAGCATTTCTTCTGCTGCCTTTAAGTCTTCAACTATGTTTCTTTCAGGCATATCTTTACTTCCATGAGCATAAGTTGCTGCTTCAACTTCTTCATCAGTTATAGCAGGGAAGTCTAATTCTCTAAATACTGCTTGTATTGCTTTTGCTGCTTTATTTCTAATTGCAATTGTTTCTTCTTCTGATACTGGTCTTAATCCACCATCTACCATTAAGTCTCTTTGAAGAACGTTGTAATCATCAAAGTCTTCAGCATCAAAGTTTGAACCTGCAAACATATTATCATAGTTTGGAACTGCACTATATCCTGAGAATATAAAGTCTGTTCCTGGTAGCATTTGCATTAATGTTCTTGCTGTTCTTCTTATATCTGAATGTGAGAAAGTTTGGTCATTTGCTGACGCAACTTCTATATCAAGCATTGCTGCTATTAAGTTTTCAGCAAGTACTGCTCTTATTCCTGATGGAACTGCTCCTGTCATACCTATACAACTAACTGCACCATTTTGAAGTCCTTGAACTCCAGCACCTTTAGTTATATATATACATCTTGACTCTAGGTAAAGCATTGATTTTCCTTCTGAATATCCCATTAACGCTTCTGAACCTGTACCTGATGTATATCTCATTTTAAGACCTCTTGAAGCATAAGCTGATGCTAAGAATGCCTTTGACCATGGAGTATCATCTCCATCTGTAAATACTGCTTCAGTTCCGTATACTGAAACTGTTTCTGCATAACTTGTAAGTCCTCTCATACCAAGGTCAAGTTCTGTAGCTTCTTCAACTGAACATTGAGTTAAAACTCCTCCACGACCTACTTGTGAACCGATTAATATAGCTAATGCATTAAATGGAGCATATCTAACTATACCAACTGTAGTTTCTTGTTCTGAAAAACCTCTTATTCCTGCTTCTGCTGCATCTGCTGCAATTTGAACTGGGTTATCTTTTAAGTTTGTAACGTGACATTGATTTGAAGGTGTTTTTCTTGCTCTCATTTTTTGAAGAGCCATCATCATTTCAACAACATTCATGTGTGACACGACTTCTACTACCTTAGCTGGTGTTATAGATGTTGTTATGTCAACTATCTCATCTCTACTAACATTTATATCTACAAGTTTTCTTGCTATTTCTACTGAATCTAAACTCATAGCTTTTTGTGCATTTTTTAAATTGATTGCATAATCAGCTATAAATCTATCTATCATATCAAAGTCTTCTCTTTTTTTGTTATCTAATTCTACTACTGTTCCATTTTCAATTTTTATTGAAGATTTTGGATCGTTAGCGCTATTCATTGCTACTAACCCCTCTTCTGGCCATTCTCCAATAAGACCATCTTGATTTACAGGACGTTTTGCTAAAACCTGGAATCTTTTTGATTTCACTTGTATTTCCTCCCTTGTAAAAATTGTATTTAAAGCTTGTTATTTTTTTATCTATGTCTAGATTATAATATACATACTCTTAAATTCCATCACAAATTCTTGTCTTGTTCTTGCACTTTATTGTTTAATTTTAATCAATACAAATCGGACTTTTTTGTCTATATCGTTAAAAATAATCCTATTAAATCAAATTTAAAGCTTATTATAGACAAAAAAATCTACTTTCAAGCTTTTAAAAGTAGATTTTCATGTAAAACATAAGAAAAAAGCTACTTTATCACTATTCAATTGATAAAGTAGCTTCTATAAAATTACTAAACACTATGTACTTCTCTATACTTTTTCGGGGTAACTCCTTCTGATTTTTTAAATACCCTTATAAAATACCCACAATCATCAAATCCTAAATCCAAGGCCACATTAAGTATTGGTATATCAGTATTTTTAAGGAGTTCTTTGGCCTTATTTATTTTAGCTTCATTAACATATGAAATAAAGTTAACTCCAATTGATTTCTTAAATACTTTACTAAAATAACAAGGGCTTAAGTTACATATAGATGCCATTTGCTCTAAAGTAACTTTTTCCCCAATATTACCTTGTATATAATCTACAGCTGCTTTAATAGGTACTTCTTTGAACTCATTTACTGATTCTTCCACATAAGAATCTTTGTTAATTTTTAAATTAACAAAGATATGGTTTATTGTATCTATTAATTCAGTTGGTTTTATTGGTTTCAAAATATAATCATCTACTCCTAGCACTAGAGCTTTACGTACTAACTCAAAATCATCATAAGCTGTTATCATTATAATAATCTTATTTTTGTTTTGTTCTTTTATAACTTGTGATGCTTTTATTCCGTCTATTCCTGGCATTTTAACATCCATTATTATAACATCTGGATTAAATTCCCTATCTAATTCTATGGCTTCTCTTCCATTACACGCTTCAGCTATAACTCTTCCGCTATCTGAGTTATTTATAATCATCTTTAAAGCTTGTCTTTCCAAAATTTCGTCATCAACAATCATTATCTTAAGCATTTATTCAACTCCTAGCTAAATTTCTTTCTTAATAGTTATTTTTACTGAAGTTCCTATTCTTATTTTGCTAGTTATTTCTATTTTATATTCATCTCCATAATAATAAGCCATTCTTTTATTTGCATTGTTCATTCCTATTTTATCCAAATTATTATCATCTCTTATTTGTAACTCTTCTTGCATTAACTTAAGTTGCTCTCTAGGTATACCTGTACCATTATCTTCTATATGTATTATTACATATTCATCCGCATCTTCTACAAAAATCTTTATATAGCCACCTTCTTCTTTTGTCTCAAGGCCATGTACAACAGAGTTTTCTACAAAAGTTTGTATAACCATAAAAGGTAATCTTATATTGCTAAATTGTTTATCAATATTAACTTCATAATTTAACCTATCTGAAAATCTTACCTTTTGAAGATTTAAATATGAATTTATGTAGTCAAACTCTTCTTCTAAACTTACAATTTTATTTGCCTTTTTTAAAGTATATCTTAGCATATTAGATAAATTATATATAACTTCTTGAGTTTTAGGTGCATTCTCAACTATTGATAAAGATGATATGCTATTTAATACATTAAACAGAAAGTGGGGGTTTATCTGAGATTGAAGCGCTTTTAATTGAGATGCTTTATATTCTTTTTCTAACTCAGCTTGCATTTTTTCGCTTTCTGCAAATTTCACTTTTTTTTCATCTAACTCTCTTTGTAGCATTTTAGATACAGCTTCTTCTACAATATAGTTGCTTATATGAAACATCATTTGTGCTACTTCTTGTACTCTTTTAAAACTAACTACTGGTAATTTATTATAAGCCTCTAATAACTTTTCTTTTTCTTCTTTCTCTAAACTATCAAAATTATTTTCTGTGTTTACTATATTCTCCAAATCAACATTTGAGTCATCTTCCACTAAAACTTGTCCTGCCATTACTGAGCCTAAGTACTGACCATCAACAATTATAGGAGTAGCAAAATCTATTAATCCTTTGTGGCATTTATATATATAGGGTTTTTCTAATCTAGCTGCTTCTAAACCACCACGTGAATCGCAACGTTCACACAACTGATAATATGTTTCATTTGCTCTCATAAGCTTACAGAAATCACTACATCTACTATGTTTAGTTGCACATTTTCCCATATAATCAACCGTTATTATAGACATTTCTGTAACATTTGATATATCATCTTGTATTTTTTGAAAAGCATTTATATCAATAGCATCTTTCAAATGCAATATTTTCTTCATACTTTCATCTTCTTTCTCATTATTGCAATAAAATTACAATGATTTTCTTTAATTTTATTATATTATTTTTAATATGTAAATTACAATTTGAAATTATTTGTCTAAATTTCGAGTATTTATATATTAAATCTACAAGTTTTATAGCTTATTTTATAGCTTGTAAACTTTTAAATATATTATTTATGTTATTACATATTTTCAGCAAAATAATTATTATTTTAATAATCAATATATTTTTATTTATAAAGGATTAACAATTTTTCCCGATAAATATATGTAATAAAATATATTTAAATCTATAAATGTATTTTTATGTAAAATAATTAACTACAAGGGGGACATAAATTAAAATGAAAAAAAGGAATCAAATTATTTCAAGCTTAATAACAATAGCACTTACTACAAGCATCACTAATACCTTTGCTTATGCTGATGATAAAAAAACTAATGATAAAATTAACACAAAAACTTATAATAAAGAATTAAATGAGTTAGATGAAGCTACTTTAAAATTAGAACAAATAAAAGTTACTACTGGTGCAGCAGCTTTTATTAATCCAATAGAGAATAATGACAATGATAAAATATTTAAAGAAAATGATAAGGAATCTATTACAATAAAAACTAGTGCTCGAACTTTAGATGAATATTTAAAATCAAAATTACCTAGAAATAATAGACGTGTAAAGAGATATTCTAGTCTTAGTCTTTTTCAAAGTAATAAAGAAGACATTAAAGCAAGACTTAAAGATGGAATGGAAAATTATAAAACTAACATTGATATAAAAGATCTTATTGATCTAGATGATATAAATAACAATTCTAATAAAATCCTAGACTTATACTTTGATGTAATATATGAAAACCCACAAATTTTCTATTGCAATCCAACATCTGTAAAATTTGATAATTGTACATACAATCCTTCAACTGGAAAATTAAATTCATGTGATATAAAGGTTAATTATGAATATAGTAATGATGTTATTGATAAGATGAGAGAAAAATTAAATAGCAAAATAAACTATATCAAAAAAAATTATTTGGATGAATGTTCAACAGACTTAGAAATAGAATATGCTATCCATGATTACATTACACAAAATTGTACTTATGATAAAGATAATTATGATAAAAAAACAGTTCCTAATATTTCACATACCTCATATGGTGCACTTATTAATCAAATAGCCGTTTGTGATGGATATTCAAAAGCTACTATGTTGTTATTAAATGAATATGGCATTGAAGCTGGCATAGTTACAAATGATAGCCATGCATGGAACTATGTAAATATAGATGGAAATTACTATCAGATAGATTTAACATGGGATGATCCTACTCCAGAAACTAATAAAATTACTTACAAAAATTTTAATTGTTCAGATAATGTTATGCGTAAAATACATCCATGGACATCTACAATACCTGAACGTTGTACAGATACAACCTTTGATGATTTATTTAGAATAATAAATGGAAATAGCGTTAATGGTAAAAATAGTGTACGAATTAAAGATAAATTATATTATTTAGAAGGAACTGATTTATGGAAATGTAATTTAGATGGAAGTAATAAAACTTTATTTAGCAAAAACATAACCCAAAGCGCTAATATGGTAAATTTAGTGACGAATGATAATGATATATATTATTTATCTGAACTTGAAATCAAAAAAATTAATACAAATGATAAAAAAATAGACACTTTTAAAAATTTAAGTAATGAATTTAATTTTACAAGTGGAAGATATTCTGTTCAATTCTATATAAAAAATAGTAAATTAAATATAAGATTTGGACAAAGCAAAAATGATAGTAATCTTAAATTTACTACAAAAGAATATGAATTGAAGGCTACCCCAGAAAAGTCAGACGATAAACCTCAAAATATAGTAAAAGTTGATAAATCTAATTTAATAGCTATCTATAATCTTAATAAAGATAAAGTTAAGGGAACTTTTACAGATGAAACTTGGAATACTTTTTTACAATCATTAAACAAAGCTAAAAATATATTAGACAGAGATGATTCAACTCAACTTGATATAAATAATGCTTTATCTAATTTACAAACTTCAATCAATAATTTAAAAGATAAGCCACAAAATATAGTAAAAGTTGATAAATCTAATTTAACAGCTATCTATAATCACAATAAAGATAAAGTTAAGGGAACTTTTACAGATGAAACTTGGAATACTTTTTTACAATCATTAAACAAAGCTAAAAATATATTAGACAGAGATGATGTAACTCAACTTGATATAAATAATGCTTTATCTAATTTACAAACCTCAATTAATAATTTAAAAGATAAACCACAAAATATAGTAAAAGTTGATAAATCTAATTTAATAGCTATCTATAATCACAATAAAGATAAAGTTAAGGGAACTTTTACAGATGAAACTTGGAATACTTTTTTACAATCATTAAACAAAGCTAAAAATATATTAGACAGAGATGATGTAACTCAACTTGATATAAATAATGCTTTATCTAATTTACAAACCTCAATTAATAATTTAAAAGATAAACCACAAAATATAGTAAAAGTTGATAAATCTAATTTAATAGCTATCTATAATCTTAATAAAGATAAAGTTAAAGGAACTTTTACAGATGAAACTTGGAATACTTTTTTACAATCATTAAACAAAGCTAAAAATATATTAGACAGAGATGATGTAACTCAACTTGATATAAATAATGCTTTATCTAATTTACAAACCTCAATTAATAATTTAAAAGATAAACCACAAAATATAGTAAAAGTTGATAATGTTAATAATAGTTCCTCTGGTGGCAGTTCAGGAGGTGGTGGTGGTTCTACTAAAAAATCATCTGAAAACAAAACATCTATGCTAAACGAAGATAATACTGCTATTAGTACTACCAAGATCACTGATAATAATCCATCAAATTTAAATATAATAACCACAGTGAAAAATTTTGCTCAAACATTAACTGCAATTAATAATATTAATAAAAAAATCTCTGTAGATGAAATTTATGAAATTAATAATAATAATTTTAATGGTACTATAGCTAATTTAAAATCAAATGATAATAATTATATATATGTATCTTGTACAAGTACTTTAGGAAACTCTAATATTAATTCTCTCAAAATAGATGCTAATAAATTAAATAGTAAGGAAAAATATATTTACACTTTAGATGCTGTAACAAATAAGTTAATATTTATAAATTCTGTTCAAGATGACTTAATCGAAATACAAGCTAGTAATCAAGTTCAATATGTATTATCAGATTCCCAAATACAATCATTAAAAAATAATTATTGGAATAAAGTAAACAATGATTGGCTATATGTTGAAAATGGACATACAGTAACTGGTTGGATTAAAACAATAGATAATAACTGGTATCACATGGATGGTAATGGCTTAATGCAAAAAGGTTGGATACAAGATAATAATAAGTGGTATCATTTATCAAGCTATGGAAATATGGATACTGGTTGGTTTAAAGAAATTGATGGAAATTGGTATTATTTAAATCAAGATGGTTCAATGAAAACTGGTTGGTTTAAAAATATTAGTGGAAATTGGTACTACTTAAATCCAAATGGTTCAATGGCAACAAATACTAATATAAATGGCTATTATATAAATCAATATGGTATATGGCAACAATAGTTTTGTTTTAAGAATATTACTGGAAATTTTAAGTTCCAGTAATATTCTTCTTTTTAATAAAATTGCTAAAAATTATACTTTCTTTATCATTTACTTATTAATTTAAATTGATAATTTCTTTATAATATTAACATCCTGGAAGAATTACTTTAAAACTATGCTCAATCCTTGAATTTATAAATTTAACTTCTCCTCTTTTTTTGTTAAAAGCATTTGTTATTCTCTTGAATCCTTGTCCATTATTTAAAAATCTCTTTTCATCATCTAGAGTTGTAAGTTTTTCATAAAGCCATATATTTCTTTTATTATAATGTATTCTTTCACTTTTACTATTTTCATCTATTAGTTCTCCTGGGCTTGAAACAATAACATTATTCTTTTCTATTGTAACTTCAATAATTCTATTCAAATCAAAATATTCTCTGTAAAGAACAGCATTCTTTATAGCTTCTGTTATAGCTGAACATGGATAATCACATTTAATTATTTCTGATAGCTTCTTTTCCGCCTTATCTATCATAGTCAAAAGATTCCCTTGAATAATATAAACATCGCCATAAGCATTATTTAAGTTGTCCACAATTTTTATCATATTATTAGGAATACAAAGATAATTATCATCTGAAAAAACAAGAAGTCCTCCATATGTGCATCTTAGCTCACTTCTATCCCTTTCTTGTGCCGCGATTCCAGATGAAAGAAGCAAAAACTCTTTATTTTCATCATTCACTTCAATGCCTTTATGTCTAAAATATTTTTTTACAAGTTCCATATTAAGCATGTCTATTTTACTATTAATAAGAGGACACGTTTCAATAGTCAAATTCAAGTTTTGCTCTAAAAGAGTTATAATTTCCTGTTTCCTCATAACATCAGTTGTTGAACCTCTTCTTATATAAAAAGCTCCATTTTCTCTAATCTGATAAGGCTTTTGTCCGCCATCATAAATTGTTATTATTCCAATCTTTTTATTATCTATATAAATAAAATCCACTTTCAAAGGTATAGGAGGCTCACACCTTGAAGTTATAATTTGCTGAATCTGCTCTTCTTTAAACAAGTCTTCTTTTCCAACACCTATTATTTTCTTGGTTTTATCCTGTATTCCAACTATTATATATCCACGTCCATATCCAGTATTGGCAATTGCACATATATCCTTTGCCATTTCCTTCTTTCCACTTTCAGTAATAAGATCAAGTTTCAATTTATAATCTAATTTTATTCCTTCTTCTCTCTTTAACAGTGACATGAATTTTCTTTTATCCATAAAACCCTCCACCTAAATATTAAAAATCCCAATTAATACAATATATTTCTTTATACTCTTTAATATTTATAATATTGTTTATGTTTATTAAATACTAAATTAATGTTATATTCAATTACAAAAAATAAGAGCCTACTTAAATATAGACTCTCATTAATATTTTTATCTACTATATATTTCTATCCCATACTTATCAATTTGTTCTTTTACTTCTAAATTTAAAGAATCACTAAACAAAATATCTGAAGAATAAATGCCAATAATATCATCTATATTCTCCACTATTTTATATCTTGCTTTTTTGCTGCAATCAATACACAAGTCTATATCTGAGTTTATTTTAGAATTACCTTTTGCTCTTGATCCAAATAATATAACTTTCTTTATATCCTTTTCTTTTTCAAAATACATTAAAAGATTATTATAAACTTTTTCATTTATTCCATACATATCTATCACATCACTTCACTAGATATATTTAACAGTAACTTTTCTATAGCAATAATATACTCTTCAATTATTTTATTCTTAATTTCTTCATATTCTTGTTCATTATATATATGAGCTGTAGTGTTCATTGATAATAAGATATCATTCCAGATATCAATATTATCTATCCAACCATCCTTAAATGCTTGCCTATAGCAACCTTTAGGATTATTTATTTCAAGACCCGAATCTTTAAATATCTTAGATAATAACTTCCAAGTTAAATCTTCTAACATTTCATATTTTTTTATTATTGAATCCCTATATACTTCTTTTGTTATATCATCTGGATTTTCAATAGCATTAAAATTATCTCTAATATTCTTTAGATGTGTTAACATTCTATAAACATAATTATATGTTAAGTTAATTGATTCTCCATACTTATTTAGTATTCCACTCATTACATTTCTCCTTACATGATAAGTTATCTTATGTTTAATTGTACATATTATTTAATATTAATTCAATATATACACCCCCTAGTATCCAAAAAATTAACTGAATGACTTAAACTTCTTCTCATATACATATATCAATGATATATTAACTTTCCTAAAATCTTTCTTTACTTTACAAGATAAATTTTATTTGAACAATTACTTTATAAATTTAACATCAAAATTATAATCTTAATGGACTAAGGAGGCTTTACTATGCAAAATGTAACTTTGAATAATGGCGTTAAAATGCCTATACTCGGATTTGGTGTTTATCAAATTGAAGATACTATTCAATGTGAGCAAGCTGTCTATGATGCACTTATGGTAGGCTATCGTTCAATTGATACTGCATCAGTTTATATGAATGAGAAAGCTGTTGGTCATGCTATCAAACGCAGTGGTATTCCCCGTAAAGAACTTTTTATCACTACGAAACTTTGGATTCAAGATGCTGGTTATAACAATACAAAAAAAGCATTTTCACAATCTCTAAAACACCTGCAGCTAGATTATATTGATTTATATCTTATACATCAGCCATTTGGAGATATATATGGTTCATGGCGTGCTATGGAAGAATTATATGAAGAAGGTAAAATTCGTGCTATTGGTGTAAGTAATTTTCAGCCAGATCGTTTAGTTGATTTAATTATTCATAATAGAATTATTCCAGCTATCAATCAAGTGGAAACAAATCCCTTTTGTCAGCAGGTTGAAAGTGCTAAAATAATGAAAGATATTAATGTGCAAATCGAATCTTGGGCCCCATTTGCAGAAGGACATAACAATATATTTAATAATGATATTCTAGTAACACTTGCTGAAAAACACAACAAATCAGTAGCTCAAATTATTCTTCGTTGGCTAATACAACGTGATGTAGTTGCAATTCCTAAATCTGTTCACAAGGAACGCATTATTGAAAATTTCAATATCTTCAATTTTGAATTAAGTAGCAATGATATGAAAAAAATTTCAATTCTAGATACAAAGGAAAGTTGTTTTTTCTCTCATCGCGACCCCAAAATGGTTAAATTGTTCAGTGAAGTTAAATATCACATCTAACTTGTTGTACAAAAAAGTGATTGACCACCTCACTTCATTATTAATATTTTTACTGTTCAATATCACTAAATCTATTAATACTACTGAACTTAAACAAATAAAAATCCTATAACTTCCTGTACAACAAAATCGCTAATGCGACTTTGGAACTGTCATTTTTTAGTCATGCACCGTATCCAACCGAAGTACAAGAATAATGGTGCATCATATGATTATTTTTTATTCTTTAGTGGTACTCATCATACTTTTAAAACATGGTCTTCTAAAATTCATCCGCAAATTCTTTAATAATATAAATTCTTAAAGAATAAAAAAACTCTATATGAGTAGATTATCTTTTATAGTTCTCTACTCATATAGAGTCAATTTTACATTTAATACACTCTTTTCTTCAATTACACAAGAAAGAGACATCATAGTCTAATAGTACCTATTGTTAAAGCACTATCATATGTTTTAATAATAACCTTACTATCTCTAATATTATCAATACTTATATTGTTATTTATACTATGCTACCTCTTCCATATCCATAATACTATATTTAAATTCAACATATCATTCTCCTATATTACCATATCATAAGTTATACATACCGGTTTTTTAGTTCTAGGATCACTAACTATTTCAGCATCTATATTAAATAATTCTCTAAGATTTTCTTTTGTCATAACCTCATAAGCACTGCCTTGACATACTACTTCGCCTTTTTTTACACCTATCATATGATCTGCAAATCTAGCTGCATTATTAAGTTCATGTATTACCATAACTATAGTTGTACCTTGTTTTCTATTTAACTCTTCTAATAATTTTAGTACTTCTAATTGATGAGCTAAATCTAAATATGTTGTAGGCTCATCAAGTATAAGTATATTTGTTTGTTGTGCTAATGCCATTGCTATCCAAGCCCTTTGCCTTTGTCCTCCTGATAAAGCCTCCATAGTTCTATCTCTAAATTCCTCTATTCCAGTTGATTTTAATGCCCATGTAACTATATCTTTATCTTCATTTTTTAGTTTACCAAATCCCTTTTGGTGAGGAAATCTTCCATAAGCTATTAACTCCTCTACTGTAAGTCCACTAGGAGCCGTAGGACTTTGTGGAAGAACAGCCATAGTCTTTGCTAAATCTTTTGGATTTTGTTCTTTCATATTTTTATCATTTACATATATATCACCACTTTTAGGTTGTATAATTCTAGCTATAGTTTTTAATATAGTAGACTTTCCACATCCATTAGAACCTATTATTGTAGTTATTTTACCCTTTGGTATATCTAAATTTAAATCTTTAACTATATCTAAATTTCCATAGGAAATATTCAAATTCTTAGTACTTATACAATTCATTTTTTTCTCCTTTATTTAAATTAATTATTTTTATCTATTCTGATAACATAAGATAAATAAAATATGGAACACCTATTATTGCTACAACTATTCCTACTGGAAGTTCCATAGGTGCTATTATATTTCTGGCGATAGTATCTCCAATCAATAATATCAAACTTCCAACAAGTGCAGCTGTCGGGATTAATTTCTTGTGTTTTGGTCCAACTAATTTCCTAGCTATATGAGGTGCTACCAGTCCTAAAAAGGCTATACTACCTGCTACAGATGTTGCTACACCTGCTAAAATCACTGCATATATTATTAACTTTCTTCTCTCTTTTTCAACTTCTACGCCTAAACCAGTTGCTACTTCATCACCCAAATTTAATACATCTAAATATCTAGCTTTATACATTGTTAGCAATGTAAATATTAATATAAATGGTAGAACTGCTAATACATATTTCCAACTTGCACCCCATATACTTCCCGAAGTCCATGCCATTACTCTATTAAATTCCTGTGTTGTAAATCTTAATTGGAATATTGTAAGTATAGATGTAAATGCTACATTTATACCTATACCTATTAGCAATAACCTTGATGAATTTATACCATCTTTCCATGCTAGTGTATAAATTAAAAATGCTCCAAATATAGCTCCACTTAAAGCAACTATTGGCATTGTAAATATAGTCATATTGCTTATACCATCATATATATTTCCATTCATAATATAAATATATATGACAACAAATAATGCTGCTCCTGAATTTATTCCTAGTATTCCTGAGTCTGCTAAATCATTTTTAGTAACTCCTTGTAAAATAGTACCTGCTATAGCTAAAGCTGTACCAACTAATATTCCAATTACTATTCTTGGTAACCTTAACTTAAATATAGCAATTTCATGGCTTTTACTGCCTTGTCCTATTAAAGTTTTTATAACATCTGATGGCTCTATAGCTAGAGAGCCCATATTTAAACCAACCAAAATTGTAGTAATTATTAGTATCATTAAAACACTTATAATTAATGTAAATCTTTTATTTTTATCTATATTTATCATCTATTTTTTATCCTTTCTAACAAGATATATAAACATAGGAACTCCTAATAATGCAGTTAAAGAACCAATTGGAGTTTCATATGGTGGATTAATCATTCTAGCTAAAATATCACTATACACAAGTAAAACTGAACCTAGGATCATTGAACTAGGTATTATATACTTGTAATCTGCTCCTACTATTGCTTTAGCGATTTGAGGTACTATTAATCCTACAAACACTATATTTCCTGCCACTGAAACAGATGATCCTGTTAAAAGTATTACTATTATTATGCTTATAAATCTTACTGCATTGGTTTTTTGTCCTAATCCTATTGCTACTTCTTCACCTAAACTTAAAATAGTTATTTTAGGTGCCATAATCATAGCTCCTATTAATGCACTTCCTCCAACTATAGATAGTAATTTCACGCCTTCCCACTTAGCACTAATTAATCCTCCTGAAATCCAAAAGCTTAGCTGTTGAGATAGGTTAAAATACATAGCTATTCCCATCGCTAAAGATATTAATAATGTACCTAATGCAGTTCCTGCAAGAGCAAGTTTTACCGTATCTACTTTTCTTGCTGATTTTGAGCTTATAAAATATACTAAAAGTCCGCTTATACTAGCTCCAATAAAAGCAAATATCATAATTCCAAAACTTCCTACAACTAAATTTGGATATATTCTTTGTAATACAAAAGTTACTGCTATCATAAATGTAGCACCTTGTGTTATTCCCATTACAGATGGTTCTGCTATAGGATTTCTAGTTATACCTTGCATTATCGCACCTGCTACTGCTAAAAATCCCCCTACAAGGGAAGCTGCAATAGCTCTAGGTATTCTAACATCTCTAACTATTTTTGTATTTACATCATTGCTGTCTGTAACCAAACTTTTTATTATTGTTAAAAAATCTATATCTTTTGCCCCTAATGAAACAGACATAACTATTCCAAATATAAGAAGCATAATTCCTATAACCATAAATATATACGTTAAAGTTTTTTTATTAAATTTCTTCATAGCTTCTCCTCAAACCAATTTATCTATAAATTCAAATAGTAGGTGACAAAAGGGTTACTCCTCTCACCACCTACTCTATATACTTGTATTATTTTACAACTTTATCTTTTATTGATTGTAATAATAATTCTCTTCCTATTGGATTGTATGCTTGACTGAAGTATGGACTTGCATCAAGTATTGTTACATTACCTTCTTTAAAAGCCCTCATTTCTTTCCATACTGTATTTTTTTCTAAATCTGTTTTATCGGATTCCGTAGCAATAAGTATTATATGGTCTGCATTTATTTCAGTTAAACCTTCCATGCTAACTATTGGTAAAGTTATTCCATCTTGTTCTGGCATATTATCAGGTTGAGGTAATCCCATATCATCTTTTAATACTGTTCCTATACCACCTTCAGTAAACACCATAAATTGTCCAGATGATGCTAATACTGTTAAGTATGTTTTTTCTCCATTAGTTGATTTTATTTCGTCACCTAATTTTTTTGCTTTATCATAATAGTTGTCTAACCATTTTTGAGCTTCTTCCTCTTGTCCAAATAAGTTAGCTACATCTTTAAATTTAGCTTCCCAATCATTTGACTTATCTTCTAGCATGACTACTGGAGCTATTTCTTTTAATTGATCATATATTTTTTCTTGTCTTGGTGCCATTATTATCAAGTCTGGCTCTGCTGATAATATCGCTTCTATATCCATTGTATCCATCATTGAGTGTCCAACTACTTTTGCGTTTCCTAACTTTTCTTCTATGTATGATGGCACTTTATCTGTTTCATATGAATCTACATTGGCAGTGGCTATTGGAGTGTGTCCTAATAACACTAGTTCCTCACTACTTCCTGATATATCAACAATCCTTTGTGGATTTTTAGGTATTTCCATTTCACCTTTTACCGATTGCACTATTCTTGTTTCCTCTTTACTACTTGTTTTACTATTATTATTGCTTGAACAACCAGTAACAATGCCAAGAGTAGCTATAGTTAAGCTTAATAATACTAATGTTTTTAACTTCTTCATATAATTTCCTCCAAAATTCTATTGGTTTTTTCTTTTGTTATTGATAATCATTATCTTTTGTTTTGTATGCTTATTATATCACATAATTTTATACAGTCAATATGATTTTTCTGCTTGTTCTCCATGAAATGCTTTTTATACGTCTTTAATAAAGTTAGAACCTATTTCATAAAATTTAACGGTAATATACATTTAACAATAATATAAATTTATTTTTAACTTTATAAATCTTCCTGCCATTCCTTTGATGAGTTTCATCTAAAAAATACATATAACAATTTTCACATTCATCACTTATTTTACGACATCCATGCCAAAGATTCCAAAGTCCACTCATATAATCACATGTCTCTTTTATCTACTAATTATTGTAGATAATATTTTATCTTTTATATAAACACAGGTAAATATTCTTATAATAAAAGCGAACAGCCCATGTAAAGTATACATAAGGCTGTTCATTTTTATTAATTTTTGTCTTTATATTATTGTGAAATTCATATTGAATATTCTTTATTCTATTTCATTGACTATTGATAAAAACTATTAATTTTCTATATTTCTTTATGTTATATATTATCTTTATACATACCTATATTTTTTCAAGCTGTTTTATTTACTTTTTCTTCTAACATAACTTCCTTTGGAACTGCAAAGCTACATGCTAATATAAATGCTAAAACCACAGTTCCTAATGATATTAGTGTATAGAATAATAATTGATGTCCATTATATATGTACATTAAATATGATGGAACTACTGCCAATCCATATGAATTTGATTTAATATTAAATATTGATAAAAGTGCTGCACCTATTCCTGAACTTATTAATGTTACGTATAATGGTTTAAACTTATATCTTATTAATATACCAAATAATACTGGTTCACTTATTCCAAATAATTGTGAAAGCATAGCACCTATACTTGTTGCCTTAACATTTTCTTTTTTAGCTCTAAATATAAATGCTAGACATACTCCAACATTTGCAAAACCATACATTGCGCATAATGTAATAAGTGGATTAAATCCTGTATTAGCAAGTAATGATGTTTCTATCATTACAAATGTGTGATGTAATCCTGTTAGAACTGATAATGGATAAACAACTCCAATTGCGAATCCACCAATACCAAAAGGCAAATGAATTAATTTTTCTATCATTCCAACCATTCCAAGCTCTATATTATGCATGATTGGTCCAATTCCTAAGAATATAACAAGCATCATGATTAACATAACGAAAAATGGTGTAAATATTAAATCTAAAACATTAGGCATTACTTTTCTTAATTTTTTTTCAAGATTTGCTCCTAAGAAACCTGCAATAATCGCTGTAATAACACTACCCTGACAACCAACTATAGGAATAAATCCAAATGCCATTAAAGCATCTACTCCACTATTAGGATCTGCCACTGCATATGCATTAGGTAATATAGGTGATACAAGCATTAATCCTATTATCATACCGATTACAGGGGTACCACCAAAAACTTTAAATGCTGACCAGCAAATTACTGCTGGTAAAAATGCAAATGCTGTATCTGTTAAAACTGAAACTAATGATTGTATATAATCAGGTATTCCAACTGTTGATGCTCCAAATAATGCAAGAACTGAATCATTAAATATAACGCCCTTAAGTCCTAGGAAAAGTCCTGTTGCAGCTATAATTGGAATTATAGGTACAAATATATCACCTAAAATTCTCATTATCTTTTTTAAATCCTTCTCATTATCCTTAACCACTTCATCTTGTTCATTTTTTGAAACAGTATTTAGTCCTAAACTTTCAAGCTCAGCATATACTTTATTTACTATGCCTGTTCCTAATATAATTTGATATTGACCTGCATTATAAAATACGCCTTTTACTTCATTTATTTTTTCAACGTTTTCATCATTTATAATAGTACGATCTCTTACAATTAAACGTAGTCTTGTAGCACAGTGTGTAGCAGAAATAATATTATCTTTTCCAACTATTTTTATTATCTCTTGTGCAATATCTAAGTATTTATTAATCATTTTATCCATCCCCCTATGTTATTTAGTTGTTACTAATAATGCCTGATTTGACTTTAATATTATTCCGTCTTCTTTAAGATCAGAATCTTTAAGATTATTAAAAATTACTTTTTTAGATTTTGTATTTAAAGGTTCAAAAATACTATTTTCACCAAAATTAAAGTAACAATAAATTGTTTGATTTTCTAGTTTTCTAGTATAAGCTATTACTTCATCATTTAATGTTTTTATTTCATTTATGTCACCATATATTAAACATTCTGAGTAAACACTGTTTTGTCTAAAATCTATCATTTGTTTATAAAATTCATATATACTATCTTCATTTCCTATTTGAGACTTTGCATTAATCTCTTTGTAGTTATCTATCATTCCTATCCATGGTTTTACAGTTGAAAAACCACCATATTGTGAAGAATTCCAAGGAAATGGAGTTCTCGAATTGTCACGACTTCTTAGATTTATAATTTTTAATGCCTCTTCCTCTGTAAGACCTTCTTTAATTGATCTATAATATTGGTCAATACTTGAAATATCATTAAATTCTTTTATTGATTTTCTCTCAAAATTTGTCATTCCAAGTTCTTGTCCTTGATAAATAAAAGGAGTACCTCTCAATAGAAAATACATAGCTCCAAGATTTTTAATTGCATCTTTATTTTTCTCTTTATCTAACAAATACTTTGTAGTTGATCTTGGCTGGTCATGATTTTCAATAAAATTAGCACCCCATCCATACTTTTGAATAGACATCTGGCTTTCCATAATTTTTTCCCTTAAGTCTTTTATAGTCCATTTTATTCTTTTAAACCACTCACTACCTGATGCAACATCAAGATCTGCATATTTAAAATCAAATATCATAGAAAAATATCCATTTACACCAATGAAGTCATCAAGTTCATCATAAGATACACCTGGTGCTTCAGCAACTGTAACACAGTTATATTTATCAAATGTTTCTCTTTTTAATTCGTGTAAAAACTCTTCTATACCAGGTTGATTTCTAGATGTCTTTGTGCATTTAACTAATCCATCTACACCATCAGCTTCTAAACTACTATATGTTAAATCCTTCTTTATGAACGTAATTGCATCTATTCTAAATCCAGCAATCCCTTTTTCTAACCAATGATTTACCATAGCATATAAAGTTCTACGCACTTCTTCATTTTCCCAATTTAAATCTGGCTGTTTTTTACCAAAAGCATGAAAATAATATTCATCTCTTCCTTCTACCTTTTCCCAAACACTGCCTCCAAATACTGATCTCCAGTTATTTGGCACTTCCTGTCCATCTTTAAAAATGTAGTAGTCATGAAACTTACTTTCAGGATAATTCATAGCTTTCTTAAACCATTCATGTTCATCTGATGTATGATTTATAACCAAATCTAGTATTATCTTTATACCTCGTTCTTTAGCTTTTTTAATAAGTTCTTCCAAATCATCAGTGGTACCAAATTCAGGAGCTAAATCAAAATAATCAGATATATCATATCCATTATCATCCATAGGCGACTTATATATTGGACAAATCCATAACATTGTAATCCCTAAATCACTTAAATAATCTAACTTTTCAGTTATACCTTTAATATCACCAATTCCATCATTATTACTATCATTAAAGCTTTTAGGGTAAATTTGATAAACAATCTCATTTTGCCACCATTGTCTTTTCATAACCATATCATCTCCTTTATATAATATTTCTTCTCTTTAGTTCTAAGTAAATTCCATCTTTTATAGGTTCTTCACAAATTGAATCTACATATTTAAATATTTCTTTGCTTCCGCCTTTTACACCTACAGAATTTCCTACTACTTTTAGCATGTCTATATCATTTATTCCATCACCAAAAGCTATGGTTTCTTTCATAGGAATATTTAAGTAATTACATAACATAACTATTGACTCACCCTTATTACAATTTTTTTGAATTATTTCATAGTAATTACGTGAATCAAATTTAAAACTTTGTGCTAACTGAAAGCCCCCATAAGAAAAAATATTTTTAACATTTTTAAATACATCTTCTTTTGCCCACAAACAAATCTTATTTACTCTATGAACTTCACTATTAAACTTACATATGTTATTTTCATAAATTATTTTTTGACTTTCTTCTATATATCTTTTCTCTTTATCCGTTAATAGCTTAATCTTTTCTTTATTAAGCAATTTTAATATTTCAACTGCCTCCTTGTTCATAAAAACGATATCATCGCTTTCAAATGTAAAACCTGTTTCTTCACTTTCATTACTTAAATAGCAACAGGCTTCCTCTATTTTACTTGTCTTAAAAAAAGAATTTTTTAGTATTCTATTTTCAAACTCAATATAAGATCCTCCACCTGCAATAACTCCATCAAATGGTAAATCTAATACATCATCTTGTATTGTTCCAACGGATCTGCCTGTACATAAACAAACATAGTAACCATTTTTTTGACTAATCTTTACTGCTACTTTAGCAGTTTCAGGTATTCCATAAGACTCATCTCTCAGGGTACCGTCAATATCAAAAAATATTATTCGATACACTCATCTGCTCCTCTCTCTTATTGTCACACTTATAGTATCAAATACAAAAAAAGCAATCAATATGATTGCTCCTTTTAAAAAATATGTTCTTATGTAGTACAAAATTTCACTTTTTGAAAATATGTACACTATATAACTCACTTAAATATTTTTGATATTTTAAAAATAAAAGCTCTATTAAAATAAAATATGGAGTTGAGATTTCATAATCTAAAACATAATTTCTTGGTAATGGTATTGAATTTATATAAAGATTTTCTTCACAAAAACCTGCTAAAGTATTATTGATCATTTTGGTTATCGATAAAGTCGATATTCCTTTTAATCTTAAAGCTTCTGCAAGCTTAATTACATCCTTTGATTCTCCTGAGAGAGAAATAATAATTACAAAGTCATCTTCATTTGCTAATGCTTCAACAGCTTTAGCCATATCATATCCATGCATATTAAAAATTGTCTTTTCAGTTGGCAGAAATATTCGCTTAAATTCACTAGTAACTCTAGCTTGAGCATATCCATTTCCATATACAATAATCCTTTTAGCTTTATACATTTTTTCAAATATATTTGTACAATCACGATTTTTAATATATTCAACAACTTTATGATAACTTTCTGTAACAGTTGATAAGAAATCTATTTTTTCATTATTTTTAGTTTCAACTTCAAGACGTAATCTTGCTTTTAACTCACTAAAACCCGGCAGAGAAATTTTCTTTGCAAAACGAAATAATGTTGTATTTGATACATTACATTTTGATGCAAACTCATCAATTGAAAGCTTATAACAACTATCTTTATTATTTATAATATACTTACAAATAAACTTATCATTTTCATTTAAATCACTATAATATCTATTCATTAATTCTTCAATTCTCATACTTTTACCTCTCTTATGTATTCTAGATAATATACAAACAAAATATCTAAAAGCACATAAAACGCTGCTGTCATTTCATAAGATAAATTTTTAAATCCATGTAGCATCTTTGTTGATACATAAAGGTTATCTTTGCACATTCTTGCAATTGTATTGTTTTGAAAACGCGTAATAGACATTGTATTTATTTTTCTACTTTCAATAGATTTTAATATTTCAATACCTTCTATAGTCTCACCTGAAAGTGAGATAATTACAAATAAATCTTTACCAGTAAATTTATTTTGTATAAGTTGAACTTCCCCCAAATCAAATAAATCAACAACACATTTACCTGCTGACAAAAATATTCTCTTAAATTCTTCTGCTTCTGCCTTTTGTGCATTACCAGTACCATATATGTATATTGTCTCTGCATTATAAATTAGTGAGCAGATGTTTTTATACTCATGCCCTTTTATTTCATCTATTGTCTTATGATAAGTTTGGCATGCTTTTTCTATATCTAAACTTGAATCTTCATATACTTTACACGCTGAAGATTTTAGTAAATACTTGAGCTCTGCAAATGAATTTAAATTTAGCTTACGACAAAACCTAAGCAATGTAGTTCTCGAAACATGACATTTATTTGCTACCTGTTCACATGTCATATCTTTACATTGCTCTTGATTATTAGATATATAATTGAATATTTCATGATCATTTTGTGTTAATTTATCATAATTGTTATTTATTAATTCATATATTTTCATTGTTTACCTCTAATTATTTATTTATATTCTATTCCTTACAATGAATATTTCTATGTATACTACACTTAAACAGAGATTTAACAATTATTGATGAAATCATTATTGCAAGTACTATCGCCCCACCTATAGCTAAAGTTAAAATACCACTATTTAATGCTTCACTATAGTTATTCTCAACAATTGCATTTATTGTTCTGTATGCTGTTATTCCCGGTACAAGTGGAAATATTCCTAGTACATAAAACATTGATGCAGGAGTTTTTATTATTCTAGCCATTATTTCACTATATGCATTGACTACAAAAGCTCCCAAAAAAGAACCTATAATGCTACTTCCAGTCACATTTAAACTTTGATTAATACAATTATTATTAACTATATTACATAATTATTTCTTTTCGTAATATATAGTATCATTATTTAAACATAAAAAGAATATCTTTTAAGCATAATTTCACACAATTATATTATGCATTTTAATCCCATTATAATATATAAAAAATCATTATATATACTTAAGTTTCCTTATATCATTTCATTAATGAAAATTTATTCTTTTTTATAGTAATTAATATGTCAAAAGTAACATTTTTTAAGATTCTTTCATAGTATATATTAAAAATAAACCTATGAAAAATAAGGAGATGTACGAATGAACATTATTGAAGAAAATGGATTATCAGATTATAATTATTTTTCTAGAAATGATAATCAACCTGCATGTAATGTAGGTCGTAATAGAGATTCAGGACAACAACCTGGAAGAGCTATTTTAAAATGTGGTTGTGGTGGTTCTGCACCAATTCCTGTAGTAAGCATTAATGCTTTAGGCACTGTAAGACCGCTTCCTCTTGCTAGTGTTACTATTGATCCATCTAAATTAAAATGCCCAACAACTGTTTTAACTTTCACTTGTGAAATAAAATCTGTTATTGACGTTTCTTTGAGATTAAATTTCTTAATTAAGAAGAGTAGTAGAAATGGCTGTTGCGAATATATTTGTGGAACTCATAGCTTCTCAGATGTTATAGAATTTGCTGGAACTCAAACTTTTTCATTCCAAGTTTGTGACAACTCAACATGTGATGAATGTGTAACTTACAGCGTAGAATATGTTCCAATAGATTTAATTTTAAATATTGGTGGTTCAATTAATAATGCTACTTTAACAGCACTTGCAGTAGAGAATTTATGCTAATTTAATTTTAATCTATAATAAATGATAAATGTGGGCTGTCTCAAATTAAATTAAAGTGCAACACATAGTATTAAATAATTGTATATATTTAACTATGTATTGTCTAAAAATATTTTGAGACACCCCCTTTTTATATCAATTTTAAAAAGAGGTGTTAAATGAAAAATTGTGATGATATCAATTATGATTACTACGTGCCTATGGGTAAACCCGGTTCATTAGTTGCTAAAATCCCAATAATCTTAACTTATTTTGAATTTTCTTTTCCATTATATTTTAAACTTGACCCTAATAATTATATTAACTTAAATGATAATACCCGTAATAGTAATAGAGTAATTATAGATACTATTTCATTAAATAAAAATAAACAATTAATCATTCATGGTATTTTTATTAAAAAAATAAAATGTTCAGATATATATTATGCTAAACCATCAATTAAATGTAATACTATAAAGATACCTATAAACAAAGTATTAAATATAAAATTTTTACATGAGCCTAATTTATCTATCGATAAAACAAATATTTCTAATAAACTTAATATTAATCCTATAAAATATACTATAGAGAATATTAAGGTGTCTGATAGCTCTTATTCAACAACAACTGATAAATCTATGAATGCAATTACTTTATCTATAAAGCTTTGCTTATCTCAAATCCAAAATGTATTTATTCAAGAACCTGCTGGTAATTTTGCATTACTAAATAAAAACTCTCCACACTTTAAATATAGTGAACCTAGCTCTTCAGATTTATATGTTGTAGGATTTAACAAAGAGAAAGGTTTAATTGCTGATTATATGTCAAATATTTTTCAATAAAAAGCTACTGTAAAATCACAGTAGCTTTTTTAAAGCAATTATAAACAATACCGATAAATATTTAAAGTATCTTTTTTGATCTACAGTAATGTTTTTGCAAATTCTAAATTATCAAATTCTTTTCGTTTTATATGATTTAGTGTATCACCTAAATATGTCTTATGATGCTCTGTTGTTTTAGTGAATACTTGAATAAATTTAACTACATCATCTGGTGAATCAATTTTATTATTTAGATATCTACCAACTAAATAGAATCTTAAAAATGAATATCTTGTTAACAGCATTATATATCCATCAAATGCACTTTCCGTTTCTGAAAATGGGAATAAATTTTTATATATAAAATTAACTAAGTAATTCTCGAAGATATAACTATTAATATTTATGAAATTTTCAATATAACTCCTGAATGCATTTATATAAAAATCTGGATTTTCCGTTGCATCTTTTATTTCATCGAATTTAAATCCATTCATAAGTTCTTTAGTATACTCCTTAAAAGCCGTACTATCAATTTCTTTAAATACATTTAAATTATCTACCATCTTCTTAAAAAATGAAACTTGAAGAATATAGTTCATATCATTTTTTTCATATGAATCATCAATTGAATTTATATTATATCCTTTTATAAATTTATGTACATTACTAAAATTATAATCAAGTTCTTCTTCTAATTTTTCTAAAAATTCTCCTAAAATATATAGTCTTTCACTTAAATCAAACTTTCTGTTTTTTATTATCTTAATACTTAAATCTCTAATTTCCTTAAAATACTTTACAGGTGAATCCTTAAATTCTTTAGATTTTGTATCAATATCGCTTGATAAAATATGTTTTCCTAAAGTTTCTTGACTCTCATTAAATTCTATTCCCTCTTTTTTTAACAAAAGAATTCTTGCGGCTTCAGGACATGCCACATCAAGGGACATTTCATAATATCCATCTATTCTATTTGTAATTCTAGGAAACGATGTACATACATTTGAAAGATATTCTTCACCCAATTTAGAATGAATTACACAGTAATTTTCAGCATCTAAAAATGGACATCTTTTTCCTTTTTTTAATTTTACTTTTCCATAATCTATATCATCGCAACAATAACCCGTATTATTATGAACATTCTTTTGAAACATTTTTCTCATTTCTTGATCTTGAATTTTGTAATATTGTTTAAATGTAGTTTTATCGATATCTACGTCCCATCCAATACAACAGCTATCTTCACAACTTCCACCTATGCACTTAAATTCTTTAAGATACATTGGATATCTCATCTTTATCTTTCTTTCCATTACTTTCTTCCTTATCTAATTTATTATTTAACTTTAATCTTATATAATTTTATTGCCATACTTAATGTTTTATTAAGTTGCTTTACTTCCTTTAAAACTGGATCTAAGGAATCATGAACATTCTCTACAAATAAATCTATATGAAATCTTAATGTATTTCCAAGTTGTCTTCCATTAGGTGTTTGTGGTGGCAAAGCAAATGGTGTTAATTGTAATTTTGTCTTATCTCTTGCATAATCTCTAACAAACCAAGAAATAAATTCTAACGCTTCTAAACCCTCTTCTGACTTATCAATTGTGAATCTAAATTGCACTAATAGTTCATTTTCGAATCCACCATTTGTTCTCAAAAGAGCTGCAATTGGTAAATGGGCATAATCTGAAGTTAATACTAAATCAGAATCTACACCTTCTAAATCACAAACTCCACTTTCAATGGAATCAATCCCCACTATATTATAGATAGTATCTTGAAAATTCTTAACATCTATTGGGTATTTCATAAACTCAAGGCACCTCCCAACATATAACTTTTATAAAATAAGTATAGCATAAATATAAAAAGTAGCACTAATATTTCTAAGTATTAATGCTACTTTATCATTTATATTATTTTAATTCTTCATTAAGTATGACATTGCATCTTTCATTTCTTATATATGGCACTACATATTGAATAATTTATATTTGGTAATCCATAAATGTTATAACATTCCAATCTATCATTATATAAATTTTCTATTTTGTATATTTAAATATTTATATAGCCAAAATAACATTGAAAGGTGGGTTTACTAATGAAAAAATTTATTTCTATGCTTTTAATTTGTTTTTCTTTATCATTTTGTATTTTTTCTCAATCAGCCTATGCTGTAAATATCTTTGATGAAGGCGTTTATAAAGCAGCTGATTTTAATTTTTCATCTGAAAATAAGTATGTTGTTCAAAATATATCTGATAAAAGTAGTGTTTATATTGAAGTTTTTGATGAAAATCAGAATTTATTACAATCAATTCATTTATCACCAAACTCTGATAAATACAATTTACTTCCTTTAAAACCTGACTATAGAATTGTAATAGTCGGTAAAGGTAATATCTTTATTTCTTAAAACTAAACTGTTTTTTTAATATTATGCTATAGAGTGGATTACGCTTATAGTCCACTCATTTATTTTTAATGCTTGTCTCATTAATCTACTATTTGTTTAATGAACCAATATATTCTTTCGCCTCTTTTAATCCAATTCCAGTGATAATTCTATATTTTTTTATTGCTTCAACTTTTTTTCCTTCTAAAATAAGATTCTTTATTTCATCATTTATTGTATTAGGTACTCCCACTTGATTAGCAATTTTATTTAAATTTATATTTATACGTGATATATCATTTTTCATTTGACTAATGTTACTTACTATCCACATTAATAATCCTAACCCTCCAAGTAAAGCAATAATTGTATAATTCATGAATTGCCTCCTTACATATTTTTAGCTGACATATGGTAACATCCCCATACTTCATTTTTATAATTAAAATTATGTTTTTCATAAGTTTCATCTATAAATCCTGAATTCAAATAGCATATATGTGCAATTTCATTATTATCAAAGACTTTTAGTGTAATCTTCGTTACACATAAAATATCAAAAGCATACTTTATTGCTTGTTTCATCATATTTGTTCCATATCCCTTATGACGTTTTGATGAATCAACAATTACAAATCCCATATGTATACTATTTTTAACATAATCAGCCTTAGTCATCATAAAAAAGCCAACCGGAACTCCTGCCTCATCTAGTGCAGTAAATAGCCATGCCTTATCATTATTTTCAAATCTTCTATAGTTATCTAATAAAATCTCTTCATTTAATGGATATGTTAATAGATTAGCACACCACTTTACAAATTTCTGTTTTTTTATTTTCTAAAACTACTTAAAATATGTTTCAAATCCATTATTTAAGACATAAGCTCCATTTGGAACTTGTATTGCTATTAAACACATATTTAAACAATCTACACATGATCCCATTGCATTCAATAAACAAAGAAAAATTGTGTACCCATTTAACCACCCAAGTGCATTTAAAACAAATGGTAATAAAATAGATAAAAGTAACAGTGGCATAATTGAAATAATCAAAAATCTACTTTTCTTTATTTTTTCGGATGTAGCAACAAATCCACAAATGCCATTTATTCCCCAATATGTTTTATCTGATTTTAAAACATTTGGAATAAAACAAGCATGTAAGAATTCATGTATTGTCATAAAAATAAAGATAACAGGGATAAACAATAATGTTACTAAATTTAATTCCAATGTAATGTTGAATCCTTGATTGCTCTTTAGGAAATCTTGTAGTGGTGTATACAAGTTATAGAAAATAAACATTTCTATTGCACCATTTATCAACATAAATGGTGTAGATAATAAAATAGTCCATGTAAAATTAGATGGCTCTTTTATTTTTTTCCAGTTATTTAATATAAGCTTTTCACGTAACGCCTTATCTGTATTTGGAAGTTTTTTTATGTATTTCATTTAAAGTAATTCCTTTCATTAACAGCTTGTCTACATTTCATTAAGTCATATGTAATCTTTATTTAATCTTATCATGTATTTAAATATCAGATTATTAAATTCTTTCTAAAATTCGTAATGCCATTTATCCTCTTATAATATTTACATTACTCAAATTCAAATTACAATTTATTTATTTCTCCATTATATAATTTAAAAGAATAATGCTAACTATGATTTAATTTTACTTCAACAATTTCTGGTCTATTAAAAATCCTTAAAGGACAAATACTATTGCCTAATCCTCTACTTACAAACATTGTAGATAAATCTTTATTGTACCTTCCACTTGTATACTTGGGAAATATTCCTTGATCTGGAGCAAACAATCCACCTATCCCAGGAATTCTAACTTGACCTCCATGAGCATGTCCTGTAAAAATTAAATTCATATTGTTTTCATAATATAAATCAAAGAGTTCAGGTCTATGAGAAAGTAGTATTTTAAAGCTTTCATTCGTTGACCAAATACTTAATTGTTCTTTCATTTTATTGGTGTTTGTACCATCCATATAATCAGATGTAAGAAAATCTGGATCTGATAATCCTAATATATATATTGAACTATTCCCCCTTGAAAGTTTAAATGCTGTATCATCAACAATGTGAACACCTATATTTGTCAATTCTTCTTTAATCATAGAAAATTTTCCAGACCAAGCTTCGTGATTACCCGACACATAATATATAGGCGCTATTTTTGCAGCTCCTGAAGCAAACATTATTGCAGTATCTAAATCATATTTACGTCTGTCTATTAAATCACCTGTAATAACAATTATATCTGGAGAAATGCTTTTAACTTTATTTAACAGCTTAACTTGATTTTTGCCGAACATTTTATTGTGTAAATCAGAAATATGAGCTATTGTAAAATCATTAAATTCATCTGGTATCTTAGAGCTTACATAATCGAATTTCGAAATAGTAATACTATTATTTTGCCAAATACAAAAAAATATAAATCCACTAAGAAACATTGTTGCAGAAAATAACACAATGATTCTTCTTGATGTTTTTTTTATAACATTCACCCCTTATCACTATTTTTCTATACATTAATAATTTGTGAAAATCTTAATAAGTATCCATCTGGGTCTTGAACTAATATCTCTTTTTCAACATAAGCCTCTCCGTCACCTTCATATGTATTGATTTTTACATCCCTAAACACTTCAACATTATTCTTGTTTAAAGAAGATATTATACCATCAACACTTGATACATTTATCTGAAAATTAATACCTCTTCCAAATGGATATTCTAATGTTGCTGTATTCCAATACTCATTTATTTCTTCAATCATAATTTGCGCTTCTTCAAATGAAATAAATTCAAATTTATCTTCAATACGCTCATATTCTAATTTAAATCCTAAAATATCAATATAAAATTCTTTTGATTTCTCTATATCTTCAACTGACAACTCAGGTACTAATCCATTGAATTTCATAAATTTTCACCTCATATATATAATATTGAAATTTGTAGTTTAATCGAACAACGACTCTTTAAATGCAATTGTCTTTTCCTCCATATTAACCTCGGCTTCTATTCCATACGGAATAATGCACTTAGGATGAGAGTGTCCAAAATTTATATTGTATAAAATAGGCAAACTAGTATTTTTTATCACTTTACAATAAACCTCTTTGTATTCTTCATAATACTGTTCATCTTGAGGTTTTCCTACAAGTATTCCACTTATAACATCAAACAAACCTTTTTCCTTTAAAGCTAATAACTCTAATTCTAATAATTCAGGTGTTGGCTTTTCTTCACTAGTCTCAATAAATAGAATTTTGTCTTTCCATTCATTCTTTGATGGAAAAATAGAATACTTTTTGCATATTGTACCCTCATCATCATATCGAGTACTAGATAACATATCATAGAAACTCTCAAGACACCCGCCTAAAAGTCTACCCTTAAATTTACCACTGCCTTGTAAAATTTCATATCCTTTTATTTCCGTATGAGAAACGCGTTTCGTACCTACTGCAGTTGATGAGAAGTCTGTTCTTTCATCATACCAAACATCACTTGAAGTAATTATTTTGGGTTCGTACTCTTTAAAATATCCTTGAAATGAAGCTTTAGTATATGGCAACATTTCTTCTCCAAGTTCTGCTAAATCACAAATAAAATTTGGTCCATAAAAGCTTGTCATACCAAGCTTATAAAACATAAGATGGTTGATTGTTGTATCAGAGTATCCTGTAAATAATTTTGGAGTTTTTCTGACTTTTTTAATAAATTCTTCATCTTCTAAAAGATATGGTAATAATCTATATGTATCATCACCACCTATTGCACATATTATTCCTTTTATAGAATCATCCATAAATGCTTCTTTTAGATCTTGAGCCCTTGCCTCTGGATGATTTTTAAGAAATTTAATCCCTTTTAATGCATTTCTCATAAATACAGGTTCTAATCCAAAGTCATTCAATCGTTTAATACCTAAATCTAATTCATGTTTACTAAAATCCTCGCCTAACATACCACTTGATAGACTAACTATTGCAACTTTATCACCAGGTGATAATGCTTTAGGTTTATTCATTATATAACCTCTTTCTATAATAATTTCGTTTAAAAACTTCTATTAAATGATTTCTAAATAATATATATACTTATGCTTATTACAAATCTTTATCTTGCTTTTTAAGCAATTCTCTTATTTCAACTAAAACTTTAAGATTTTCTTTTAGTATTTTTGTATTTATAGACCGGTCAATAGCAAGTTGTATTATTACATAAGACAACAACACTATAATTATTGTAGTTATAAAATCCATAATATCTCTCCCATTTTTATACCTAGCTATTCAATAAATAACATTTTTTATTTAGATTAAATTGACACTTATTTTATAATTTTCCCCATTATAATTTCATCACGGTATGTTCCATCTTTAAGTTTATATGCATTCTTTGTAGTACCCCAAATTTCAAATCCATACTTTTTATATAAAATTTGTGCTTTTTTATTATCCGCAAATACACCAAGTTCAATTTGCTCATATCCCATCTTTTTTGCTTGTTCAATTATCGTTTTAATAAGTATACTTCCAACACCATTGTTCCAATATTTTTCTTTAATAGAAATTCCAAATACTGCTCTATGTTTAAGTTTAATATGATTTCTCACGCAACTAATACTAGCATTACCTGCAAGTTCATCATTTACAAATGCAGCAATCATTATGTCTTTGTCACTAATCAAATTGTTCTTAAGGTGTTCTCTTTCTTCATTAACTGTGATTTTAATTTCTTCAGGATATCTAACCATAAAATAAGTTTCTTTTGATGTCATTTTTAAATATTCAATCATTTTTTCTGCATCCTGTTCATCCGGGCTTCTTAAAATGCATTCTGTTTCGTCTTTTAATTCTACTTTAATTGCTCCAAATTTCATTATCATTGTCTCCTCATATTTAAATCACCTTATTTTAAAATTTCCTATACCTCTTTTTTGTTTATACAATGCTTTTCTTAAAGCATTACACCCTCATAAAAACTCGTTGGCATTTTCTCAAAGTCGTACTCTTTTAATTCTTCTAAAGTGATGTTAGCATGAGCTGCCTCATGACACATCAAGTTACTATTTTCTCCAAAATGAACAAGAATGATAGGCTTTCCAGTAGCATAAGCATACCCTATTTCAAATGCTGTCCCAGAATCGCTATAATTGCCATGATAAACAACTACAACACACTCACACCAATGTAAGTGTTTAATATCTTCAGTAAAGGTTTCAATAGACCAAAGTCTTGTTCCAATATCATCTCTTTTGTTTTGATTGTTTTTTAATCTAGGACTAAAAACATGCAAATCTTTCTCAGCAAGAATTTCTTCTACTGCTTGTATTGTATCTAATTCTTTTGAATTAAAAAATGGACTAGCTAAATATACTCTTTTCATATGTATTCTCCTCTCATATCCATTGAAAATATAATTATTTTAATAATAATATAGCATTTCTTTTGCTCCATCCTAAAGCAAAATTCATAATAAGCTTTTATACAAAATTCTTCTATCGTCAATTCCAATGTCAAAATGAGATCTAACCATTAAACCCTGTTCTATCCTCTTCTGTTATTGCTCTGATAACCTTGCATGGTATACCTGCTGCAATTACATTTGCTGGAATATTTTTTGTGACTACACTTCCAGAGCCAATAATTGTATTATCACCTATAGATACTCCTTGATTTACCTGAACCCCTCCACCAATCCATACATTATTTCCGATTTTTACTTTTTTAGCATAACAGCCACCTAAAATACGTTCATTTGCGTCTATTGCATGATTTGATGTATAGATTCCAACTCGTGGTCCAAATAATACATTATCACCAATTTCAATACCACCGCCATCTAGCATAACACAATCAAAATTAGCATAAAAATTATTTCCTATAGAAATATTAAAACCAAACTCGCATCTGAAATTTGGTTCAAAATAGACACCTTTACCTATTGATTTTAGTAATTTTTTTAATATAACTTCCCTTTCTTCAGATGTTTTTCCAAAACTACTATTATATTCATTTGTCATAAGCACAACTTTTTTCCTTGCTTCAACTAATTCTATAGTAAGATCATTATACATATTCCCACTTAAAATATATTGACGTTGTTTTTCTAAACTATTCACTTAATATCACCTCTACAATTTATTTTTGTTTTGGTTAATTGTATCATAATTTGAAATATATTGTTAAAAGATAAAATCATCTAAAAGTAACTAATTTTGCATAAGTAAAATTCTTAAAGTGGACAATCATGTAATTGTCCACTTTAATCACAATTCATTTATCAACATTTCTTTAAAATACAACCTAATTTAAAAACATTTAACTAACTATCCTTTTGAGTTTCCTTTAAAGCTAAAACAAGTACATTTACGCACTTTTCTATATCACTGTCACTAGACATGTTATTTCCCAAATTAATAAGTAACGCATTTTTAGATAAATCCTGATTAAAGCATAACTTACCACGATTATACGAAATTATTTCTGTTTTAATTTCATTTGAACTATTTATATTTTGTAATAAACTTTCAGCAAATACCTTATTGTTCTCATAATAAGGACTATTTTTAGCAAGAACTAATGTTATCTTTTTTGTATCACATTTAGTACTATCTACTGCATCTCGATGTATATCTAATAAAATATTACTTGAATAATCTTTAACATCTGCTTTTATTAAATCACGTGAATTTTGATATGATTCAGTATATTCTTTAGGGGCCTTGCACTTGATAAAATTACTACTTAAACCTTCTTTTATAAGTTTATCATTAATTAAAGCACCTATATCAGTTACATTTATCCCAGATTGATAATCTTCATCAGCATGACTATTATAAATTATAATATCAGATGAAAATGTAACTACAGAATTTGAGTTATCATTTGATATATTATTTGCATTGGTTGATAATGTTTGATCTGCTGTATTATTACTATCTATATTATCCAAAGTTGAAACTTGTACTTTTACTGCATCATCAATATTTAATTTTGAAGCATTTACCCCAACTGCTACTCCCCCTATAATAACAACAATAATACTACCAAGTAATATTCCTTTAAAATTTATTTTCTTATATTTTGAAATCATGATAATCCTCCTTTTAATCTCTAAATTATCTCTAACCATTGATGTAGTTCCTATAAGTCTATTATTACTTCCACATAAAGCCAATACCTTTATTAACACATTACCATATTGTATATTTTCATTTTTATTCAAATAAGAAATTGCATTATTATCACATGAAAATTCACAATCTTTTTTAATTCTACTAAGACCATAAATAACTATTGGATTAAACCAGTAAATAATGGACAATAAAATTATGATCCAGTTTATTAGTATATCCTTCCTTTTTAAATGAATTAGTTCGTGCATTAAAATGTATTTAAAGTCAGATGCGCTAATGTTCTCTACTAAGCTTATTGGAATTAATATCTTTGGTTTAACTAATCCACATAAACAGGGACTGCTTATTTTTGAAGAATATAATAATTTTACTTTAGTTTTTATATGAATAATATTTATACAATTATTTAAAATTTCTTTATGCTCGTTACTTACTTCTTTAATAGAAGTTTCAACTATTTGTTTGAGTTTTTTATGTGCTAAAATAAATATGCATATTAGCAATATTACACCTAATATCCATAAGGAAACGAATATTTTCTTAATGTGAAGTTGATTTTCCAACGATATATTGGTTTTTAGAGTGAGTTTATTATCATTTGAATTTTGAAAAGAATTTTTTGATTTTAAATTTTCTAAATATGAATTTTGAGATTGTTTTATAGAATTTTCTTGTACTTTTAGTGAGTTTTCATTTGCATTATTCTCTATATATACTCTTTGGTATATATGAGAAAAACTCAGAGAGTTTTCTGGCCCAAAAGGAAATATTAATTTTACAATCAATATTAGCCATATATAATAATGAAATGTAGGATTTAACTTATATCTAAATATCCTATTTATGCTTAATATAATTAATACTATTATGCTTCCAATAAAAGAAGAAACTATAGTAGTCTCGAAAAAATTCATACACTTCAACCTTTCTTTTTATTTGATTGTTTGAGTATGTTCTTTAATTCTTCTATGTCTGTTTCAGATATTTCTTTTGATTCAACAAAGTTTAAAAGCATAGATTTGACAGAACCATTGAAAACTTTATTAATAAAAGATTTGCTTTCTATCTTTATGCACTCATCTTCTGCTATTAAAGGAAAATATAAATATTCGTTACTTAATCTTTTAAACCCTATTACATTCTTTTTTAGTAATCTATTTATTAAGCTCTTTATTGTAGATGGTTTCCATTCTACTTTATCTTTTAGTTCACATATAATATTGACTGATGTAATTTCAGTATGACTCCATATTACTTTCATAATTTCCCATTCAGAGTTTGATATTTTAGGAATTTCATTCATTATTCTTTAACCCCCTTTTTGATTACAAATGTAATTTCTATTTTTAGTTTACACTTGTAATCAATAAATATCAATAGTTTTCTGGAATATTTTGTATATATTTTTAGACATAATATTTATAGGTATTTCGAAAAATCATTAAATAAAGCTTGTTTTGAAAACATAAGTTATATAATCACAAAATTACTCAAATTTAAATTAATATTTTATCAATATTAAATATACAAAATAAAAAATACCGCAAATTCATAAGAAAAATATGAATTTGCAGTATTTATAGTTGTTACAAATTTTTATCTTGCTTTTTAAGTAATTCTCTTATTTCAATTAAAACTTTTAAATTTTCTTTTAATATCTTTGTATTTATAGATCGATCAATAGTAAGTTTTATTATTACATAAGACAATAATACTACATATAAATATAAATTCCATACTATCCCCTATCTTTATACCTATATATTAAATAAATAAAACATTAAATTCTATAAATTTATTCAGTAAAGCCTCTCATCTTCATTTCTTTCGAATTAACAAATAATGCCATACCTGTTTTCATTTTTTTAAAGTTTTGCTTTTCATAAAAAATTTCTTTTCCTGGCGAAGCATATAAAATAAAATTGCATTTGGGAATAGCTTTCAGTATATTATCAATAATTGTTACTCCTATTTTTTTACCCTGATATTCAGACAATACTGCTACATCATAAATTGCTGCTTGGTAAGCCCCATCTGAAATTGCACGACCAAAACCAATTAACTTATCATCATCAAAGGCAAATACAACCGTATGACTATTTTCAAAAGCTTTTTTGTGTACTTTCCCTTCAAAATATGCCATTCCAAGCTCTTTTAATATATTAGATACCTCATTCCAATTTATATTAAAACAGTTGTATTGAATTTTTATATTCATATTTTTTCCTCCTAAAACATCAGTATAAATTTAATTCTATAAATTATAGTGTAAATGCATACTGTAGGTAAGAGTCAACTACTATTTGTCATTGTAAAATATTATTATATATATGTCGTATATATTTGACATAAAGTAATTTTTATAATAATATAGGAATATGGAGGTGATTATATGGGACGAAATATTCCTATAAAAGTTGCTCGTGCTCAACTTGATATGACACAAAAACAACTTGCTGAAAAGGTTGGAATTTCCAGACAAACAATGAACGCTATTGAGCAGGGAGATTATAATCCAACGATTAAATTATGCCGAGCCATTTGCAAAGCATTAGGAAAAGGACTTGATGATTTATTTTGGGAGGAAGAAAATGATGAATAAAAGAAAAAATAAATTGGATGAAATGCAAGAACAAAAACTTTTAAAAATTGAACGAAATGGCATGTGGTTTGCATTTTGGGGACTCTTTGCAACTATCCTCATTCAATCATTAATTGGTAAAGGAGATATTATAGGTGAATCCATTGTATTTATGTGCCTTGCTGTATATACTGTTTTAGCATGCTTGAAAAATGGAATTTGGGATAGAAAATTAGAACCAAACATAAAAACTAATATCATCATCAGTTCAATATCAGGTGTTTTATGTGGTTTAACATTTTTTATATCTTCATATTTGAAATATGAAAAATTACTAGGTTCAATCGCTACAGGAATAATTATGTTAGTTCAAGTTTTTGCTTTAGCCTTTGTTACATTAACTATCTTTTCAGCAATCTATAAAAAAAGAATCAAAAAGATTGAAGAGAATTGTGAAGCAAAGTCTGATGAGGCTAATTAAAAAAACATAAAAGGATGGACGTTAATTACCATCCCTTTATGATTTCTTAATTATATTGTTTTGCCTCGCTGTAGCAATTATTTTTTCTACATTTGACACAAATTTATTGAATTTATATAAATTTTCATTAGTTATTAATTTCTGCGTATTAACAACTAATAAAACCATTTAGTTATCCCCTTAAAAGTTGGAATTTATCATCTTTGTGTTATTCTCATAATTGAATCCAATATCTTTGTTTTATATTACCACCTTCAGCAATTTCATTTTCTAATATTCCACCATTTTTAATTATAGTATTAGCTGATGCAACATTACTTTTAAAACAAGTAATTAGAACTTTTGATAACCCCTTATTCTTACATTCTTCCAATGCTAAATGTAACATTTCAGTTGCATATCCTTTTTTTCGTTCACTAGATCTAATTCCATAACCAATATTCCCACCATATTTTAATAAATATTCATTCAAGTAATGTCTAATATCAATTGCTCCTATCAAGTATTTTGAATTATCATCAACTAAAAAATATATATCAGAAGGAACAATTCCATCAGGTAAATCAATTCCTTTTGAATTCTTATAAGCTTCAATTAAAAATTCCTCAAAAGTATTTGCATGACCTTTCATTGCTAAAGGAATTAATTTTTCTCCATTCTCTTCAAACTCACTAATCAAATTTTCCCACTCAGTTTTATAACTACTTGTTAATGTAATAAGTTTCAATTTAATACACCACCTACTGTAAATAATTGGTTCAATAAATTAAAAATCCTAAATTATCAAAAGGATAAAACCTAAACTTAGCTTTTCCTTGAATATCTTCTTTATCTATATAAGTATTATTCCAACGTCTTGCATCACATGAATTTGGCTATATGTATTTCTCTATGCTACATTATTCAAAAACTTCTTTGCCTATGAGCGTAATCGATTGCTTGGGACAATTACTAATACAACGATAACACATGGTACATAGTTTCCCATTAACTGCTTTTTTATTTTCTAAAATCCTGCATGGTTTTAATATGTTTTTCACCATTTATATAAATCCATCCATACTCTATATGATTATTCATATACTGAAATATATCTTTAGGAAATTTTATTTTTTTAATATTCATATATATATATATCCAAGTCCCCCTCATACAAATTATTGAAATTTAATTTTTTAGAAATACTTTCATTATAATTTAAGTTTTTTACCATGAAAAAACATTGTATATTCACTTTCTTTTGTATCTTCATTAATATGTTCATCTAAAACTTTAAAGTTGTTCTTATAATAAAAATTTAATGCATTTTTATTTTTGATAAATACATCCAATTTAAGAGATAGATATTTAGATTTGCAGTACTCTATTAACATTTGACCTATCCCATCTCTTTGATATTCTTTTTTTACAAAAAGCCCTGCTATATAATTCTCTTCTACAATTCCTATAAAACCTTTTATAACATTATTTTCATCATATACATAAACATCGGCTGATGGTAACATCTGTTTAACTAAATCATAATTTTCAGTCCAGTATTCCTTTTGTATAAAATCATGAGCTTCTATATTGGTGTCAAACCAAATTTTCAGTACATCATCTAGTTCATTTAATTTAAATTTTCTAATCATATTTTTCTCCTTAATTTTTGAAACATTAAAAATAAGTGCTAAATACCTCTTTTATCATTTGTATTTTTCCTCCTTAATTATATATCTTAAAATAATTATAAATGAAAATATAATAAGTACATTTTGAAAAATATAAAATATAGATCCCTTAACTTCCGATTCTTCATCTAATAAATTTGAAGCTGGCCAAAATGACATAAACGTAAGAACTCCATAAGTTCCTACAATTATTTTAAGAATTAAGTTCATATTAGACAAATATGTCCAAGAAAAAGCTCCAAAACTTAGAGTAAATGCAAATATATAATTTAATATTCGTACAAAAATATTAGATTTCTCTATGTCTTGCCACCAAAATATTATTAAAAGTCTCTTTACAACTAAAAGTGCTTTTTTCATACTCCCCTCCAATTTTACCTAATATAACTTAATACCTTACTTAATAAATACGCCTATCATCATTATTTTTCTAATATTGTATTTTCTTCTATATCAAAATCAGAAAATTGCCAACTATATTTACATTAGAAATTAAGTATTTGTCTAAATGCTCTACTCTTAATAATTCAAGAATAAAAAACATACAGAATAGTAGGTTATAATTTCTTCTTCCTTCATAAAAAGGTTGTAAACTAATCACTAAACGCTCTTCTATTTTAATTAAAATTTTACAATACATTTCATTATAACATATTTTGTAAACACCACAGTATTCAAATTTTAAAGAACATTTTTATTACTTTCTATATTAACTTATATATTTTCTAACTAAAAAAAACACCATATTATTTTTCTATAAAACTCCAAATAATATGGTATCTAAAATTAATTATTTTATTATATTAGAAACAACATAATCTATTACAACATCTCACCTTATCTCTAAAAGGATTTATAATACCTTGTGTGAACTTCTCTTGTAAAACCATAATCAATTATTACAAATCTTCCATTAATCATTCCCCAGCTACTTTCCTTCTTTAAATCATTCAATAATAAATTATAGTGCCTCAAAATATCGCTTAGTTGCTCTAAACTAAACGATCCTTTCTTGTCTTTAACATTGAAGTACTTCCATACATGCGAAATATTATATATTTTATCTGCCTTTTCCATTATTAACAGATTAAAGTTATTGGAAACAGCTACAACTTTTGCAAATAGACTTGAATTATCATAATATGAAATATTATACTCAGACTTATTTTGTGCAATCCCGGCTCTATTTTTTGCCACTTTGATTACATATCCATTTCTCAAATCAAATACATCTCTACTAGAACCAGAGCCAATATATCTATAATATCCTCGTTTTATATTAAGCATAATTTGATTAAACATACTATTCATCTCAAACACCTGCTTTATGGTAATCACGTTATATTCATTAGTAAATATGATATATATTATTCGTTCTACAGTAAATTTGTTCAACTTGTTATCATAACTTTATTATTGCATATTTATAAATTCCACATTATTTAATTTTTAAATATTATTCTTTTATTTGTTACATCAAATCTACAAAGTGTATAAGTAAAATCTAATACCCTACTACTTATCTTTTATCACACCACTTATTTCCTTAATAATATATGTTTTTTAGATTAAACTATTATTAATAGAAAAAAGTGAGGTGTCTATATTATGAAGTTTACAAAAATTTTAATATTAACTATATTTTTTGCATGTACATTTTTATATAATGTTAATGCTACTGCTATTGGTCCAATATCAGCTTCTTATACGGAAGGGGTTTATACAATAAATCATGCTAACGAATACGTTCTCAAAGCCAAATTAGTCACTCCTGATAGTGTTACAAGTTTAGCAATAGTTGACTCTCAAGGAAATCAAAAAATATTTAGAAAATTTAGTAAAGCATATATTCCTACATCAGAAATAATTCTTGAAGAAAATGATTCTATAGTTATTATTGGCAACGGTGAGATATCGCTTAATTTTTCTAAATAAAATATTTTATTTATCTTTTTAATAGTTTTATAATTGAAATTTTTCTAAGTTAAGTATTAGCAAGCCTAATATTCTTTCAAAATAGTATAATAAAAATATCCCCTTTATAGAAATAGTTTTATTATTTTAACTACCTACTATAAGGGGATTATATTATTTAACTGTTATAACATTTTTATTAATTAATACTTACTTCGTAGTCTTTTTATCTCCTCAGAAACTTCTGAATTATTATCTTCATATACCAACTCTTTTAAATCTTCTGCAAGAATTGAAATTTCACTAATAAATTTAACTATTTTCTCCATAGCTTTTTCTTGCTGTGTTGAAATTTCAAGAGTTTTTTCACTTATGTCAGATGTTAAATTCACAGAATCATTTATTTGATCTGTATATGTTCTTATAGTACCTACTGTATTTTTAGATTCACCTGATAACTTTCTAATTTCTTTTGCAACAACGTTAAAACCTACCCCTGCATCTCCTGCTCTTGATGCTTCAATAGCAGCATTTAAGCCCAATAAGTTAGTGTTATTTGCTATGTTAGTTATTAAATCACTTATATTATTTATCTCAGAAGATAAATCAACTATATTGTTTATATTTTTATTTAATAATTCCTGATTTGAACTAACTTCCCCTGCTGAAGCCATAATTTCTTCACTATTTGCCATTACATTTAAAATATTATCAACAAGTATTGTTGTCATTTTTTTAACCATTAATTTTTGGTATCCTATTTGTGATAGTTCATTGCATATAAGGGTTAATACATCAACTATACCTTTTAATTTACTTTCTGATACTACATTTACTTTATCCAATGCTTTCATAAATTTTTCTTCATCAGCACCTATAACTTTTGAGTATTGTCTAAATGTCTCTCTATCTGGCTCATTTGCAAGTACTTGTCCTCCTGCTAATACACCAATTACTTCATTATTTAAAATTATAGGTGCTCCAAAATCTATTAATCCATTTTCACAATGAGATATATAAAATTTTTTAGTTTCTAATATTTTTCTCACTAGATTTTTATCACTTTTTATGCATTTTTCACAACTTTTAGGGCATTTTCTAAAAAAATTTGAACACAGATCACTATAATTATACTCTCTAGTAACAGGCATAATATTTTTATCAAAACATATAGCCCCAACCCCTGTTGCTTTAGTGAATGCCTCTTGGAATTTTTCTAAAAATTCTTGTGATATTACATCAAGCAGATTAATATCATGATCAATGATATTTCTGTTTTTTTCTGAATTTTTTATTATACTACTCATTGTAGCATTCCTCCTTAGTTAAATTGCATTATTAAAAATTCACTTCTATTTTTGCAAATTTATCAATTGTAAAATATTTCACTTGTTAATTTTAACCTATTTTAATATTCAAAATATCAAATTTAGTATAACAGATATTTAATTAAAATTATATAAAAATAAGTGTACAAGATAATAATTTATGTATAACTTGAATCCTAGCACTTATATATTTAACATTCTTACAACTCTCTTAATTATTTGTAATTTTTCACAGCAGAAAGTCATCATCAAGTTTCTCTCCTAAAGCATAATAAAACGCTATTATATCACTATCTTCATTACTCTGTATTCTTCTTTTTATGCAGTTGTATACAAATGCATTAACTCCATTTATTTGAATTGCTGGACCTAAATTTGAATCTACCCAATTTCCTTTATAATTTGAAAGAATCACAAGACCAAAATATCCACTACATTTTTTTAATAGATCATTAAGTACTTCTTCTCTCAATCCATTTTTCATATACATTTGATGTACATCCTCTAATATTCTATCAAATTCACTTAGACTTTCTTCTCCTAATGTAAGTTCTATTTTAAATACTTCTTTAATCCATTCAATAAAATCAATGGCATAACCAAGCATCATTAGTTCTAAAGTGGCTAATTCATTTCTTTCTTGTTTAATTAATTCTAATTGTTCATCATAATACATAGTTAATTCTTCAATTGATTTTGAATAATCAACTAAACTTTCTTTTATTTCACCAATTTCAACATTCAATTCTTTTTTAATATTAAATATACTCATATTTTCTCCTTATAACTTTATATACATATCTATATTATGTATTATTAAAATATACACATTTTTAATCAAAGAACTTTTTACTTTATATTTTACCATATTTAATACTAACTATAGTTATATATTTTCATTTATATGGAATTTATTCTAAAATATATCCATTGATAAATCTGCATATTTCGTGTATATTCTTATTAGATATTTAGATAATTATCTAAATATCTAATTTGTTGAAAGGAGTGATTACTTGTCATTTAATGATGCTTTTAAAGCTCTTTCTGATAACACAAGAAGAAAAATTTTAGATCTACTAAATGAAAAAGATATGACTGCTGGTGATATTGCCGATTATTTTCAAATTACCAAGCCTAGTATATCTCATCATTTAAGTATTCTCAAACAAGCTGGACTAGTAAGTGATGAAAGAAAAGGTCAATATATATATTACTCACTAAATACCTCTGTTTTTGAGGATGTTGTAAAATGGTTCATATCATTTTTAGGTAATACTAATGAAAGAAAGGAATAAACTAATGAAAAATAAAACTAGTATTTATAATATTACATTAATAACTATTGCATTTTTAGTAAGTATTGTATTATACAATAAACTACCTAATGAAATGCCTATACATTGGAATACAGCTGGTGAAATTGACAACTATGGTCCTAAACTATTTGCAGCTTTTTTACCACCTTTAATTATGCTTTTTATATGGGGTGGGATGTTATTTACGCCTAAAATCGATCCTAAAGGAAAGAATTATTCAAAATTTAATACAAGTTATACTATTATCACAAATGTTATGGTAACTTTCTTTTTTATTTTACATATTGTAGTTATAATATCATCACTAGGATACAACGTTCCAATAAATAAAGTTATCCCATTTATGGTTGGTTTATTATTTATTGTCATAGGTAATTATCTTCCAAAATCCAAAAGTAACTTTTTCTTTGGAATTAAAACGCCTTGGACATTAACTAATGAAGATACCTGGAAAAAAACTCATAGATTAGGTGGAAAATTATTTGTATTATCTGGACTAGCTATAATGATTAGTTCATTATTTTTTGAAGGAAACATACAATTTATAATTTTAATGATTTCAATATTTGTTGCAGGTATAATTCCAATAATAGCAAGTTACTTTTATTCTAAAAATAGTATAAAATAATCTTACTTATATCAAAAGATGTGGTTTTAATCTATAAAATCACATCTTTTTTTATTTACTTTTATATAGAAATATACCTATTACAAATCTTAATTTTATGATTAAGTAATTTTCTCATCTCATCTTTCTCTATATTTTAAGCATTATTATATTTTTATATAAATATCATAAAACAAATATCCTTCAATTATCTAATATATAAAACCTTTTTCTAAATTTTATACTAGTTAGTACTATTTTCAGTAATATCATATACTATATATAAGGGTTTTTATTTAATATTTAGAATTAGAAAGAGGGGATATTATTATGAATTCTTATGATTTTTTATTTGATTTAGCCTTAATACTGCTAACTACAAAAGTTTTAGGTATAGCAAATAAAAGATTTCAACTTCCACAAGTTGTTGGAGCTTTAATGGCTGGGGTTCTTTTTGGTCCCACAGTTTTTAACCTTTTAAACGAAACAGATTTTATAACACAACTTTCTGAGATTGGAGTAATTGTTTTAATGTTTTGCGCCGGTCTTGAAACTGATATAAATGAATTAAAGAAAAGTAGACATTCGTCATTTATTATTGCCTTAATAGGTGTACTTATACCTCTTATTGGTGGATTTTTAGTTAGCTTTTTCTTTAATAATGATCCTTCGATTTCAGATGCATCTTCAAGTATAATATTGCAAAATATATTTATTGGAGTCATACTTACTGCCACTTCTGTTAGTATAACTGTTGAAACCTTAAAAGAAATGGGCAAGCTTAGTACCCGTGTTGGTAGTGCAATTTTAGGTGCTGCCATTATAGATGATATTTTAGGTATAATTGCCCTTACTATAGTTACAAGTTTTGCAGATTCAAATGTAAATGTTTGGGTAGTCTTATTTAAAATTTTCGCATTCTTTATTTTTGCAGCAATTTGTTGTTTTATATTTTATAAATTCTTTTCAAATGTTCAATTAAGACATGGGAAAGGTATGCGTAGATTTGTACTACTGTCTTTTGTATATTGCTTAATACTTTCTTACTGTGCAGAAGTATTTTTTGGAGTTGCGGATATAACTGGTGCTTTTATAGCAGGACTTATAATTTCAAAAACTACTTACTCTAAATATATAGCATCACGTTTTGAAATACTTTCTTATATGTTCCTTTCACCTGTATTTTTTGCAAGTATAGGAATAAAGTTTAAATTACCAGCAATGACTCTATCAATGATTATGTTTTCTATACTTCTTGTAATAGTTGCTATTCTAACTAAAATTATAGGTTGTGGACTTGCAGCTAAATTATGTAATTTTTCTTCTTTAGAATCTATTCAAATAGGTACTGGGATGGTATCAAGAGGTGAGGTCGCTTTGATAGTTGCAAATAAAGGTGCCGCATTAGGACTAATGTCATCTGTATTTTTTGGTCCTATGATAATAATGATAATTGTAACAACAGTAATTACACCTTTACTTTTAAAAATAGTATTTTCAGATAAATTTAATAAACTGCAAAACTCTAAGAAAACTCTTCCTACTAATTCTACTATAAAATAAAAGCGTGGCATAGCCACGCTTTTATTTTATAGTATACCTTCTTTTTGATATGTTTGTATAGATTTTATTATGTAACTTAATGTACAAAAATCTCTGTCTGCTCTATCACAAAGAATTTTCAATCCTGATATTAAACTCTTCTCATTAAATTTTTCTAAAAGAATCATTATGCTTAAAGTATTAATATCTCCATCTTTATTATCCAAAAGTCTTGATCTTTTTATTTTTTCATTTTCTAGTGATGAATCTATAGCTTTTTTTAGATTTTCACTTATATCAATTGCTGGAGCTTCTTCAAATATTCTAACTGATGATTTATCAAATTCCAAATTTTTTGCAGTACTTAAATCAGTCCCTACAAATATTACATTTTTAAATTTTGCATCTCTAAAATCTGCTCCACTTAAATTTGCACCTTCAAATACAGTATCTTCGAATTTAGCTCTTTTAAATCTGCTTTTCTTAAGATTACTTCCTACAAACTCAGCAGACTTAAATGTACATTCAAAAAAATTACAATCTTTAAAGTGAGCTCCTCTAAAACTTGTAAAGTTAAAATTTGATCCCGTAAAATCACAATTATAACAATTACTTCTTTTTAAATCATTATACATAAAGTTTTTATTTTGCTTTATTGCCTTATTATAGTTTAATCCAACACTTGGTTTTTTATTTTTATCCATTCATTCATCCATCTCTTCTATTTATTATTTCAATATATGATAGCATAGTTTTTAACACAGTTGTAGTAAAATAATATATATTTTTAATTTATAATATTTTTTATACTTACTTCAAGTTCATCAATAAATTTCAAATTACTTTTCATATTAAATAAAATCTCTTCATCTTTTGGCATTTTATATCTATGTGCTAATCTATTTCTATATCTTCTAGACACACAGTAGAAATTAAAAAAGTCTCTACTTATTCTATTGTTTTCTTTAATTATTTCCATTCCTTCTATTGCAGAAATATCAATTTTATATTTATTTATATCTTTCAAATTAATAGAAATATAATCTTCACATAATATGTGAAAATCTAAAAAATAAGCACGAACACTATGATACAATACTTTTTTTAAAATATCATCATTACAATTTTCCAAAGAATTTAAGCATTCATGAAAATCTATACTCCATTCTTTAAAATCTTTTAATAATTTTATAATTCTATCTCTATTAATCAAGTAAATCTCTCTCCCTTAATTTTAAAAAATCATTATTTTCTATAAAAAATTTCTCAATAAAGTTATATATTTTTTCAAATGCATTATTTTTATCATAAAGAACAATTCCCTCATTAACTATATTTTTTAATAAAATTCTATCCATATCTTCTTTTAAGTTTATTAAATCAATATTATTGTCTAATAATTGTTCTAATTCTGCTTCAATTTCTAACTCTTCTTCCATACTTATATTGGCTATTATAAATATATCATAATCTGAACTATCTAAATAGTCTCCTCTAGCCCTACTTCCAAATAATCCCACACATTCAACATTATGATTACTAATTATATTAGATACAGCTTTATTTAACTCCATAATACTCACCACCATATTATATCTAGTAATACTAACCCACTAGATTTAAAAATCCATTATCTTTATTATATATTATAGACATATGTACTACAAATTAATATTTGATTTTTACATTTTTATATGCAAAAAAGACTAGTTAATTTACTTTTTGATATTCCTGCTCTATAGTATAAGTTTTATTATTTTTACTATAAAAGTAGGTATCATTCTTTAACTAGTCTTTTAAATATTTAAATTTAACTATATTTAAAATCTACATTAATATATTTACCAGGCAAAATTTCCTATATATCAACACTCTTCTAAAACATAGTCTTAAATTTTAAATTTATTAACATTCTTCATCATATCTTCGCTCATATCATTTAATGCATTTACTAGTTTAGCCAAGTTTTCTGCATACTTATTCATTTCTTCAGTTGATGCTGCTATTTCTTCAGCTGCAGCTGATACCTCTTGAGCTACTGAAGATGCACTTTCTATTTTATCCACTATATCGTCTTTGCTTGCATTTAAATCTTGAACAGAATTATTAGTAACAACCATTTTAGGCACTATATCCTTAACTGAAACCGTAATAGTTTCAAATGATTTTTTTGCTGTATCTATATCTTTTTCTTGATTGTCTAATTCCGTTTTCATAATCTTTGTTTTATTTACCATTAAATCAGTATCCTTAGATATTTTAGAGATTAAACTTGAAATGTCTACAGCTGAAATTTTACTTTGTTCTGCAAGTTTTCTAATTTCGCTTGCAACTATCTTAAATCCTTTTCCAGATTCCCCTGCTCTTGCTGCCTCTATTGCTGCATTTAATGCTAGAAGATTAGTTTGATCTGATATATCATCTATTAAATTGGTTATTTCATTTATTTTATTCACATTATTTTCAACATCTTTAATTTTAGTGATTAATTCATTAAATGTATTATTTACATTTTTAACTGATTCAATGACATTTTCCATATCCTTATTACTATTATAAGACATGTTTTTTATATTGCTTATGCTAAAATCTACATTCTTGATAATATCAACTATATCATCTAATTTCAAACTAAATCCTTTCAATATATTAGTTATATAAATTAAATCTTCAGATTGATTTACCGTTCCTTTTGCAACGTCATTTGTAGCATAATAAATATTTTTGCTTGAAGATTTTAGCTCATTGGATATTTCCTCTAAATTATTAGTCTGTAATTTTATATCACTAGAACTTGTTTTTATAGAATTCAGCATTGATACAATCGACTGTTTCATAGATTCTATAGATCTTGCCATTATTCCTAATTCGTCTCTTCTATTAGAAAATTCATTTGTAGTTTCTGTCTGTAAATCACCTGATGCAATAATTTTAAGATTTTCTACTGAATCAATAATAGGCTTATTTATAGACTTTACTATCCTTCTCGCAAAAATTACAGCTATTAAAATACCTATTAAACTTGTGATTCCTATACTTATTATTAAAATCATTAAATGATTTACTATTTCGCCAGATTCTATAACAACACCAATTGACCAATTAACAGGTTTTATTGGAGCATATGCTATATACTTTTTCTTAGTTCCATAGTTATATTCCCCTATTCCATTTTCACCTGCCACCATCTTCTTCTCAATTTCTGCTAAACTTTTAAGTTCAGGATCATTTTTTATATTTTCAAAATTATTATCTTTCCTTATTACTAAATTTTTATCTCTGTGAGCTATGGCTGTACCTTCATTATTAATTATAAAAGCTTGACCTGTTTCTCCAACTTTAATGTTATCAGTATATTTACTTAATTCATTTTCATCTCTTGTTGCAGTTAAAACGCCTACTGTTTTACCATCTTTCATAATAGGTACGCTATAAATGAATATTAATTTTTCATTAACTATCATAGGATTAGATACTGTATATTTTCCTGAAATTCCATTTTTAAAATATTCAGTATCTTTAACATCATGTTCTTCACCTAATGTATCATTGGATTTTCCATTAATATCAATTATACTCATTTTTAAATGTCCATTTCTTTTTTCTTCTGTCAAAAGTATATTTGCCTTTTCTTTAATTGGAACATTTTCATCTTGTAACTTTTCATTTTCAGCTAAAGTTTCTAATGTTTTTAACCTAATATTAATATTATTTTCAATGGCTAAAGAAGCCTGTGTTGCAACATTAGGTAAAATGGTTTCAACTGTGTTAACTATAGCTTTTTTTGAAATATATGATGATGCAAAGAATAACCCTATGCATACTATAATTATAAGAAACATAAAAGCACTTAATAACTGATTTTGTAATTTTTTAAAATTTGATTTTCTCATAACCATCTCTTCTCATTTCTTAAACTATTTGTTGTTTTATTATATTTCTCCTTAAAAGTATATTATGAATATATTTTTTTAATGTGTACTATTCTAATAAATAACACTAATGTTAATTGTAAAATTTATACAATACAAAACGACACTAAAGGCTAGTTACTTGTAATTTGTAACTAGCCTTTAGAATATTTTTAGTTTATTAATTTTTTCTATCTTTAAAATATAAATAATTATTTATTTAAACTATTTTTATTTTAATATCTACTTTATTTTAATATCATTATTTCTTTTTACTATTCTTCTTTACATTTTCAATCTTTTTAGCTTTACCATGATAAGCATTTATATAGATTTCTTTCAATTCACTCATCAATGGATATCTTGGATTAGCACCAGTACATTGATCATCAAACGCTTGCTCAACCATTTCATCTAATGTAGCTTGGAATTTATCTTCACTTACACCAGCGTCTTTTATTGTCATTGGCATATTAACTTTTCTTTGTAAATCTTCAATAGCTTTTGTTAATAATTCAACTTTTTCCTTATCAGAGCTTCCACCTAAATGTAGGTAATCTGCAATTCTAGCAAATCTATATTCCGCATTTGGATATTTGTATTGAGCAAATGCTGCTTGTTTTGTCGGTGCATCACTTGCATTAAATCTTATTACTTCATTTATTAATAATGAATTTGCCATACCATGTGGCAAGTGATGGAATGCTCCTAATTTATGAGCCATTGAGTGACAAATTCCAAGGAATGCATTAGAGAAAGCCATACCTGCCATACATGAAGCATGCGCCATCTTTTCTCTAGCTTTAATATTAGTTAAACCTTCATTATATGCATCTGGTAAATATTTAAATACCAATCTTATAGCTTCTAAAGCTAATCCATTAGTAAATTCAGATGCCATTATTGAAACATATGCTTCTATAGAGTGGACTAATACGTCAATACCAGCACATGCTGTTAATCCTTTAGGTGATGTCATCATAAGTTCAGCATCAACTATAGCCATATCAGGAGTTAATTCATAATCAGCTAATGGATATTTTACTCCACTTTCTTCGTCAGTTATAACAGCAAATGGTGTTACTTCTGATCCTGTACCAGCAGATGTTGCAACCGCAACCATCATAGCTTTTTCTCCTAAAACCGGGAACTTAAATACTCTCTTTCTTATATCCATAAATCTCATAGCTAAATCTTCAAATCTAACTTCTGGATGTTCATACATTACCCACATAATCTTAGCAGCATCCATAGCTGAACCGCCACCAAGAGAAATTATAACATCTGGATTAAAGCTTAGCATTTCTCTAGCTCCAGCTTTAGCACACTTTAAAGTTGGATCTGGTTCAACTTCAGCAAATATCTTATAATGAATTTTATTTCTTTCTAATATTTCAGTTATCTTATCAGTATATCCCAAATCAAACAGTACTCTATCTGTTACTATAAATGCTTTCTTTTTACCCATATCACCTAATTCTTGTAAAGCTACAGGTAAACATCCATATTTAAAGTAAGTTTTTTCAGGAACTCTAAACCAAAGCATATTTTCTCTCCTTTTAGCTACTGTTTTAACATTTATTAAATGTTTAGGGCCAACATTTTCTGAAACTGAGTTTCCACCCCATGAACCGCAACCAAGAGTTAAAGATGGAGCTAACTTAAAGTTAAATAAATCACCTATTGCACCTTGAGAAGCTGGCATATTTATAAGTGTTCTTGCAGTCTTCATTCTTTCACCAAAAGCTTCAATCCTATCTTTACATTTTATTTCATCTGTATAAAGTATAGAAGTATGACCCATACCACCTAATATTATTAATCTATCAGCTTTATCTAATGCTTCTTCAAAAGACTTAGCTCTATACATTGCAAGTACTGGTGATAATTTTTCATGTGAGAATGGTTCTTCAAGTTCTACTGATTCAACCTCTGCAACTAATACTTTTGAACTTTCTGGAATAGTAACTCCACCCATAGCTGCTATCTTATAAGCAGGTTGACCAACCATATCTGCATTTAAACCGCCTTTTTCATTTAAGATGATTTTTCTTACTTTATCTACTTCATCACCTTTTAGAATATAAGCTCCTCTTGCAGATAATTCTTTCTTTACTTCATCATAAACTTCATCTAATACAACAAGTGATTGTTCTGATGCACAAATTACTCCATTATCAAATGTCTTAGATAAAAGTATTGAGTTTACAGCCATCTTAATATGAGCTGTTTCATCTATAATTGCTGGAGTATTTCCTGCTCCAACTCCTAATGCTGGTCTTCCTGATGAATATGCAGCTTTAACCATTGCAGGACCGCCTGTTGCAAGTATTATATCAGATTCTCTCATAACATTTTGAGATAATTCAACTGAAGGTTCATCTATCCATCCAATTATTCCACTTGGAGCTCCTGCTTTAACTGCTGCATCTAAAACTATTTTGGCAGCTGCAATTGTAGCATTTTTAGCCCTTGGATGTGGTGATATTATTATTGCATTTCTAGTTTTTAAAGCTATTAAAGTTTTAAATATAGCTGTTGATGTCGGGTTTGTTGTTGGAACAATAGCTGCTATAACACCAATTGGCTCTGCAACTTTTTCGATTCCATATGTAAAATCTTCTTCAAGTACTCCACAAGTTTTCATATCTTTGTATTGATTATATATGTATTCAGCTGCAAAGTGGTTCTTTACAACTTTATCTTCTACAATACCCATTCCTGTTTCTTCTACTGCCATCTTAGCTAATTTAATTCTATTATCATTAGCTGCCATAGCTGCTTGCCTAAAAATTTCATCAACTTGTTCTTGAGTAAAATGAGCAAATTTCTTCTGTGCTTCTCTTAATTCTTTAATTCTTTGAGTTAATTCTTCAGGGTTTGTTACCTTCATTATAATATTCCTCCTAAAGCAAATAAGTTTTTAATTTTAAATAAAAATTATAAGACATTGTTATATTTTCTTATTAATTTTTAAATATTGCTAATTAATTTACACTATATATTGTTCTATTATTTGCTATTAATTATCCAAGTAAATTGAAATTTTTAAGTACCCTATAAAATAGATAATAAAAAAGTCTATTTTATAGGGTACTTTTACTAGTAATAATTTATTTTAATTTAGATAAATCTATTGTAAATTCTTCTCCTACTTGTTTATACTCACCATCCATCTTTCCACTCTTTTCTGGATATTTAGCTGCATATGGAGTTAATTTTAATAATTTTGCATTTTCATTAAGATTTCCATCAATAGTTTCTATCTTAAATAGCCCTGAATTTTTATCACCATGGGATAAATAAAACTCTACTTTATTCCCTAAATCATCACTTCCTTTTAAATCAACAGCATAATTAGATTTACTATTAGAGTGATTTATTGAAGCATAAATTTTTTCACCAAGTGAATTATCCGTATACTTTTCTAGTGTATACTCAGTGCCATTTTCTAGAGTAAATTTATTGTTAAGTGGTATTTCCTTAGTATCTATTCTTAATTGATCTCCATTAGTTTTAAATTCAAAATTCCACTTCCCTTTTGTAAACTTATCATTTAACATTATTTCAGAACAAGATATTTTTATATTTAAATCTCCAGTTAAATCTTTATCTTTTAAATTATAAGTTAATACTGATTGTGTAGTATAATCATCAATCTTTTTAGCTCCACCACCAGCTCCTGTACTCATATTTTTTCCATTTATATAGATATTACAATCAGGAATAACAGATTCATCATCTTTTAATTTTTTATCAGAACTTGCATTACAAGAAACTGTCATTTCATCTCCATCTAATATTACTTCATTTAATTGAACTGTTATTCCTTTATCTGTTATTGATTTATTTATAACAGTTTTATATTCATCTAAGTTTCTTTCTATTCCTAAAAAACTAGCTATATCATTATTAATTATATAACTAACCTTTGATAGTGCAGATACTCCTATATTACTTCCCAGCATCCCTATTGTTAAAGCTACAATAGCAACTCCTGCTATCATTCCTCTTTTTCTAGATTTCTTTTTTAAAATTGATTTTTTAAAATTGGATTTTATTTTTTTCCTCTCTAAGTCATTAAAATCATGTCTTTCATAATCATCAATATTTATATTAACTTCATTTAACATATCATATATATCATTTTTCATATATCTACCCTCTGCTTTCTAATGTCTTAAATATTTTTTGAATTCTTTTCTTTCCTCTAGATAATCTGTTATATATAACTTCTCTCTTAATTCCCATTTCTTTTGTTATATCATTCACTTCATTTTCCTCAATATACAACTTATAAAATAACTCTCTATCTTTTTCTTTTAAACAACTTAGCATTTCTTCAACATCAGATTTTAATTCATGCTTTACAATTTCCTCATGAACATTATCTGGAATACTTATATTTAAATCATCTATATTTTCATATTCTAAATCTTTTAAATACTTTCGTTTATAATCAATGCATTTAAATTTAGATATTCCAGCAACCCAATTTTTAAAATCCCCTTTACTTGAATCAAATCTTTCAATGTTATTCCAAATTCCAAGAAGTATATCGTTAATACATTCATCTTGGATGCTTTGTAGATTATATAAATGCTTTTTAACTAGAGATTTAATAATCCATCCATAGTTATCAATAACATAATCTAATGCTTTTTCATTTTTCTTTTTTAATTCAAAAATAAAGTTTTCTTCTTCAATTTTCATTTTTAACCTTCTCCCTAAAGCAAGCTTGCAATATTAATTTAGGCATATTAAAAATAATATTTATTTAACTAACTTTAAACATGCCTTATCCCTTACACTTAATACTTCGTTTAAAATGTAATATATCTATCAATATTTTAAACTTATTTATAAATATATAAAAATAGATTCAGTATAGAGTTTAAGTTATTAACCATTTCTAAATATAATGTACCTTTTCTATTTAATTGACATTTAAATCCGTAAAATGTAAACTTATAAAATAAAAGTAAACTTATAGGAGATTAGTAATGTCTAAATCAATATCAAAAAATGCTATATTTAATTCAATTTTAAATTTATTTAATATAATTCTTCCAATAATAATATTCCAAATGATTTCCAGTACTATAGGTGAAGAATTATATGGTTTTATTGGAGCTAGTGATTCATTAACTTCTTATTTTTTAATTTTTGCAAGTTTTGGTGTATATACTTATGGCGTAAGGGAAATAAGTAGAGTTCGTGATAATAAAATTAAACTTAGACAAACCTTCACCAATTTGTTTATTTTGACAACAGTAACAAACATCTTAGCTGTTTTAATATATATGTTATTTACAATTGTTTGTTATAGAAATGAAGCTTATTTTTATACCTATATACTTATGGGATTAAATTTATCATTTAATATTTTTTATGTAGAATGGGTAAATCAAGCTTTAGAAAATTACGGATTCATTGCTACAAAAACTGTAATTATAAGAATTATTAGTTGCATTTTAACTTTACTTTTTATAAAAAACAAAGAGGATTATCTGCTTTATCTATATCTACTTATAGGAAGTAACTTCTTAAATAATATTATAAGTTTCATATATATAAAAAAAGAAATACCTTTTGATTTTTCAAATCTGCATTTTATGAAACATATAAAGCCCATGATTTATGCTGTAATACTTTCAAATGTAGGTGTTTTATACACTCAACTAGATAAATTTATGATCAAAGGAAATCTTGGAACAACAAATGTAGGCTATTACTATACAGCTCAGAGAATTATGAATTTAGTTAATACTTTAATGCTTACGCTAGTTACTGTTTCAATGCCAAGGTTATCAAATTATTTAGGGAATGATTCAAAAGATCAGTATTTAATACTACTTAAAAGAGTAGTTAAAATTTATTTCTTATTTTTATTTCCAGCATCAATTGGACTTACATGTTTATCAAAAGAAATTATATTAGTATTTGGAAAAGGTTTATATCTCCAAGCGATTCCAGTACTTGCTGTATTTTCAATATATATGCTAAGCTTAGGCATTCAAAACATTATATCTAATCAAATTTTATATCTTTATAAAAAAGAAAAAATTGATTCTGTGTTAATACTTTTAGGTGGAATACTTAATTTTATATTAAACATATTACTAATTTTTATAGGAAAATTTACAATATTAACAGCTATAATTACCACATTGATAGCAAATTTATTAGTAATAATATTACAGTATAATGTTGTAAAGAAAATACTTAAACTTGATATTAATTTATTTGCTTTTGAAAATATAAAATATCTTTTTTATTCAATATCTTTTATTCCAATAACTATGATTTTAAAACAATATATATTTAGCCCTATTGTTTTATGTATAACAGATGTTGTGTTATGTAGTCTTATTTATTTAATAATTCTTCTTATTACAAAAGATAAAGTTTTATACCATATTTCTAATAAATTACTATGTAAATTTAAGATATTAAAAAGGCCCATCTAATTTATAAATTTGTTTAACTAAGATAAATAAAGTTATCTTATATAAAGTAAATACCATAAAAAGCAATCCTATTTTTAACTGCTTTTTATGGTATAAATCAACACTTTAAATCTAAATAGCTCTAATATTTTGCTCATAAAAGTCCAAAATATTATTTAGATAGTTCTACTTCTTTTCCTATTTCGTATTTATCTATTTTACTTATAGTACAATCTAAATGTATTTCCATTAATTTATTGTCTTTAATATTATTAAATTCTACAACATATCCAAGTTCATCATTTAGATCTTTATAAAAGCTTGTATATTTATAACTTTCATAAAAAACTTCTTCTTTATCAGGTTCATAATTCATATACATATTACTTGCCATTAATAAACTTTGTTTTTCTGAATTTCCTTTGCAATATACTTTTACTGTGTTATCTTTTCTTTCTATATTATATATCTCTCCCTTAGTTTCATCAGAAAATTTAAATAACTTTTTATATTTTACATTGTTTAATATCTCCTTATCAGTATCACTAAAACTCTTTTCTTTATCTTTTGTATACATATTAAATACTTCTTCATAAGTCATGAAACCTTTAATTGGAATAATGCTTAAACTATTAATATCATTTAACTTGTCATAGGTTGCAGACTGAGCTATATATTCTCCCTCAAATTCATCATTTGAATAACAACATCTTATTGAATTAGCTCTATACATTTTATTTCCATTTTTTAATATCATAAAAGAATTTACTGACCCTTCACCGCTATTGTTTACATCAGAGTATCCATTGTATTTAATTGCTGTTTCCATAACATCTGATTCTAATTCACCTAAATTTAAATTAAATTCAGGTATATTAATAGCTAATTTTTCTTGAGTTATTTTTTTATATGACTCTGAGAAATCTACGTAAGATTCTATTCCAACATTAACTTTATACTTTGGAAATGCAATATCCACCCTAAGATTTCCTTTTTCAGCAAATTCATCATCACGATTTTTTTCTTCTAAGTGTAACAAAAATGTCTTATCATCTAAATGATCAAACCATTTACTATCACTATTATTATAACTATTTGCAAAACTTACTTCACTTATAAAATTATCTAACTTTTCCTTATCAAAAGGCTTATCACTTTCTACCTTTATAACTAACTTTAAATTATGCTTTGTTCCTGTAGCACTATCTAAAGTTATTTTAAGTCCATTTTGCTCAACGCTTTTATTTATTTCAATTGAATAATCTTTATAAATATCACAAACCTTATTTTCTAAATTCTTTTCAGCTGTATTTATATTATAATCTGCAAAAATCTCAGTTTGTCCTACTCCCAAACTTGTCATAAATAACACAGCACCAAGTACCAGACCTAGTATTCTGCTTAATTTTTTATTTAACATTTAAATTTTCCCCCTCTTAAGATATTAAATAATGTTCATTATTATTTAGATAGTTCTATTTCCTTTCCTATTTCATATTTATCTATTTTACTTATAGCAGAATAAATATCTAAATTCATTATTTTATCTTTCTTTACATTATTAAATTCTACAACATAACCAAAATCTTCATTTTTATCTTTATAAAAACTCATATATTTATTCCAATCATACATATCATTTAATCCAACATTATAATCTTCAAATTCATAATTCATATACATGTTGCTTGCCATTAAAATACTCTCTTTTTCTGTATTTCCCTTGCAATAAACTTTTACTGTATTATCATTTCTTTCTATATTATATATTTCACCTTTATTTCCATTATCAAATTCAAATAATTTTAAATATTTAACATTATTAAGTATCTCTTTTAGCGCATTTTGTTTTTCATAATATTCCATTATATTATTACCATAAATTTCATTTGCTTCATCATAAGACATATCACACTTTATTGGTATTATACTAAATTTATTTTCATCTTTAAACTTTTCACATGTTGCAGATTTTCCCTTATAAGTTCCCTTGATCTCTTTGTGATCAAAAGAACTGCTTGCTGATGGATCAGTTTTATACATTTTATATCCTACTTTTAATATCATTAATGAATCTATTCTATTATCGTTTTTATCACAATCTCTTTCTTCATACTTTGAAGTATATTTAAGTTTGGTTCCCATAACATCAGATTCTAATTTATTTAATATAAAATTAAGTTCTGGCACCTTTATTGAAAATTCTTTTTCAAATGAATTTTTAAATGATTCTGAAAAATTAACATAAGCATCTATTCCTACATTAATTTTATACTTAGAAATTACTATATCTACCCTTAACTCACCTGTTTCTGGGAATTCTTCTTCATCATCAAAATGCTTTTCTATAGTTACCAATAAAGTCTTATCATCTATATAGTTCTGTGATTCCCCCCCACTGCAATACTCACTATTTCCGAATGTAACTTCTGATATTAAATTATTATAATGTTCTGTATCAAAAGGCTTATCACTTTGAATTTTTACTTGTACTTTTAAATTATGCTTTGTTCCTGTAGCACTATCTAAAGTTATTTTAAGTCCATTTTGCTCAACAGTTTTATTTATTTTAACTGAATATTCCTCTTCCTTATCATAACTTGTATTTTCACAAGTTACTGAAGTCTCACTTACCTTATCATCAGCTAAAGCTTTAACTTGTCCTACACCTAAGCTTGTCATAAATACCATAACACCAAGTATTGGTCCTAATATTTGGCTTAATTTCTTATTTAACATTAAAATTACCCCTTTATATTTCTCTTATTTTTACTTTATATTTATATTTTACCATTATTTTTACATTTATGCATATCCATACACATACACATACCACACACTTTTCTACTATCTTCTAATGGTATTTAGAACAATTATTTTATGATATAATGTATATATTAATGCCAATTGGGGTGAAATGTATGAATAAGACTAAGTTAAGAGATTGTAAGTTAAATTTTAATAAATTAAAAGACATTATATGTATTGCAACTTTTGGAAGTTATAATGAAACTTGTTTTGATAAAAACAGAAGTGATATAGATGTTATGATCTTATCTATTAATGAACTTGAATGGGAAGATGAAATTGAAATTGAAGATTACTTAACTCCAATTCTAAAAAATTATTTTAAACATGATAATATACATGTTACATTTATAACTGGTTTTGTTTATCCATTTGGTGAACTACTTATAAATAGTAATGATAAGATAATTATTTTAGAAGAAAAATATTTAGATTACGTTCTTGGATACTCTACTTTTAAAAGAGATAGGGAGTACTTAGAAATAATACGCGAAGAAAATTTAAAAGATTTAAAGGAGAATAGAAATGGTTTATTATAAATACAAAAAAGAAAAACTTGAAGAAAAATTTTCTGAAAGTAAGGTTTTTTTAGTTCGAATAAGGGAGTGTCTAGAAAGAAGTCCCAATAGTGAAGATGAAATAATTGATGAAGCTATGATATCTTATTTCAATTCTTTTTGTGAATTTATAATTGATATGTGTGAAACTTACTTAGTTTCTACTGATAATTTTATTCCAAATAAATCTGGACCAGATATAATTCAATTATCTAGTGACTTTGGATTTATATCTAAAGAAGATTCAAAAAGGCTTCAAGGAATTGTTAAACTAAGAAATAGATATATACATGATTATTATCAAAGAAAATTATCAAGAGATAGAATTTTAAATGTTTGTAGGAAAGAAATTAAAACATTGGATATGTTTCTTGAAATATCTACTGAAAAAATAACTTTAGTTCTAAAATAAAAAAACATTACTGGAATTCATATTTTCCAGTAATGTTTCTAAAATTAAGATATAAATCACACAGAATCATCTATACTCTTAACTGTACAAAAATATTTATAGCATCACCCAATATTTACCATATACCATCTATTACAGAATCTATGTTTTCAATAGCTTTTTCTATAGCCTTATTTTTTTCTTCTTCTGTTGTTCCTGTTCCATCTACTAATAGTTCTTCAAATTTTTCAATCCCCATAAATTTCATTATACTTTCTATATAATGAACACCTTTATCCATCACCATCTTTAGTAATACATTCATTTTCGCTCCAGATGATTGTATATATACAGCACCTCTTGGTTTATCATTTAATAACCCTTCTGGTTTTTCCCCATCTTTTATATCAACTGTTTTTCCATCCATAACTATACAATCAATGTATTCTTTTAATGGTGCTGGAAAAGACATACTCCACATTGGTGCAGCAATTACATATACATCTGCTTCTTTAAATTGATCTGTTAATTTAACTATTTTATGAACTTCTTCTTGTTGTTTTTTATCCAGTTTATTAAATGCATCTTCATTTACTAGACAGCTTCTCTTTTCAAAATATTCATATTCAAGTCTTGGTATATGACACTTATACAAATCTAGTTCCTCTATTTCAAAGTCACTGTGTTTCTCTAAAAATCTATTTACAAAAGCCCTTCCTACAGTTTTACTTGCAGACAAATTTTCAGGCTTTGAGTTTACAGTTATATAAAGTAATTTTTTCATAAGAACACTCCTTACATTTACCTATTTATTTTATTATTTGCAATTTAGTGTACTTAATACATAAAACAGAATTGTTATTAAGTTATTTTCTATAAAGGTAACTTAATAACAACCTTAGCTCCACCCATTTCCTTTAAATTTTCTAATATAAGATTTCCACCATGTTTTTTTATAATATTTCTAGTTATATACAAACCCATACCATAATGATTTTTAGAATTTCTACTTTTATCACCTTGATAAAACTGTTCTGTTGCTGAATCTAGTTCTTCATTAGTAAAACCTCTTCCATTATCTTCAATTGCAAAACTTATATACTCATTATCAGAATCAACACTAAATAAAATTTCACCTTTTACAGGACAATAATCAATTGCATTTGTAATAATATTTATAATTGCACGTTTTAAAGATACCCTATCAACATTAATTATTTCTATATTTGTTTTAACTTCATTTGTAAGTTTAATTTGCTTATCTTTTATTAATAAAATTCCTTGCTCTATTATTTCATTTATAAATATTTTTAAATTCACATTTTCTTTTTTAAGCATAACTTCTTTTTCTGATTTCATAATTTCTATTAAAGATTTTATATAATACTCCATATTTTTAACTTCACCTAATATATTTTCATTAAATATAACTTGATCTGAATTTAAATTAAGTTCATTTAAAAGCTCTGCATTTCCCTTAATAATTGTTAACGGAGTTTTTATATCGTGAGCTAATGCTGCTATTTGTTCCTTACGTGATTCTTCTAACTTCCATTGTTTATTAAGTGAATTGTTTAATTCTGATTTCATTTTATCTAAAGCGAGTATCACTTCATTAATTTCAATTATATTTGATTCTTCTGTTTTAAAACATAAATTTTCCATCTGTATATTTTCAGTAACATCCTTTAACACTTTCATTTCTTTAGATACTCTTTTACTAAAGCGTTTAGATAATATTATTACGCCTAATATGAATGTACTAATAAATAAAAATGCTTCACAATTTTCAGCATTCGGAAAATATTTACGTAAAATTGAATTAGAAAACTGAGCTGTTAATTTATATCCTACAGCACAAATTTCATTATCTCTTGGTATTATCTTATAATAATTATTATCATAACTAGTTCTATCATTTTTAATCATTTTCCATATTCCTAGGGAATTTTCTTCTGATACATTACCACTAAGCATTTTTCCGCTTAAATTATATATTACATAGTTGCATTCTTCTGGTATAAACTCTGATACTTCATCTGTCACCATAATTTGGTTTCTGTTTTTTTCGACTATTTGTTCATAATAATTAGCAGGTAAAATTACTCCACTTCTAAGTCCCATAATAAATAAAAATAAGATTATTATAATTTGAAGAATTGTAACTATACAAAATGTAGCTATATACATAGCAAATATCTTAGCTATGCTTTTTTGTTTCTTTAGTCTTTCCACTTGTAACCAATCCCCCAAACTGTTTCTATTGTGTTTATACCTATTTTCTTAAGCTTACTTCTTATATTTTTAATATGCTCTACAATAGCTGTTGTATCACTATGACCATCAAATCCAAAAATACTTTCATAAATTTGCTCTTTTGAAAACACTTGTCCATGATTTAATGCTAAATATTCACATATATTATATTCACTTTTGGTAAACGGAACTAATTCATCATCATGATATACTTCCTTTGCATTTATATAAAATTTAAGTTCAGAAATATAAAAGGCATTTTGCTTTTCTCTGCATTCTCTTCTTAAATGTGCATTTACTCTTGCTCTTAGTTCGCTTATTCCAAAGGGTTTGGTTATATAATCATCTCCGCCAAAACTAAGCCCCTTAACTATATCTTCTTCCATAGTCTTTGCTGTTAAAAATAAAATAGGACAATCTACTAAATTCCTTATTTCACTGCATAGAGTGAATCCATCTATCTCTGGCATCATTACATCTAATAGTATTAAATCATATTTAGTGTATTGATTATATGATATTTTATTAGCATTAGAAACAGTAGTTACTATATGTCCTTCTTTTTCTAATGCAACTTTTATAATATTTAATATTCCTATTTCATCATCTATAGCTAAAATAGTAGCCAATTTTATTCCTCCAAACTTCTTAAATTCTTAAACATACTTTGTGCCTTCATAAAATTTAAACCAAACACCAAAAAGTATTCCTAATAAAATAGTTAATACAATACTATTTTGAGTTCCAAAATAAATACTTGCAAGCTCATTAGGTTTAATTCCTAAGTTTAGCCAATGTACAGTAAAATAATCAGAAAATCTTACACCCCATGAACATGGTATCCACTTCCATAAAACATCACCAAGTCCTGTAAGCATTAGTGCTGAAGTTAAACTTTCAAATATGCCTATTCCAATAGATCCACCATTTCCTAATACAAAACTTACCCATAAATGAAATAGATAAAGAAAAATTTGACTTCCAAATATAATTACAGTTTGATAAATATAAAAATTTAAAGTTAGTGTATTTTGTTTTAAAACATATTGAAATCCAATAAAGAAAATTCCTATTGCTAATATAGTAGATAAGAATCCTGTACAAAGTAATACAAGCACTTTACTTATAAGACATGTTCCTTTTCCATATTCAGTTCCTAAAATTTCTTTAAAGCCTCCAGCCATAGATTCTTGTTCTACTACCATTGAAGTTACAATACCTATTATAAGAGGAAATGTTAAAGATATAGCTTCTAAATATGCTTGTACCTTACTTGTACTACTCAATAATGAAAAAGAAAAGTACCATAAAAAAATAAATATTCCTATAACTGGTACACAAATATGAATCCAGTAAAATGAGGTACGCTTTAACTTAATAAAATCTGCTTTCATTAAACGTAAAATTGTATTCATAATTTATTATACCTCTCTTCTTTCATACCATTTAGCACTCAAATAAGTTAATATTAAAAATAAACTAGTTGATACTATTATACTAAATGGAATAGATGAATAAGAAAGTACTTCTGGAGTAAAAGTTTGACTTTCTGGTAATGCCATTAAACCATTAGGTAGAACTCCTAAAACTGGACACATAATTCTAAACGGATAAGAAAATGGTATCATCCACCAATAACTTTTTACAGCCATAATTCCCCAAAAAAGATTAGCTACTAAACTTAAAATTACAGTTCCAAACAGTCCTATTTTATTTTCTAAAAAAATATTTAATGGTACTTGCCACATAAAAGTAATAATAAGTAATATTGTTGCATAAATTCTATTTATAAGTGAAATTTCTTTCATACTTTCTAAGTTAATTAAAACTACACCTAGCTCACTGCAAAATAAAATAATAATACATGAAATAGATAAATTCTTTATTCCAATTAAAATTTTTGCAAACCATACTTTCTTTAAATCTATTGGAAGAGATATTACTGCTGTATTTTTCATTTTTCCATCAATTCTACTTAATAAACAACATCCTAATGACAGTGAACCTGGTAGCATCATAGTATACCACCAATTATAACTATCAATTTGAAAATAATTTACTGCAAGAAACATAGATAATAAAATTGTTAATAGTGGTGCTAACCATACAAGTTTATTTAAAAATGTATTTTTAGTTTTTTTATTCTCTGCTAAAATATATTTAAGCATTTTTTACACCTCTCTTCTATACTTTCCTGCAATTTCTATAAATAACTCTTCTAATTCTTCGCCTTTTCTTAGTTTTCCTTGATAGCCTAAAATACCACCACATATAATTCCAATATGATCAGCAACTTGCTCCACTTCACTTAGTATATGACTTGATAATATAACTGTAATTCCTTTGCTAGGAAAAGATTTTATCAGTTCTCTAAGTTCTTGTATTCCAAATGGATCTAGACCATTAGTTGGTTCATCTAAAATAAGCAATTTAGGATTATTAAGTAATGCGATTGCAATTCCAAGCCTTTGTTTCATCCCCATTGAGAATTGTCCTGATTTTTTTCTTCCAGTATTTTTAAGTTCTACTATATCAAGAACTTCATCAATTCTTGAATCTGGCAATCCAAGTACTATAGTTCTAACTTTTAAATTTTCTCTTGCACTTAAATTTTCATATAAAGGAGCATTTTCTATCAATGACCCTATTAATTTCAAATCCTTTCTGCTCCATTTATGATCATTAAATAGTATTTCTCCAAAGCTAGGCTTAAGCATCCCCGTAATCATCTTTAATATAGTTGATTTTCCTGCACCATTAGGACCTAATAATCCATAAATAGAATTTCTTTCAACCAAAATAGATACACCTTTAACTGCCTCTTGTTTTTTAAATGTCTTACTTAAATTTTTTGTCTCTAATATAATATCTTTCATTTTTTATTCCTCCCTACAATAAAAGAATAAACTCTAATTATAAGGAAACTATAAGGAAATAAAAAAAAGATTCATCACTAAAAATTGATTAATCTATCGTCAGATTAATTCCATTTTCTTTTAAATATTCATGACACTTCTTATAATTTGGCATGACTTCTTCTACTCTGTTCCAAAATTGCTTTGAATGACTTCTAAAATCCATATGACACATTTCATGTACAACAATATAATCAATTACTTCAAGCGGAGCCATACTTATTCTCCAGTTAAAGTAAGTTTCATTCTTTATATTTATGCTTGCATATCTTCTTTTTTGCTCTTTAACTGTTATTTTAGTTATTTTATCTTTAAACTCCGATTCATGTACTTTTATTTTCTCTTTAACTATATTTAAAGTCTTACTTCTATACCAATTTTCTAAGGCTTTTTTTAGTTTGTCATTATCATATGTATTAGTTTTTATAATAAATTCAGATTTGATATCTATATTAGAATTGGAACTTTCATCAGTAAAATCCACAGATATTTTCTTAACTTTATCATCAAAAATTAAATGAATAGAATGTTCTTTTCCTAAGTACATAAAAGTACTACCATTTATAAATTCTCTCTTCACGTTCTTATTTAAAACAGCTTTTAACTCTTTCCTCTTTTCAATAATCCAGTCATGTTTTGAATTAACAAAATTTAATATATATTCTTTTGAAATCCTCATAGGAGCTACAACTTGTATTTCTCCATTTATGTCTATTTTTATACAAATAGATTTTCTTTTTCTTCTTATAATCTGAAACTCAATACGTTCACCTTTGTATTCAAAATTCATTTAACTTCCTCCAACATTGTAAGCTTTTATTAAACAAAATCACTTAATAAGTATAACTAAAAAGTCAGTAATAATTTTAAATTACTGACTTTTTGTTCCTCGTATATTAATATAAAATTTTTTTATTAGCAATAATAAAAAATATATTATTACTATATTAATAAAAAGTTCAAATACATTAATATTCATTCCTTTATTTCCATTAAATAAATTAACAAATAAATTTGAATTACTCTTATTTAATTGATATATATGTAGATATCCAAAAGGAAATCCAAATAAATATTCAATTATACTTCCATCTTTTGTGATAGTAGATTGTACAATAAATGTAATAATTATGGTTATCATTATACTTAACTTAAACTCTATAGTTTGTATTCTCCTCATAATTACATCCTTACCTCAAGATATCTTTTCACATTATTAGGACATATCTTTAAACATTATATATTATTATTATTTTTAAAATCACCTTTAAAAGGTAATTTTAAAACAATTTATCCAATACTTTCATCTATCCATTTTATTGCTTTTTCTATATTCTCTTCTTTATTATTTTTAATTGGTTCGAGGAAATCAATTTCTCCTATAAAATTATTATTTGGAATTTCCTTCTTTATATTCTTAAAAAATTTTGTTGCTCCACCGCCTCCATGGCAAGCGAATAATCCTATATTTTTGTTTTGTATATTATAATTATCTAAAAAAGTATTAAATGGAGGTGCATATGTTCCTACCCATATAGGTGTACCAATAAATATATTTTCATATTTTTCTATATTAATATCTATATTCTTAAGCTTTGGCTTTTATTTAAATAATACACTTTTGCCTCCCCAAAAGAATTTCTTAAATCCTGAATCACAGTAATTCTTCTCTGGTATCAATTCTAAAATATCAGCATTCAATTTTTTAGCTATAGTATTTGCTATAAGCTTTGTACTTCCTTCTAATGAATAAAATACTACTAAATTTTTCATATATACTCCCTACTTTTCACATTTATTTTAGTAAAATACTAATATTTAATTTCTATTGTATTTAATATTAGTAATATGTATTAATTACTCAGTTTCTTGATAATTAAATTTTCATAACAGGATTTTCTTTATACTATTATATCATAAATTTAGATTTTGACTTAATATAGCACTTATATAGTTTTCTAGATTTTACCTACATATATTTTCTTATATATGTTGTATAATCTAAAGTAAATTAATAAAAAGTATATTATTAAATAAAATATATAATTTAATAGTTATTTTAAATATATCAACAAATTACTATAAGAATAAACTAATTTTTTAAATTAGTATTTTATTCTAATAAATGAGAAAACTATATATAATTTATTTTATACAAAGGAGTATTATTGATGGAGCAAATATTTAATACTATATTATCTAAACTTGATGCTATCGAGCAAAATCAAAATTCAATAAAGTTTGATATTAATATTTTGCAAGCTGATATCAATATATTAAAGTCTGATGTTTCTTCTACTAAGATTGATGCAATTAAATTGCAATCTAATGTTTCAAATATAAATAAAAAACTTGATACCATTTACGATCAAACAGCAAATTTAACAGAGTTTAGTACAGAAACTAAAGATAATTTGAATTCCATATCAGAAAAGGTAATCTAATATTAAACTTAGAAAAATGAGTGTAGTAAGTACTACTTACTACACTCATTTTTATTTTTCTTACATTTTACTTATCCCTATATAAACATCCTTTTTAAACATAGTCTTAATCTACCTTTAGTACCCTTCCAGCATACTTCATGTTTGAAGTTGAAAGTGTAGAAATCTTTACAACATCTCCTGTATGCGGAGCATGTAAGTACTTGTCATCACCTATGTAAAGCCCAACATGTGTTGAATTTGATGATTTATTAAATACCAAATCACCTGGTTTTAATTCTGATAAATTAATAGGCTCTGCAAAACTTTGTTGATCTTGTGATACCCTTGGTATCTCTATTCCTTGTGAATTAAAAACATATTGCATAAGCCCTGAACAATCAAACCCCTCTGGAGTTGTTCCTCCCCATAAATAAGGAATTCCTAAATATTTTTGAGCCTCTTTAATTATAGCTCTAGCTTCTTCTGATATATCAGAAGATAAAGTTATTGGTATTATACTGCTTGTACTATCTATTAATATATCACTATTTTCTTGTACATAATCTACAAGTTGCTTCTTTTGATCTTCTAACTCTTTAATATTTTTTTCTATTTGATCTTTATTTTTTTGTAATTCTTCATTTTCTTTTTCTATTTTCTTTTGCATGTCATTAAGCTTTTGCTCAGCATTTTTAGCTTCTATAACAAGTTTTTTATCACTCTTACACATTTGAGAAATCACTTGAACTTTCTCTACTGCATCCATTATATTTCCTGAAGTAAAGAAAGCTTCTAAATATTTTAATGGTGTCACTTCAAATCCACCATCCATATGAACATTTCTTAATCTTTCAGATAATAATTCATCCTTTTGTTCTAAATTCTTTTTAGCTATTTCTACTTCCTGTTCATTTGCTTTTATTTCATTTTCTTTTTCTAAAATTTGCTCTTTATATTTATTTAACTTGTCCATATTTGTTTCAATTTTACTATCATATTCTTGTATGTTTTGAATAACTTCATTTATACTTAAATTATTTGGAGCTGCAATAACTGGTATAGTGCTACTTATAGAATTTAAAAGTATAACTGCTGATATAATTATAGTTGTAAACTTCTTTTTCATCATATTCTCCTTATATAGTTTTATATAATATAAAACCAAAATATTTACTTATTCATCTAATGAATGTACAAGTAAATTTAATTTTATGAGTGTAGAAGACTACCTTTATTATAAAACAAAATAAGTTCCTATTTTTTACGAATTTATTAATAATTCATTACTTAATAAAAAATTATAATTTTATAAAGAACAAACTCTCCAAGGTGACTTTAGATCCGTGTATTTTTTTAGCCATACCCAATTCTAAACGCAGTTCAGTAATAATGGTGAATCATATAATTATTTTTTATTCTTTAGATGTAATTATCATACCTTTAAAACACCATATTCTAAAAATCATCCTCAAATTTAAGATTTTTATAATTTTCTAAAAAATAAAAAAGTGGCTAATATAGCCACTTTCCTAAAAATCTTATGAATTAAAATATAAAGTTATCTTTATGTAACACATATTATTTGAAATATTCATCCAAGATTCTTCTATCAATTTCTTCAAATTCATATTTTTCTAAATTATTTTTACTTATCCAATTTGCGTCAGAATAAATTTTGTCTAAAACATATCTCTCTCTCAGTACTCCAGTATATACCTTTACTGCTTCTTCTTCATTTATGCTGAATTCTTTAAATTCTTCAAGTTGAAAAAGTACTGTCTTTAACATCTTATTTGCTGCTTTACTTAAAGATTTTTCACAATCTTTTTTTCCTTTTAAGGGTGTGTTAAGTAATGACCATATCTCCTGTTGTCCTCTTTTAACCTTCTTTTTTAAAACTAAAATGTTGTTAAAATCATCTTTTAATATTAATACACATCCAATAATATTCATAGCTGTATTCTCCCCACATTTAATCTCTTGTATTTTATTTTACAAATAAATTATAACTCAATAGTCTAAATTATGAAATACATTTGACATAATTTCTAAATTAATAAAAATATTAAATAATGTTACTAGAAAATTTTTCATGTTCTTCTATTTTTATTAAATGTGACGTGAAATTAATAAATTAATATTATAATTTCATTTTAAAACGTATTCATAGATGTTTTTTTAGTTTTTTGTAGTTTTTTTAATAGATTGATAATTTATATAAGGTGTAATTTTTTTTTAAATAAGTTATATTATACTTAAGAAAAGATTTTAAACTTAAAAATTTATTATAAAATATTTTTTTAATCGGAGGGATTATTATGAAATATGGAACACTAAAAAAATCTAAATTACACTTAGTAGCTATGACTACTAAAAATATCTCTCAAAATAAAAATGTAGAAAATTCATTAGATTTATCTGAAGTTTTAACAAAACTATGGAATTGTATTTCTAATCTATTTAATAATAATTCAGAATCTATTTATGATAGTAATAATTCTTATAATCATAATAATAAATATACAGTTGAAGATCCTACTGAAATAACATTAATTTCATCAAGACGAACTTTTTATTAAAGCGAATATTTTACAATTAATATATAATATAAATTTTATACAATAATCATTATTAAAGTCTCAGACTATGTTAGTAAAGCAGTCTGAGACTTTTTTTATATTTTCATAATTTCTAAATCTGATATATATTAATATTTATACTTTACCTTAATATATCAAATGCCAAGCTATATGTTATGTAAAATCGATTATACAAAAAACTCCATATTTTCTGGTGTAATCGTATTAAATATGCTATAATTTAACTATACTTTAAATGAAAGGATGAATACATAATGAACGAACCAAAAATCGGACAAATATCTAAAAGAGAACTTATGGTTACAAAAGATACACTAGCAGTTAATGTTGGTAGTGGAAGTGTTGAAGTTTTTGCTACTCCAATGGTTGCAGCTATCATGGAAGGTGCTGCTGCGGATTTAGCTCAAACTTTTTTAGAAGATATTTATACTACTGTTGGCACTAAAATTACAGTAAATCATCTAGCAGCAACTGCAGAAGGTGTTCAAGTTTTTGCTGAAGCTGAACTTACAGCCGTAGATGGTCGTAAATATTCTTTTTCATTAAAAGCATTTGATAATAAAGGCTTAATTGCTACTGGTGAGCATGAGCGTGTATGTGTAAAAAAAGATAGCTTTGTAAACAAAGCAATTGAACGTAAAAATTCATAGTTTTGTTTTATATATTCCCAAAATCTTATTTAACCAAGAAGAGACTAACAATTAATTTTTTTAATTATTTCGTTAGTCTCTTTTTTATCCTTTATCCTTTATTCTTATATATTTAAAATACAATATTCTAGAAATTATCATAGATTTAAGATTTTTATAATTTTCTAAGGAATAAAAAAACTGTTGCATTGTATTAGCAACAGTTCTAAAATCTTTTCAAAATTTTTCTTTACTCTATAATATGCTCATGATTATATATATGTTTTTCACAATATGCATAATCACCTTTACATTTACTACAATACCTAAATAACATATTAGGATCATCTTTATCTGTTATTCCACATACTGCACATTTATGTCTATATTCTTTTTTATTTCCTTTTATTGATTTTTTATATTCACTCATTCTTATTACAGAACCTGTTCTAATTTTTGTTTCTTTATAATTACTTTTTCCAAAGAACAACAAATAATTGATTATTGGTACTAGACATATAATTATCCCAGTAAATCCTCCACCATTGATTAATGAAAGAACTATATCAAATATTATCTTTGCCCACGCTAGGTATCCAAGCCATTTCATTTTTACAGGTATTATAAAAAATAATAATACAGTATATTCAGGAAATAGTTTTGCAAATGCTAAAAAAATGGATAATGTTACTGCTGCGCCAGTTGCTGGCATTCCTGTTAAAAATGATATTAATATAGTACTTAACATTCCAACAAAAAAATAAACATTAAATTTAAATCCACCCCACACACTCTCTAATGTAGTGCCTACAATATAGTCGAAATATAATCCTAATGCTACCATGAATATGCTTCCACTTAGAGGTGGTATTAATACAAATGTAATCAATCTCCAAATTTCACCATTCATTATAGCTTGTGGAGATAAAACTAATTTATTTACATAACTAAAGTTACCTAAAATAATGTATGTTACCGCATACACAAGAGCACTTAAGCTAATAACTAACCACATTAAATTAGGTATATAATATTTACCAAACTTTCTTTCTAGTTTATTAAGCCATTTCATTTGTAAACTTCCTTTCTAAAAATACTATTTGCCTTCTTATAATTTTACCATAAAGCTTTCTAGAATAAAACAAAAAGCAGAGCCTTCCCAAACTCTGCTTTTCCTTTTGTATTATATATTAACATACAATACTTTAGATTATTAATATTCCCAAATATATTCTTTCCCAAAGATAATGTCTATTCATAAAAATTATTTTACACTTTCAATAATCTTCATTGCTTTATCTTCACTTATTCCCTCATCTGAATTTATAGAATATGATAACTCATCCTCACTCCAGTTTGCAGTATTAATTAAATTATCATTTCCTTTTAATGAAACAATTTTGTCATTTATATTTATGTTCTTTTCTGTTTCATATTTAGAATCATTAATTTTCTCTTCTTTAGAAACCTCTTTCTTCACTTCAAAATCTAATTTCACATTACTATTTTCATAACTTATTAATATATTATTATTTTCTTTAAGGTTTATATTTTTTATATCTTTATTTTCTATAACTTCTTGAGGTGTTTTGATAGAAAAATCTACATTAGATTTTAATTCTTCTAAATTTTTCAAATTGGTATTTAAGGTTTCATCATTCTGAATTGCTTTACTTTTGCTATCAATATGATTATTATCATATGCTGCTTGCATTGTTGGTGGTTCTAAATTATTTAAAGAATTTTCTTTTATATTTGTTTCTGTTTTTTGTTCAATTTTTTTATCTTCAATACTTTCTTCTTCAGTATTATTTGAACTTTTATTTGTTGCATTATTATTTAACACTTTATTACTTATTGAATTATTGCTTGCTGAAGTTCTATTATAATTATCTTTAGTTTTTTCTTCTAAAGTTTTTTCATCTAACTCTAAGTTCTTCTCATTATTTTCATATGTATCTGCATATGCACCATTTACATTTGAGCTTTCATTACTGTCATCTTTTGTTTGATTAAGTGATATTTCTTTATTGTCGTTTAATGACATTTTCATTTTATCATTTAAACTCATTTTTACATTAACTGAAAATACAATAATACTAAAGCACGCTGCTGCTGCTAAAGTTCCTAAACTTCTATAACTTCTCTTCTTTAATTTGTCTTTTGTATTTTCTTTCTTTATAGAATCTATATTATTTAATATTCTTTTTTTCATTTCATCATCTACAGTAATTTTATCCATAGTCTTTTTATAATTCTTGCTCAAAATCATAATCCTCCTTCAATTTGTCTTTTAATATGTTTCTAGCTCTATGCAATAATGATCGTACTGTAGATTCCTTTTTATTTATTAAATTTGAAATTTGAATTGTAGAATAATCTTCATAATAAAATAAATGTATAACCTCTCTATATTTAGTAGGTAACTTCATAACAGCCTCAAAAACATCATGATTTAAATAGTTATCATAGTATGGAAGTTCTTGAAACTCTTCTCTCTTTTTGAACCAAGAAGATTTTAATTTATTTTTACAAATATTTCTACTGACACATATAATCCATGCCTTTTTATGTTCTTCATTTTCAAATTCATTTGTACCCTGAATTAATTTAAGTAAAACTTCTTGTAATATATCTTCAGCATCATGTATATTTTTCATATATGAATATCCAAGTCTTAATATCATATCCCCATATTTATCTAAATCTTGTGAGATATTTTCATCTATATATAGTGAATTACCCATAAGGTAGCTTCCCCCTTCACTTATAAAACAATCAAAGAACACAAAATGTTGCATTAATATGAAATTTCTTTTCATTTACCTATAATTATCTTTTATACTATGTTTTTTCTTATTATTCATTTAATATCCAAGCCATACTAAAACAATTATTTTTCTAAAAGTATTAAGATAATAATTGAAACTTGTTGCTTTAAGATTAAATCAATATTATTCATTATACTAAAATAAGCTATATTATTGAAAAAAACAATAATATAGCTTATTTTTAATTAAATAAAATTTTTTAATGCCTTAAATATTATTCATTTAATAATGTTTGTATTATTCTTGTTGCATCCATGTACTTAGCTATTGATTTTCCGTGATTCAGCCTATTTATCACTCTAGATACAAATTCTGACATATCAGCACTTGTGAACCACTCAGCATCTTTTAATGATTGCGGTATGTATGTTAAATTAGTAGAGTAAATTCTCTTTATTAATCCTTCTTCATAAGCCTTATTAAACTTATTAAGACCTTCAGTGAAGAATGCAAATGTTGCAGCTACATATACATTTCTAGCGCCTCTGCTTTTTAATTCTTTTGCTATATCAAGAACAGATTCGCCAGATGCTATCATATCATCAACAATTAAAACATCTTTTCCAGTAACATCTCTTCCCATATATTCATGTTGTACTATAGGATTTTTTCCATTTACTATAGTTGTATGATCTCTTCTCTTATAGAATAAACCAACATCAACACCTAGTACACTTGAATAATAGATAGCTCTATCCATTGCTCCAGTATCCGGACTTATTACTAGTAATTTTTCTTTATCTAGCTCTAATGATTTTTCATTTAATATAATTGATTTTACTATATCATAAGTTGGATAAATATTTTCAAAAGATAATAATGGAATAGCATTTTGAATATTAGGGTCATGAACATCAAATGTAAGAATTTCATCTACTCCTAATCTTTCTAATTCTTGAAGTGCTAAAGCGCAGTCTAAAGATTCTCTTCCTTTACGTCTATGTTGTCTTGATTCATAAAGAAGTGGCATTATTACAGTAATTCTAGCAGCTTTTCCTCTAATAGCTGAAACTGTTCTTTTAATGTCTTGGAAATGTTCATCTGGACCTTTATGATTTTTGAAACCAAACATTTTATATGTACAACTATAATTTCCAACGTCACATAATATGTAAATATCTTTTCCTCTCACTGTTTCAGAAATCTTAACCTTTCCTTCACCATTAGAGAACCTTATTTCATTAAGTGGTATTAAAAATGACTCTTCTTGTTTTCTAGTAGTTCTTATAAAGTCATCTATGGCCTTACCTAATTCTTTACAGCTTTCTAATGCTATTATTCCAAGTTCATGATTTAATTCAGTCATTAGTTTCTCTCCCTTTATTTATAATTTATCTTTTATTTTTAAATATATTACCTATTAACAGTATATACTAAAAATGCATATTTATAAATATGTTATCATAATTTTAGTTAAATATTCTATATATATTATACTATATATTTATTAATCTGCATAATCAACATTATTAAAAAATTTCTTATTTATTTTCATTCTTTTATTTTACTTTTTTTAACTTAAATGTATATTTAGTAGACCTTTGAAATACTAAATAATAAAGGGAAGAATACATTTATCATATTTTTTGAAATTCTCATGTAATTAAATGTGTTCAAATTTTTATTTCATGTATTTTGATAAGCTTAACTTATTTTTAAGCTTAATAAAATATTCGCTTTATTAAAATTAGAAAAGAGGGATTTTTTATGTCAAATGTAACATTTAAGGTATACGAAAGAAGTGTAAAAGAAAATAAAAAGGGCCTTAGAAGAATTGGCTTAATTCCAGGTGTAATTTTTGGTGAATTCCTTAAGGAATCAATTCCTGTAAAAATGCCTACTGGTGAATTCAATAAAATGATAACAAACAACAATAGTGGTTCTATTATAACATTAAATTTAAACGATAAAAAAATAAATTGTGTAGTTAAAGAAATTCAAAAACTTAGTCCTAGCAAAATTTTGCATGTCAGTTTTCAATCTGTAAAACCAAATGAAAAAATTAAAATGAGAATACCTATTAAATATGTTGGACAAGAAAATTTAGAAACAAACAGATTATTATTAGAAACATTTACTCCTTTTATAGATTTCCAAGGAGATGTTGAAAAAATACCTGAATTTCTTGAAGTTAATGTATCTAAAATGAATTGTGAAGATAAACTATTTGTTGAAGATATCAGTGTTCCTGATGATGTATTAGTGTTGACTGATCCTAAAACATTATTAGCTGTTATAACTCCTTTTGTTGAATAATTTCTATATTATATTGCCTCTTTTCTCTTCCTAAATTTGACTTTTAAGTATATATTTATTATGCTTTATTAATAGGCAAAGGAGGTTGATGCATATGTGGAGCTTTAAAGTTAAGCTCTCTATATAGTTTTTTATGCATTCAAATTCATTTTTGTATGGATTTATGCACCTTAACTTATTTTTATGAGCTTAATAGAAACCATATTAAAATTCAAAAATTAGAAAAGAGGTTATTTATTATGGCAAATGTATCGTTTAAGGTTTATGAAAGAAATACAAAGGAAAGTAAAAACAAACTTAGAAAAGCTGGATTAATTCCAGGTATAATTTTTGGTGAATTCCTAAAAGAATCAATTCCAGTAAAAATGTGTAATGCTGAACTTCATAGGATGATAAGAAATAATAATAGTGGTTCTATTATCACTCTAGATTTAGAAGATAAGAAATTTAACTGTGTGGTTAAAGAGATACAAAAACTTAGTCCTAGAGAAATTTTACATGTTAGTTTTCAATCTGTAAAAGCAAATGAAAAAATTAAAATGAGAATACCTATTAAATATATTGGACAAGAAAATTTAGAAACAAAGAGATTAGTATTAGAAACATTTACTCCCTTTATAGATTTCCAAGGAGATGTTGAAAAAATACCTGAATTTCTTGAAGTTAACGTGTCTAAAATGAATTGTGAGGATAAATTATTTGTTGAAGATATTAATGTACCAAAGGATATCTTAGTAACAACTGACCCTAAAACACTATTAGCTGTTATAAATCCTTGCTTATAGTTTTTAACAAATATCGTATAATATAGTGTTGTTTAAATAATTAATATATTTTTTAAGAAATAGATTGTTTTAATATAATAAATTAAACACATAAAATAATAGACCAACTATTTTTGTATATTTTGTTTCATATAAACAAATAAGTTTAACTTATACTAAACATATTTGCTTATTTAACATAATATAACTTATATACTGGTCTATTATTATAATGTACTTTATCTATTTTAAATATATTCTGATATATGCAATTGACAAAATAGCATATTATCCACATTAAATAAAAATCTTTTTTATATTCTTATTAATATTTCATTTATTGCTTCACTTATTTTTATTCTTTCATCATAAACCCATTTAGCATCAAACTTTAAATTGAATATTTTAGAAAATGAATAATACATATTTACTTTTTGATAATATATTTCTAACTCATCTAAATTGCCTGTATAACACTGTGGAATAAACAATTCATCTTGTTTGTTAATGAATAATTCATCTACATAATTTAAGAATGTTTCCATTAAGTCATCTCTTGAAACATCAAAAGGTACTTTTAATAAATCCCATTCATCCTCTTCTTTTAATTTATATTTCTTTATTTTATCCAAAATTAAAATATACTCACTAATATCCATTTTAGTATAATAATCTAATTTTTCTTCTCTAGTACTCCATAGTGCTAACTTTTCATTCAAAGGTAAACTTTTTATTTTAAGTATTGCCTCTGATGGTCCTACTACAGCTTTTCTTATAATATTATCTTCGGCTTCTAATTTAGATTTAATAAAGTCTGCTGTACCACCTACACCAGCAATGTATCCTACATCATAAATTCCTATTCTTCCTGCACGCCCACCAACTTGTTTTACTTCTTGCGACGTTAATTCTCTTACCTCTTCTCCATCAAACTTTCTTATACTCATAAAAACAATTCTTCTTATTGGTAAATTAACTCCCATTCCTATAGCATCTGTAGTTACAAGAACCTTTGTTTCTTTATTAACAAATTGTTCATATTGCATTCTTCTAACTTCTGGTGGTAAATCTCCATATATTACACTAGCCTTTATTCCTTCTCGTGAATAATCCTCTGCTATTTCTAATACTCTCTTTTTTGAAAAAACTACAATAGCATCTCCATCCTTAACATCATTATAATTAAAGTTCTTATACTCAACTTCAAGAGGAATAGATCTTTTATAATCTTTTATTTCATATTCATCATTACAATCTTTTAGCATTTTTTCTAATATATATTTTGCATTAGATGCTCCACATATATGTATTTCATCACATTGTAATCCAAGTACAGCTTTACTCCAAGCCATTCCCCTATGAGTATCACTAATCATTTGAATCTCATCAATTACAGCTATATCGTAATGTTCTTTTAAATTAACTTTTTCTATTGTACATGAAGCATGAGTAGCTCCAACCTTTATTATTTCTTCTTCTCCAGTTAACAAATCACAAACTACGCCTTCTTTATTAAGCCTTTCAAAGTTTTCTAATGCAAGAATTCTAAGTGGAGATAAATAAACCCCATTCTTTGCGGTTTTAAGGCGTTCTATTGCATTATAGGTTTTACCAGTATTCGTATCACCTAAATGAATATAAAATTTTCTTTTCATATGTCTAGTATGAATATATTCATCTTTTGGGTTAGTTGGAAATTTTTCTTCAAATTCTTTTGCTATTAATTTTGGTATATGCATTTTAGTTAATACAGTCATTAAACCTTGATTTAAAAAGTTATTATAATTTCCACGTACAACTTGGTAAAAATCAAAATCTGTATTATTTTTATTATTATAATAATCAAGCATTCTCTTTGAAACATATTCTAATAATTGTTCATATTTTTCATAAACTTCGTTGAAATCCTTTAACCCTTGATTCTCAAATTCCTTAAGATGCCTTACTTTCTTTCTAATTGAGCTTTCATGTTCTACAAGTGCTCCCGGTTTTGAATGCTCTACTATTTCTTCAATCTGATTTATCTGACTCTTATACTTCTTAAATTCTCTTTGCGCTGCATTCTTCTTCATTAACAAAACCTCCAAATAAATAATACTAAAGAATTTATTTACCTTGTGTTTTAATATCCTTCTAGTTTAAACCACTTACTTTTAAACTATGTCTATAATTTATATTTATAATAAAATTTTCTTAAAATACCTTATACTTTTATTATATCACAATTAAGAATTTTCTTAATTGAAGGCTATATAAACTAGTAAATTATTCATCCTAATTTAAATACCTATATCAATATTCTATTAAAATTTAATGATATTCTTATGATAAATTTTATTAAAGCAAACTATTTGAAATTATTTTGTAAGTCATTTGTAACAAAGTTTGGTAAATTTTGAATTAATATAGTACTAAAGGAATAATAAACTAATAATAAGGAGACGATATTATGAAAAGAAACTATATACGAAAAATAATATTAGCTAGCTTAGCTATAATAATGACTACTGGTCTACTTTTAAGCAATGGACAAAAAGCAAGTGCTTCTACTATCAATACCAATAGTTCACAAGTACAAGTAATAGAAACTACTCTGTCTAAAAACTCCTCATATTTCAATCAAAATATTACATTACCTAATCTTCAAACTGAAAGTAATGATGAAAAAATTAATATTATAAATGAGAAAATTAATAATTCGGTTAACTCATTAGCATATAATATGAAGATTCAAAGCAAAGAATATTTTGATATGTTTGAGAAAGAATTTACACCTTATACCTACGAACTAAATGTAAATTATAAGTTGACTAACAAGTCTACTTCACTAACAAGCTTATATATGGACATTTATTCATTTACTGGCGGTGCTCATGGAAACACATTGAGAAATGCATATACAATAGACAACAATACAAAAGATTTATTATCTTTAAATAATTTATTTATCAAAGGGTATGATTATAAAAAAATAATAAATGATGCAATATCAAAACAAATTATTAGTGATCCTGAAAAGTATTTTGCTTCATCACTAAATTTTGAAGGAGTTAAAGATGACGTAAACTTTTATGTGGATGGAGATAATCTTATAATCTACTATCAACAATATGAAATAGCACCTTACTGCGTAGGAATACCAGAATTCAAAATTCCTTTAAATTTATTTGGTGAAAACTATTTATATCATAATTCTATAACTCATTAGAAAAAATTAAAACAATAAATTACGTGACTTTGTTAAGTTTTAGTCAAAATTAAATAAAAAAAGTTGAAAATTAATACTCTGGAAATCTATATACTTTATAAAAAATTATATATTAGAATTCTACAATTTTCTATATATGAAAAGGGAGCCACTCTATTAGTAGCTCCCTTTAAATTATATATTTTCATGCAATAATTTAAGTACAAAATTCAATTCTTCAGCCCCTATTTGTCCAGGCGCTGATGCTTTCTTGGCAGCACCAAAAGTTAAACAAGATCCAAAAATTTCTCCTGCAATTCTACTTATAACACCTCTTCCACTCATAGACATGGTTATTATTGGATTATTAGGATATTTATTCTTCACTTCATTTGTAGCATAAAGTAAAGTTAAAACATCTATTTCACATTGTGGCATAACAGCTATTTTAGGTAAATCACCATTCAATTGTATCATTTTAATTAGTCTAGATACAATTTCTTCTTTACACGGAGTTTTAAAAAAATCATGATTTGAAATAATAACCTTAACTTCATTATTATGTGCAACTTCTACTATCTCTTTTACTAAATCATCACCTATAAACAGCTCAACATCAATTAAATCTACTAATTTAGTCTTTGCTACTTCTAAATTTAATTTCAAATAATATTCAGTTGGAATTTCTCTTTCTCCACCTTCTATTTTATTTCTAAATGTAAAAATAAGTGGAATCTCATTTAAAGTGGTTATTAATTTTGAAAGAGTGTCCTTTACCTTTTCCATGTCAAAAACTTCTTCGTAAAAATCAACTCGCCATTCAACTATATCTAAAGTTAACTCTTTTAAGTTTTCTGCTTCATCTAATATTTCTTTACTTGTTGCCCCAACAATCGGTACGCATATTTTAGGTATACCTTCACCGATTTTAACATTCTTTACTTGCACTACTTTATTCATATTTATTGCCCCCATGCTTCTTCCCATTTACTGAATTATATACATTTTATAAATACATTATAATCTAATGTATATTTAGTATCTCTGATACTTCTGTTGCAATGTTTTCGCCATTCAAATTATCATTTATTAATTTTATATACTTATCTTCATAATCAGCTATAATTATTAATTCTTTGTTATCTTCTAAAATATCGACTTCAAATTTTTTAATATTTTCTAAATTAATTTTATCCATATGCACAACATCATATAATCCACCCCATATAGTGTATGATAATTGCTCTAAATATATATTTTTATCTGTAACAGTTAATCTATATTCATTGCATACTCCTGCAATTGGAAAAATAAAAATATTAATCATCAAGCCTTTAGCTTGTGTTAATTTATCAATTTTAGTATGACACTTTATTGTAGCTATTAATTTTTCATTGCTTTCTAACTTCAATTCTTTTTCCATACTCAATCCCCTTATAAATTTCCACAAACTTCAATATCTAATTATTCTTCAGCATATCTTTTTAGTATTTCAATAATGATATTTGTACAAATATCCATACCCTCAACTGTTATATGTTCAAATTCACCATGATACGCAAAGCCACCAGTTCCTAGATTAGGACATGGAAGCCCCATATAACTTAATCTTGCACCATCTGTACCACCTCTAATTGGTTCAACAACAGGTGTTACATTTAAACTTTTCATAGCTTCTATAGCATTATCTATTAAATGGAAGCAAGGTTTAACAAGTTCAACCATATTTCTATATTGTTCTTTTAATGTTACCTTAACGGTCCCTTCTCCATACTTTTCATTAATAAGTTTTTCAACTAATTTCATAGTAGACTTTTTAACTTCAAATTTTTCTGCATCATGGTCACGTAATATATATTCCATAATAGCATTATCCGTATTTCCACTTAATTTTTCTAAATAATAAAAGCCTTCATACCCTTCTGTATATTCAGGTCTTTCACATGCTGGTAACATAGAATTAAATTCTATTGCTACATTCAAAGCATTTATCATAGTATTTTTAGCACTTCCTGGATGAACAGATACGCCACTTATCTCTACTTTTGCACCTGCTGCATTAAAGTTTTCATATGCTATTTCGCCTTCTATTCCACCATCAATTGTGTAAGCAAAGTCTGCTCCAAAATTCTTAACATCAAAAAAATCAGCACCTTGACCTACTTCTTCATCTGGAGTAAATCCTACGCAAATTTTTCCATGAGGTATATTTTCATTCATTATAATTTCACATGCAGTAAGTATTTCAGCAATCCCTGCTTTATCATCAGCTCCAAGTAATGTTGTTCCATCTGTTGTAATAAGTGTTCTTCCTTTTAAAGTTTTTAGATTTGGAAATCTTTCTGGAGATAATATGCTATTATTTCCCTTTAATATAACATCTCCACCATCATAATTTTCAATAACTTGAGGGTTTACATTTTCTCCACATGCAGCTGGTGCTGTATCCATATGAGCTATAAGCCCTATACTATGTTTATCTTCATAGCCTTTAGTTGCTGGAATAAATCCATAAACATAGCAATGTTCATCACATCTAACATCTTTAAAACCAAGTTCTTTCATTTCTTCTACAAGTATATTTGCTAAATCAAATTGTCTTTTAGTTGTTGGATGTGTTGACGAATTTTCATCTGATGTAGTATATACCTTTACATATTTTAATAAACGTTCATAAGCTTTCATTTAATTTCCTTCTTCCTTAATAATATATTTATAACACTATATTGAAAAATCAATAATTTTCATTTAATGTTTTTTTATCCTTCTTAGATATTTTTATTCTTATATTTAAATACTTTTAATATAACATTTTACTTAGCTAATAATTATATTTTCATATTGCTTTATATAATTATTAGCATATAAATATTACTTTCCCTAAAGATTTTACTCTAAATAAGATTAATATCTAATCTTAATCTAACTATATTGTTCAACTTTACTATATGCTGATTTAGAAATTTCAATACTTCTAAAATGTTCATCATAATACACATTAATATTCTCCATTTTTTCTTCTAATATTAATGTAGAATTTCCAAAGCAAAACTTTGTATTTGGATACGCAACTGTAGCACTTATTCGACCAGACTTAGGAACCTTTAAGGCTGTAGCTACATAAGCACTACTTCCTACAATTCCTGCACTTATATTACCTTGTGCATCTAACAATCCACCCCTAGCAACTGAATTAGGTTTAGCAAATATTATATCTTTCATGGCATTTAAATAGGACGTATATTCTCCATTACCATTTATTATAATATTTCCTGTAGATTTTATATAGCAATCTTGACAATAATTCAATTTTACATCTAAAGGTACTATAATATTTTTATTATAATATTCTAATTCATTATCTAATATATTATTAAAATTATTTAATTGTTTCATAGAATGTAAATCAAGCATACCATTCATAAGAACCTTATCTCTAATTAGATCTACTAGTTTGTTATACCTTATTTTATTTTTTATATTAGTTGATACTATATCTAAAGATATCTTTTTAAAGTCTTTGAACTTAGTGTCTATTACTAAATTTAAAGTTGTCCTAAAATCCATTTGCATATTTTCTAAATTTGCTTGTTTCATAATACTAATTATTGATAAAACATTCTCCTTATATAAACTTAATAAATCGGAATAATCTTTTTTTTGCATGTCAATTTGACCACATAAAATCTTAGAACTAATTGCACTTCCTAAAATAGTAATTTCTCCACCTGTAACTACGTTAGATGTATTTACATTATGGCTTACATCTAAAGCACCACCAGCACTAACACTCATGTTATCATCAACATTATTATAAACTTCAATATCGCCATAAAAAGCAATATTGCATGTTTCCATATTTACACTTTCCACAGAATATACTGGATTAACTCCAATACTTCTATTTAATATGTGTGCTTTTCCATCTATTAATGCTATAACATCATTATTTTCTATCTTGCACCCATTAGATGTTTTTATTGGTTCATTTCTTATATACTCTTTTTTTACAACTTGCCCAAGTACGTTCATCCCATCTTTTCCAAGTACCTCTGGAATAATTTCAGCTATTTTATCTCCGGCTTTCACATTTGAAATTCTAAATAGATTTTTATAATCTACTTTTTCCTTTGAATCAAAATCCGGAAAAAACATTTTAGTTGGTGTAAATAAAGGTTTTATTTGAGACGGTATATCTGTTACAGGCTCATCACCCTTAGCAACAAGAATTTCTTTTTCTTTATTTTCCGATGCAATCTTTAAAGCCTCTTCATCTATACCATATATAACTCCTCGTTCTCTTAATATCTTTTTTAATTCAGATATCTTAAAAAGTTCTGGATGTTTTTCACTTATTACCCTAGTAGTTAAAACTAAGTTTAAACAACACTCTTTGTCTTTAAGACCATATTCTATTTTAGGTGCATAATTTACTGTCACAAAAGCCTTCATTTTATCTTTAGATATATTAACTATAGCTTCCCTTACTTCTTCTACACTTATGCTTTTATACTCTATATCATCCTTTGAAGTAACTTCATAAGTATTATTTACCTTGCAAAGTTTTTTGTTTATATATACTTTTATATTGTCACATACTTTTATAGTTATAGGCACATTTTCAATAGAATACATCTCTTTATCCAGTTCATCTTCTATTATTATCTTTCCATTAACAATTTTAGCTCCAAATTCCATTTATTATTAATCCCCCAATTAATTTTAATCCTTTTCATCAGTTTTTATATCTATTTCTAAATTTCATAGTATCTTATTTATTATTTTAATAAACATTACCTTTTTAAAATCTCAATAAAGATACTATTAAGTTATATTTAAATGCTTTAAATTTTTAATCCTTGTCCCCATCCTAAATGCAATTCAACGAAAATGATTTAGCTTCAATTATTTTAACTTTAACAAGTTTTCCTATCATTTCTTTACAACCATCAAAAATAATTTTACTATATGATTTTTTATACTTTATACATATTTATCATGTCTCTAAAACACACAATTCTATAAGTTATCCATAGATTTTTAAGCCATATAATTTTCTAAAGAACAAAAAATATTTTTCCCTAAAGCACTTGATAAAATAGATTAATTTAACTAATAACCCCTCTTATAGTATTATATCAAATAATTAACATAATATATAAATTATTATGTATATAAAAAAATAACCCGCATATATTAAATCATAAGCAAGTTTCTATAAAAAAATATAAATTTGAGAGGTTAAGTATATATGGAATTAATGTATATTAAATATAAAAACAATATAAAATCAACTGTTATAAAAGATGGTGATAAATTGATTAAAAGTGAATCTAAAATAATACCTTTGAGATCTAAAGAAAAAATTAATGAATCTAAAAATTGCTGCAATAACATATCAAATGAAATAAGTGAAGAAAAAATTAATGAACAAATAACTAATTTTTTCTTTAATGCAGTTCATAAAAATTACTTGGCTAATAAAAAAAATTTTTAAAAATACATTATATTACTATGTTTTTTAAGTATTGATATCTGCATAAACAAATCAGTAACAGCGTTTCAGCTTAGAAATGCTAAAATAATTCAAACAAAAACTGCCCTAAATAGATTGTTAATAATCCTTTTAAGGCAGTTTACATTATATATATTTTGTTAATTAATAATTTGGTTCATCTAAATATATATATCCATATAGATCTTGTGTATTGTATAGTTCTCTATATTTGAATAATGATCCATGCCAAGATGATTCTGATATATATACTTTACCTTTTTCTATTTTTTCAATTACTGCAACATGTCCAAATCCACCTGAACCTGCTAAAGATGGTTTCCATACTGCTAGTGCTCCTACTCTAGGCTCATTCCCTGTTTTATATTTACCAGTATTAAGATTAGACTGCCACCATTCATAACCATTTCCCAAAAATTTTGCATCAACTGGTGCTTGTCCAGTAAGTTCCCATATACGTCCCCATGCATACCATGTGCAGTTTCCTACTATAGGACTTCCATCATCTTTTAAAAATGGTGGTGAAAGTTTTACTTTATAAAAGATATTATTATTAGAATAATAGTATTTATTGTCTAATGCTGGTGCAGCTGTTCTCTCTTCACCAAGCTCTACATTTAATCCTCCGTCTAAATCCTCTTTATTATCTTCATTTAAGTCTTCATCCACTATTTCATCATCATCACTTATAAGTTTTATCCATTCACTACTTGACCATCCTGTTAAATCATTATATGAAATTTTATAAAAACCATTTACTTCTTTTCCTATAACCTTTACTTTGCTTTTTTTAGGTACGATTCCCAATATATTTGATAAAGCTGATGGTTCTTCTCTTACATTTAATGGTGAACTTTCTGTTATAACATACCCTTTTCTAATTTCATCAGAGCTTGTCTCATCACTTTCAATTGAATTAGAAATTTCTTTACTTAGTAATTGACCATTTTCAGAGAATGTATATACATCTCCATCAATTGTTAATTTTCCAGTTACCATTTCACCACTAGAATCAAGATAATAAATATTGCCTTTATCTTCTAACCAACCAATATCCATTGAGCCATCATTAGATAAGTAATACCATTTTTGATTTTTATCTTTTAACCATCCAGTAAGCATAACTCCAGAATTTGAAAGATAATACCATTTATTATCTGTATCTTTAAGCCATCCTATATCCATAGCACCACTTCTAGATAAGTGATACCACTTATTATCTTTATCTTTAAACCATTCACGCTGCATTTCTCCACTACTTGCTAGGTAATACCATCGTCCATCATTATCTTTCAACCAACCAGTATTCATAACCCCATTTATATTAAAATGGTACCAAGAACTATTGATGTCTTTCCATCCAGTTGCTTTAGTATCATTTTCAAGCCAATTCCAGTTATTTTGTGAATCTTTTTGCCATGCAGCATATGCTGCAACTGAATTTAAATTTAATAACATAGTAATTGTTAAAGATGCAAGTATTATCTTCGTTAGATATCTTTTTTTCACCTATTTTTTCTCCCCTTAAGTCAATTATTAATGTTTTTTGTCATTTGAATTAAAATAACATCACTATTTTAATAATTCAATATGTTAGACATAATTATATCATATATAATAGCAAACATTGAGTTACTTTCCATAATATTTTAATTATTTTTACAATATTCATCAACAATTTTCATCAACAATTTTTTAATTTAACTTATCTATAACTTTTTTTGATTTAATATATATATTAATATGTAATTTATGCAAATTAATATGTTATCATCTTATAAATTAGCATAAAAATGTTGCTATTATAATATTTTCCTAAAACTTATAATATGCTATACTATAAGTTGTTATAAACTGACTTAATTTTGAATTTTTTATATTAAAAAGCATTGTTATTTACTATATAGATTTATTTGTGTGAAGGAGATGCCTATATTATGGACAAACTTGTTCAAGACGCAGAGATATTCGCTAAGCAAAATATTATAGAAGATAAGAACATAGAAATTGAATATATAACCAATAGTGTTGATGTGGGGGTTGCCACTATTTCTTGTGATAAATTCCTTTCAATTAATTATGCAAATGATGGATTTTACAAACTAATAGGTTATACATGTGAAGAATTAAAAAGTCTACTTAATAATCAAGTTATTAAAATTATTAATACTGATGATTTAGTTAAATTGCGAAAACAATTATTAGTTAATACAACTAACAACTATATAAAATCAGAAATTAGATTAAAGAAAAAAAATGGAGAAATAATTTGGATATTATTAAGTGGACATAAATTTACTACTAATAATAATTTAATTGAATTTCTTTGCGTAATTGTTGATGTTACAGAATTCAAACAAATGCAACATGCTTTGGAACTAGAAAAAAAACATTATAAAATAATTGCTGAGCAATCAAATAATATACTTTTTGATTATGACATTTCAACTTGTAAAATGGTTTATTCAATAGAATTCACCAATCTTACTGGCAAAGACTATACTATTCCTAATTTTGTTCATAACACAATAAATAATAATTTAATTTATAAAGAAGACCTACCTAAATTCTTAAATCTAATAAAATCACTTTCATCTGGGAAAGATTTTATTACTGCAGATCTTAGGATTAATGACATTAACAATTCATATAGATGGTTTAAAGTACAAGCAACTATTTTATTTGAAGATAAAAAACCAATTAAAGCAATTGGAAATATAGTAGATATAGATAAAGAAAAAAGAGAAAATGAGACTTTAAAATTAAAAGCACAACTTGATCCTCTTACTAAGGTTTATAATAAGATGGTCACTAAATCTCTTATTGAAAACTATCTTACTACAGTTGCTAAGGAAAAATATCATGCTCTTATGATTATAGATATTGATAATTTTAAATCTGTAAACGATAATTTAGGCCATATGTTTGGTGATTCAGTTCTTTCTGAAGTTTCATCTAATATAAAGAAGGTTTTTAAAGAGTCTGATATTGTTGGTCGTATAGGTGGAGATGAATTTATAATTTTTATAAAAAATATTAGTTCATATGAAGTAATATCTCAAAAAGCAAATGATCTTTGTACAATTTTTAAAAGTATCTATACAGGTGAAAATAACGATTTCAAAATTTCTTGTAGTATCGGGATAGCTATTTATCCTACTCATGGTACTACATATAATGAATTGTTCAAAAAAGCAGATAAAGCTTTATACAGTTCAAAAAATAACGGAAAAAATAAATTTGAATTATTTAATCCTAAGCTAGACTTTTTTAATAAAAATGAAGATTTGTTACTTAATTATTATACTGAAAATGAAAGTTATAAACGATTTAGTCATGGATTTGAAAATGACTTTTGTAATTATGCCTTTGATATAATGTCAGAAACCAAAGATGTAAATAGTGCAATAAATTTAATTTTAGCTAAGATAGGTTGTTCATTTAAACTAAGTCGCATAAGTATACTAGAAACTTACGATAATGATCGTTTACTTGGAACAACTTATGAGTGGTGTGATAAAAATATATTACCTTCAAAGGATATAATGCAGAACTTAGAATTTAATGAATGGAAAACATATTTAATTAATTTTTATAAAAATGGAAATTTAAACTGTTCCAATATTTATACATATAATTTACCTTATCAATTAAGCAAATTATATGAAACAATTAAAAGTAAATCTATTTTTCAAAGTCCAATTCTTGATAATGGTAAATTTAAAGGCTGTGTTTGCTTTGATATTTCCTATAAAAATCATACATGGACAGACTCTGAAATTGAGTCTTTTACTTCAATAACTAAAATAATAAGTTCTTATATTTTAAATATGCGTACTAAAGAGCTTTTAGAAAATGAAAAACTTTTAACTGAGGCTGTTGCTAAAAATCAAAGTTTATATACATACATGCTGAAGCCAAATTCTTACAAGCTCATCTACCTTAGCCCTAATACTCAAGATTTATATCCTAATGCTAGAGTTGGAGAATTATGTTATGAGGCTATTGGTAATAGTAATATGCCTTGTAAGCACTGCCCTCTTACTGATCTTTATAAAAAAAATATTCATAGCAATACAATAGAATTTTATAATATTTATTTAAAGGGATGGATTAGCTCTACTGCTTCTGAAATAAATTTATCCTTAGATAATAAAGCGAATTTAATTTGTTTTTCTAATGTAACTAATTTTATTGATAGAATAACCTCAAAAGATACTTTAACAGGTGCTCTTACTTTAGCTAAATTTGAAGTACTTGCAAACAATTTATTAGCAAATACATCGTATACTAAATTTGCACTTATTTATTGTGATATTAATAAATTTAAATATATAAATGAAACTTCTGGCTATGCAATTGGAAATAAAGTTTTAGCTCACTTTGCACATTTTATTTCTTCATTCTTATTTAGTGGGGAATTGATTTGTCGTGCTTCTGCAGATAATTTTATTATATTATTAAAATATGATAATATAGAATCTTTACAAAATAGATTTAAAATTTTTAATGAAAAATTTATGGAAGTTCAAAAAATGCATTTTAATAATTTAAAAATCCCCGTTATATGCGGGATATATTTGATAGAGTCAGAAGATAGGGACTTGTCTTTAATGATAGATCGCGCTAATATTGCACGAAAAACAATTAAAGGTTCTCATAAAAGTAAATATGCCTTATACGATCATGAATTACATTTAAAAATTACTAAAGAGAAAGAAATTGAAAATTTAATGTTTTCTTCACTGGAAAATAACGAATTTTTAGTATATTTGCAACCTAAAATTGACCTTCCAACACAAACAATAGTTGGAGCTGAAGCTTTGGTAAGGTGGATGAGTCCAAGTAAAAAACTTATACCACCAAATGAATTCATTCCTTTATTTGAAAAGAACGGCTTTATAATTGAATTAGATTTTTATGTTTATGAAGAGGTATTTAAAAAAATGAATTCATGGATACAAGAAGGTAAAAAAGTTATACCTATTTCTTTAAATGTATCTAGATCTCATATAAATGATAGTGACTTTATTCCTAGATTAAAAAAATTGACAGAAAAATATAATGTTCCAACTAACTTAATAGAACTTGAGTTAACTGAAAGTATATTTTTTGATAATATTCAAGTTTTACTTAATGCAATTATTGAATTAAAAGCTCTTGGATTTACTTGTTCTATCGATGATTTTGGTTCTGGATATTCATCATTAAATCTTTTAAAGGATTTACCTATTGATGTTTTAAAATTAGATAAAGAGTTTTTCCCTAATTCATCTATAAATTCAAAGGAAAAAGTAATAATATCTAATATCGTTAAAATGGCTCAAGATTTAAATATAATAGTAATTTCCGAAGGTATTGAAACAAAAGAACAAGCAGATTTTTTAACTGAAATTGGTTGTGATATGGCTCAAGGGTATCTTTTTGATAAACCTATGCCTATAAAAATGTTTGAAAAAAGATTATGGGGACAAAGTGGCATTTAGCCACTTTTTTCTATTTAAATATTATCGCCCTCTCTCTGCAAAATTTAGCTCTATAATATTTTCATGCTTCTATATAATTCTTTTAATATTAAGTTGTAAACAAACTACTCCTATAAATTAATATCTTGTTTATATTCAGTTTATCAAATAATATTTTAAAGCAACATATAATTTTTATAATAAAATTGCACCTTAGCATTGATATATAAATATAATAAATTAAGAAACTTACTTTTAATCCTTCTAATCTGTAGTTAAATTCTTCTTAGTGTTGCTAGTTAACTTTATTTTAAGATTAGAACAATTTATTTTACTACTCCCCTTCTCTTATATAATTTTAATGTCTAAAAATAGTAATAAAATAATAACTTAAACTTACAATTTCTTAATACCATTTTATATTTTATAAAAGCGAGGATATATTATGAGCAAACTTAAAGATAAAATAACTTCCTTACTACAATCACTTATGAATAAATTTTTAATTAAATTCTTTTATAATTCTAATTTGTGTGGATTAGCTACTATTATTTTTAATAATTCTTTTGAAATCTCGTACGCAAATCTTGAATTTTTTAAGATTCTTGGATTAAAGAAAGATATTTTTAATAAAGATTATAAAAATGATATTCTTTCGATCATTTCTAAAGAAGATATAGATTTGTTTAAGAACATTTTTGTGACTAAACATAATGTTGGAGACAATATTAAAATTGAATTTAGAATTAATAAAAATGATGCTAATTTTAGTTGGCTACTTCTGATGGGTCGGTGTGTATCTAATAAAAATTGTAATTATCAATTTATATGTATTCTTAATGATATAACAGAAAATAAAAATACTCAGCAAAAATTAGAGATTGAAACATTAAAATTAAAAATTCAATTAGATCCTCTAACTAAGTTATATAATAAAACCGCAAGTAAAGTATTAATTGAAGATTTCTTAAAAAATAATACTTTAACCTCACATGCTCTTATGATTATCGATATTGATAATTTTAAATTTATAAATGATAATTTAGGTCATATATTTGGTGACAATATCCTATTAAAAGTTTCTGATACTTTAAAATCTTGTTTTGATAAAGATGACATTGTTGGACGCGTCGGAGGCGATGAGTTTATTGTATTCTTTAAAAATATTATTAATAACGAGATGATCTCTACTAAGGCTTATACAGTCTGTAATTCAATAAAAAAAATTTATATAGATGAAAAACACAGTATTTCTTGTAGCATTGGAATATCTATTTCGCCAGTTGATGGAGTTAATTATTATGATCTTTTTGAAAAATCTGATCATGCCCTTTATTTGGCTAAAAGATATGGTAAAGATTGTTTTGAAATTTATGATAAAAATAAAATAGATGTTTTTAAAGAAAGTGATATCTTCAATTTTCATTCAAAAAATAACTTATACAATCGATATAACAACACTTTTAAAAATAAATTAATTTCATACTCATTTGATATATTATCTGAAAGTAAAGATATAGATGATGCTATAGTCTTGATTCTATCTAAAATTGGTGAATATTTTAATTTGAGCAGAATAAGTATATTAGAATATTCACTAGATGATATTAACTTCAATATTACTCATGAATGGTGTAATTATGAAACACCATGTTATAAAAATGAACTACAAAACCTATTATTAAATGATTGGCTATATTATTTTTCTAGTTTTAATGAAAATGATGTATTTATTTGTAATGATTATTCATCAACTTTAAATTTACCAGAAAAAAATAAAAAACTCTATGATAAACTTAATGTAAAATCATTTTTACAATGTCTTATAAAAGACAATGAACAGTATAAAGGATGTATTAATTTCTACAATTCTTCTGAAAAACATTTCTGGACTGCAAATGAAATCAAATTGTTTACTACAATAACAAAAATAATAACTTCATATTTATTGAAAATACGTAATACTCAACGTCTTGAAAAAGAAAAACTCCTTTTTGACTCTATTGCTAAAAATCAAAATATATATACCTATCTTTTAAAAGACAACAGCTATGAGCTATTATATATGAGTCCCAATTTAAAAACCACATTTCCAAATGCAAAATGTGGTGACGTATGTTATAAAGCTTTTTTCAATAGCGATATTCCTTGTATGCATTGTCCATTATCCAAATTAACTGAAGACAATAATACTAATACAGTTGAATTTTTTAATCCAATACTCGAAACTTGGATTAGTATGACAGCTTCTAAAATAAAATTACCTGAAAATATTGAAGCAAATTTAATGTACTTTTCTGATATAACAAATTTTTTAGATAGAATTATTTCTAAAGATGCTTTAACAGGTCTTATGACATTACCTAAATTTGAGGTCATGGCTAATGAACTATTAAATAAATCAAGTAATAAATATGCACTTATATATTCAGATTTTGATAAATTTAAATATATAAATGAAACTGCTGGTTATGCTATTGGAAATAAAGTTTTAGTTAAGTTTTCGTATCTTTTATCTACACTTCTTGACACGGATGAGTTAGTATGTAGAGCTTCTGCTGATAATTTTTTAACTCTTATAAAATACACTGATATCGAAACATTAAAAAATAGACTGATAAATTTTAATAATGAAATATTAAAATTTCAAAAGGAAGAATTTAATCATATAAAACTCTCTATAATTAGTGGAATTTATTTGATAACTAATGTAAATGACAGCTTATTTTCAATGATTGACAAAGCAAATGTGGCCAGAAAAACTATTAAAGGCTCACATAAAAGCCAATTTGCATTTTATGATTCTAAGCTTCATATAAAAGCTACTGAAGAAAAAAAAATAGAAAATCGTATGATTGATGCCTTAGATAACAGAGAATTCGTAATCTATTTACAACCCAAAATTCAACTTTCTACAAAAAAATTAGTTGGTGCTGAAGCCCTTGTACGATGGATTACCCCTGATAATGTGATTTTTTATCCAGGAAAATTTATTCCCTTGTTTGAGAAAAATGGTTTTATTGTTGAATTAGATTTTTATGTTTATGAAGAAGTTTTTAAAGTTCTTCGTAATTGGATGGATAATAAAAAGAGACTGCTACCGATTTCTATGAATGTATCAAGAGCTCATATAAATAATGATACTTTTATTTCTAGATTAATAACATTAATCAAGCAATATGGTATTCCAATAAATTTAATAGAGCTTGAGCTTACTGAAAATATTTTTCTTGATAATATAAAAGAAGTATTAAGTAAAATAACTGAATTAAAAAACCTTGGATTTACTTTTTCAATGGATGATTTTGGTTCTGGATATTCTTCTTTAAATCTTTTAAAGGAATTACCTATAGATGTTTTGAAACTAGATAAAAGCTTTTTTCCTAATAATAGTGTAAGCTCTAAGGAAAAAATAATTGTAGCTAATATTGTGAAGATGGCTAAAGATCTTAATATTTCAGTTTTATCTGAGGGTGTAGAAACTCAAAATCAAGTAGATTTTTTAACTCAAATCGGATGTGATATGGTTCAAGGATACTTTTTTTCAAAGCCTATACCAATTGATGAATTTGAAAAGAAATTTAACAATTAAATATATAACTATAATTTATCATTAATAAAAAAACAACCTTTATAGTAGGTATAAAAGTTCTCATATGATTTTTATACCTACTATAAAGATTTCTATTTTATAAAAACACAATACTAAAATAATAGTTAAAGCAAAAATAAATATTTAATATCTTTGAAATCATGTTTTTTCTATAATATAATTATTTGTACAGACTTTTTAGGAGGAATATATTAAATGCAAAAACTTCTTAGTAAAATGCGACAAGCAATAAATGATTTTGATATGATTCAAGATGGAGATAAAATAGCAGTTGGACTCTCTGGAGGAAAAGATAGCTTAACTTTATTACATCTTTTAAATACATACAAGAAATTTTCACCCCAAAAATTTGAACTTATAGCAATTACATTAAATCCAGGTGGTGTAGATAATTCTCCACTATATACATTATGTGAAAATTTAGAAGTTCCTTTTTATGAAATACAAACAGATATAAAAAAGATTGTATTTGATTTAAGAAAAGAAAAAAATCCGTGTTCTTTATGTGCAAATCTTAGACGAGGTGCTCTACATCATAGTGCAGAAAATTTAGGTTGCAATAAAGTTGCACTTGGTCATCATAAGGACGATGCTTTAGAAACACTTATGTTATCAATGTCATATGAGGGAAGAATTAATTGTTTTTCACCTAAAACACTTATGCATAAAAATACTATAACATTAATAAGACCAATGGTTTATATAGAAGAACATAATATTAGAAGTGTTGTTAAAAAATATAACCTTCCTGTTATAAAGAATCCATGTCCTGCTGACGGTAAAACAAAAAGACAAGATATAAAAGAATTAATTGATGAACTTAATAATAAAATTCCAGGTTTTAAAAAGAATCTTTTTGGTTGTTTAAATAATTCTGAGCAACTTTTTATTTGGAATAAAGATTTAATTAAATGAGTATATTTCGTAACTGAAATATACTCATTTAATTAAATATCTCTTATTCATTTATAATTTTATTATAAAATTATTATTCTATTTTGAACTTACTATGCTTTCTATTATTTCTTTACGATCTTTATTCATAGAGATAAATGTATTAAAATCAGAGGCATTTTCACTTAATGATATATCTGTTGGACCACCTATAAAATACACCTCATCATTTACATTAATGTAATTTTCAATATCAATAGTATCAAACAGACTTGGATCTAATGATTCATCTTGTTTAATTACAAGAAAAAACAAACCTGATTTAGGGTCAATATTTAAATCAGATGATTTAAAATATACAGATATTGAATTACTTTCTTCTACAATTGTATACTTATCTTTCCAGCGGTCTGGAAAAGTCATTGAAAAACCTAAATTACTTTTAAATATTAACTTATCATTTCGCACTTCTTTACTATCATCTTTTTTATCGTCATAGGAAGTTGTCTTATTCTCACTTTCTCCTTTAATTTCTGTACTTTCTTTATTGCTAGTTGCCTCTTGTACATCTACCTTATCAGCAATAACTTTATTATTTTCTTGAATTACCTCATTTTTAGTTGAAGTGGATGTGGAAGCATTAATATTTCCACATATGTATAATACAACGACAACTAAAAGTGAACCTACAACTATTGATAATGTTTTTATTTTTTCATTCATAAAATCTCCCCTTTTATAAACATAACTTACTTTTAATCTCATCTCATAAAAATACTACTCATTTGAAATATTTCTATTTATTGTATTTATATGTATATATTATATCATAATTAACCTGTAGTAATTATACTCTTTAATTATTTAAATCTACTATAGTGCACTTCTTTATTTATAAAATAAATTAACTTTTACACACTTAAATACTTTATATATATTATTGATATTCTTTTAGATAGACAGTGTTATTTTAACTTATATTAATCAATATCTTTAAATAGTAATTACAGTATATTTATGCTATAATCTTCAAAATGATATTATTATTAAATCACTTAGATTTTGTTAGGTTTCTGAATAATTTTCACTTATATTTTCATTAAAACTTAACGAATCATATTATACATAGGGGGTATGTTTATATGATACTTTACAAGCATATTAAAAATTCATTATCTTTGTTATTAGTTTTAACTTGTTTAACTTTATTACGAGGTTGTAATATTTCAAATAAAACTACATTTGAGCCTTCACCAGCTAAATGGGCTTTAGAACAAAGTGTGGGTACAGATATGGTAACTCTTGATTATGCATCTGATGATACTGTAGTATTTCATGATTACTTTGGATTATTTATTTATGATTTAAATGAATTACAAATTATTCGTAGTGTAGATTTACAAGAAATTGATTGTTCTATGACACAAGGAGATGATTATTGTGAAGTAACCGTTAGTAATGATGGTTCTACTATACAACTACATAACATTAATAGTGAAGATATGTATTTATATTCCGTCAATACAAATACTTTTCAAAAAGCAAAATACAAACCTATGAGTAATTCTTTTAAGGATAAATTAATACCAATAGAGACACTTACTAATAATCCAAATGCAAATCTTAGTTATGGAGCAGTTCAATTTGGAGCTAATGATTATGGGTATATCGCTACTTATGATTTTACAATTGGAACATTAGATTATATACGTAATGATACGGCATATTCACTATTTAGTTTTGAAAAATAGTGAATATATACTAAAAACGTTGGAGGATTATATGATATTTGAGAAAAAAACACACATAGTTGAGTTTGTAAGACGTCCAAATAGATTTCAGGGATATGTTATTATAGATGGAAAAGAAGAATTAGTACATGTCCCTAATACGGGTAGATGTAAAGAAATATTAATACCTGGTTGCAGAGCATTAATAAGAGAAGAGAATGGACAAAATAGAAAAACTAGATTCAGCTTAATAGGAGCCTATAAAGGCAAAAATTTAATAAATATCGATTCACAAATACCAAATAAAGTTGTTGAAGAAGCTCTTATTAATAAAAAAATTAATGGGTTAGAAAAATATACAAAAATCTGTAGAGAAAAAACCTTTGGAAATAGTAGATTTGATTTTAAATTAGAAGATCCTTTAAACAATGAGTATTACTTAGAAGTAAAAGGCGTTACGTTAGAGGAAAATGGACTTTGCCGATTCCCAGATGCACCTACCGAAAGAGGTACAAAGCATTTACTAGAATTAATTGAAGTTAAAAATAACAATATAGGGGCTGGAGTACTTTTTTTAGTTCAATTAGAAAATGTAAAAAGTTTTTCACCAAATGATGATACTGACCCTAAATTTGCTGCTGCATTAAAAAAAGCTAAATCTTCTGGTGTAGATATTTTTGTATATAAATGCAGTGTTAGTGAAAATCATATTGAACTATCTCAATCTGTTGAATTAAAATTATAATCCTAACTTTTTATAAAAATATGAAGACTATAATAAACTTGTATTTTACACAAAATTTATTATAGTCTTATCAGTTAACTTTAGTATATTTTATGAATCTATTTTTTAATTATACTATATACATAAGTAAGCATTTAAAACAAAACTATTTTTTAAATCTCATTCATTTTTATTCTTTTAGCTAAATCAAGTATTTTTTCTTCAATTGATTTTGCTATTTTTACAAACTCGTCATGATTTTTATTAGTAGGATCTTCTAATCCCCAATCTTCAATATGTTTAGCTGGAAGATATGGACATACTACATTACATCCCATCTTTATTACTATATCAACTTTAGGTATATCACTTAACAATTTTGACTTTTGATCCTTATTCATATCTACATTGTATAATTTTTTAATTATTCTTACTGCATCTTGATTGATTTCTGGTTTAACTTCTGTGCCTGCTGAATAACATTCAAATACATCACTTCCATAGAGTTTTCCTAATGCCTCTGCTATTTGTGACCTACATGAATTGTGCACACATATAAATGCAACTTTTTTTTTCATATGCTTTACCTCTCTCTAAATGGTAATCTATTTATTATCTTTGCATTTTAATATATTATTACAAATACAGTCTTCTGTTTCTGTAACTATATTCATTAAAAACAAAACAAGCTTATTACAATTTGCACTATTTAGTTTGTAGTGATTCCATATTCCTTCTTTTCTACAACCTACTAGCCCACACTCTATCAGCACTTTCATATGATGTGATAATGTTGGTTGAGTAAATTCAAAATTCTCTAGTATATTACAAGCACACTTTTCTCCACAAGAAAGTAAATCTAATATTTTTATTCTATTTGGATCACTTAATGCTTTAAATATTTTTGAATTCAATTCATATTTTGTTTCCATAATTCCTCCTAGTATAGATAATTATCTATATATAGATTAAACCACTTTATGCTTAACGTCAATATTTGTCTAAGTTATATCTCAAGACTTATAAATAAAGTCACTTGTATTTTACTATTTTGTATTCTATTTTTGTTTTATAGTGTTAATTTGTAAAAAGATACAGGGTAATATTATGGATTATTAAAGTAGGTATTTATATATACTCTATTTTAAAGTTACCATATTTTGTTATATTTTTTTATTTCAATTAATCTTATGCTATAATTATACTATATTTAAATTTAAAGTATATTTTTCAATTATATGTATAATGTTTTTAAGAGAATCAAATAATTACTATTTTTTTATTTTATAATAGTTGTTGTTTTAAGAAATATTTATAAATATAAAAAAGTTACTACTAAATTAAATAAAAAAAATAAAATCTTTGATAAAAATAAATTTTTATTATTAGAACTAGTTGATACATCAACCTATTTCTTATTAATGTCTTTAATTATAATATTTCGTACTAATGAAATATTAGTATTTCTAGCATTTCTGCTAGTTATCATTTGGTATTTAATATATTTATCTATAAAAGATATAATTATAAATAATCAATAAATTTTATACAAAAGAGGTGGAATTCAATATGCTTAAAATTGCATACTTAGCAGATTATAAAGAAAATACTGAAACTATAATAAATTGGTTATGGACCGAATTTGGAAATGAAACAAATCGTGATTTTTTTGAAAGTATTATAAAGCATAGTTTTAAAAAAAACAGTTTACCTTTAACATTTATTGCTCTTTCAGACAATGAATTAGTTGGTACTATTAGTTTGTGGAGAGCTGATTTAGTGAGTAGACAAGATTTATATCCCTGGTTATCGGCATTGTATGTAAAAGAAAATTATAGAAATAAAGGTATTGGGCAAAAATTACAAGACTTTGTACTAACTTACTGTAAAAACACTGGATTTTCTGAACTTTTTTTATATACATATATTGATGATTATTATGAAAAAACAGGTTGGAAACACTTTGAAGACGGTGTTGAATACTCTGGAAATTACATTAAAATATACAAAAAAGAGTTATAAGAAAGCTTATAACTCTTAAAAATCACAAATTATCTTCTATTGTTTTGTTCTTTTTTAGCTCTTCTACAAGCTGCGCATCTTACTGGATCGTTAGAAAATCCTTTTTCTTTGTAGAATTCTTGTTCTCCTACTGTAAAAATGAATTCTTGACCACAGTCTTTACATACGATTGTCTTATCTTCCATGTTAAATTCCTCCTTATTATTTAAAGATTCCTACTGACTCATATAATTCTCTATAAGGAGAAATCTATTTATCTTAACAAAATCTTTATATATTACTAATTCAGTATAACATACTTTAGGTGAAATTGCAATATTTTTATAGATAAAAAATCCCCTTTAGAGTAAATAATCATTCGCTCTAAAGGGGATTCTTTATACTATTTATTTATTATCTTTTATTGGTTTTTTTAATACTGAAAGTATTATCATACCTACTACTGCACCCGCTGCTATTGCTCCAACGTATCCCAATTTATTACTTATAATACCTATTACAAATAATCCACCATGTGGTGCTCTTAAAGCACAATCAAAGAACATTGATAATCCGCCAGCAACTGCTGAACCAACTACACAAGCTGGTATTACTCTTAATGGATCTGCTGCTGCAAATGGAATTGCTCCTTCTGTTATAAAAGATAAACCCATTATATAGTTAGTAAGACCTGATTGTCTTTCTCTTACTGTATATCTATTTTTAAAGAAAGTAGTACTTAAGGCTATTGCAAGTGGTGGAACCATACCACCAGCCATTACAGCTGCCATTATTTCGAAATTGCCACTTGCAAGTGATGCTGTACCAAATACATATGCTGCTTTGTTTACAGGACCACCCATATCAACAGACATCATTCCACCTAATACTATACCTAAAAGAACTTTACTAGTTCCACCCATTGAATTAAGTCCATTTGTAATCATAGTATTTAAAGCACCAACTGGTGGATTAACAGCAAATACCATGATCGCACCAATTAGTAATATACCAAAGAAAGGATATAATAATACAGGTTTTAAACCTTCTAAGCTTTGAGGTAATTTATCAAATAATTTCTTTAATAAAACAACTAAATAACCAGCGATAAATCCTGCAAGTAATGCACCTAAGAATCCTGATCCGCCTTTATTAGCTAATGCTCCACCAACAAAACCTACTGCTAGTGCTGGTCTATCTCCAATACTCATTGCAATAAATCCTGCAAGTACTGGAAGCATAAAGTCAAAAGCTGTTCCACCTACTGTTTTGAAAAATGCTGCAAGTGGTGTATTCATACCAAAGTTACTTGGATCAATACTATAATCATCAAAAAGGAATGCTAATGCAATTAATATACCTCCACCAATTACAAATGGCAACATATGTGATACTCCATTCATAAGGTGTTTATAAATCTGACGACCTATGCTTTCATTTTCTATATTCTCTGTTTCAACACTTCCATTACCATTATGATGATATACAGGCGCATTTCCACTTATAGCTTCATTGATTAACTCTTCTGCTTTATGTATTCCATTTGCTACTTTAGTTTTTATAACTCTTTTTCCATTAAATCTACTCATCTCAACATTTTTATCTGCTGCAATTATAATACAGTCTGCTTCTTCAATTTCTTTTTTAGTTAAAACATTTTTAGCTCCTCCAGAACCATTAGTTTCAACTTTTATTGTAACACCTAATTCTTTCCCCTTGTTTTCAAGACTTTCTGCTGCCATATAAGTATGAGCTATCCCCGTTGGACATGCTGTAACAGCTAAAACTCTATATGCACCATGGCTTGATGTTTGTTTAGTTTCTTTAACTTCTTCTGGAAACTTTTCACTTTCCTTTTCATCTATTAATTTTAAAAACTGATCTTTATCCTCACAATTAATTAAAGTTTCTCTAAATTTTTCATCCATTAATATAGTAGATAATCTAGCTAAAACTTCTAAATGCAAGTTATCACTATTATCTGGAACTGCAATCATAAAGAATAGATTTGCTGGAGCTCCATCTAATGAGTCATAGTCTACCCCTTTTTTGCATACTGCTGCAGCTAGTGACGCTTTTTTAACAGCATTAGTTTTTCCGTGTGGTATAGCTATTCCCTCACCAATACCAGTTGTGCTTTGTGCTTCTCTTGCTATAATAGCCTTTTTGTATTCTTCTTTGTTATTTAAATTGCCTGTTTTATCCATTAAGTTTACTAGCTTCTCAATACATTCATTTTTAGAAGATGGATTAAAGTTTAACTCAATGCCTTGTTTTTTTAATAAATCAACAATTCTCATTAAATACTCCTCCTTATATTTTTAAATTTTAGATAATAGTTTTTCAACTTCTTCTTTTGTTGCTAATTCATCAGAAAATGCACTTGCACTACCTGTTGCAATTCCCATTTTGAATGCTTCTTTTATATCATTGTTTTTAAGATATCCTGCTAAAAATCCAGCCACCATAGAATCTCCAGCTCCTACTGAGTTTTTTAATATTCCCTTTGGCACTTCTCTTTTTATAGGTTCTCCATTTTCAGGTAATAAAATTGCTCCATCTCCAGCCATTGAAATCAATACATTCTTTGCTCCCATTTCTTGAAGCTTTCTACCATAAATTATTATATCTTCATCATTTTTCAGCTCAACATTAAACATTTCAGCTAATTCATGATGATTAGGTTTTATTAGAAATGGCTCATACTTTAGTACTTTTAAAAGTAAATCTTTTGTTGCATCAACTATAAATTCTACTTTCTTTTGTAAAAGTTTTTCCATTATATTTTGATAAATATCATCTGGTACACTATTAGGAATACTACCTGACAATATTAAATAATCTCCTTCTTTTAATTCAGAAAGCTTTTCATATAATTTATTTAAATCATCATTTGTAATTTCTGGACCTGAACCGTTTATTTCTGTTTCTCCATTACTTTTTAGTTTTACATTAATTCGAGATATACCACTTTTTAATTTTATAAAATCACAATCAACACCATGATTTTTCACTTGTCTTTCTATTTCATTTCCTGTAAAACCTGCAACATAACCCAATGCTGTATTCTCTATTCCTAAATTATTTAAGACTATAGAAACATTTATTCCTTTTCCTCCTGCATAAACGTCTTCATCATTGCTTCTATTTAATGAATCAATCTTAAAATTATCAACCTTTACTATATAATCCAATGAAGGATTAAGTGTTATTGTATTAATCATTTTTACTCACCTCTATTACATTAGTATCATATCTAATTTCTGGATTTTTTATTCTACTTGTAATTAATTCTGCATCTTTTATTGTTCCAAAAGTTATAAAACTAACCTCATCTAATTTAGACTCATCACATAAAACAAATGCTTTATTACATCTTTTTATTGCCTCTGCTTTTACCATAGCTTCATTTACATCAGGAGTTGTATAGCCATTTTCATTACTCACACCATTTGTTCCAAAAAAACCTTTTGTAAAATTATATTTTTTTAAATGTTCCACAGTTATAGGACCAACAATTGCCTCAGTAACTGCTTTTAATTCTCCACCTAATATTAAAGTTCGTATATTTTCTTCTAGCAAATTCTTAGCATGAACTATAGCATTAGTAACAACTGTTATATCTTTTGCTTCTATAAATGGTATTATAGCTTCTGTTGTTGTTCCAGCATCTAAATAAATCAACTCGCCATCTTCAATTAAACTTGCTGCATATCTAGCTATTTCAAGTTTTTTATCTGCATTTAATGATTTTCTAATATTTACTTTATAATCATGTTTTGCTGTACCTTCATTTAACAGCGTTGCTCCTCCATGAATTTTTTTAAGTAATCCTTCATTATGAAGATTATTTAAATCTCTTCTTATTGTAGACTCAGAAGCCTCTAGTAGTTTAACTAGTTCCACAACTGAAATTATTCCTTTTACTTTTAGTTCTTGAAGTATTATATTATATCTTTCCTCTGTAAACATTCTCACCACTCCATATCCTTATAATAAACCATTTCTTTAAAAAAATCAATCATTTTCATTCAAAATAATTTAAAAACATTCAAGCATTCTTATCTTTTATATTAATCTATAGTTATATTAGCTATTTTTAGCAATATATTGACTGTTTATAACTGTTTTTTAATTTAATTCATTAATTTCAGTCATATTATATAACCATTTTATTATATTTACTCATAATATAATATCATTTTTAACAAATCTTTCAAAACTAATCATACTATTCCATAAGCTAATATTAATTTACTACAGGCTATTATTTTTTTAATTTATAGATACTAGTTTAAGTTTACAGATTATATCTAACTATTTTCATTCCTCATGTTTTAATATTTTGCCCTACTATATCAGTTATTATATTTTTTAATTCTATAATTTCCTGTACAAGTCAAAAAAGGATGTATCAAAAAAAATTGATATATCCCTTTATTAAAAGTAAAATTTATTATCTATATTGTAATAACTATAAAGCATTAATTAAAATTAGAATTTCTAAAATTATTTAATTAATCACTCTCATTACCTTTAATGTAGCTTTTTATCTCAATCTGATAACGGTATAGCAATCAATTAAAAAATTCATTTTTATACCCACTTGAAAATAAACTCATTCTTTACTTTATAATTCTAATTAAGGATTATTCACTTAAATATATGGATACAATCCCCCTTTAGTTAGAAAATTATATATTTCATTTTCATTTAAATATACATCTCCTATAAGACCATGTTCTCTATAATTTTTCTTATAATTATGAAAATCTGATCCTGCGGTATAAATAAGATTCTTATTTTTAGCAACTTTTAAAAAATATTCTGTATCTTCTTCACTATTACTAAAATATTTAGCTTCCAATCCATCAAAGTCTAATTCTATAATTTCAATAAAATCATTTCTATTAAGCAGCACAGGATGAGCAAGTATAACTGTTGCTCCAAAAAATTTTAATATTTTAATCCCATTATCAACCGATAACCTATCACCTTTGTCAATTTCTATATTTCTTCCTAGTATCTTCTTTAAATTACTTGTCTTATGATTTTTCACATCTTTTAAAATTTCAACAAGAAGTTCATCTTTATAACTCTCATCTTTAAAATATCCTAATATATGAACTCTACTTCCATTTTTATGTTTTGTTGAAAGTTCAACTCCTGGAATTACTTTAACTCCTATTCTTTCCCCCTCTAATATAGATTCATCTATACCACAAGTATTGTTATGATCTGTTAAAGAAATTATATCAACGCCTCTTTTTTTAGCAAAATTAACAACTTGTTTCGGAGTATAACCACCATCTGAAGATGTTGAGTGAATATGAAAATCTCCTTTTTTATACATCTATAACTCCTTTAAAATGTTATACCACATTTTATTGTATGAAATTTATAATATAATAGTTATTTATTATTTTCATATAAGCTTATTCTTTAATATTATTCTGATATATACATAAATAGTTAATGCTAAAATTAATTTACTATTCTTTTAGATCTCCAAGTTCCTCTTCTCCATCTTATATAGAAAATTAATCCTCTTAAACATTCATCACACATCATTGCAATCCATACCCCACTAAGTCCTAATCCTAATACTATTCCAAAAACATATGAAAGCCCTGTTGCTACAATCCACATTGATAAAACTCCTATAAAGATAGGATATTTAATATCACCTGCTGCTTGCATACCTCTTATTATTACAAGATTAAATGATCTTCCAAACTCCAATAATATATCTACAAATAAAACTTGCTTTCCTAATTTTAAAATTTCAGGGTTAGATGTGAATATACCAAGTAAATTATCACTAAATATAAATAATATTATTGAAACCCCTACTGAAATAAATGCTGCTGGTCTTAATGTTTCTAAAACTTTCTTATATGCCTCATCTTCTTTGTTAGCACCAATAAGATACCCAACTCTTATCTGATTTGCTTGCGACACTGCTGATCCATATATGAATGAAAACCAAACCAATATTCCAACATATGCTTTTGTTGCAACAGAGCTTGTACCCATCACGTTTATAAATGTTAATATCACCATTTGTGAAAAGTTATATGATACTGATTCACCTCCTGATGGAAGACCAATCATCATTAACTTCTTAAATATTTCTTTAGGAAATGAATTTAAGTGCTTTAATGATACTTTTTGTTTTATATTTTGTTTAAATATGTATATTATAACTATAACGCCTATAAACCTACTTAATACACTTGATATAGCAACACCTTCTACTCCAAGCTTTGGTATCCCAAATGCACCACTTATAAAAATAAAGTTTCCTACTATATTAATAACATTTACTATTGCCGAAACATACATACCTTGTTTCATTAAACTGTTACTTCTTAATATAGCTGAATAAGTCATAAATATAGCTTGTAGAAATATTCCTCCACCAATTATACTTATATATGTTTTAGCATCTATAAGTAGTTCACTTGGCATTCTTAGCCATTTAAAAAATATACCATTAAAACATAATAATAATATACTTATTAAAATACTAAATACTAAGTTAGAAAATACAGCTACAGAATATATTTCAGAAACCTTTCCATAGTTTTCTGCACCTAAGTATTGAGATACAAGTATTGTTGTTGCCATCGTAATAATACTAAAAGTAATAAGTAAGAAATTCATAATCTGATTTACATTTCCTACAGCCGCAACAGCATTTTCTGATACTCTACTTAACATAAGTTGATCCACATTACTTACAAGCATCTGCAAAATAAGTTCTATAAAGATAGGCCATGTCAATTTAAATAACGATGTTGTTCTTTCAGTTGTCCTCTCTAATGTGTTTATACTACTCATTTTATCTCCTTTCTATTAATAGAAATCCTTATTGTTTTTGCGCTTATTTCTATTTCATAAATATTATTTTAGAACACAATATTTATACAACACAAAACATGGCAAAATTTAAACAAATCATTGCCATGTTTTATATTGCATCCCTTAATATTATTAATCAATATAAATTATTTTTACTGTGCATTATTTGTGTACCAATTAAAGAGTCCTTTTAAAATTATCTATTTTTATATAAGTATAAATTACCATTTCGAGGTGTATGTATCATTTTCCCTTTAAATCCTCTTTTCATTAATTCCTTTTGAAGAGTATACATAAAAAATCCATGAGTAACTATTAAAATATTTTCCGATGCCTCTTCTTTTACTTTTTTCTCTAAAAAATCAAGGAATTTTTTAGCATTTAATTCTGTTTGTATTTTTAATTCTTCTTGAGACGAATGGTTAAAATACCATGCCAATCTTGCACTTATTGCCCAAAACCAAAATGGTAATTTAAAATTACTATTAAATAATGGACTTATAGGAACTTCTCTTATTAAATCACTTTGTATTATTTCTTTTGAATATATATCTTTAGCAGTTGTTATTGCTCTACTTAAAGTACTACAATAACATTTATCCCAAACTATATCTTGAAGTTTTACATCATTTCTTATAACATCACTATGATTGTATCCAGCTTCCCATTCTTTAAATTCTTTTGATGTCATAAAAAAGTCTCTTTTATAATTAACTTTAAAATGTCTTACAAGTCCTATTCTCATTCCTATACCTCCACCAACTTAGTTACATCAATTAACTTTAGTATACCTACCTAGTTTATGTACTATATTTAATTCTATCAATAAAATGTACTTAGCATAAACTTTACAATTGATATCAACTTAATGCTAATCATTAATATAAATGCTTATTATTAATTTTTCTTTATATCATTTATTAATATTTCCCCAATGTGTTAAAATTTATAGTTATTATACATCAAATTCTCCCATATGTTTAATAGTTTATATATTTTTAATTATTATTTAATAATATTTATATATATCACTATTCAAAATAGACGGAATTTTAAATGTATACTGATATATCTAAAAATACCCTTAAAATAAACAAAAAAAAGTGTTTCAAAAATAATTTTGAAACACACACTCAAAATAATAAAATTAAAATCACACATTTGTATTAGAACAAAATGGCTAATGAGACTTTAAAGCAGTCGATTTTTTAGCCCTGCACCTTTCCAAACGTAGTGCATAAATAACTTATCTTTCTACTCATGCTCATAATGAACATGTAATAATTCCTTAGAACGTTCTTTTAACAATCCATTATACAACGATATTAATACTGGATTTTCTTGACTTCTCTTTATTTGCGTAACCTTATCCACTTTATAAAGACCTTTAGCTCTTTCCTTATTTCCTTCTTTTAAACTGAAAGGTTGTCCCGCTCCTGCTATACATCCTCCTGGACAAGCCATAACTTCAACAAAGTCAAAATGTTCTTCTCCACTTTGAATCTTATCAATTAAATTTTCTGCATTAGCAAGTCCGCTAACAACCCCTATACGTAGATTCTTTTCTCCAAATGGAACTTCACAAATTTTCACTCCATCCATTCCACGAACGCCAATAAATTCTATTTCTTTTAAAGCCTTTGAACTCTTATCTTCAACTACTCCACGTATTACAGCTTCAGTTACACCACCTGTAACTCCAAAGATAACTCCAGCTCCTGAATATAAAGAAAATGGCATATCTGAAGATTCTGGTTCAATCTTATCAAATTGAAGTCCTGCTTCATTAATCATCTTACACAATTCTGTTGTTGTAATCACATAATCAATATCTTTAATTCCATTTGTTATAAATTCTTCTCTAGCTGCCTCTGCTTTCTTAGCAGTACATGGCATAATAGCTACTGATATAGTTTCTTTTTCTTCTAAAGAATCGTTTTCTTTAAAATATTCTTTTATTACTGATCCAAACATTTGCATTGGTGATTTGCATGTAGAAACATATTTCATAAGTTCTGGATGTTTTGTTTCCACATATCTTACCCAAGCTGGACAGCAAGATGTAAATAAAGGAAGTTTATTATCTCCCGATTCTAACTTTTGTAAAAATTCATTAGATTCTTCTATTATTGTCATATCAGCAGTCAATGAAGTATCATATATTTCATCAAATCCTAATTTTCTCATTGCAGCAACTATTTTATCCATAACGTTTTCTCCAGGTTTTACTCCAAATTCTTCACCTAAAGCAACCCTTACTGCTGGAGCAACTTGAGCTACAACTCTTTGTTTAGGATTATATAATGCTTTCCAAACTGGCTTTACATCACTCTTTACAACAATAGCTCCTGTTGGACACACATTAGCACATTGTCCACAATTTACACAATCTGTTTCTCCTAAACATTTTCCAAAGGCTGGACTAACAATCATATTAGAACCACGATATGCGAAATCAATAGCTCCAACATTTTGTATTTCATTACACATTCTAACGCAATCCCCACATAATATACATTTGCTCGGATCACGAACTATTGATTTAGATGAGGTATCTAATTCAATTTTTTCATTTTCATTTTTAAATCTAATAGTTTTTACTCCAAAACGCAAAGCTAATTCTTGAAGTCTACATTTCCCACTCTTTTCACACACAGTACAATCTCTACAATGTGATGCTAATAAAAGTTCTAATATCATCTTACGGTGCTTATGAAGTTTAGGTGTATTAGTCTTAATTGACATTTTATCCTTAGGTGGCGTAGAACAAGACGCTATAATTCCACCCCATTCATCCTCAACCACACACATTCTACAAGCTCCATAAATAGATAGATCAGAATAATAACAAAATGTAGGTAAGTCAATTCCTGCTTTTCTTACTAAATCTAAAATATTTTTTTCATTATCAAATTCTACCCTGTTACCATCAATTATCATATATTTTGACATAAGTTTATACCTTCCTTTCACTAATTCATACGTTGTGAGCTGTTAAACCAACTGGATTGCTTTAAATGCACATCCATCCATACAAGCACCACATTTTATACATTTTGATTGATCAATGGTATAAGGTTTCTTTATTTCTCCTGTAATAGCTCCTGCTGGACACATTCTTGCACACTTAGAACAGCCTTTACATTTATCTTTGTCTATTTCATAAGACATTAAAGATTTACATACTCCCCCTGGACATTTTTTATCTACAACATGAGCTATATATTCTTCTCTAAAGTATTTCAAAGTACTCTTTACTGGCAAAGATGCACTCTTACCAAGACCACAAAGTGCTGTAGCAGATATAGTATCTGATAATTCTTCTAACATATCTAGGTGTTCTAAGGTTCCTCGTCCTTCTACAATGTCAGTTAAAATTTCTAGCATTCTTTTTGTACCTTCCCTACAAGGTATACATTTACCACAAGATTCGTTTTGAGTAAAATTCATAAAGAAACGAGCTACTTCCACCATACAACTTTTATCATTCATTACAACTAATCCGCCACTACCAATCATGGCTCCAACTTTTTTAAGTGAATCAAAATCTAGTGGTAGTTCTAGATGATTTTCACCCACGCAAAGACACCCACCAGATGGACCTCCAATTTGAACTGCTTTAAACTTTCCTTCTTTTACTCCACCACCAATATCAAATATTACCTCTTTTAATTTTGTTCCCATAGGAACTTCTATTAAACCTGTGTGTTTTACATTTCCAGTAAGTGCAAAAGCCTTAGTTCCATAATTCTTTTCAGTACCAATACTCTTATACCACTTTGAACCTTTATTAATTATGCTTGGAACATTACAAAATGTTTCAACATTATTTAATACAGTAGGTTTTTCAAATAATCCCTTTTCAACAGTTCTAGGTGGTTTAACTCTTGGCATTCCTCTATTTCCTTCTATTGATGCTGTAAGAGCACTACCCTCACCACAAACAAACGCTCCTGCTCCTTGACTTATATGTAAGTCAAAATCAAATCCAGAATTTAAAATATTCTTTCCTAAAAAGCCTACTTTAGTAGCTTGATCTATAGCCATTTGCAATCTCTTAACTGCAAGTGGATATTCAGCACGAACATATATATATCCATAATTCGCCTTAGTCGCAACTCCAGCTATAAGCATTCCTTCAATTACTCTATGAGGATCACCTTCCATCATACTTCTATCCATAAATGCTCCTGGATCACCCTCATCCCCATTACATACTATATATTTTTGTTTTTCAGCTTGTTGTAATACTTGAGACCATTTTCTTCCTGTTTGGAAACCTCCACCTCCTCTTCCACGAAGATAAGATTCAGATATTTCGTCTACAACTTCTTCAGGCGTCATATCAAAAAGTGCCTTTGCTACAGCAGTGTACCCATCAGCTGCTAAGTATTCTTCAATAGATTCTGCATTTATATGTCCACAATGTTCCAATGCAACACGTGTTTGTCTTGCATAAAAAGGAATCTCTTCTTGCTTACTATAGCTTCTATCTTCATTTTTATAAATAAGATGTTCTATTACTTCATTTGAAATTATACTTTTTTCAACAATTTCTTCACAATCTTCTAATTTAACTTTTATATATAATATACCTTCAGGTTCTATTCTTAAAAGAGGACCCATTTCACAAAATCCATGACATCCACTTTTCTTTAAACCAACACTATTATCATGTGGTTCATCTTCTAATGAGATACTAACTTCAAGTCCTCTTTGCTCTATTAACTCTTTTAATCTATCATATATTTTTAAAGAGCCACTAGCTACACAACCAGTTCCACCACAAATTAGTATTTGTTTAGATTGCTTGCCTAAAGCTAACTTACATTTTTTTATTGAAGAATTTAACTCTTCTCTAGTATTAATTCTCATTAGATGCTTCCTCCTTTAACTGTTTTATTATGTCTCTAGCCTTTTGCTGAGTCATACTAGGATATACTACATCGTTTACAGTACAGACAGGTGCTAACCCACACGCGCCTAGACAAGATACAGTTTCAACTGTAAAAATCATATCATCTGTTGTAACTTTACTTTCTGAAAGACCTAATAATTTTCTAAATTCTTCCAATATAGGTATAGATCCTCTTACATGGCATGCAGTTCCATCACAAATCTTTATTACATATTTCCCTTTAGGTTGTAATGAAAAATTTTCATAGAAAGTTGCAACACCATATATTTTTGCTTCACTTATCTTTAAGTGTTTTGCAATATAACATAGTGCTTCCTTTGGTAAATAACGATATTGTTTTTGAACTTCTTGCATTACAGCAATAACTGACGACTTTTGATAATTATGAGAAGCTAAAATGTTATCTAGTTCTTTCATTTCTTCTTCTTTTAACATCATTTGTCCCACCCCCACATTTTGTTAAATATTATGAAAAATCAAAAATGATTATATATACTGTGCTTGTACACATTTACAATATATTTAATCACCTTTATAGCAAAATGATATATTGTTTTATTTGACTAATATCACCTTCCTTTAATAACTCTCATCACCCTTATATTGCTATGATAATTAATTATGTTCTCATATATATTAAAGCACACATTTTACTTATTTGTAAAATATTTTTTCTTATTACTTATATATGTATTATGTCTAATTAATTGAAAAGAGACGAAAGTAATTTTCTTTCCGTCTCTTTTTTAATATATAAATATATACTTTAATTAAAATAACAATATATTTTAAAAGTTTAATTAAATATAACTATAAATTTCTATCTAATATATCTATTGATGTATTCATAAATTCCACTTTTTCTTCATTGGTAAACTCACCACTTTTAAGTATTGACTTCATGCTTTCAACTGTTTGACATAATTTTTTAAATTGTTGCATTTCAATTTCGACTTCATTCATTGTAACTAACCTCCTTGTATTTAACTTTTTATTTTAATTAAATATTCATATTTAAAAATATAATAATTTTTTACTATTATTAATTAATTATTTGCTAAATTAAATAATACTATTCTAAAAAATCACTTCTGCAACTCTATATTTAATGTTTCATTTAAAATCAACAATATATTTTAAGTATAAAAAATAAATTATAAGAAAAATATAGTATTAAGATTAAATTTTCTAATTACAGTTAAGCTATTAATATTACTTTGAAAATACATACTAAAATTTAATTAAAATAGGTGAAATTTATGAATATATATTTGATTTTAACTTTAATTCTTTTTATTATTAACTTTATATGTGCAATTTCTCTAGTATTTATTGAAAAAAGAGATACAACGACTATTTGGGCTTGGCTTTTAATTCTTTTCATTTTTCCATTTTTAGGATTTATACTTTACTTATCATTTGGACAAAATATATCTAAAAAGAAAATTTTCAGTAAAAAAGCTGTTATTGATAAGAAAAAGATAAAAAAAATATTAGCTGATTTAAACAAAGACTTACATAATGAAGTTGCTGAAGAATATATAGATCTTATAAAAATGAATTTCTCTGCTAATGACAGCATTTATACAAAAAAAAATGAAGTGAAAACCTATATTAATGGTGAAGATAAATTTAGAGATTTAATGGATGATATTAAAAATGCTAAGTCATTTATAAATATTGAATATTATATTTTTAGATTTGATAATTTAGGCTCTAAATTAATAGAGCTACTTAAAGAAAAAATTGAATGTGGCATTGAAGTTAGATTATTGGTTGACGGTATGGGTTCTAAATCATTAACAAAAGATCAAATAAAATATATTAAATCGTGCGGAATAAAATTTTCAGTTTTTTTCCCTAATATAGCACCATATGTAAATCTTCGTATAAATTATAGAAATCATAGAAAAATAGTGGTTATTGATGGAAATACCGGTTATGTTGGTGGCTTTAATGTTGGTGATGAATATATAAACCGAGGAAAACAATTTTCTTTTTGGAGAGATACCCATATAAAGATTGTAGGTGCAGCAGCATTAGAATTAAATAAAAGATTCGCTCTTGATTGGGAGTACGCTGCAAAGGAAGATCTTTATGATATTCAATTAAAAAAAATACAACTTTCTTCAAAAGGAGATATTGGAATACAAATAATTTCTTCTGGCCCAGATAATATGGAAGAATATATACGTAATTGTTATTTAAAAATTATAACCAATGCTAAAAAAAATATTTTTATACAAACGCCTTATTTAGTTCTTGATCATCCTATGATAGAAGCTTTAAAAATCTCAGCATTTTCTGGAGTTGATGTAAGAATAATGGTTCCTAATAAAGCCGATCACTTTTTTATGGCTTGGGCACTAAGTGCTTCAATAGATAGTCTTATTAAATCTGGTGTTAAATTCTATAAATATAAAAATGGCTTTATTCATTCTAAAACTATAGTTTCAGATAGTTCAGTATGTAGCATTGGTACTGCTAATTTAGATATAAGAAGCTTTAAACTTAATTTTGAAATTAATGCTATAATTTATGATTCTGAAGTAGCTACAAACTATGAAGAAATATTTTTAAAAGATCAAACTGTATGTACACTTTTAACACCTGAGGAATATGAAAATAGAGGACATAGAATAAGAATATTAGAATCTATTTCTCGCCTAATTTCCCCTATTCTCTAATAATAAAAAAAATAATTATTTTTTTATTATTTTTTCTAAATTTTATGTTACACTATGTCTTATTATATTATAATAAAAAGCATAAACTTTAGAAAGGTGATTAAAAATGAAAATTGATATTGATAAAAAATTATTGAAATATGGATTATACATTACAATTACAGCTATCACTATATATATTGCTTTTGCAATCCTTTTTAATATAGGTACTATTTTAGGAACTACTTTTGATGTTATAGGAGGCATTTTGTCCCTAATAAAACCTTTATTAATAGCTATTTTAATTACATATATTTTATTTCCTATTACTAAAAGTATAGAAAACTTTCTAAAAAACAATAAATTATATAAAATAAAGAATAAAGGTACTTGCCGTGCTTTAAGTATAATTTTTTCTTACCTTGCAATAATAGGAATAATACTAGGACTTCTTTGTGGAATTTATTTTATGATTGGTGGTCAGTTGTCTAAGAATATTAGTATTTCTAATATAGTAGAATACATATCTACTTATTTAAACACTCATTCTTTTTCTAGTTCATCAATCAGTTTAGCATTATCAAAATTGAATCTACCTTTTTTAGATGCTATGGAAGATCATATAGTAGAAGTTGTTAACTTCATTCAAAATTATATTACAAATAATATAGGAAGAATGGCCTCTTTTGCAGTCTCTATAGGAAGTGGCCTTGCTACTTTCTTTATTGCATTAATAATTAGCATTTACCTTCTAAAAGATCATGAATATTTCATTAATCTTTGGAATAAACTTTATTACTTAATTTTTAGAAATAGTAAAGTTGGTAAAAAAATAAATTATGTATTTTCAACAATACATGAAGTTTTTGGAAGATTTATTCGTGGTCAATTGCTAGAAGCCTTCTTTGTAGGAGTATTGTCAGCAATAGCTTTATCTATTGTTGGCATAGATTACGCTTTTGTTATCGGTATTATAGTTGGATTATCAAATCTTATCCCTTATGTTGGTCCAATAGTTGGTACTATTTTAGCTGCCATAATGGGATTATTAAGTGGAACACCAATAAAAATAGTTTATGCTATTATCGCGATGATTATAGTACAACAAATAGATAATAATTTGTTAGCACCTAAGATAGTTGGAAATAGTGTAGGACTACATGCAGTATTCACTATGCTTGCAATATTAATAGGTGGAAATATAGGTGGACTTTTCGGAATGCTACTTGCAGTACCTCTAGCAGCTTCTTTTAAAGTCTTGTTTAACAATTGGTACACAAATTATATGAAAAAAGAAAATCTAAAGAATAAATATTAATTTTTACTAAAAAAGATATCCTGGGAAACCCAAGATATCTTTTTTTATTTCTTAATTATAATTTTTATTATAAGTTTGCTTCATAAAATACAAATAAATTATTCAAATAGTCGTGCAATATTTTATCATTCTCTCTAAAAAGTCCATGCTTAGATCCTTCATAAAATACTTTATCACAATCTTGAGCATACTTAGTGAAATTGTTTTGTCCACCTGGTTTTACAAAATCATCTTTATCAGCTTGCATTAACATTACAGGAATTTCAACTTTTGCTGCATTATCCTTCTTTGTAATTTCTTTAGTTGCATATATTGATGTTTGAAGCCAATTGTATGAAGCTCCGCCTCTTTGTAATTCATCGTTTCCACTTACTATACTGTGATAATATCTACATCTAGCATCTGATGATGTATCAGAGCCTTTTAAATCATAAGTATCATCATATTTACCTTGTCCAGCTATATATTTATCACCAAATGATAAAGCTACACTTGTATTAGCTATTAACTTAGCTATACTTGATGGTACTTTACCTGTATTTATTTCTAACATAGGTGAAGTTAAAACTGCTGCATCAAAGTATTCTGGATATTCTTCTAAAAACTTACTACCTATACCGCCCCCCATAGAATGCGCAAATAAAAATACTTTTTCTCCATCAGAATTAGGAACAACAACTTCATCCATTAATTCTTTTAAATCTAAAACATAATGTTCAAAGTCTTTCACATTAATTTGACTTTTATCTTTTATTCCAAGAGAACCGGATCTTCCATGTCCTCTATGTTCTAGTCCAAAAACTGAATATCCTTGATTTAAGAAATAATAAATTATTTCATTATATTTTTCTAATGATTCTGAAAATCCGTGACTTATTACGATATTCCCCTTTGAGTCATTTAATTTATACATCTCATAATATATGTCAATTCCTTCTTGTCCCTTTACAAAGCCTGTCTCTTTTATGTTATCAATATAAGGTTCTACTACATCTTTCATTTTTTCTTCATAGTTTTCTTCTGATACATAAATGCTTTCTAGTGAAGCTTTATCAAAAGCAAAAACTTGTTGATATGGTAATTCAAAACATAGAGTCATTAACACCATCATAGTAAAAATAGCAATTGTTTTTTTAATATTTTTGCACATTAAAATTCCCCTTTTCACTAATTATTTTTAGTTATAACTAATTATGTAATCGATTACTTTAATTGTAAACTGAATTTCTATATTTAACAATATCAAAATAAATATTTATGATATTAATATTTAAATTATATTTTTAATTGTAATTTAATAGAAAAATTAATTTATTTTGCTAATTATTCTTTTCATGTAAAATCATGTATTATAGTTTATTTTATTAATTAATAACACTATATTTTGCATAATTATTTTTGCTTTTTAATTACATTTTTTTATTTTTTATATGTATATAATTCAAACTTTTGTCAATAATTAAAATATCATAACAATCTTCTCAATATATATATATTTAATAATACCCTATTTAATATAAAAAATTATATTAAATAGGGTATTATTTTTTAGAGAATTTAAATTAATAATTCTCTTATTCCAATTTATATATTTTATCCATAATTAAAATTTAGAATTGGAACATGAATTTTGTTTATACACCTTTTCATAAACATTTTTTCTAAAATAAATAAATTTATCATTACTTACTTTAGATGGATATGTCATTATTTTTAATGGCAATAATTCATTTCCTATTTGTAATGGTAATTGTAAATAATCGAATTCATTTAAATTAAATCCTAATCTTTTATAAAAATCAATTCTACGTATACATATATCATCATTAGGATATTCTACTTCTAGATAAATGGGTTTGTTAGAATTCTGAATATATTCTTTTAGCAATCGAGTTCCCATGCCATTTCCTCTTAAACTAGCATCTACTGCAAAGTGTTCTATAAAATTAAACTTATCAAACTCCCATGTTGCTATAAATCCAACAACATTTCCAACATTGTCTTTAACTCCATACACCTTATATAAATCATCATCAAAAATTTCTTTTTGACCTTCTCTACTTCTTCTTTCTATATTTGGAAAAGACTTTTCTAACAAATTAAAAAAGCTTTTAAAATCTCTTACTTCAATTTTCTCTAAATTTTTAAACATAAATTTTCCCTCCAACAAATTCAAAAACACCATATTTTATTTTAATTATACTTTAAAAATTATTTTATTACAAAGTTTTGCCTTTTTATTACCACTGTATACTAGGTTATTATTTTTTAAAAATATAATTCCATATAGTTTTTTTGTAATTAACTAATATATATTAAAAAGCTTATATGCCCAAGGCATATAAGCTTTTATACGTTTCATATCATAGATATAACTTAATTGCATAATTAAATATATAAATCAACTTATATCTAAAACTTAAGATGTTTGTTTACTATTATAATGATTATAAATATAAAACGGTATCCCTATAAGCATTAATATGAATCCCCACATTACAGTTTCTGCTCCTGAACCATAAATAGTCCATATAGAATATGCAAATGCTAAAAGAGGAATCGTTGACTTTTTCATAAATATTTTAAAATTAAATTTCTTTTCATCTCTAAATGTAAGCATCATTTCTGCTGACACTGTTAATAAATAAACAGGTAAAAATGATAATGTTGCTAATATAGTTATAAAAGTAAATGCAGATACCATACTTTTTTGATAATTCATTATAAGCAGTATATTTACTAATACAGAACCAGCTATCAATGAATTTATTGGAGTTCCATACTTTGGATGTAATTTTCCAAAGAATTTAGGAAATACCCCATCAATTCCTGCTGCATATGAAACTCTAGCTGTTGATAGTAACCATCCAATTGTTGTTCCTAAAATACAAATTACAACTGCAATAGTTAGTCCCTTTCCAATTGAATTTCCAAATACGTTAGTTAATATATCTGTAAGCGGTGCTGAGCTATTTGAAAGATTAGCATTTGACATAGCTCCCATACTTCCAACGCTTATTAATATATAAATAATAGATGCTATTATAAGACCATATATTGTACTCTTTCTAACATTTTTTTCTGGATCTCTTATCTCTCCTGCTGTAACCGTAGAGCTCTCTAATCCTACAAATGCCCATAATGTCGATGTTGCTGCCAATGGAATTGTAGATAATCCCTTACCGTCTGGCATAAGTGGCATTAAATTGATTTTATCAAAATTTAAGAAAGCTGCTATTATAAATACTCCAAAAAATGCTATCTTAAATACAGTGACAAAAGTTTGAATTTTTCCAGCTTCTTTAACTCCTACTATATTTAATATAGTAAAAATCCATAAAAGTGAACTAGTATATATTATTGATGCTAATGGGTTTTGAAGTGCAGGTATAATGGATGCACTGTAACTAGATAAAGCAACAATAATAGCCGCATTTCCAATCCAAGATCCATTCCAATATAACCATGCACTTAAAAAACCTGTAAATTCTCCAAATGCTTCCTTAGTATATTGATACGCTCCTCCAGTAGCTGGATATTTAGATCCTAAATTTGCAAATGAAATTGCTATTAATATAGAACCTATAGTCGTTATAATCCATGCTATTATTGTTGCAAGCGGTCCTGATACCTGTGCAAGGGTTGCTGGCAACATAAATACTCCTGAACCAATCATATTTCCACATACAAGCATGGTAGCCATAAATAGACTAATTTCTTTCTTCAAGTTGTTATTCTCCATTTTTTCCTCCTAATGATTGGACTGAAATTACAATATAAAATTTAAACTTTAACATTATAATTTTATCAGCTTCTCATTGTTTGTCAATGTATTGTCTAATATTTACATATCAATATATGATCTAATATTATTAAAAATTATGTTTACAAAGTATAATTTTATATTTTTAGAATATTTCAATTTACAATTTGATTAATAATTAATAATTTTTGTGGTATATATATAATTTTTCTTCTTTAGAAATTTGTATATTATACTCTTAAAGAATTCATTTAAGCTTAATCTTGCAATACCTTAACTAATTTTCTTCTTTTTTTCCACACTTCTCATACAACAAATTGCCTGTCCATTCACATAAGAAACCTAATACTGCCCCCACAAGTAATGATGGTATAAGACTCATCCAATCTCCATTAGCTGCAAATGTTGAAAATGATCCAACAAAAGCTCCTGGTATAAATGCAAGCAAACTAATTTTAGATTGTATACATAAGAAAAATGTAGTTACTATTGTCATGATTACTCCAGCTTGTGGAAACCCTAACATAGCTGATACCTTTATACTTAGCATTGCCCAAAATACTCCACTTATATTCGTGCATATAGCACTTTTAAATCCCTGTTTTTTACCACCTGCTGCAAAAAAAGTAGTACATCCAGCAAAACCAGCCCAAGCAATTAGTCCTGCAGCATCAGCTCCTATCATCCAAGCACCACAAAGTATTGCCGTAGTTAATGATAATGAAAATAATGAACTCATTATTAGTCCCTCCTCTAATATTAATTTTAAGGTTATTTTTTATCAGAGTGTTTATATATGTAATAGATAAGTGGCAACTAAACTAATCATTTTAATGTTCATAAATTTAATTGCTTAGTTTATTCTACTCATGCATATGTAAACACATATTTAAAACATAACTTAATTATAAAAATAGCTGTGTTTAATCTTAATGATTTTTAACACAGCTATTATTATAAATGAATAGTTAAAAAATTTATAGAATTATTTCTCTTTCTTTTCCATTATTTTTGAATTTTATTTCACCTTTACCTATAGCTGTTACTGGACATACAAGTGCACATAAGTGACATCCAACACATCTATCTTTATTTACTTCCGGCTTTCTTTCTTCAGAATTCCATTTTATAGCTTGATGAGCACCATCATAACATGAAATGTAACATCTACCACAGCCTAAACATTTTTCTTCATTAACTTCTGGATAGACTATATATTCTCTATCTAAATCTTCAGCTGGAATAATATTTTTAATAGCTATTCCAACCATATCTTCTAACTTTTCAAATCCATTTTCATCCATGAAGTGAGATAATCCACTTATCATATCTTCTACTACTCTATATCCATATTGCATTACTGAAGTAGTAACTTGAAGATTACTTGAACCTAATAATATAAATTCTAAAGCATCTTCCCATGTTTCTATTCCACCAATCCCACTTATAGGAACACCTTTTAATTTTTCATTCTTAGCAAGTTCATAAATAAATCTTAAAGCTATTGGTTTTACAGCTTTTCCTGAATAACCTGAAACAGATGATTTAGCATTAACTACTGGTTTTGCTGTCATTGAATTTATATCAATACCAGTTATACTTTTTATAGTATTTATTGTTGCAAGTCCAGTTGCTCCACCTTCCATAGATGCAATAGCTGGTACTGACATATCCCCTATGTTAGGAGTCATTTTAGCTAGTATTGGTAAATTAGTACCTCTTCTAGTTGCTTCACAATATTTCTTAACAAGTTCTGGATTTTGACCAACATCTGAACCCATTTCATGACTTGTCATTTGAGGACATGAGAAATTACATTCTATCATATCAGCACCAGCTTCTGTTACAAGCTTTGCTAGATCTTCCCATTCCTTTTCATTTTCTCCCATTATTGATGCTACTACAATTTTAGTAGGATAATTTTCTTTTAATCTTCTTAAATCATCCAAATTTTGTTGTAATGGATGATCTGATATTTGTTCCATATTTTTAAAACCAACAAATGAAGTTGCTTCTTTTCTTAAACTATCAAAACGTGGAGAAACTTCGTTAGGCATAAAGAAACCTATAGTTTTAAACATTACTCCACCCCAACCAGCTTCAAACGCTTTAGCACACATTTCATAGCAATTTCCTACTGGTGATGATGATAAGAAAAATGGATTTTCACATTTTACTCCACAAAATTCTATTGATAAGTCTTTGATAATACTCATTATCTAGCACCTTCTTTCTCGTTTAAATATTGATCTACTTTCTCTGCTGCTTCTTTTCCTAATTTAAGTGCATAAACAACTGTTTTATCACCTTCAACTATATCTCCACAAGCAAATACTCCATCAATATTAGTTGCATATTCTTTAGTTTCAATAATCCCTTTATTATTAAGATCTAAGTTAGCTATTGAACTTACTTCTTCTTGTTCTTGTCCAATCGCAAAGATAACGTTTTCTGTAGGTATATCTAAATTAGAATCATCAAACATTCCAGTTCCTTTGAATCTTAAAACCTTTCCATTTTCTCCAATAATTTCACTAGGCTTAATGCCTGTAAATATAGGTATATTTAAATCAATTACTTCTTGAATACTCTTTCTTTCAGCTGGCATTTTTTCTATAGTTCTTCTATAAACTATTTTAACATCTTCTGAGCCTAAGTTCTTAGCTGTCATTGCACAATCTATTGCAACATCTCCACCACCAATAACTATAACTTTATTTCCCAATTTATATTTTCCAGTTGACTTTGCTTCTGCTAAGAAGTCTGTACCATTAATTACACCGTCTAACTCCGAACCATCTATCTTAACTTCTTTACTCTTTTGCATTCCACATGCAATTAAAAATGCCTTGTAGCCTTCTTTACTTAAAGAATCTATTGTAACATCTTTTCCGATGTTTACATTAGTTTTGAATTCTACACCTATGTTTTTTATATATTCAATTTCATTATTTACAACTGTTTGAGGCAGTCTTTCTTCTGGTATTCCATAAGTTAACCAACCACCTAATTTTTCTCTTTTTTCAAATACTGTCACATTATATCCCAATTGTGCTAATTTAGTTGCTGCTGCTAATCCACTTGGACCTGAACCAATTATAGCAACCTTTTCTTTATCAATTTCTACTTTATTTAATATTTCCAAACCTAATACTTTTTCATAGTCAGTTAAATACTGTTGCAGCTTTGCAATTTCTATAGGCTTGTCTATGTTTGTTCTACTACAAGCACCTTCACAATATTTCTTGGTAGGACATACTCTCGCACACACACCTCCAAGTATGTTGTTTTCTCTTATTGTCTCAACAGCGCCCTTTAGGTTTCTAAAACGAAGTGAACGAATAAATTTAGCTGGATTCGTTCCTATTGGACATGCTTGTGAGCATGGTGCATCGTGACATAATAAACATCTTGAAGATTCTTCTATAGCAAAAACTGGGCTAATTGATTCCTCATTGTTTTTTTTCATATCATTATTTTTATACAAAATAATCCCCCCTAAGTTGTGTATTAATAATATTATCTTAAAACTCAAGAAATATTATTAAAGTATCATACGTTGTGATAATTATATCACAAACAAATATAATGTTTTACTTTTCACATTCATAAAATGATAATGTTTACACTGTCTATTTATTAAAATATTTATTTTAATAAGGTTATATTACTCAACAATACCTTTTTATCCAATATTTTTAATTATTTTATATTTATGTATATTATGTAAATGTTTTAATCAAAACAAAACTGCCTATTAAATTAACAATTATGTTATTCTAATAGGCAGCCCACTTCACTTTAAGTGTACTTATATTAATATTTTGTATATCATATAAATTAATGTTTAATCATATTTTTGATATTCTGAACTTCTTGTATTACCACCTTTAAATTATTATAATAAAATTTTATATTATAGATCAAACTACTGCTTTTTATTTACAGCAGAATAGTATGCTATTCCTAGACCTATTGCTGCTACTATTATAATAGTTAAAAACATATAGTATCACCTCCGAAATTCTTTATATTTCTAATTTTATAGAAATATATTTATTATCTTTAGTTTCTGCAATAATACTAAATATATTTATTACATATAACAATTGTTAATATATTTATCAACAAATATGCTACTAATTACTATTTTATGCAACTATAAATTTTACTGTGATTTCTAATTCATAAATTACCTGGGTAATAATGTAATTTCCATACCAACAATTCATTAAAATAAAAATTCCAGTTGATGTTATCTTTTATTTTTTTTGGCTATGCACCCTTTTCATAGTACATGAATAACTGTGTATCATAAATTATTAAAAAAAATACTTCATCATACCTTTAAAATACAGTATTTTAAAAGTTATTGTCATATTATTTAATAATATAAATTCCTGAAAAACAAAAAAATCTATATGTTTGTTTTTTACGATCTAACAAACATATAGATTACACTAAGTACTTGAGTTATTTTGTTTTTTCATTAAATTTTATACTAAATAATATAAAATTTAATTATCTTATACATAATACTATACACTTAGTTCTTTGTTTTTGAGTACTTTTTCAGTCATTTTTTTAAATTTTGCTCTATATCCCCAGTATCTGTCATATTATTTTCAGATCCATTATTCTTATTATCTGTGATTTCATTATTTTTATCTTCTGATTCTTCATTACTAGGTGTATTCCCCTCTGGTTTAATTTCTTCGATTGGAGGTAATACTATTTCTGGCTTTGTTTCTGGGACTTCTTCTGGATCTTTCTTTATTTCAGACTCCTTATTGTTATCTACTGGCTTTTGTACTTCTGGAGTTATCTCTTTTATTGGTTCTTCAACTTTATCTTTTTTTGGTAGTGTGTTATTTTCTAAAGTATTTTCTGGTTTATCACTGTATTTATCATCTAATAAATTATTATTTGTTTCTGGCTTTTCTGAATTTTGTACATCATCAGCTTTCCAGTAAATACAATTTTCTTTATCCTTTATTAAAGAAGTAATTTCTTTAACAGGAATATTATCAATCTTAGATTTTACAGTTTCATCAGCTGAAAGAGACACTTCATATCTGCCTAAACTTATACCTTTAGTTTTGGCTTCTTCTACAGCTTCTTTGCTACCTTTTACATAAGTTACATTCTCAGTTTTAAAAGTAGTTTGAATTGCATCTTTTATTTGATTTTCGTACTTCTCATCTTCTTCATTATCTAGCAATGCAAAAGCAACTAGTACCTCTCCCATTTGATTTAAATAGTCTTTTTCAACTAAAATAGCTTTTATTCCATCTATACCTTTATCTATTTCCAAACCATTTACACTTGAAAAATCAATATTTTTACCATCTTCATTAATGCCTTCAACCGCTACTATTTTCTTCTTGTTATTAACCTGTATTTGAATACTTGGATTTATATCTAAGCTTACTACAGCGTATGCTTTATTAAATGCTAATGGTTGAAAGAATGTAAATATAAGTAAGAATAATGCTGCAAATGTTCCGAATGTTTTGAATAAACTAATTTTATTAACACTTCTATTTTGATTGATATTAACTAAATCTTCTTCAAAATAAAATATTTTTTGTCCTAATTTCATCCCATCTTTTATCTTAATGCATTCTATGCTACCCGTATCATTCATTACTATTGCATATTCTTTTTTTATTTCCATTATTATTCCCTTACTCATCATTATCACCTACTTTCTGATCCAATTTTTTAGTGTCTTAAGATCCTTCTTAAATATAATTACTACTGAAATTATAAACTTTTTGCTTCGTTTTACTACTTTTTCAGTAACAGAAAATCTAAGTACAATTTTCTTAATTGGTAATCTTTTTTTAATTTCCATGAAATTTGTTAATTCTTCTACTTCACTTATTTGCTTTGCTAAATTTATAGCATTTTCTCGTGTTGCTCTTTGCTTAGGTGCTTCTTCCACTAAATCTTCAAATGTAAAGCCATATAACATTATTTCTGACTTTAATATATTTATGTCATCAACTAATAATCCATTGTCTTCTTCTTCTAAATATTCATCTTGAATTTCTATTCCCTTTTCAACTAATTCATCAAGAGATGAACATGAATGTTTATTCTGGCTTTTTAAATAATTTTTAATTCTACTTGATATAACAAGCTTTGCAAATGGCAAGAAATAACCTTTATCTTTCTCATATCTTTCAACAGCCTCACAAAATGCAAGTAATGCAATACTTAGTTCTTCATCATTTTCACAAGACACATATTTACCAGTAACATCCGATATGCTTTTGATTATAAAAGGCATATGTTTTTCTATTAATTGGTTCACATCAAGGTCTTGTCCAATATTTAAATCTTCTAAAACACATTCGAGCATGTTTAAGCTCCCTTCCTGTTCATTATTATATACAAAAAATATTAGTATTTTCGGTACTTTTTATTTCCAATAAATAAAATTTTCTAAAATATAATACATTGTATTACTTCATGCTTATATATTACCATATATTTTTTAATAAAGTAACAGGTAATATTCATATTTTATATGCACTAATTTTAATTAAATTAAAATTAATCAGTATATGAAATTTTAATTTACTATTTGTTGTTAAAACTTTTTACACATTTATTTTTGTAGACATCAAAATATTACTAGAACTAATTAAAGTCCTAGTAATACACTGATTCACGTATGAATATCTAACTATTGAATACAATTATAGTTAAAATATATTTTAAATTAAGGATGAGTTATTGTTACAGCATCTATCGCTAAATATCCATCCGGTAAAATAGGTTCTCTAACATTTTTAACACTTGCTTCAAAAGTAATTGTTCCACATTCTTCAACATTATAAGAATAATATTCCCAATCTGTACTAACATAATGAGCATTCTTTGTTACAATAGTATCTATGACATTTCCACTAGAGTTCTTAATTACTATTACTTGAGCTTCATCTGGCCATCCTGGAATATCCATCAAATCAAAAAATGCATAGAAGCTTAGAACATCACCTGCCTTAACTTCAAAGGTTTGTTTTAATATACTCTTAACTTCATTAGCTCCAGTTTTTAATAATGCAAATCCACAATCACCATCTTTAGGAGTTACATTTACATTTGTACTACTTGTATAAGATGCCACTGCTTGTACTGTTCCGCCTCCTGTTGCTGGTATTGCAATCCAATTTTCTAAGCTCGGTGTTGTTCCATTGCAGAATCCACCGTTCTTCAATTTACTACAAGGTGTAAATTCTACTTGGAATAACATTGTTATACAAAATACTGAGTGACAAGGTAAGCAAAATGCTGCTGTACATTTTTCTCCAGTTTCTGGATTTTCATAGCATTCTCTTATTTCAAGAGTATATACTGATCCTCCTATAAATTCAGTTTCTCCATGAATAACCTCTGTTCCTTGCCCTGAACCTGGAGTAACTCCTGTTATATCAAATACTTTAAAATTCTTTCCTATACAAAGATCCATTACTTTTAATGATGCATTATAAATATTAGAAAGATCTAACGTATCTATTACTGTCGGATCAGTTGTGCTTGTTGGAGTATAAGTTTCTTCTCCATAATTTCCAAATATTAATGTAAATCCTACATCATCACCTTTTCCTGGATAACAATTTTCTGAGCAATTGCAATCTGCTTCTGAAAATACATATTTATATGAAAAGACTTTTGTTTCAGCTTTTATTATTATTGGTGCTTCTGTTATCTTTAAACAATCTGTATTTTGATCATAAAAACTAGCTTGGTTAATATAATTCACTTTTGCCATACTTATTTTCCTCCTTGGTATATACTTTTAATTAATATACCTAAAATCTAAGATGATTTATAATATGACTTAAATGCAAAATCAGTTACTCTTATAACATTCATTATAATATTTAATTAACCTCATATATTAAAATTTTTATGAATATATTTCATTGAAGATAAATATTAAATAAGGAGTATTTTCATGATTCAAAATAGTACCGATTTAATAAAACATATTAATATTGAAGAAACTATTTCACTTACTCCTGAAATATATGCTTTAAAATCACCCCTTATAATAGGAAACACTTTTGAAATTTTAGGAAATGGTAGTACTTTGGTTGGACCGATATTAATATGTACAGATATCATAATAAGTGATATTACATTTTCAAATACAGACAATATAATAAGATTAACTTCAGATTGTTCTGTTGTATTCAAAAATTGTACTTTCTTAGGAAATAATAAGAACTCAGCTATAATTTTAGAGAATCACAGCAAATCAACACTATCATTAAAAAATTGCATTTTTCATAATTTTTTCTCTGCAATCTCTGTAAATGAAGATAATACATTAGATCTACTACAAGATTGCTTATTTGAATTTTGTAATGTAGCTATAAATAATGTTGTTAAAAATTCTATAATAAATATCCATTCAATAAATAATAATTTAATGTTTAACTCTAAAGAATCTATTTTTTTAAATTTTAGTGAATCGTTTAATATTGAAGATTATCATAATTTTTGTTTTGAATTATCTTCAAGAAATAGTTTTGCTAGAATACTAGGCAAATCTAGCACTACAGTATTTGATACTTCCTGCTTTTATATTGATAATTTAAAAAATTTAAGTGTTATATTAAAAAGTTGTCCTCATTGTTCAACAATATTTTTAAAAGAAGGACAATACAATTTAACATCATCATTACTTGATGATGAGTTAACTATTGATGTTCCTATAAATTTAATAGGTATAAATTCCCCCAAATTATATAAGTCAGAAAATGACTTTATTAAGTACGCAATAATAATAAATACTTCTAATGTAAGAATAAAAAATATAGTTATTGATGGTGGTGATAAATACTCTCTTAGAGATGGAATTCATTTTGAAGAAAATGGTGCCACTAATATTAAAATTCAAAATGTTACTATCTCACGAATACTAAGAAGAGGAGTTTCTATTTGGGGTAAAAAAACCAGTAATTGTATAATAGATAATTGTAAATTTTCTTATATTAAAGAGCAGTGTGCCATATATGCAAGTGGGACTACCTATATATACAACTCCAATTTTAAAAATCTAAGAACTGCTATTAATTGTATTAATAAAAATGTAATATTATTTGAAAATAATCTATTTGAAAACATCTATTGTTGCTTATTAAATGAAATTATACCATTTAATAACATAAAACAAAAAAATAATACATTTAATTTTGTAGAAAATCTGGTTATGTTAAGTAAATACTGAACAAAATTCTTATTGCTTACATAGAATGTTATGAAGGAGGCGTCCAATGTATTTTATAAAATCCCTTAACTTCTTTAATTCAAACGATAAATTTAACATTTGTTTTAAGGATAAGCCACTAGATAAGGGTAAAAAAATTATACTTCATAAAGGACACTATCTTCTTAAATTTTTTTTAGAATTATCAAAATCAAACGAAAGTGATCGATTTGCAATTTTATTAGATAATAGAATTATTTTTAACAATAAGTTAGAAATTAGAACTCAGTATTATGTAGAAATTTCTATACCTTTAGAAGTATTAAATGAGGTTAGTACTTTAAATTTTTTAAATAATTCTGATGACCTATTAGTTGCAAATACAATTAAAGGAGGATTATATATGTCAGATACAACTACTTTTAGCATCGTTAGTATAGACAATGCTAATAATAAAAGTTTTGACCTTACTTTAAGTGAAGCTTTTACTAATAACTTCACAGTAACAATAAAATCATTAGCTACTAATCAAGTATATCCTTGTTCTCTTGTATCAAATTCATTATTTCCTGATGATCCCACTAAAAAAACTGTAATAATTGGTAAAATAGATTATTACAGTTCAACTGTTCATTCTGCAACAGAGCAAGCGCTAATAAATTTAATAGTTCCAAGTCATCAAACTTATGAAATAACTATCTTTAAAAATGACCCATTAAAAACTTCTGCATCTAAATCTGTTATTTTAGATTCATTTAATGCTATAGCAGATCCATCAACTGATGTAAAAGTCAATGTAACCGGAGATAGAATTGTTTCAATTTCTTTTAAATATCCATTAAGAAATATATTTGATGTAGTTCCTATAGATGCTAATGGTGAAATAACTTCTAACAATCCCGTTGGACATGTCTTAAGCAATTTTTATGCATTATATTATGGAAGAGACACTAATAGTTCAATAGATCCTACTAAAATTAAATGGAGTGGGGCCTTTAATGTAGATAGAACTCAGTTCTCTGCTACTTTATCAGCTGATGGAAAGACTTTACTATTACAAGATATTGAAATCGGATTACCTTTAACTGATAACTCCGACCCACATAAATTATCTTTAAACAAAGGAAAATACCATGTATCTTATGATGATAAAACTAAAGTATTAACTGACTATAGTGAAGAAAAAAGAATAATTCCTAAGATGGAAGTTCCATTTATAACAAACTTAAAATCTACTCCTGCTATTCCTATAAGTGCATTTTCACCTGTTAGAAATAAAGTTATAGTAAATTTTGATAAAGCTGTTATGAAACCATTAGATAGTAAAGTAGCTACTGCTGAAATATTATTTAAATCTGATGGAACACCATTAAAATTATCTAGTATTACAAGACCTGAAAATAATCTAACAACTTTAATTTTTGAATTAGATTCTTCTAATCCTCTACCTGCTGGACCTATTACTCTAGGTATTGGTTCTATAAGTGATGGTGTTGGAGATTTAGTTGATGCGTGTGGTTATATTGTACCAAGAACAAAATTGTCATTTACTGTAGGTAGTATTCCACCTACATTAATAAGTGCACTACAAGATAAGGATATTAAATACACTGATAATACAGTTGTTAATTTAATTTTTTCAAATTCAATGAATCCTTTAAGCACAGGTACTGGTGCGTTAAATATAGGAAATTATCTTTTTGTAGCTAATGATGGAGACACTCAAGAAATAAAATCTTTGAATTTTGTAGGTGCGGATAATAAAACTGTTAAGGTAACATTTAAGAATTTATTAGGCGCTGGCAATTATAGATTAATTATTTCAGCTGGAGCACTTACAGATACAATAAGTGAATCTATAGCCTATACTAATGTACCTGTAGCAATTGAAGATACAACTAAACCATCAGTTGTAGAAATTATCGGTCTAAGAAGACCCGCTACAGATGTCAATACTACTATAACAGATAAGGATAATGCTCTTATCATAAAATACAAAACACCAATGCTTGTTAGCATTCCTGGATTAGATAATAAATATGCAGCAGATAATCCTTCAAATTATAAATTTGTTGAATCTACTACAAATACTAATCCACCACCAGCAATTATAATAACACCACCAACAGAAGGACCGCTTCCTACTGGAAGTACTGGTTTAGCATTAAAAGATGATAAATGGATAAGATTTGTATTGCCTACAGATTTAAGTCCTAATTATCCAATTTTCGAAAATAAAACTACTTTAAGCGGAAATCCGAACCTTAACTATAGTATATATATAGGATATACTGAGTTAGATGACATTAAAAATGTTCGTAATACCTCAGGAAATATTTATCCACTTTGTGACTTAAAGAAAATAGATGCAACTGTTCCTCTAATAGATTTAACTAAAGGTAATATTGAAATAACTTCTGATAGTCAACTTCAATACACTTATACTGATAAAACAACTATTAGTGGCAAAGACTATCATAATGAATTTTTTGCTTTAGCACCAGCTGACTTTACAATAAAAGTAAGTAATTCAACTATTCCTGTCCCTAATGCTATTTCTCCATTAAATATTAAATCTCTTTCTTTATCAGAAGATGGCAGGACAATAACATTTAATTTTGCAAGTGGAACCTTTACTTCTGCAGATAAATATGCATATATAGAAGGTAGTGAAGATGTACTTGATATATTTGGTAAAGGATTATCAAATTCTATATTTAATAATCAAGTTATTAATAGTGTTCCTTCAACTTTAGTTGGAATAAGCTTAACAAATATTTCTCGTACCCCAACAAAAGTTACTCTTCAAGGTGCTGATTTTACAATAGGATATCCAATTGAAATAGCATTACAATTTTCTAATATAATTAGTAACACATCTCCAAGTGATTTCTTGGTAACATTTAACAATGCAATTAATGCACCTATAATTAGCGCAAGTGTTTTACAAAAAAATAATGCTAATACAAATACAGTTCTTATTGAATCTTATATTCCATCAATTGCTACAGATAATTTAGATAATATTCTTCTTGTTAAAACTGTAAGTGATAAGAATTTAATTTTAAGTAAGGATATAAATAACAACCCTATTAGTCCATTTGGTTATCTTCCAGTTAGAAATTTAGCTGTTTCAAGTATTGATTGGAGCTTTATAACTCCTAACTTAAATGGAGCTACTTTGAAAGCTACATTTAATAAAGAATTAGATTTCACTAAACTTCCATTATCAGCTCTTAAAGCTGCTGGTACTACTGGAATAACTATAAATGATGTAACCTTCGTTACTTCAGATGGTACTAATAATATTATAGCGCCTTATGCAGAATTAAAAGATTCTAATAATAAATTTGGTACTATTACTTTAAGAAAGATAGATGCATCTAAATCTATATTTACCAATTCACAAGAAAGCAATATAGATACTGTTGTCACCGCTGCTAATACTGCTAATACTGCTGCCACTAACATTGTTACTACTGATACTACTCCTACTATTGTAAATGATGCTAATACTGCTAAAACTAATGCTACAGCTTTAGTTACAGCTGCTAACACTGCTAAAGGTAGCTTAATTCCAGCTAATATAACTGCATTATCTAATGCTGCCACTCAAGCTGTTGGATCTGCTAATAATTTAGTTACAGATACTAATGCTTATAAGACTAATATCGCTACAGCTCTTACAAATGCTCAAACTGCTGATACTTCTGCTACTAATTCAAATACACTTGCTCAAACAAGTCCATATGATGGAGCTGCTGTTCTTACTTCTATAACTAATACTCAAACTGCTATCAATACCGCTAAAACTTCTGCTGACACTGCTGCCAATACTGCTACTTCAGCAGCAGCTGCTAACGCTCTATCTAAAGCTACTATTGCTGTAACTGCTGCTACTACTGCTTCAAGTGGTTCACCTACTCAAGCACAAATTGATGCATCTAAAGCTGCTATTGCTGATCTAAAACTTGCTACTGCTGCTTTAGTAACTGCTGCTACTACTGCTAATACCGCTGCAACTCCTGCTTACAACTCAGCTGTTGCTTATAGAGACTCTGCTATAGCTGCTCAAACTGCAGTTAATAATTTAGTTAATTCTCCTTCTGATTCAAATACTAAATTTAATGTTAATATTAAACTAGGTAGTGATAATACTATACTAAACTTAGCATTTAGTTCTGCTACTAATCTACCTCTTAATACTAGTAATTTAGCTTATGTTCAATATACTGGACAAAAATATGAATTTATGGATTCTGAACTAGAATTGTATGTTAATACAAGTTTAGACTACAATGCTAATTCATCTCTAAAATAGTATAAAAGTGCACCTCAAACTAATTCAACATTGTTTATAAACAGAAAAAGATCTAAAGTAACAAGATATTACTGTTACTTTAGATCTTTATTATTATAATTTAAAAGCTATCATAATAATTATTTCCATAATAATCTCTTCTATTATTTCTTCCTTGTTTGTAATTGCTATTATAATTATTTTTATTTTCAATTTGCTTTAAGTTCATTTCTACTTTATTTAAATATTGTTCTTTTTGACTTAATTTAACTTCAGTTTGTTTTAAGTTACTTTCCTTTTCCTTTAATTCATCTTCTTTCTTATTAAATGACATTGATAAATTGTCTAAGATTTCTTTACTTTCTTTTACTTTAATTTCCATTTCATGAATCTTAGCTTCCTTTTCTTTTAAACCATTTTCTTTTTTATTAAGCATAATTAATAAACCATTTAATTTTTCCGTATTTTCTTTAATATCAATTTCTCTTTGATTAATAGAAATTTCTTTTTCTTTTATCTTGATTTTTTCTTCTTTTATATCTAGTTCTCTTTCTTTTAATTCTAATTCTTTTTCTTTTAATTTATTCATCAATTCATAATCTGATTCCTTATAAAATTCCTGCTCAGTTCTTTTCTCTTGTTTATCTTTTTCATTTCTTGCACATGTTGATTTATAATATATTTCATTTCTATTATCATTTACAGGCGTTGAAAAAGTTATTAAGGCCATAAATTAATCCTCCTTTTTTTGTTTTATAAGTTTCATAAATGTGTACTAACTATGGATGATTTTTCTATCCCTTTTGATAAGTTCACTACTACACTATATGTATTAAAAAAAGATTTAGTTACATATAGCTTACATAATCAAGACATAACTAAAAGAGGTTATCTAAAAAAATCACTAAACTTATATAGTAATTTAGTATTTTAAGATAACCTCATATAAATTATTAATTAAAATAATTATTCTTTTTCATCTTCTCTAATATTATTAAAAATTAAGAATGAGTTATTGATACAGCGTCTATAGCTAAATATCCATCTGATATATTATCTACTCCATTTTTAACACTTGCTTCAAAAGTAATTGTTCCACATTCTTCAACATTATAATAATAATACTCCCAATCTGTACTAACATAATGAGCATTCTTTGTTACAATAGTATCTATGACATTTCCACTAGAGTTCTTAATTACTATTACTTGAGCTTCATCTGGCCATCCTGGAATATCCATTAAATCAAAGAATGCATAGAAGCTTAAAATATCGCCAGCTTTAACTTCAAAGGTTTGTTTTAATATACTCTTAACCTCTGCATCTCCAGTTTTCAATAATGCAAATCCACAATCACCATCTTTAGGAGTTACATTTACATTTGTACTACTTATATAAGATGCCACTGCTTGTACTGTTCCGCCTCCAGTTGCTGGTATTGCAATCCAATTTTCTAAGCTCGGTGTTGTTCCATTGCAGAATCCACCGTTCTTCAATTTACTACAAGGTGTAAATTCTACTTGGAATAACATTGTTATACAAAATACTGAGTGACAAGGTAAGCAAAATGCTGCTGTACATTTTTCTCCAGTTTCTGGATTTTCATAGCATTCTCTTATTTCAAGAGTATATACTGATCCTCCTATAAATTCAGTTTCTCCCGGAATAACTTCTCTTCCTTGTCCTGAACCTGGAGTAACTCCTGTTATATCAAATACTTTAAAATTCTTTCCTATACAAAGATCCATTACTTTTAATGATGCATTATAAATATTAGAAAGATCTAACGTATCTATTACTGTCGGATCAGTTGTGCTTGTTGGAGTATAAGTTTCTTCTCCATAATTTCCAAATATTAATGTAAATCCTACATCATCACCTTTTCCTGGATAACAATTTTCTGAGCAATTGCAATCTGCTTCTGAAAATACATATTTATATGAAAAGACTTTTGTTTCAGCTTTTATTATTATTGGTGCTTCTGTTATCTTTAAGCAATCTACTCCTGGATCATGAAAACTAGCTTGGTTAATATAATTTACTTTTGCCATACTTACATTTCCCCTTATTAAATATATTTCTTTTGTTTATTTAAAGAATTTAAATACTTTAAATTACCAGTTAATTTAATATATTCTCATAAACGATACTTTGTCACATTTTAACTTATATATTATAAAAATAACCAAATTGTATTAATATTACATACAAAATAAGGAGTAGAACATAAAATTTTTATATAAAAATAAGGCTAAGTTGTTAAAACTATATTTTTAACAACTCCAATAATTCATCTCTACTTAACTTGTTAATTAATCCATCTTCTTTTAATTCTCCAGTTATTACATCTTCTATTAAGGCTTTTTTATCTTCTTGAAGCAATAGTATTTTTTCTTCTATACTTTCTTTTGTTATTAATTTAATTACACGAACTACATTTTTTTGTCCAATTCTATGAGCCCTATCTGTTGCTTGATCTTCTATTGCTGGATTCCACCATGGATCAAAATGTATTACCATATCCGCTGAAGTTAAATTTAATCCAGTTCCTCCAGCTTTTAAAGAAATTAAAAATATTTTTATATCTTCATTATTATTAAATTCATGTGCAAGTCTAATTCTTTCTTTTGAAGGCGTACTTCCATCTAAATATAAATAAGAAATTTGTTCGCCTTTAAGTTCATCACAAACTTTATGTAACACAGATGTAAATTGAGAAAAAAGAAGTATTTTGTGATTATTCTTTATAGATTTTTTTATTAATTCTTTTGCTACATTGATTTTTCCACTTCCACCATCATAATCCTCAACAATTATGGATGGATCTAAACAAAGCTGTCTAAGTCTTGTTAAATAAGCAAATATAGTGATTCTATTATTTCTGCTATCAATTTGTTTTAACTTATCCTGTATATCTTTAACATATATTTTATACATTTTCTTTTGATTCTTTGTCATCTCTACAAAAAATCTATCTTCTATTTTATTAGGCAATTCTTTTATAACATCTTTTTTCAATCGTCTTAATATATATGGATTTATCATTATTCTTAATTCTTGTTTTGATTTCTCATCATTATTTGTAAATTTCTTCGAAAATTCATCTTTACTAAAAAGATATCCTGGCATTATAAAATCAAATAAAGACCACAAATCAATTAAATTGTTTTCAATTGGTGTTCCTGTTAATGCAAATCTAATATTAGCCTTTATTCCCTTAACTACTTCTGTTACTTTTGCCTTAGGATTACTTATATTTTGTGCTTCATCTATAATTAAATAATTAAATTTTATGTTTTCATATTTTAAATAATCATTTCTTAATGTTCCATAAGTTGTAATTATTAAATCATATTTTTCAATATCATCTAATACTTTATTTCTAGCTTTTAAATCTCCATGTATAATTCCTACTTTTAAACTAGGTGCAAACTTTTTAAACTCTTCATCCCAATTATATATTAATGATGTTGGAGTTATAACAAATGCTTTCTTATTTGGTTCTGAAAGTAAAAATGAAATTATTTGAATAGTTTTGCCAAGTCCCATTTCATCAGCAAGTATTCCTCCAAAGCCTAACTTACTTAAATTTTTAAGCCATCTATATCCTTTAACTTGATATTCTCTTAACGTAGCATTAAGATTACTTGGTATAAATATTTTCTCATCATCCAAATTCTCTAGCTTATTTAAAGCTTCCTTAAATATCTCTACTCCGTTAACATTATATTTTTTACTATTCAACTTTTCATTTAAATAATATAATTTATTATTTTCAACTATATAAGAGTTATTTTCGCTCATTATATCTAAGTTTAAGTTTTCTACAATTTTGAAAAAATTTGTCATATCCTCATCTTCTAAATTAACAAAACTATCATCATTTAACTTAATATAGCTTTTCTTCTCTTTCCATCCTATGTATAGCTTATTCAAATCACTACTGCTAAAATCACTTAATGAAAACATAAAACTAGTATGCTCTTCATTATTGCTTTTTAAATTGTAATGAAGAAATGAACCATCAAACAAAGTAAATGCTTTTTCTTCTTTAAAATTATTTACTTCCCCCATTTTTTTTATGTTGTTTATTCCATTTTTTAAAAACTCATAATATTCATCATCATTTCCTTGAAATATAAAATCACCATCATTATAAAAAAATCTTAATTTATTCATTTCACTTTCAATATTTCTAACTTTTCTAGATCGTTTAATTATGTAATTAGAATTTATATTATCATTAGTATACTCTAATTCTAAATTTCCTCTAATTATTTTGACTTTAATAATTCTATGATTCTTTATATTTGTTAATTTAAATTTAAAACTTATTAATTTATCCAAGTCATCAATAATATCTTGCTCAATATTTATATCATTAGAAATCTCATTTAACACTTCTATTACTTTATTTATATCTTTTATACAAGTATCTTTAGAGAAAATAATTTTTCCATATTCCTTTAAATCTTCATAAAATTTAATATAACTCTGCAAGTGCTTTATAGAAGATATATATATTTTTCTATCATACAAAAAAGCATTCATTTTTTTATTTAATGGTATAGGAAATACTTTTTTTGTACTTAATACATAATCTTCTTTTATTTTTTTAAAAGTAAAACTAATTGGTAAATCAGTGGTTTTTATATCACACAAATAATTTTGGTAATTATATTTAAACTTTATTTTCTTTTTCTGTATAAAGCTTAAGAATCTTCTTATATTCTGAGGAAATATTTTTATATTCCCAGTATTAAGCTCTAATCTGCAAATACTTAAATATTCCTCTAGAAATTCTATTAATTCTTCATCATCCTCATTAAAGTAATATTTCTTATAGCTATATATAAATCCTTTTGCTATATAAAAGTTTTCTTTTTTTATATAGTTAGAAATAAATTCTTTTATATTAACTAAATATTTTATTTTACTTCCTATGAAAAAATTTGCTTCAAAATAATCTCCATTTTTATCTTTTACTTCATTTAATACTACATCTATATCTAAAAGTTCTTTATTACTTTTTTCATCTAATATATATTTAACAGTTTCTTTTTTAACATTTTCTATATTATCCTTATTACTTTGTTTTTTAATCTTATCAAAAAACGTTAATATTATAGCTACTAAATGTTCACAAATTACCATTCTACCTAAATCTTCATCATATTTTTCTTCATGGCATTCACATTTAGCTAAAGTAACTTTTCCATTTTTTAAATTAAATCTTAAATGTGGATTATATTCTTTTAATTTATCATCTTTTATTTTTCCATATATGTTATATGAATCTTCAATCTTTTTTCCATTAAGTCTAACTAATTTATTATCAGTTATAATGTTTTTTCCCCTTGTTAAACTTATTTTAGATAGACCTCTTAATAATTTAAATTCTAAATCTAATAATTTCAACTTTTCACCACCCAAAGCAATCCTAAATAAGCCTAAATAATCCAACATTGGTTTACTTAAGCAAATTATAAATATTAAAAGGAGCTTAGAGACCGGCGAAGGACACTCTAAGCTCCGTAATTAGCACTTTCGTACCAACTGCTTATTTAGAATAACACAATTATTATTTAATAGCAAGATGTTTTTTATTTAGACTACGTTATAAATTAGCACATCCCACCATTTCCACCTCCACCGCCACCTCCACAGGCATTCATATTATTATTATTATTATTTGTATTCTTATTATTAGCATTTTTTCTTGCATAATTAGATGCAAATTCCATTACTTTAGCTTGCAGCTTATTTAAGCTATCTAAGTATTCTATGTTGTTAGGTTCTATTTCTGTTGATGTTTTTAAATATGCTAATGCTGTTTCAAACCATCCTTTTTGTACAGCTATAAACCCCTGCAAATAGTTCCATTCTGCTGAAGTTTTATCATCTGCAACATTAAGTTTAGCTTCCGCTTCCAAAAAATTATTTTTTTCTATTAAAGATCTAACTTCCTTGTACAAATTTCCATTAACAAGCACATCATAAGCTATGTTCACATCTTTTAATATAGATTGATTATATTCATTTTGATCACTTTCATTGTAACTGCCTATTATTTCTTGATATCGTTCTTTAATATCATCTTTACTCGCACCTTCATTTAAACCTAATACTTTATATGGATCCAAATTAATAACACTCCTCTAAAATTTCTTTATTCCTTACTATTAAATATATTGTTGATATTTAATATTATTACATCCCTTATTTTTATTTATGATTTAGTTATTAATAATAAAATAACTTCATTAATATATACATAGTTTTTATATTGGGATATTCACTTCGTAGAGTGCTAAGTATATTTAAAATAGAATCCTATCTTAAAAAGTATTTTTTTAAGATAACTGCTCTTATAGTCTCATATTTTATATATGGTGGAAGTTGTTTTTTTATTGCACTTATTTTTTCATATCCAATTTTTTCACAAACATCACCAATTATATCTTCTTCTTCTTCATTATAAAAGTCTTCTAAATTTAAATCAAAATTGCTTTCTCCAAATTCCTTTATATAATCAGTCACATATCCTAAAATAGTTGAGATTGACACTTCTATTTCATCACATATTTCATTTAATTTTTTTCCATCCTTTAACATATCTATTGCAATTTCATTATCTTCTCTATCTTCGCCATCAATAATTACTTTTCTTTTTTTCCTATTTACCCATTTTATTTCTATATTATTCTGTGCAATATAGTCATTAACTGCTAAAATTAACTTTTCTCCATATAATGAAATTTTCTTTGGACCAATTCCACTTATATCTTTTAATTCATCTATATTAATAGGATATCTTCCGCTTATCTCTTTAAGTGAATTTTTAGAAATTATCATTTTAGGAATTGTATTTTCCTTCTTAGCAAATTCATGTCTAATTTCATCTAATTTATTAAATAATTCTTCATTTGTATTAATGTCTAAATGAATACTCTCCATTTTAACTTCTTCTTTTTCATTTATTTCATTTGATATTTCAATATTATTTTCTTTTATAAATTTCTTTATTTCATTTTCAAATATTTCTCCATATTTTTTATACTTTATTTCTCCAACACCTGATATATTTAACATTTGCTCCTTATTAACTGGATATTTTACAGTCATTTCTTTTAGTGTAGCATCTCCAAATATAACGTATGGAGGTACTCCATTTTCTACAGAAATTTCTTTTCTTATTTCTTTAAGTATTGAATATAATTCATTATCTTCTCTAGCTTTCTTTTCAATTTTAAATTCTTTGAATACAACTTTTTCCTCTGACTTTAATACACTCATTGATCTTTGATTTAATCCTAAAACAGGATATGTTCCATTAACAACTGATATATATCTATGTGATATTAACGTATTAATAAAATTTTTAAGTTCATCATTTGAATAATCTTTCATTATTCCATAAGTTGATAATTCATTAAAGTTAAATTGTATAACTTTTTTATTCTTAGATCCTCTAAGAACATCAACTAACATACCAGAACCAAATTTATTTTTCATTCTATATATACATGAAAGAACTTTTTGAGCATCTATAGTTTTATCTACTAATTCTCCTTCATTTAAGCAATTACTACAGTTGTTACAATTATGATCATAAACTTCTCCAAAATAGTCTAATATATATTTCCTATAACATTCATTACTGTATACAAAATCAGTCATTTCATTAAGTTTCTTATATTGGTTATTTTTTCTATCAATATTTTCAATAGATTGTTCTATTAAATACTTTTGTATTTGAACATCTTGAGGTGAAAATAATAAGATACATTCACTTTTTTCTCCATCTCTTCCTGCTCTTCCTATTTCCTGATAATATCCTTCTATATTTTTAGGCATATTATAATGTACTACAAATCTTATATTAGGTTTATCTATTCCCATTCCAAAGGCATTAGTTGCTACCATAATATTACTTCTGTCATATATAAAATCTTCTTGATTTTGCTTTCTATCATTTTCTGATAATCCTGCATGATATTTAGTAATTGAGAATCCATTATGGCTTAATTCTTCATGTATCTTATCAACTTCTTTTCTAGTTGCTGCATAAATTACTCCTGAAGATTCCTTATTATTATTAATATAATTGTGCAAGTATGATTTTTTATCTCCAGATTTTATTACATTTATAAGTAAATTTTCCCTATCAAATCCTGTAATAAAGATTTTAGGTTTATTTAAGTTAAGAAGTTTTATAATATCTTCTCTTACTTCTTCTGATGCTGTGGCTGTAAATGCTGTAATTATAGGTCTTGTCTTAAGTAACTTAATAAAACCAGACACCTTTGTATAGCTTGTTCTAAAATCATGTCCCCATTGAGAAATACAATGTGCTTCATCTATCGCAATTTGAGATACACTACATTCTGAAATAACATTTAAAAAGTTAAGTGACTCTAATCTTTCTGGAGCTACATATAATATTTTACATTGTCCATTTCTAATATTATCTATAACTCTGTTTTCTTCAGCACTACTTATTGAGCTATTAATAAACTCCCCATTTATTCCCATATCCTTTAATGCATCTACTTGATCCTTCATTAAAGAAATAAGAGGTGAAATAACTATTGTAAGTCCTTCAAATATAAGTGCTGGGACTTGATAACAAATTGATTTACCACCACCAGTAGGCATTATGGCTAATACATCATTTCCATCTATAATATTTGAAATTATATTTTCCTGTCCTTTTCTAAAAGACTTATATCCATAATACTTTTCTAAAAGTTCTAATTCTTTGCTTTTCATTTAAATAAATCTCCTTAAAAATACTATATTCTTATTTTGCCATGTTTTATTAGAATATATTTAAAACACAGGTCATTATTTTGATTATTATCCTAACTTCACTATATTTAATCATTTTATTATTATTAACATTACATTAAATCCTTAAAATAATTTTTCATATAGAATAAATTTGCTAATTCAACTTTAGAGGCATAATTTTTTTAGCATGCCCACTTTCCAAATACAGTGTTGCAGTAATTAGTTATACATTATTATTTTTAACTTGCTAATATTAATTATTGACTTTTATATTATACATTAATATCTACTACCACATTATAAAATCTCTTAACATATAAACTTTATAAGGAATCAACTAAAAATACCTTTTAGTTGATTCCTTTGCTCATTTTTTATCATTGTCTTATATCATAAAACCAAGACCCTAAGGTTTGTTTAAGCTCCAAGCATTTTTCCATTGTTAACATTTGAGTTTCTATCCATACACCCTTGGAATCTCCTAACGCATAGCATCTAACCCCTGGCATATAGCTTAATACATAATTTAAATCGACTCCTTGAAAACTTCCATCACCATTATATCCATTAGGCAAATATTGCGTTACTACATATGCTTTATCAATTTTATTTACTAATATTCCATCATAAAAAGTATCTAAATCTACATTTCCATTTATTCCATTAACATTTCCTGTTTCTGAATATTGATGACCTACATACGAGTCTCCCCATACATTATTAGGAATAGGTGTTTGAACTCCATAATTAGCTACCCAAAGTGGATATTTAGCCAATCTACTATCTAAATTATTATTTATAAAATATGGATATGAATAAATACATAGTGGTAAACCACTTAAAGATTCAAATTTCTTTATAAATCTTAATGCAAAATCCATAACATCAAATCCATTTTTTTCTATATCCAAACATGGTTTCAAATCATTTGTTTTCCCCTTTATATTATCATAAAAATTTTGAGCTTGAGATTCTGGCGCACTTGTTCCAACTAAAAAATGATAAAATCCAGTTCTCAATCCTTCAGAATTTGCACCATTATAATATTGATTTAGCATAGGATCCTGATAGGTTGTTCCTTCTGTTGCCTTTATATAAACTAACTCAACTCCACTTGACTTTACTGAAGCGAATTTTATTTCTCCATTATGATTACTAATATCTATACCTTTCATAACTTTTCATTCTCCTTATTATACTACTTTTTGATCATTCGTTTAAAATATTTCTATTAATTACATTTTTCTATATTGTTTAATTGTACTTTTCCATCTTTAGAAACATAGACATATATTTTTACAAGTTCAACTTTTAATTTTGAAATATTATCTATGGAAGCACATATAAACATATAATTAGTTCCATCTGCGATTTGACTACAAACTGTTATTGGTGTAAATGTTCTATCTACATTTTCTTTAAGCGCAGTTTTAAGCACTTCCCTATCTTGCTTCCTTACATACCTATGAACATTCCATTCATTTAAGCATTTTTCCATATTCACACCTCCTATAATAAATATTACATTTTTAAACACAAGTTATTCATTCTTATTGTATTGTTTGAATAGCTGATTAGTATATACCGTAACCCCTGTAACTAGGATTCCCTGTATAGCTCCATTTATATTAAATCCTAATAAAAACATTGCTCCAACAATCCCAATAATCAATAAAATAAATGGAATAAATTTATTAGGAATACTCTCTGTACCCCTAATTACCATACCTACTATATACAATGCAGGTATTAGTATTAATGCATTTTGTGATATATAGGTCATAAAATCCATAAGTATTCCTCCTATTTATTTTTAATTAAATTTATCTAACTTTTGTAAACCTCTTTTTATTAAATTATATTAATTTTTCATTTAATTATTTTTGTAATCTAAAATTTAGTTCTCTAATATAATATGAAGTCATATTATATTTGTACACCAAAAAAACGAATCAAAATTATAATTAATTTTGATTCGTTTAATAATATAGCATTTATAAAAAAATAAATTAGTCATCACTACATACACAAAAACTATGTTGTAATTCTATATATTCATCCCAACTTAGATTTTTTAGATATTTATCATAATGAACTTCATTACAAAAATAACCCACCTTATTTTCTAAAAGTTCATTATTTAATCCTTTTTTACAATAAAAACAATGTCTTTTCATATTATCACTTCCACTTATAATATATTAGTAAACATACAATATAATTATATATTTACTTATTCATTATATCTTTATCAAATATAGCTTATTATATAACTATATTTAAAATATTTATATAAAAAAAGTCACTAATTTAAATTTCTAAATCTTACGATTAAAGAAAAATAAATTAATGACTTTATTGTAGAATCATCTTAAAACACTTTCTAATTAAGAGTTTTCTAAATGTAATATACTTTTTAACTTAAAGAAAAATTTTAGATTAAAGAATTTAAAAACTCTCTTTTAAAATCATTTTATTTTATATAAAAATATATTGTTAATTAATTTGAGAATGTTTGAGTTCCCATATATTTATTATTATCTTTATCATAAACAACACCTACTCCAACCTTAGTGTAAGAAGGATTCATCATATTTTCTCTATGACCTTGTGAATTCCACCATTGATTGAATAATTCTACTGGATCATATGTATTATATGCAATATTTTCACCAGTTGTATTATATTTATATCCTATTGTTTGTAACCAATTTACCCACTTAGTTCCATCCGGATTTGTGTGGTCAAAGTAATTATATTGAATCATATGATTACTTTTATATCTAGCAACTTGTAATAAAGTATTATCCATAGTTAGTGGTTTTAAACCAGCTTGTACTCTTTTTTCATTCATTAATTGAAGAATTTTATTCTCAGCACTACTTTGTACGCTTATAGAATATTTTTCTGGTAATTTACTTAATCCATTTACATTTACAGAATCGCCACTTGTAGGTGGTAAATTTTCTTCTGTATCTCCAGGTTGCTCCGGTTTAACTGTACCATTATTTCCATTGTTATCAGGCTTAGATGTATTCTCTGATTCATTATTGTCTCCAGGAGTTTCTGGAACTGTTGTATTGCCTGATCCATTGTTATCTCCCGGAACTTCTGGAACTATTGTATCATTTGATCCATTGTTATCTCCCGGAACTTCTGGAACTGTTGTATCATCTGATCCATTGTTGTCTCCTGGAACTTCTGGAACTGTTGTATCATTTGATCCATTGTTGTCTCCTGGAACTTCTGGAACTATTGTATTATCTGACCCATTGTTATCTCCTGGCTTATTAGGTTGTGTTGGACATGTAACCCATCCAAATTGTAAATTACATCCTGGATTATTGTTTGTTGTTTGATTTCCTATTTGTATTTGTCCATTTGAACCTAAACAGAACCAAGTACCATAAACTTTACTCCAACATTGTGTTGTAGCACAGTTATTATTAGTATTATTTTTTCCTGCTGCGGATACCCCTAATGGACTTAGGCTAGTAATTGTTGCTACAGCTACAACCCCTCCTAGTATTCTTCTTAAAAAAGCTTTCTTCATTAGTTTCTCTCCCTCGCTATTTTTTTGATGTACTTATAAATTTCAATATACTGAGTTTTAATTAACTATTTTTCATATATTCAAATTTATTGCAACATCCTTGTGTTCAATACTAACATACCACTGACATTTTTCAACTAACAAAGATACGCTTCAGAATGATTTATCTCCTCTTTATTATAAATTTCTCCAAAAAAGCTAGAGAATACTACTGCATTTTAACTCTAAATATATATTGTACTAAATTTTATGTAAAAATATTTGAAAATTTTGTATTTATTTTCATGCTTTACATATAAGGAAATGGCTATATTACTTATATCATAATAGTAATATAGCCACTGTATTTTTTTCATATATTTTATTTTTTACATGTTAATTTTTTTATTCTTGAGACGCTAATTTTTTATAATTATTATATCTTTCAATAGCATCTTCTTCTGTCTTCTTAAATAATTCTTCTGATAATTCTGGGAACACTTTTGCAAGTGAAGAATATCTAACTTCTCCCATTAAGAATTCTCTAAAGTTTCCTTTTGGTTCTTTTGAATCTAATGAGAATGGATTCTTAACTCCTTTTAACGTAGGATTATATCTATAAAGACTCCAATATCCACATTCAACTGCTTTCTTTTCTTCTTCTTGAGAATTTGACATTCCAATTTTTATTCCATGACTTATACATGGTGCATAAGCAATTATTAATGATGGTCCATCATAATTTTCCGCTTCACATATTGCTTTTAGTGTTTGATTTTTATCTGCACCCATGGCTATTTGTGCGACATATACATAACCATAAGTCATAGCAATCATTCCTAAGTCTTTCTTCTTAGTTCTCTTTCCTGATGCCGCAAATTTAGCTATTGCAGCTGTTGGTGTAGATTTTGATGCTTGACCTCCAGTATTTGAATATATTTCTGTATCAAATATAAATATATTTACATTTTCTCCTGATGCAATAACATGATCAAGACCACCATATCCTATATCATAACTCCAACCGTCTCCACCAAATATCCATTGAGATCTATTAACTAAAAATTCCTTATCCTTTAATATAACTTTTGCAAGTTCATTATTTTCTTTTTCAAGTACTTCTATAACTTTATTGGATCTATCTCTAGTTCCTTCGCCACAATCTTTATGATCTAACCAATCTTTTAATACTTCTTTTGTATTTTCAGATAAGTCAGAATTTAATGCTACTTCAATATTATGTGCTATTCTTTCTCTTATAGCTTTAACGCCTAAGTGCATACCATAACCAAATTCAGCATTATCTTCAAATAATGAGTTTGCCCATGCTGGACCATGCCCTTGTTGATTTTTTGTATAAGCTGTAGCCGGAGCTCCTGAAGCCCAAATTGATGAACACCCTGTAGCATTTGCTATCATCATTCGGTCTCCAAATAATTGAGTTATAAGTTTAGCATATGGTGTTTCTCCACACCCTGCACAAGCTCCTGAATATTCAAGAAGTGGTATTTCAAATTGACTTCCTTTTACAGTATTTTTATTCATAGGATTTTTATTAGTTACTTTTTCAACTGTATAATCCCACACTTCTATTTGATCATGTTGAGACGCTTGTGGTTTCATAATTAATGCTTTTCCTGGTGCTGGACATACTTCAACACAATTTCCACATCCAGTACAATCAAGAGGTGTTACTCCTATTGAATAATATAATTTTTCATCACTCTTTAAAGCTTTTGGCTCAATAAGTTTAATAGATGATGGTGCTTTTGATTTTTCTTCTTCATTTAATAAAAATGGTCTTATTGTAGCATGTGGACAGACATATGAACACTGATTACATTGTATACATTTATCTTGTAACCATTCAGGAACATTTACAGCAATTCCTCGTTTTTCATAGGCTGTAGTTCCAGCCATAAATGTACCATCTTCAAGATTGTGCTTAACAAAAGTAGATACTGGTAAAGAATCTCCTTCTAATCTATTCATTGGATTTACTATTTCTCTTATGAATGCTGGTAAATCCTTACTGAATTCATTCTTTTCATCAATAGAATTTTTCCATCCAGCTGGTATTTCTATTTTTACTACGCCTTCAACACCAGCTTCAATGGCATCATTGTTCATTCTAACTACTTTTTCACCCTTTTTACCATATGAATTCACAACTGCTTCTTTTAAGTATTTAACTGCATCTTCAACTGGTATAATATTAGTTATCTTAAAAAATGCCGCTTGCATTATCATATTTATTCTTCCACCAAGACCAATTTCTTGAGCTATTTTAATAGCATTTATTGTATAAAATTCTATGTCGTTCTCTGCAATAAATTTTTTCATACTTGCAGGTAATTTTTCGTCTAATTCATCTTTATCCCATATAGTATTTAATAAAAATCTAGCATTCTTTTTTAATCCTTTTAATACATTATATTTATAAACATATGATTGATTATGGCATGCAATAAAATCTGCTTTATCTATTAAATATCTTGATTTTATAAGTTCTTTTCCAAATCTTAAGTGAGAAACTGTAATACCACCAGATTTCTTAGAATCATAATCAAAGTATCCTTGAGCATACATATCAGTATGATCTCCTATGATTTTTATAGCACTCTTATTAGCTCCAACAGTACCATCTGATCCTAATCCCCAGAACTTACAAGAAGTAGTTCCTTCTGGTGTTGCATTAATATCTTCATGTAATTTTAATGATGTATTAGTTAAATCATCAGTTATTCCTATAGTAAATTGATTCTTAGGTTCATCACTAATTAAATTATCAAAAACAGCTGCAATGTGTGAAGGTGTTGGATCTTTAGATCCTAATCCAAATCTTCCTCCAACAATAATAGGTGCGTCTTTTTTACCATATAAACACCTAACCACATCTAAATATAATGGTTCACCTATTGCTCCTGGTTCTTTTGTTCTATCTAAGACCGCTATTTTCTTAACGCTTTTTGGTATTACTTTTAATAATCTTTCTACTGAAAACGGTCTATATAATCTAACCTTCACCAAACCTACTTTTTGTTTATTATTATTTAAGTAGTCAACTGTTTCTTCAACCACATCATTGACAGATCCCATTGATATTATTATTCTATCAGCATCTTTTGCTCCATAATAATCAAAACAATGATATTCCCTACCAGTAAGTTTAGTTATCTCACTCATATATTCTTCTACTATAGATGGAACATCATCATAAGCCTTATTTACCGCTTCTCTTGTTTGAAAATATATATCCGGATTTTGAGCAGTACCTCTCGTTACTGGATGATTAGGGTTTAATGAGTTTTTTCTAAATTCATCAATTGCATTATAATCAACCAATTTAGCTAACTCGTCTTGTTCAATAACTTCAATCTTTTGAATTTCATGAGATGTTCTAAATCCATCAAAAAAGTTTACAAATGGTATTTTTCCTTTTATAGCCGCTAAATGAGCAACTCCTGACAAGTCCATAACTTCTTGCACAGAGGTTTCTGCAAGCATAGCAAAACCTGTTTGTCTTGCTGCCATAACATCTTGATGATCTCCAAAAATACTTAATGAAGATGTAGCAAGTGCTCTAGCAGAAACATGCATAACACAAGGTAATTTCTCCCCCGCTATTTTATACATATTAGGTATCATAAGTAATAATCCTTGTGATGCTGTATAAGTTGTTGTTAATGCGCCTGCTTGAAGTGAACCATGCATAGCACCTGCTGCACCTGCTTCTGATTGCATTTCAACCATTTTAACCGGCTCTCCAAATATGTTTTTTCTTCCTTGAGATGCCCATTCATCAACATGTTCTGCCATTGGTGATGAAGGTGTTATTGGGTAAATAGCCGCTACTTCTGTAAATCCATAAGATATATGTGCTGCAGCAGTATTTCCATCCATCGTTTTAGTTCTTCTCATCATATCAACCTCTTTTGCTTAATTTTTAGTTATGTTTTATCTGAATATTAATATATATAAGTAAAACTTATACATTATCAACACATATTTAAAACAAAACTAAATATAAAAATATATTTTCTTAAAATTTTTAATTTAATCTTTATATACTTTAATAGTATTTGAAAAATTTTAAGTATTATGTACATTTTTCAACTTATAAAAAAATTGCTAAGATAACTGTGTTTTTTGGAATTTTTATTCATTTAAATGTTTCAAAATATTATATAAATAATAGTGAGATATCTAATTACATATTATTTTTTTATATTAATTTTAACGGCAATATAATTTTTTCTTTATATTATAAAAATTAATTTATGATATAATATATAAAAATCAAAAAACACATAACTAATTCGGAGGTACTTATTAATGCAAACTTTATTTAAACATTCATTAACTATAAACTCCCGACAAACTCTGATTGATATAACTGCTTACATTAAAGAAGATATTAAGCTTAGTAACATAAAAGATGGTATTGTTTTAGTATATTGCCCTCACACAACTGCTGGTATTACAGTAAATGAAAATGCTGATCCTGATGTAGTTCATGATTTAATATACGGATTTGAAAAAGTATATCCAACTAATGATGGTGAATACAAACATTTCGAAGGAAATTCTCATGCTCATATGAAATCTTCAACTATGGGAGCTTCTCAATCCTTCATTCTTAGTGAAGGAAATTTAATACTAGGAAAATGGCAAGATATTTATTTTAGTGAATTTGATGGCCCTAGAAATAGAATATTTTATGTAAAAATTCTTCAAGGATAAATAAAGGCACTTCAAATAGCAAATAACTATTTGAAGTGCCTTTATAATAATATTATCTTACTATAATGCCTAAAACTCTAGCTACATTTTCAGTGCATCTTTCTAAATTTTCTTTTCCTAAAGCTAATGCTTCATCTATATCAGTAACGCCTGTTAATATACCAAATATAGCATCTATACCTTCAGGATATAAATTTTCTACACCTTTTCCAACTCTTCCTGCAAAAGCAATTGTTTGAACATTTTCTTTTTTAGCTACTTTAGCTACTCCTATTGGAGTTTTCCCAAATATTGTTTGAGAATCTATGCTTCCTTCACCTGTAAACAAAAAGTCTGCGCCTTTTACCTTTTCGCTTAAATCAGTATGTTTTATAACTAAATCAATTCCTCTTTTTAATTTTCCATCTAAAAATGCTAATAATGCTGCTCCAAGACCACCTGCTGCGCCTGCTCCTTCAGCATATGCTATATCTTTTCCTAAGCATCTTTTTATAACATCTGCGTAATGTGCTAAATTAGTATCTAATTCTTTAACCACTTCTAAAGTTGCACCTTTTTGTGGTCCAAAAATAGCTGAAGCTCCCTTTTCTCCTATTAAAGGATTCGTAACATCACAAGCAACTTCAATAGTAGTATCTTTTAATCTACTATCTAAACTTGATAAATCTATATTTTCAAGTTTATTTAATGCACCACCACCAAAAGATATCTCACTTCCATTACTATCTAAAAGTTTTCCACCTAATGCTTGAATCATTCCTGCTCCACCATCATTAGTAGCACTTCCGCCAATTCCTATAATAATATGCTTAATTCCTTTATCTAGCGCTGCTTTTATAAGCTCACCTGTACCATAAGTTGTTGTTATAAGAGGATTACGATCTTCTCTTTTTATTAATTGTATACCACTAGCAGTTGCCATCTCTATTACCGCTGTAGTTTTATTTCCAAGTATTCCAAAACAAGCATTTACTTTTTGACCCAATGGATTCAATACTTCTACTTCATGTATTTCTCCATTTGTTGACTCAACTAGAGCTTCGACAGTTCCTTCTCCACCATCTGCCATAGGAACCTTTATACATTCTGCATTTGGTATAACTTTTTTTATACCTCTCTCCATAGCTTCACATGCTTCTTTAGAAGTCATGCTTTCTTTGAATGAATCTGGTGCTAATACAAATTTCATATTTAATTCCTCCATAAATCATGTTAGCTCTTGCGTTTAACAATATGTACTTAAAGTATTATTCCAAATATTATAGTTGATACTACAGTCATTGTAAATCCAACTATAGCTTCATATGGAATAAGTTTTAATCTTTCATTCATATCCATATTTATACTTCCACCAGTTGAATGGAAAAAACTTCCATGAGGTAAACTATCTAAAACTGTTGCTCCTGTATGCATCATAGCTGCTGTTGCCAATCCTGATACTCCTAATTCTAAAGCTGTTGCTCCAAAAACAGAACTTGCGACTGCCGCACCAGAAGTTGTAGATGCTGTTGCTGCTGCCATAAGTATTCCTGATACTGGTGCTAATGCAAAGCTTGGTAACCCTAAAGTATTTATTCCTTGAATAATTACATCTTTTAATCCTGAATTAGAAATTATTCCCGCTAAAGTTCCTGTTCCTATTAAAAGTATAGCAACTCCACTCATTTTACCAATTCCAAATATGGCATATTCATTTACATTCTTAGCTTTTCCCATTGCTAAAGCTCCACATATTCCACCAACTGGAAGTGCTATTAATGGATCTATACTTATTCCTGCTATTGGTCTTAACATAAGTAATAATATAGTTACTAATGGTCCAACTATTGCTGGTAAAAAGTTAGGCTTTTCTTCTGACTCTTGTATTACTTCATCTTGTTTTACAAAACTACCTTTATTCTTTAATTTCTTAGCTATTATACATGTAATAATAACACCAAATATAGCTGGTATTATACCTGCCATCATAACATTAGTTAATGATACTCCTAAATTATCAGATACTGCTATTGTATTAGGATTTGGAGACATTATATTACCGGCCTTACCTCCGCCTACCATAGCTAATAAAATTGATGTTTTACTTAAATTTGCTCTTTTTGCAATAGCTAATGCTATTGGTGCTACTGTTATAACTGCTACGTCTATAAATACACCAACCATAGTTAATACCATCGTTGCTATTGTTAATGAAATAAGTGCTTTAGACTCTCCCATTTTCTCTACAATTGACTCTGCGATTTTAGCTGCTGCACCCGATTGTATTAACACTCCAGCTAACACTCCAGCAGTAAGTATTCTTAATATAGCTGGCATCATATTTTTAGCACCTGCCATCATTAAATTTACAGTGCCTGTTAAACCTGCTCCACCCACAAGTCCCCCTATTAATGCTCCAATTATTAATCCATATGCAGGGTGTACTTTTTTTATAATTAATATAATTGCAATAATTAATGCTATTACTGCTCCCAATGCTGTAACTGTAACTTCCATCTTTATTCCCTCTTTCTCTAATGTAAATGTTTATAATCTCTATTTAATATTTTATAACATGTAATTTTTTTATCTATTGTATTGTAAACGAATTTATATTCCTTATTATTATGCAAATGCACAAAAATAATACTTCACAAAGTAAAATAAGATATAAAGTAAACTTTAATAGTATAATTTATATCCTACATATGCTGTTATTAGCTGAAATAAATCTAAATAATCATTAAATTTAAGTCCAGTAACTTCTTCTATTTTTTCCAATCTATAGTTAAGTGTATTTCTATGTATATGTATTTCATTAGCTGTTTTAGCTCTCTCACCATTGTTTTTCATATAAATTAAGAATGTCTCTAACAATTCCTTTCCCATTGCTTCTTCCAATATATCATCTATAATTTCTTTTTCATATTTTCCATTTATAAGCAAACTCATTTTATGAAGAAATTTAATTTCATCATAAACATAAACACTCTTATCTTCATATAATTTATTTCCAATATTAAGAGCATTCACACCGTCAATTAATGAATTTATTATGGCATTATGAACTCTTCCAACTCCAATTTTTATTGATAATTCTTGTATTTTATCATAAAATTTGATTATTTTATTATTAGTTATTCTTTCACTTTTTAACAACAAAGCTATTTTATTTGAAGATATATTTATACTATATTCATTTTCTTTTAGATTCTTATCTATAAATTTATTAACCTCATTTAATTTAGATTTATCATATTCAACTATTATAACAAACCTTTTTATTCTAATATCTATTTCTAACGACATTCCTCTTTGAACAAATTCCTCAGTGTATTCTTCATTAATATTTAGCCATTCATAAATAAATTCTTCAATTAGTTTCTGCTTTATTATATGCTGATTTAAGGTATATTCCTGAGATATTAATAATTCAGCTGTTATGCTAACTATTTTTCCAAATGGACTAACTATTTTAGGTTCTCCAGTTATACCTATTACCCCCATAATTTTATTTCTAAAAAGTATAGGTATATTAACACCGGCTTTTGCGTATTCATAATCTTTAAAAATCTCAACTGTTTTTTTATTTTTTAAAGCATTTAACGCCCCTTCATGCAAACTTCCTATTCTAGATACGTCTCCGCTTCCAATAATTATTCCATCTTCGTCCATTATATTTACATTGTAAGGAATAACTTCCATAACCTTATTCACTATACTCTGTGCTAATTCTTTGCTTAACATAAACTTCCTCCAAACTAAAGTGCTTGAAATATACTATTTTTTAATTCATAAGCTTATATAGAATCTTAACTTTCATTAACCACTAAATTAATTATCTCATTATATATAATTACTCTAATAATAGCAATTAATTATTACTTTAAGAATATTTGTATTTTAAATGTTAATTAATATAATTACACTAAATAGTTTGTCTAATTATATTAATAAGATACAGTAAACATTTATCTAATATTTTTAAACCCTCTATTTTATAAACTATTCAATTACAATTTACTAGATATATTTATCATTAAAAATATTTTAAAGCAATAAAAAATACAGGTACTCTATAAACACCTATATCTAAAAAATTAATCCTATACTATTATAAAATTAAGAAGCTATAGAGATTTCTTAAATCTCTATAGCTTCTTAATTATTTTTTTCTTTCAACTTATATAATTATTGGCAAGTAGCTTTTAGGGATCAACTACTAAGAACCCTATATTTTATAAACCTTTATAAAATATTGTTATTATATTATCACGTTATTCACCTTTTCTTAAATTACTGCATAAAAAAAGGTTATAAGAAAATCTTATAACCTTTAAAAATCATAAATTATCTTCTATTATTTTGTGCTTTCTTAGCTCTTCTACAAGCTGCACATCTTACAGGTTCGTTGTCGAATCCTTTTTCTTTGTAGAATTCTTGTTCTCCTACTGAGAATACGAATTCTTCTCCACAATCTTTACATACTAATATTTTATCTTCCATGTTAAATTCCTCCTTAAATTTTAAAGACTAATATTGATTTATATAATTCTCTAAAAGGAGAAATCTACACATCTCTAATAAATCTTTTTTAATAATATATTAATTATAACAATTTTTAATTTCAATTGCAAGCTTTATTTTAAACTTTTATAGTTTTTATTTAATATAGTGTCTAATTTAATTATTTATAAGTGTCCATGGTTTTTCAATATTACTTATTAAACTATTATGAGTACTAATAAGATTTTTTAAATTTATTTCTAATTGTTTAACACTAAGTACTTTTGCTTCATAATCATTCTTAGTCATCATTCCATGCTCTACACTTGCCTTCGCAAATTCTAACTTTTTATTAGTAGATTTTATTGTTTCCTTAAGATTATCAATTGTATTTTCTAAATTAATTACTGCTGCATAAGTTTCTTTTAGTCCATTTTTTAGACTCTTTTTAGAATCTTCTAATTTCACTTTCCCTTCATCCACATTATGCATTCCATCTAAATAAGATTCATATCTGTTTAAATGTTTTACATAAGTTTCTACCTCACTTTTATATTTCATAAGTGCAACTGCATAACTTCCATAATCCACGCTTACATTTATCTTCCCCTCTTCCCCTTCAGTCTTTGTAATATAATTTGATGCTGAAGGTGATGATGGGGTATCTTCGTCAAGTATATCATCTACACCATCTTCTTTAATGTCTTTAAAACAATCTTCTGTAATTTCTAAAATTTCTTCATTATAATGTAAATACTTATCTATTTTATCATCTAAATAATTGTCTATTGAATTTCCTATACTAACTTTATCATAATTAATATTTTGATCAAAATTACTATTAGACAAATCTAATCCAGTTAAAATCCCCAAGTATTCTTTATTAATATTTAGTAAATTTTGTTTAGATTCAATGTTGTCTTTTAAAGATTTTATTTCTAATTCTCTATCTTCCAAATCATTAAATTTATATTTACCTATTTCAGCTTTAACTCTTAAATAATATAAATCATTATTTTTAATTTGTACACTTTCATTTAAATTGTCTATTTCCATTTGTTTTATAACTATATTATTATACATATCAGTAATTTTACTAGCAATCTGATCTTCTAAAAACTTCTTTGACTCTTCAGATTGATCCTTTAAAATTTTTAATTGATGATATTTAAAATCTAGTAATTGTTCATCAACAACATCATCATTAACCTCTTCATAAAAGTCATTTGCACTTTTTTGAAACTTTATTTTATCTCTATAGTATTTAATATCTTTTGTTTTTAATTCTAATTTATCACTATTATTAATAGCTGCATTTATTACTTTATCAAGCGTTATAATAGAACTTGTACTTGAAACTTCATTATTCATTTTAATTTCATTGGCAAAAGCATAAGTATAATTTGTACTTATAATTCCTATGCTAATAAAAAACGTAATTATTCTTTTAACATTTTTCTTCATTTATATCTCCCACCTAAAAATAATATTATATTTTAATATTAAAAATAATTTAACTTAATTTATACTTACTAATGCATCATCTTCTACTTCCTCTTTAGATTCGTCTAAAGCCCTATATCTTTTATATGCAATACTAATACTATAAGATGATACGCCTACAATTAGCCAAAAGACCGTATACTTAAAACTTGAATTTAAATATGGTAATACTACATCCCATCCTATTGCCTTTAAGTTCAGCGCCTTTAATGGAATAGCTACATGTATTATTGGTAAAAATACCTTAACCCACCTAACTAAATTTTCCGGAATCATATATAATGGATATGCTACCCCTGATAAAAGAACAAATATCATATTTAACATTAAATAACCTTGTTCAAAATATGCAGCATTATCTATAAATGCTGCAAATACAAAACTTATTGCCATAAGACTAAAGAAAAATGCATACATTAAAACTGCATAAATAAGTATATCTCCCCTCAAAGGTAAATCAAATAATTTTCTTATTATAAATAATCCTGTAAAACTTGCTATCACAGATACTGTTGATATTATTAATGTTCTAACAATAATATCTAACACACTCATTATAAATTGTTTTGATTTAAACTTTATTGTTACAAATTCTTTCTTTTTTCTTTTCAAAAGTGGTAATGAAAATTTAGTCAAAAAAAACATCTGCATTACTACTGGTGCAATGGTATATAGCATATTTCTTGTGTATCCGCCTTGTGGTTCATAAACTAAACGTTCTGCATATGAAAATGTCCCCATAGTTGATTTTACAACTGAATCATACATATTATTTCCTTGCATCATTTTCATTTGAACCCCAGCATTTAATGTACCAATCACCGAACCACTATAACTTAAAGCATTACCGCCGATTAACATATTAGTGTCATCTATTAAAAACATTACATTTGGTGATTTTTTCATTGCCATATCTATACTAAAATCTTTTGGAATTACTATTCCCGCATTTATTTTTTTTGAATTTATAGCTTCTTCTAAATCTGACTCTGATTCTGCATAATATATTACATCTAAGCCTGGATGATTCTGAAGTTGAGATATAATGTTTCTAGACAATGCTGAATTATCATTATCAAAAATTCCATATGGGATGTTCTCAACAAAAACATTGCTATATACATATCCCAAAAGTAATAATGCAACTAGAGGTGTAATAAATGCAGTAATTATGTTTCCTAATTCTTCTTTAATTATCCTAAACATATTCACTATGCAATCACCTCACTTGGAATTTTTTCAACATTCTTCTTTATTTTTTTATGTGATGTCACATATATTAAAGAAACCAATGCAATCATAATTAACGAAAATTTAACTAACCAAATGATATGATCTAAAACATCATTAATTCCATATCCTAAAAGAGCAATATCTCTAATAGGCATTAAAAAATGAGTATTAGGCAAATAATCTTTTATTTTTGAAAATATTTCAGGCATTGCTATTACTGGATACGTATATCCACTTAAAAGCAATGTAAGTGCTACTATACTACATGAAGATATTGCTTTATGTTTATCACCTTTTTGTGATATATTAAGAAACACACCAAAAAAAGCAGTTCCAATATTACAAAATAATGCTAATACTATTCCCCCACTTATCGTCCCTCTATATGGTATTCCAAATTGTTTTACTAAAATTGCCGAGCATATAAAAGCACATATTGTTCCAAGTATGGCTATAATTATTCCCTTTAATATTAACTTTATATAACTTTTATTTTCACTAATTGATGCTCCAACTACTGCTACCCCTACTTCAATTACAGTTAAAATAAGTCCTTGAACCATAAATATAGCCATATTATTTGTAGGATTCCCCATTAATCTATATGAATATCCCATGGGAGCTATTACGCTCTTAGCCATTTGTGGATTTAATCCAAATTTTCCTTCTGCAATTCCCATTAAATAACCACTTTTTATAGTATTTAACACCTCTGCTATTTTCCCCTTAGAAACACTTGACGTTGATGTCATAGTACCATCGTAAAATGTCATTATTTTAGCAGATTTTCCATTAAGTATATCCTCTGAAAAGTTCTCTGGAATTAATATTCCTGTTGCTGCTTGCCCTTTATCTAAAGCTTCTTTAATATCCTCATTATCTTCACTATATTTAATAACATTAAATACCTCATTTTGAGAAATCATATCTACTAAATTTTGTGCTGTATGAGAAGTATCATGATTAACTATAACTGTTGGTACCTGTGATACTGGTAATTTAGAAAATTCCATACCAAATATATACGTAATACCTATAGATATTAAAAAAAGCATTATAATTGGTGCACATATATATTTATGTTTTTTTATAAAACCATAAAAAATTTTTAATATATTTTTTAAAGCGCATATAGGCTTACATTTATATAAAAATGAGTTTTTTATCTTTTTTATTGTGTTATTCTTTAGATTATCTATCTTTTGAAAAATATCACTAAACTCTATCTTCATATTTATCACATCACTTTCCAAAATCAACAAAAGCTGTCATGCCGGCTCTAAGATTTATCTCAGTATTATCTAAATCTTCAAACTCAACTTTGACACCATATGATAATATGTCAAAATCGCCATTATCATTCGTTGCTTTTTTAGTGGCAAAATCAGCATTTTTATTTATCTGAACTACCTTTCCATTAAATACTTTATCACCATAAGCAGAAAGTTTTATTGCAACATTTTGATTCAGCTCTACCTTAGCAAGATTTGTTTCTTTTATGTTACATGTTATTGATGGCTCAACAGTTTCAGTAATAACTGCTACTGGCATACCTGATGAAACCATATCACCATTGCTTACATTTATTTTTGTTACAATACCATCTGTTGGTGATGTTAATGTTGTATATCCTAAGCTCACTTTAATTTGTTCTAATGATGCCTGAGCTTGTTTCAACTGACCTTGTGCTGCTGCAACCCCTGCTGTTGCTTGATCTACTTGCGCTTGTACAGCCGCAATAGTTTCTGCTGTAGCCCCTGCCTTAGCAAGCTCATATTGATTTATTGATGAATCTAAATTACATTTAACAGCATCTAAATTTGCTTGAGTTTCTCCACCAATATCGTATAGTGCTTTTACCCTTTCGTAGTTTGCTTCTGCTAATTTATATGCACTTTCTAATTGATTAAGTTGTTGTTCTCTAGTACCATTTTTAGTTTCTTGAAGCTTTGCTTCTGCTGCACGTTTTCCTGCTTCTGCAGAAGATATTTGTGCAGTTATTGTTTCTATTGCTGCTTCTGCTGCTTGCTTTTGAACAAGAATTGCATCACTATCAATAGTTGCAAGTACTTGTCCCTTTTTTACTATATCACCTTCATTAACTGATACTTCTTTAATTTTCCCTCCTGTTAAAGAATTTATATTACTCTCATCCATTGAAACATTCGCTTGCACCATCAAACTGCTCTCTGCAGCAGCAATCTTCTCCCCTGTTATATTAGCTAGTGGTAAATTACAGCCATTAAATAAACCTAATAGAAGTGTTGATGATAGTAATGCAATTATTTTTTTAGTATTCATTAATAATCCCCTCGCTTATTCTCATTCTTAAAGAAAATTTTCAGTCATGTTTTTTTCCATTTTCACTAATATTTTATATAATGTTTGTCTCTCTTCATTAGATAAAAAATTTAATATTTGTAGCCTAAAATCTTTATCACGATTAATTGCTTGTTCAATAATTTTTATACCTTTACTTGTTATTAAAATCTTTATACTTCTACGATCTTCACTATTTGAAATTCGAGTAACTAATTCAGAAGATACCATTCTATCTATTAGATTGCTTGCACTCGGTTTTGAAATACGTAACTTCTTACTAAGTTCCGATAAACTACATCCCTCTTTCATAAAAACATGTAAAAAATATAAAGTTCTAAATTGTATTCGTGTTAATTTAAACTGCTTATAAAATTCATCATTAATACGATTAGCCAATTCAGATACAGTTGTCATTTTGGCTATTACTTCTAATGGATCAATAAAAATATTGCCATTACTATTATCTAAGTTATCTTCATTACTCTTTTCCACTATTTTCAACTCCATTTTATATCTTTTATAATTTAGTTAGCATGCTAATTAAATTATAAAAGATATATTATCCTTTTTTTCTTTTTTTGTCAATATTAATTATTTTTTCTTTAAATACTATATTATGATAATATTTAACAAAAACAAAAATTCTATAGAAAAGAAGTCGTATTATAGTGATTTTTAAACCACTATAATGCGACTTCTTTGACCACTAAATTATTTTAGTACTTTATTGTAAATATACTTCTTAAAATTTTTTTATTTATCACATATCTTGTATATCACCATAACCTTTGTTTGAGTTTTTTTATTTTACTTTTAATGGCCTTAATAATGCACAATGTCTATTATGCCTCTAGTATCAGTATTAATAGTCTATCTAGACAATATTTTTTATAGTATTAAAACTATTCCTAATATAAAAAAATTAAATATGTCTATTAAATATTAATTTTCCAAAGTGAAAACTAATTCATTATTATTTGAAAGATCTTCATTATATAAATATCCTTCTAAATCAAATTTCTTTAAATCTTCTATATTATTAATTTTATTTTTCATTATAAATGAAACCATAAGTCCACGAGCTTTTTTAGCTTTCATAGTTACTATTTTATATTCACCATTTCTATACTCTTTAAATATAGGAGTCACAATATTTACTGATGTATCTATTAAATCTATTCCTTCTATAGATTTAAAATATTCGTAAGACGCTAGATTTACTAACATATTATCACCAGTAGATTTTATATCTTCTATTATTTTATACTTTAATTTATCTCCCCAATAATCATATAAGTTTTTATAATTATTAAAAGAAAGTTTTGTTCCCATTTCTAATCTATAAGGATTCACTCCATCGAATGGATTTAAAGCCCCGTATAATCCTGATAAAATTCTTAAATGATCATTTGTATAAAATAAATCTTCTACGTTAAAGCTTCCTACATCTATGCCTTTAAAGACTTCTCCTTTGAAAGCTATTAAACATTGTCTTGAGTTGTCAAAAGATTCATTCCAAATATCAAATCTATTTTTATTTAACAATGATAATTTATCACTTGTTTTCATTAGCTTACCTAATGAATATGAATCATAATTTTTTAGTTCTTCTACTAGAACTCTAGCTTCTTTTAAAAATTTGGGATTTGTCATTGGTAAAGTTTCATTTATCTTATTAAAATCCAGCGTTTTAGCTGGAGAAATTACTACTAACATAATTATTCTCTCCTTATTGATATGGAATTTTTATTTAAAATATATTTTTATTATAAATGTTTTAATATTAACTATCAACTAATAATGATTTGCTCCACTTCATAAGCAGTAATTTATTAACCTTAACAAAACAATACAGCTATTCTTTGCATTTTTAAATTTAAAAACATACTTTATCATAAATATAATTTAAAAATTTTGTCACAATTTATTTGTGTCAAATTAAAATTAAAATTATAAATTATTAAGAGGAGTAATTTTAGCTAAAGGAGAGACGATGATAAAAGAACTAAGAGATTGCATAGATGCTGGTACTGAATATTGCCCTTGTAAGTTAGCGGAAACTGGTGAATGTTTGATATGTTCTCAGCTACAAGGGGAATGTTTTTGTGATTGTTTAAATTGGAAAGGAGTTTGTATATATCAAGAATTATTTAATAATGGGAATAAGGCAAAGGAGGGACGAAAAAGTTACAGCTGTTTAATTAAGGATGTAACTAATTTTAATGATGAAGTTGTAATGATTAAATTTGAAGCACCACATAAATTAGCATTAGATTTAGTTAAACCAGGAAGTTATATATTTGTAAGTCAAAATGAAAATAAATATTTTGATGTACCTATTTCTATAATGGAATCCGATATAGAAACAAATATTATAACAATATTAGTAGAAGTTAGAGGAATAAAAACTAAAAGCATTTTAAATTTAAAAGCAGAAGAAAACATAATTATCAGAGGGCCTTATTGGAATGGAATTTTTGGTATTAAAAATATAAATTCTCAAAAAGGGGGTAAATCATTAGTACTATCAAGGGGAATAGGTGTAGCTCCAATGATGCCCGTTATAAGAAAATTACTTTCTCAAGATAATGAGGTAAAAGTTGTTATAGATAAAACACCATTTACAGATGATTTTTCTAAAGAATTATTATTAAAATATTCTGTAGAAGCATGTGAAAATGAATTACTTGATAAAGGAACACTTTCAGATCATTGTAAAGTTATCATAAAAGAAGCTTTAAATGAGGGGGTTAATTATATTCATATAGCTGGAGCTGATATTTTTACCTACAAGGTTATTGAATATTTAGATAAATTAGATAGAAATGATATTTTATTATCATGTTGTAATAATTTTAAAATGTGCTGTGGCGAAGGAATTTGTGGAGCATGTACAGCGAGATTCTCTGGTCATAGAGTAAGAAGATTTTGTAAGGAGCAAGCTGATCCAAGAAGTATATTTGAAGGGAGAAGATTTATATGAAGGTTGTTATTATTGGAGGAGGTTGGGCTGGATGTGCAGCAGCAATCAGTAGTAAAAAAGCAGGAGCTGATGTTGTTGTAATAGAGAAAACAGATCTTCTACTCGGCTTAGGTAACGTTGGTGGAATAATGAGAAATAACGGAAGATATACCGCATCTGAAGAACTTATTGCTTTAGGCGGTGGAGATTTAATAAAAATTACAGATAGAGTATCAACTCATAGAAATATAGACTTTCCAGGTCATAAGCACGCTACTTTATATAATGTAAATCTTATAGAAGGGGAAGTGAGAAAATATTTAACTTCATTAGGAATAGAAATATTAATAGAAAGTAGAGTTAACGATGTTAAATTTGATGGAAATAAAATTCATGGTGTTTATTTAAGTAATGGAACCTATATTGAAGGTGATGTATTTATAGAGACAACTGGAACAACAGGACCTATGGGAAATTGTTTGCGTTACGGAAATGGTTGTTCAATGTGCATTTTAAGATGCCCAGCATTTGGTCCTAGAATTAGTATTAGTGAAAGATGCGGAGTTGCTGATATTCAAGGAGAAAGAGATGACGATGTACTAGGTGCATTTTCAGGCTCTTGTAAATTAGCAAAAGAAAGTTTGTCTGAAGATATTAAAAATAAATTAGATAAGGACGGTGTTGTAGTATTACAAATTCCTAAAGAAGACGTTAATTATGGAAAGCTTAGCACTAAAGTTTGTCAACAATATGCATTAAAAGAATTTGCTGAGAATGTAGTTCTTCTTGATACAGGTCATGCAAAACTTATGACTACGTACTATCCACTAGAAAAATTGAGAAAGATAAAGGGATTAGAATATGCTAAATATGTTGATCCATATGCAGGTAGTAAGGGAAATTCAATTAGATATTTGTCAGTAGCACCTAGAACTAATGATTTAAAAGTTGTTGGAGTAGATAATTTATTCTGCGCCGGAGAAAAGAGTGGTCTTTTTGTTGGACATACTGAAGCCATATGTACTGGAACATTGGCTGGACATAATGCAGTAAGGCTTATTATGGGTATGTCACTTCTAATATTACCTTCCTCTATTGCAGTAGGTGATATTATAAGTTTTGCAAATGAAAAAGCTAATACAAGAGAAGGTAGAAAGAATAGATATACTTTTGCAGGAGCAGGATATTTTAAGAGAATGCAAGAGTTAGGTTTATATACAACTGATATTGATGAAATAAATAATCGTGTTAAAAAAATTAATTTAGATAATATATTTGAACAAAGATTATGCTAAAAATTAACAAATAAAAATAGTCTGTTTAATTAAGAAAAACTTAAATTAAACAGACTATTTTCTTATTTAAATATTTAATTTTTATAAACTAGTTCCTTAATATTATGATTTTCAAACGCAACTGTCTCTAGTATATGATTATATATTTTTTGTGTTTGTGCCCATCTATCAGGACAATTTAGAACTACTATAATTATATCTTTACCTTGATGATTTACAGATGAAACTAAGCACTTTCCTGCTCCACCAGTATAACCTGTTTTCACACCATTTGCTTCTGGAATAAGCCAAAGTATTTTATTTATATTATTATAGTCTCTTGTAAAGTTATATTTTTCCTTACTAATTTGTTTTGAACCCACTATTTCTCTAAATAAATCAAATTCCATACCTTTAGCAGTTAAAAGAGCTAAATCATACGCTGAAGAATAATGCGAATTGCTATCTAATCCATGCGGAGATTCAAAATGTGAATCTATTATTCCAATACCTGTTGCATAATGATTCATTATTTGTGCAAACCCCTCAACAGATCCTCCTAGTGTTTCAGCTATAGCTATTGCTGCATCATTTCCTGACTTAAACATTAAACCAAAAGTAAGTTCTTTTAATCCTACTTCTTCGCCTGCTTTATATCCAACTTTTGATCCTCTTATTGAAGCAGCATTCTTACTTATAACTACTTTTTTATCTAAATCACCTTGCTCAATGGCAATTATTGCTGTAAGTATCTTTGTTGTACTTGCCATTGGTACTATTTCATATGCATTTTGTTCAAAAAGTACTTCTTTTGATTCTCTATCTAATGCTATAGCACATCTTGCATTTACTCTAAAATTATCTTTTAATTTGCTATCTGCTAAAGCAGCTTTTGAGAAAATTTGAAAAAACATAATACTCAGTAACATTGTTATTACTATGTTATTTTTAATACTTTTTCTCATAACACTCACCTTCTTATTTACTATTTACTTAATTACTACTTACTTCTATTTTTCCTTGAAATTTTAATTTTAAACCTGTACTTCAAAAAAAATCAGTTTTATTTTTGGATAATATGTCAATAATTATAATACCTTTAGAAATTGGAGATATATTTATGAAATTATTTTTACTTATATTAATGATAATTATCCTTTTACCTATTCCATTAAAAATTAGTATTTACTATTCATTTGATAATTATTATATAAAGTTATATAAATTTACTATAATATCAAAAGAAAAAATTAAAAATAAAAAACAAAACTCAAATATAAGATCGAAATCACACAAAAAAAAGAAAGATTCTTTAAATATTCTTGATATGATACATAAGAAATATTTAATAGAAAAATTATATGACTCAAAATTCAAACCAAAAATCAATTTAAAAGGTGATTTGAGTTATAGCCTTAATGATGCTGCACATACTGCAATTTTTTATGGAATATTATCTCAGATTAATCCTATATTTTATTTTGCTTTAAGTATACTATGTAAAATAAATAAGTTTAAATTTAATATAAATCCTATCTTTAAGGATAAGTTTTTAGTAAAATTTGAAATTTCAAGTATAATTTTCATTTCTATTGTAAATGTTATATATATATTGATTCTTATATTTAAATCAATACTTTATTCTGAGGAGGTGGACCCCTATATAGGGAATAATTATGACAAATGAACAACCCGTTGAAAAATTGATGAGAAGTACAATGGAAAATCTTAGAGATATGATTGATGTAAATACAGTAATAGGTGATGCCGTTGAAACACGTGATGGTACTTATATCATTCCTGTTTCAAAATTAAGTTTTGGTTTTGCCTCCGGAGGAGCTGAATACTCTACATTAGATAGAAGTTCTAACAATGAATCTAATTTTCCTTTTGGTGGTGGATCAGGTGCTGGTGTTTCTGTTAAACCAGTTGCATTTTTAATAGTTAAAGAAGATGGTATAAGAATGATTCCTGTGGATCAAGATTCTACCTATGATAGAATTGTTGATTCAGTCCCCCAGGTAATAGACATGGCTAAAGATTTAATAAAAGAAATGAAAAATAAGAATAAAAATGATAAACATGGTAATAATACTAATATCGATGTTGATATCACTGAAAACTTAAATACATCTTCTAGTGATACTACAGACGATTAAAAATAACTCCTAATTTTTTTAATTTCATACACATTAATTTAAATGGGTGTATTAATTAAACTTTAATACACCCATTTTTAATAAAAAATTTTATTTTATATAAAAAATTTAATCAATTGTTATTTCTCCAATTTTAAATTCTTATTTTAAATATTTACTTATAATATTAATTTAAAATAAATTATGTACTACTAAAATTCATTTTCTAGATCATAAGATTTATCTTCTTCAAAGAAATCTAGTGATGGCAGTTGATTTAAATCCTTAATTCCAAACTGTCTTAAAAATTCTTCAGTTGTTCCATAGAGTATTGGTCTCCCTGGTACTTCTAGCCGTCCTACTTCTTTAATAAGATCTCTCTCTAACAATCTTTGAAGAGCACTTTCAGATTTTACACCTCTTATTTCATCAATATCTATCCTAGTTATAGGTTGTTGATATGCTATTATTGATAAACTTTCTAACGAAGCTTGTGATAACGATTGTCGCTTACTTTTCTTTAATAATTTTTGTATGTATGTACTATTTTCTGATTTTGTAACTAATTGATATGACCCCTTAATAGAAATAAGTTTTATTCCTCGTTCTTGAGTATCATACTCTTCCATCATTTCTTGTATAGTATTTTCAATAATTTTAAGTTCTTCTTCAAGATAAATTGACAATTCTTTTGCTGTTAGTGGCTCTCCACTAGCAAAAAGCAATGCCTCAATCCCTGATTTCAAAGATTTTTTTTGAAATTCTTCTAAGAACTGAATTTGTAGTTTATCACTCTTCTCTATCATCTTGTCTCCTCTCAATTAATATATTATCAAAACTATCGCTTTGGTATACTCTCACTTTTTTCAGCTTTACCATTTCAAGTAAAGCTAAAAAACTAACAATACATTCTAATTTACACTCACATTTATCAATAATTTCAGAAAACTTACTTACTTCATTGTTTTCTATAAGCCCCAAAAGATATTTAAGCTTGTCTTCAATTTTATATTTATCAACATATATTCTTTTTTGAATTACATTAGCTTTATTTTGTTTATTATTATATATCTCCAAAAGATTATTATACATATTATATAATTCTAAAAGCGTTAAATTTTTAAATATATCTTCATTATTGTTTGTCAAATTGATTTCTTCTATTATTTCTGGCTTTTTGGTATATAATTCACCTGAATTAACATATCTATCTTTAAAAAATTCGGCTGCCTTCTTTATTTTCTTATACAAAATAAGTTTTTCAATAAGATTTTTTTCTTGATCTTCTTCATCCTCTTCTTCATCCTTCTTAATTTTGGGCAATAAATGTTTAGATTTTATTTCTATTAATGTAGCTGCAACCACTATAAATTCAGATGTTATTTCTAAATCCATAAACTTCATCTCATCAATATACTTCAAATATTGATTTGTTATTTTTGATATTTCTACATTATAGATATCCATTTGATTCTTCTTAATTAAATGAAGTAATAGATCAAATGGACCTTCAAAATCTTTTATCTTAATACTTGGAAAATCCATATATTCACTCACCTTTTTATCATGGATATTAGTATTTTACTATCTTATTTAAATAATATCAATTAAATATATTTTAAACAAGCTTATTGCCTTTATAAGAATATGTTGATTCTTCAGATTAAATAGTAAATCAAATCATGTAAATAATAAAAAAATATGAATTAAGGGAAGTTAAAAGTAACTTCCCTTAAAATTTAATATATTATAAAGTTTATTTTTTTAATTTTTTTTATACTCCTTTTTCAAATAAGTTTTTGATATTATATTTTATATTATCAAATAAATTACCTTTCTTTATATCTCTATCAGAGTATATCTCTATTTCGCCTACTTTTTCTTCGCCTAAATAAACTTCACATTTTCCTACTATATCACCCATTTTATATTCAGGTTTTAATTCTTCAATAACTATTTTTTTAGAGATTTCGCCATTACTTCCTTTAGGTAATATTGCAGTTAAATCATCTTTTGCTTTTGCCATAAAGAATCTATCTGTTTGCTTATCCATAAGAACTTTTTCCACATCTTCATCTTTAGAGACTATTTTTTTACCTTCATATTTTGAAAATCCGTGATTTAATAATATTCCTGCATCTCTATTTCTTATTTTATAAGTTGGTGCTCCCATAATAACAGTAAGCATTCTTACTCCATTTCTAGTTGCTGTTGCAGAAATACAATATTTTGCTTCATTTGTAAAGCCTGTTTTTAATCCATCACAACCTTCAAAAAATCTAACTAATTTATTATGATTCACTAGTTCAATTGGTGACTTTCTTCCTTCTGAAATAGAATCCATATAAGTTCCTGTGTATTTTAATATAGTTGGATGTTTTAATAACTCAATAGACATTAAAGAAATATCACGTGCTGTTGATAAATGTCCATCTGCTGGAAGCCCATTGCAATTTTTAAATACTGTATTTTTCATTCCTAGTTCTTGAGCTCTTTTATTCATTAATCCAACGAAATCCGATTCTGTTCCACCTAAATATTCAGCCAAAGCAACTGCTGCATCATTTCCAGATGCTATAGCTACACCTTTTAATAATTCCTCAACGCTTCTTATTTCACCTGTATCTAGTAACATTGTACTTCCACCCATTTTTTTTGCATTTTCACTACAAGTTACTTTATCATCTAATTTAATTTTACCATTATCTACTGCTTCCATTGTAAGAAGCATTGTCATGATTTTAGTTACAGATGCCGGTGCAAACTTTTCATCTGGATTTTTTTCATATACAACTTTTCCTGTTGTTGGTTCAATTAACAATGCTGACTTTGCTTCTACATTCATCCCCTCAGCTTTAACTTCATCCTCTAGCATAGATGCATTTACAGCTCCTATAGGTATTAATATAATAGTTAAAACAAAAATCAATGTAAAAGATATTATTCTTTTTATATTATTTTTCATCAATCTTCCTCCCTTCAAAATTAGTGTTACCAAAATTATAAATAATATTATTATGAAACTATAAAATTCCTTATTATTATGATAAGACTTTTAGATGACTTTCTATTTATCTTTACTTTAAACAAACTCAATAAAAAAAACTGATACTACTTTTATAAGTATCAGTTTTTTTATTTATACAAATTTTTTCATTATATTCGTTTACTTTTATGTTAATTAAATTTCTAAATATAATATGTTTTTAATTTTTTCTATAATAAAATGCTTGATATTTTTATAATTAATATTAAATGCTCAGTAACTATTTAATTAATGAAAATTTAAACTCCCATTATTTTTTCAACCAATTAAAATTTTCTGGTGAAATAATAATGAGAGTTTATTAAGTTTCTCTATATTTAATTTCTGGTCAATCTCTAGAATCCCGCGTAAAATCAAGCTCTTGGATGTGTATTCATATATATAAAATTAATTTTATCATTATTAATGATTTCATAATAAGTATCCATATATGTTAATACTTGATTTCCAAGTAACTTTTGTACAGCTCTTACATTTGCACCATTTTGAAGTAAATGTACTGCAAAAGAATGTCTAAATGTATTTAAATTTACATCCTTGTCTATGTGTGCCCTTTTAGAATATTCTTTTACTATTCTCCAAATTCCTTGTCTTGTTAATTTATTTCCATTTAAATTAACAAATAAGTTAGGCACTCCACATTCAGCTATTTTATATCTTATGCTAAGGTATTCATTTAACGCTTTACATGCACTTCTACCTATAGGTATTAATCTTTCAAAATTTCTGCTATCAGTACATCTTACAAAATGTAATTCCAAGTTAATATCATCTACATTCAAAGATATTAGTTCAGATACCTTCATCCCTGTAGCATACATAAGTTCTAGTAATGCATTATCTCTAATTCCTTTTGGACAATCTTTTTCTACTGTTCTAATTATTTTATCTACTTCATCTACTGTTAAAATTTGTGGTAACTTCCTATTATTTTTTGAACTTTTATACTCTATCTTTGGTACCTCATTTATTAATGACTGACTTTTTAAATAAGAGTAAAAACTCCTAAGACTTATAACTATTCTATTTATAGATCTTTCCGATTTTCCTGACTCTAATAAGTATTGAATATATGCCATAACTGTTAATTTATCACTCTTATATATATCTATACCTTTTTTATCCAAAAACTTAAGATATAATGTCACATCTGTTACATAAGCATATATAGTATTTTCACTTTTTCCACTATCAAATAAATATTCTTTATAGTTATTTATACTATCTACCATTACTCTCTCCTATACCATTGATTATGAATTAATATTCGACAAAATCATCATTTTTCCTCTTTAATTAAAATTTATATCTTAAGTTTATAAATTTCTATATATGTTTTTCAAATTATAAAACTAATAAAATTTAGTAACCACAAATTTTATAAAATTAGGTGACACATAAGTTTCTATAATCGCTGCAAATACAAAGAATCCCAAAATTACAATCAACTTATTTCCTAAAGAATTAAAAAATGGATCATTAAAATTTGCTCTTTTAAAAAACTTACTTTTAAATTTTTGAGTTGACATAGCTAATGCTATAACACTTAATGCTATAAAACAAGGAATATAAATTAAATTTTGAGGAATTACAGATACTAATGCTAGTCCAATACCTTTGCCCTGAAATGTTGTTAGTATAAATGAAAACGTATATCCTAACGTAAACCCTTTAAACATATCTAAAACTAATATGAACGGCATTCCAAAAAAAGTAAAACCAAACATGAATATAGGTATAATTAGCAACATATTCTTTTTTATAACATTAATTAACAAATTTTCATAATTAATAGGCGTGTCCCCTATCGAAGATGTAAAACTTGAAAAATAACTTAACAAATCATTTCTGTTAGATTCGCTCATGTACTTTACTACATAAAGTCCAAAAGATATTCCGATGCAAAACATTATTAATACCATGAAAAAATATACTTTTTTATCTTTAAAGGTTTGACCAAGCTTATTCACCATATAATTCACCACTTATTCCTCCTTGAGTTACTCTACTTTATACTATGTTTAATATTTCCATATTATTCTTAGTACTTAACAAAATATATGTTAATTGAAATATTAGAATTTCTCTTATAAAATCTTTAAGAATGTGATAAACACTTGCTTTATAAACTTTTTAATTACATAAAAAATAGATGACTTGTGTTAAGTCATCTAAAATTTTTTTATTATTTTTTTATCCATATTGAATATGATTTATTATTTACTTTAAAAATTCCATTGCCCTCATTGTCTATTAATATTTCTTCTTGTATATTTCCTGTTATATCTATAAAAGTAGTACTTATATTTTTGCTCCCCATACACATCTTTTTACTGCCATCATTACCATTACTTATTAATACCGCAACACCTGAATTATCGTGCACTAAATCACCTTGTCTAGTCCACCCAATTATATTTTTGTCATCAAAATAATCACATTGATCACCGTAAGCATAATTTTTTCTTACATTTAAAATCACATCCAACTGATTCTTAAAACCCTCAAATCCCTTTTCAGGAATCCCATAATAATCTCCGTAAAATATACATGGATATCCTTGTTGCCTTGTTAATATAAATGTATATGCTAATAATTTAAACCATGGCTTAACCCAAGATTCAAGAGCCTGACCTGGTTCAGTGTCATGATTATCAACAAAAGTTACTGAAATTTTTTCATCGTGTTCTAATAAAGTATTTTGAGTTAATGTTCTCATATCAAAGTTTTCTTCTAAATTACTTGCTTCAAAAAATTTATAATGAAGTGGTACATCAAATAACGACATAACATTTTGTGATTTACTAATATAATATTTTAATTTATTTATATCTCCAGACCAATATTCACCAACACCAAATACATTGTCACCTTTTTTACTTCTAATATCATTTAACCATTCTGTAAAAAAATCAAATTTTATATGTTTTATTGCATCTAATCTAAATCCATCTAATTTGCATTCATTTATATACCAATTTCCCCACGTTTTAAGTTCTTCTACAACATCTCTACTATCTATATCTAAATCTGCACACATTAAAAAATCAAAATTCCCATTTTCATCATCTACATCATTTTCCCATTCTTTACCTACAAATTTAAATATTCCATTTTGTTTTGTTAAATCATCGAAATCTACCCCATCAAAATCTTTTGCATTCCACTTATAAGATGAATACTTCTCATTTCTTCCTTTAAAATTAAATACAGTAAATGACTTTATTTCTTTTTCTTCTCCTATAATATTATTTCTGTTATTACTATCTACTAATTGTGCTTTTACAGATTCGCTTTCATCCGCACCTGCTTTATGATTTAATACAACATCTGCATATACTTCTATATTATTATTATGTGCTTCATTTATAGCATCTAAATATTCTTCTTTGGTACCATATTTAGTCCTTATGGTTCCTTTTTGATCAAATTCTCCTAAATCATACAAATCATAAGCACCATATCCAACATCATTAATACCACCTACCCCTTTATAAGCAGGTGGAAGCCACAATGCAGTAATCCCTTTTTGACTTAATTCCTTAGAACGTTCTTTTACTTTGTTCCAAAGAGAACCATCATTAGGATAATACCATTCAAAATATTGCATCATAGTTTTGTTTGTCTCTTTTTTATCTTCTATGTAAACTTTGTCTTCTTTTTTTTCTACATCATTAGCTTTGTCTTGTTCTAAATTTAAATACATTATTCCTCCTACTATTACAAATACTACTATTATTAAAAATTTTATTGTCATTATTATCCTCTCCTTAATTCACTAAAATTATGCTTTGGTAACGATACCAATTTATTTTTAAATATTAAGATAGGATTAATTCCTATCTTAAATCACATAAGTTTTAATTTATTCCCATCCTAAAATAAAAGCTTTCTCATTAATTCTTATTGATCTTCCATTAAATTTTTCTATTAAAATTTCTTCCATATTATCTGTTTCTCTAAAAATAACTTGCTTTATTCCATCTGCTGATCCCACACGTTCAACACCTTCATACCAGATTATTTTATTTTGATCTACAGACAATTTACTTCTAAATTTTTTATATTTAAATATATTTACTGCTATTTTACTAAAAGATATTTTTTCTGCTATTTTAAGAATAACAATGTCTATTGTATCTCTTATAGAAAGTAATTCACATTCATCTTTAATATCATATAAGTTTTTTATAGATTTAATCCCATCATCTAAACTGAAATTTTCTTTATTCTTTAATTCATTTATTTTTTCAATAAACACATCTTGACCATATTTTTTTGAATTCATAATTTAATCCCCTCTCTTTTCCATTACTCTTTCTTACATGGTATAAACAATTTCATTTTAACAATTGACAAGTTAAATTTAAATAATTATACTTTTATAAAGTATAATTAGAAGTCTTATACTCATATGGTAAAGGTTTCTATATTGCATGTCAATATTATTTTATGTACACTAGACTAGGATTAACTTTATTCTAAAAAAATTATTAGCTTAAAGTAAATGTTAATTTTTAAAACTAATACATTTTTAATTTATATAAATATAATTAATGAGGTGAAAATATTGAATATTTACATTACAAATGAACATTTTTATGAAACTTGGTTTTGTTTTAATAATGGAGACGAAAAAGAAAATCTTTTATACCTTCAAGCTAGAACTTCTGGTTCAATATATACATGTTCTAATGAAGACACAAATGATATTGAATTTGTAGCCATAAAACCTGAAGAATTTAATTTACTTTCATACCCTTATTCTTGGTGTGAAAAGCCTATAATAAGATTTTCTACTAGAGGTATTGAATTATCTGATGAAGTAATCATAAAAGGCAACTCTAGTTTTGATGGAAAAATACCGAATGGTTATCTTAATGCAGAAATTAAATTAGAAAATCTAGATGAGAATATAATAAGATGTTCATCTATATCTATAGATGAATTAATTATCTATGCTAAGTATCTTTGGTGCGAGGATATGGACCTTGATTATTTATTTACAGATGAAGCATTATATATAGAAGAAAAAATTGAACTTGGAAAAAATAAAGCTTTAAATTTATATAATGATCAACCTTATATGAATTATTTCGATGATATTGAATAAACTTAAATTTGCTTGTTAATATCTAAATATAATACATTATAATACTAATTTTCATATTACTTTATATTTAATTAGTATTATTTAAAATTAAAAGGGACTATCTCATAATGAATAAAAATGCAATATTTGAAGTCCCTTCTCTGTTTTATACCCAATTTTATTTAATACTTTCTAATATGTTTAGAGCTATTAAAAAATATTTTTTATAATAATTTATTTTCATATGGCCCCTCTTATTTATAAGTTAGATTTTCTTTAGATATATGTATAATTAAAGAAGTAATTAGTTCTAATTTCTTATTATATTAAAATTCATATGTACGTATATTTTTTTATTATCATATATTATTGTGAATCTCTTTTTGTGGAGGTATAAATGAACTATAAGAATTGTGATAATAATACTGATACTGAATCTAAAAAAAACAATAGCGAAAACAGTACAGATAACATAGATGCTTTTCTTAAAAACCTAGATATTACTTTACCTAATCTTGAAAAAATTGGTGCTGCCTTTCTAGCTATAGGTTATTCTACTTTTTTAAGTGCAGCAAATTTAGATATTGCAGATGCCCTAGATGTAAATGATTCTGGCATAGTTCCTTTTAGTGTTTTTGTATCAGGACAAAAATTAAATTTAATAGGATATACAATTTTATGGATAGTTTCTGCTGAAAGAGTAAAAGAGGCGAAGTTTAAAATTAATAATACAGATGAAGATATTAATTTAAATGCCTTTTTGGGTATTGAATTTTCATATTTATTAAGTATTTATGCTAATTTTATTAGACTTCAATCTTTTCTTCAATTAGAAGCTATGGATATAAATAAAAACTCTACTGAATAATTCAACTTTAAAAAACCTCTAATGTAAAATACTCATTAGAGGTTTTTATTTAGATTTTTTCTTTAATTCTTCTATCTCTTTTTCCAATTGATCTATCCTTAAAGTTAAAGTTTTTATATTATCATAATTATTTTTTTCTCTTCTTTTATGACTTTTCCCTTCTTTTTCAAATTTTACATTCTCATTTGAGCAAAATGGATTAGCCACATTTTTATACATTGGATTATAGTATCTTCCAGGACCACATTCTTGATACTGCTGTTGTGCATTAAATGTTTCAATTACTTGTCCTACTAATTGTAGCCAGTTTCCATAAGCATTTAATAAGCTAGACGGTAATTTACTAGATATTACATTTGCTATTAATTCTCCAATAGCTAGCATTAACATAGGATCTAAGTCTTGAAATCCATATGGAATATCTAAGTTTAAATTTTGACAGTCATTTGTACTTGCTCCAGCAGTTGGATCAATTTTGCACTCTGTTTCTTCATCTTTTTCTTTACAATTACTATCCGAATTATTCTTTTTACACTTTTTATAGCCAAGCTGCTTTAATATCTCATCTAAATCATAAAAACTATCATTATTCATACTTCACCTATATATAATTTATAAAAACTATTACAATTTATCTTTTATCTATCCATATAAAAATCTAATATTAATTCTATAAGTAACCTTTACTATTAATCTATTTACTATTTTCCATCTTTTCTATTCTTTTTTCTAATTCATTGATTTTAGTTGATATCTTATTAAATTCAAATTTAAAATTTTCTAATTTTAAATATATATCATTTATATTTTTAAATATTTGTATTGAGTCTTTATCTCTTTTCAAGTTTTCATCTTTAATTAAATCACTGGTATTACTTGACTCCTTTTTTTTATCCACATCAAAATCACAAAAAGGATTTTCAATATTTTTATACGCGCAATTAAAATACCGTCCTGGCCCTATCTCGTAATACTGTTGCTGAGTACCACAAGTTTCTATTATTTGACCGACAAGAATAATAAGATTAGATATAATATTAGCAACATTATAAGGTAACTGTCCAGAAATAATATTTCCTACAACTTCTCCTAAGGTTATAAACAATATTGGATTTATATCTTGAAACCCTCCTGGTATATCTAAATTCAACTTAGCACACCAGTCTGTACTTGCCCCTGCTGTTGGATCTATTTTACACCCGCAATTGCTTGTATCGCTTTCATCGCTTGATTCATTGGATTCTGTTGATTCATCATCATCTTCTGTAATTTTTTCATATCCTAAATAATTCAAAAATTCTTCAATTCCGCTAAAATTATTAAAATCCATACTTCACCTTATAATTATTGATTTTAATATTATATTACACAAAGTTTAAATATCTGATACATACTATATGCTATTCCTATCTACTCTTAAAATAAAAAGAAGATGTCCCTTATATTAGGATCATCTTCTCAAATTACTATATACAATTAAAAATATTTTTATTTAAAATAAAAAGAAAGATCTTATCTTAATCTTTTATATAATCTTTATATTCGCATACATTAATGAATTCACAATTATCAGTTTTACATCTTACAGAGCTTGTGCCATCACTATTAATAGATGCAAATGGTAAAATTACATTTGTTTGAACTCCAAATTTTCTTATATTTACATCATAGCCTTTTTTACATTCTTTTATCATTTTTTTCCTCCTTGGTTTATATCTATAAATATTATAACATATTTCCAAGATATTTGTTGATAAATTTCGACATTTTATTATTTTTTATCTTTTAAAACAATATTTTTTAACATTCAACACAAGTATTATTACTAATTTCTTTCGAATATATTTCATTTACTTCCATCACATCATTACTAACTATAGTGAAATAATCAATAACTATTTACATGAAAATTAAAAGATTTAAAAATAACCTCTTATTAGATAGATTATTGCATACCACCAATAAGAAGTTTTAATATTCAAAATATTAATCTATTAATAGCCTCTATTGAGCCTATGCCCCACTTAACTTCAATAACATGTCTTATATTGCTATTTCTTATTTCTACTCTTGAAGCTATAGTATTGTAACCTCTTAGCTCTTGAAGTATATAATTCCATTCTTATAGCTGATTCTAACATAATCATTTTCAACCAATAATTCTATATCATTAAAAACCATAAGCTCATAATTCATATAATTATTTTATACCTTATATTTTTCAATAAATTCCAAAATAATCACTTTGTTTTGAGTATTCCACTTTGTTGATATACTTTTAATTTAGTATTCTATTATTTTCTAAAATCCACAAAATCAAATATCATATACACTTATTTACTTATATCAAAATAGTCATGTTTTGATCACATAAAATAAACCAATTCTATATATTAAGTATTATCAAGATTAAAAGAGGTTATTATGCTTAAATTTTTATTAAAAAGATTTTCTATAGATTCAACTATAAGTAGTATTGGCATCATCGATAATAAATTGCCTGTATGTGAATTTTTTGATAATGTATTATTTGGTAGAGCATATAGTATAAATGTTTTAGTTTTTACTATAGAAGGAGAACCTGAATTTAGAATTCTTACTTTTGATGGTAAACAAATTAAATATACATTAGATTCTAGTAAAACAAGTTTAGGTTTTATAAAGAACTACTATGGAAACAAATTTATAAAAAAAATAGATGGAGAACAAATTTATTATAATCTTTATCAAGATGCTAAATTTGTAGTATCATTGCTTTCATATAGGAATTGATTTTACACTATTAAAGTATTATTTTATATATCCCATTATTAATTAAACTGTACAAACCTCAATATTAGAATATACTTATTAACATATATAATTAATAATATTTCTTTTGTTTCTTCTTTATAAAATTTTCTATATAAACACAAATACTCCTATTTTGAAACAAAAAAATAAGACACCTATAATCAATTCTAATTAAAAACTGATTATTCGATGTCTTATTGAAAATTAATATACTTATTATTATAAAATAATATTTTTGGGATATACTTTATAAAAATTATATATTACTATGACACTTTATTCTTAAGTCTTAACTTATCTGCGATAATTGCAATGAATTCACTATTAGTAGGCTTGCCCTTATCGTTGTGAATAGTATATCCGAATAGCTTATTAATAGCTTCTATTTGGCCTCTGCCCCACGCTACTTCTATAGCATGTCTTATTGCTCTTTCTACTCTTGAAGCTGTTGTGTTGTACTTCTTAGCTATTGATGGATATAATTCTTTTGTTACAGCTGATAATAATTCTATATCATTAACAACCATTGTTATAGCTTCTCTTAAATACATATACCCTTTAATATGAGCTGGAACTCCAATTTCATGTATAATATTTGTTATTTCTGTTTCTAAATCTAAAGTTCCTTTATGATCTTGACATTCACTAGTATAAGAAATCATAGGTTGTGATGATGTTCTTCTTATACTTTGATTGTCTGTTTCATTATTAAACATTTCTCTAATTCTCTTTGTAAATACTTCCATATCAAATGGCTTAACAGTATAATAATCTGCACCTAATGTTATTGCTTGTTGTGTAATCTTATCTTGACCTACTGCAGATAATATTATAATTTTAGGCATTTTTTCTAAATTCATAGTATTTAATCTTTCTAAAACACCTAATCCATCTAAATGTGGCATTATTATATCTAGAATTAATAAATCTGGTTTCTTTTCAACTATTAAGTCTAAAGCTTCTCTACCATCTTTTGCTATTCCTGTTACTATTATATTTCTTTGATTTAATAAATAATCGTTTAAAATACTGCAAAATTCCTTATTATCATCAGCAATAAGTACAGATATTTTTTTATCTTCCATGCTTTTTCCTCTCCTTCATAAACCTGATTATGTTACTATTTGAATCACAATCTCTATAACATCATAAACTACTCTTAATAGCTAAACTTATCACATTAAATAATTCTATATTCTTTAACAAAAATCCTCTTTTTACTTTTATTACGTTATAGTGATATGTATATTTATTACTTTATATTAAAAAATAACATTTAACAACTAAATTATAACACGAATTAATCAAATATAACATTAATTGTTATATTTAATTTATATTCCACTATTTGTAAATTATAACCTTATTTTTAATATAAGTAAATAGTTTTGTAGAAAATAGTTTGTAAAACTCATTATTTTTTTATTATAAAAGCACTAATTATAAAAATTAGTGCTTTTAATATTACATATTACTTTATTATTTCTGCATCTTTTAACATCCATTCTATATATATTCCATATCCCGTATCAGGCTTATTTATTAATACGTGAGTTACTGCTCCTACAATTTTGTTGTTTTGAATAATAGGACTTCCACTCATACCTTGAACTATTCCTCCTGTTTTTTCTAATAATTTAGGATCTGTAACTTTTATCACCATACTTTTAGGCCCTGGGGTATTTTGTTCTAAAAGTTTTACTATTTCTATTTCATATTCTTTAGGTCCAGATTCGTCAATAGTAGTTATTATGCTTGCTTTTCCTTCACATATCTCATTTCTAAATCCAACTTTCATAGGTTTTACATCTTTCTTTAATATATTCATATTTTCAACGGTTCCAAAAATACCACTTTCGGTATTACTTTTTATTTTTCCACTTATATTATTTTCGTTTATGAATACACCCTTAAGCTCTCCAGGCGATCCTTTTTCACCTCTCCTTAAACTTATTATTGATGATTCTAATAAATCACCTTTTTTAATTAGAAATGCTTCATTTGTATCACAATCTGTAATTGGATGGCCTAAGGCACCAAATTTTTTTGTTTCACCGTCTATAAAAGTCATTGTACCTACACCTGCTGTAGAATCTCTAATCCATAATCCCAACTTATAATCTGAATTTTCTTCTTTTTTTAATTCTACTTGTCTACTTAACTTTTCATTATGCCTTAGTAAATCAACTTTTATTTTACACTCTTTGCAATCTTTAATTATACTTACTAAATCTTTACAGTTTTCAACATCTTCACCATTAATCTTTAATATTATATCTCCTAATTGAACTCCACCTAATTTACCAGGGCTTTCTTCCGTTACATTATTAATTACTATATCAGAATATCCTACAACTAAAACGCCTTGTGTAGATACCCTAACACCAACACTATTTCCACCCGGATAAATTTCTAAATTTTGTACCTTTTGAACTTCCAAGGACTTTACTGGTATAAGTCCCAATAACTTAATCTGATATTTATTTCCGTAATCTTCAACCTTATTTATTGTACTTCCTACAGGAATCATCGAAGATACTGGTATATCTTTATTTGTATATATTGTATTCGGAATACCTTTTAAATATATACTAGTTATTAAAACCAGAATCAAGATTGGAGCTGTAATTAAACTAATAGTTTTTAATATTTTCTTCTTCATAATTTCCCTCCTCCTTTGCTTCTGATTTTAATTTTCCCATGAGACAAGCCTCTTATGCTGTATTAACATTGTTATAAAAGTCAAAAATTTTTAGTTCATGTTAAATTTTTTATAAATATATTTTTATTGTTAGTTGAAAAAATATAAAATTCATTCTTAAAATCACTGATTTTTCTATTTCTTTGCCCTTTAGAACTCGTCTGCAAGAAATTTGGAATAATATAAAAAAAAATAAAACCACGTATTACATGATTTTATTTTTACCAAAATATATTACTATATGTATTAATTTTTAAATTTCTAGTTTTTTTAACTCGGCAATTTTTATCATTTCTTTCACATTATTTAATGTTGCTTCTGTAACTTCATCACCATCAAGCATTCTACCAATTTGATATTCTTTTTCTTCTTTAGTTAATACTCTTATATTAGTGAATGTCTTATTTTCTTTTACCATCTTTGATACAAAATAATGATAATCTGATAAAATTGCTATTTGTGGAAGATGTGTTATACATAAAACTTGATGATTTTTAGATACCTGATACATTTTTTCACCAACTCTTTTTGCTACACCACCACTAATTCCAGTATCTATTTCATCAAAAATTAAAGTTGCTATTTCATCTTTATCTGCAAAAACACATTTCAATGCAAGCATTATTCTTGAAAGTTCTCCACCAGATAATATTTTTTCTAACGGCATAAGCGGTTCTCCAGGATTTGTAGAAATCATAAAGCATACATCATCAAAACCTCTAGAATTGAACTTTTCTTCTCTTACTATATTTATTTCCATAGTTGATTTTTCAAGCCCTACAAAACTAAGTTCATTTAAAATCTTTTCTTTTAATTCAGTACTTTTGCTACTTCTTAATTTATGAAGTTTTAGTGCTACTACTTCCATTTCTTTTATAATTTCCTTCTTTTTCAAAGTCAATTCTTCAATAATTTTTTCAGAATTTATAAGATCATTGTATTGTATTTTCATTTTCTCATAGTACTCTAAAACTTCCGCTATAGTGGCACCATATTTTTTCTTATATTGATTAATCTCATATATTCTTGCATTTACTTTTTCCAAAGCATCATCATCATATACAACTTCTTCTGCTATATTTCTTATATCTCTAGACACTTCTTCTATTGTATAAAAAGCCTCTTCTATTAGTTGCCTATTTTTTTTAGCTTTTTCAAAATTATTTTCAATATTCGATAATTCTTGAATAACCTTTGATATTGAATTTATAACACTATTATCTCCATCAACACCATTTAATAAAGCATATGATAAATTTAAACTTGTGCTTATTTTTTCAGCATTTGATAATAAATTAAATTCTTCTTTTAAATACTCTTCTTCTTTTTCTTTTAATTTTCCTTTTTCTATATCCTCAATTTGAAATTTAAGATAATCTAACAGTTTATCTCTATCATCATTTCCACATATTTGTTGAATTTTATTTTCGATTTGCAATAAATCATTCTTTAGAGAAGTAAACTCTTCTAAATAACTTAAAATTTCATTTCCTATAAATTCATCCAAATATAGTATATGACTATTTCTTTGAAGAAGAGTTTGATTTTGATGTTGACCATGTATATCTAATAATTTTTCTCTTATTTTTTTTAATTGAGAGGTTAAAAAAGTTTTTCCGTTAACTTTAATTAAACTTCTTCCACTTTGATGAGTTTCTCTAGAGATAATTAACATATCATCGTCACTTTCAATATCCAATTCAATTAATACATTTTTTAACAAGCTATTTTCAACAGTGAATATAGCTTCAACATAAGTTTTATTTTCTCCAGTTCTTATCAAACTTTTTGAAAATTTTCCACCTAATACGTAATCTATTGCATCAATTAAAATTGATTTACCTGCTCCAGTTTCACCTGAAAGAATATTAAATCCCTCATTGAAGTTCATAGTTATTTCCTGTATTAATGCAAAATTTTTAATGTTCAATTGAATTAACATATATACCCATCCTTATATTTATAGTGTTATATTGATATTCTTTTTCTTATTTTAGCTACTAATTCTTCTGCTTTTTCTAAACTTCTAAGAAGTATAAATATGGTATTATCTCCAGCTACTGTGCCAGCTACATCAGCTCCTTCTAAATTATCTATAGCCTCTGCTGCTGCTGATCCTGAACCACTTAATGTTTTTATTACTACCATCTTATCTACATTTTCTGCACTTATAACCGTGTTAGATAAGATATTACTTAATCTATCTATTATATTTTTTTCTTCACCTGAAGATACAACATATTTATAATTTCCAGAAGCACCTTGTATTTTAATAAGTTTTAAATTTTTAATGTCCCTTGAAACTGTTGCTTGCGTTACATCAAAACCTTGTAACTTTAATTCTTCTGCTAAATCTTCCTGTGTCTCTATTTCTTTAGATGATATAATTTCTAATATCTTAGTATGTCTTTTTGATTTCAAATTTCTTCACCATCACATTCCTTAGAATTATTTAATACCTTATTTCTTATTACTTTAAAATAATCATAATCATTAAATAACAGTAATTTTAATGACTTTGGATTCTTTTTTACAGTTATAACAGAATTGTCTTTCATTTCTATTGCTCTTTGTCCATCTATTGTCAAGTATATTTGATCTCCGCCATTTTCTGCTATTATCTTTATAGTGCTATCACCTTTTAATACAATTGGATGCATACTCTTTGTATGATCACATATAGGCACTATACTAATAACTTCTAAGTCTGGACATATAAATGGTCCTCCTGCTGAAAAGGAATATGCTGTTGACCCTGTAGGCGTTGAAACAATAAGTCCATCGCCTTTAAATATAGCATATAATTTTTCATCAACAAATATCTTAAATTTTACCATTCTTGACAATGTTCCTCTTGCTACTGCAACCTCATTTAAGGCCTTTATGTTCTTTATTGACTCATTTATATCAACTTCACAGTTTAACATCATTCTCTTGTGTACTTTACAATCTTTAGTCATTAATTTTTTTAATGCTAACTCTAAATCGGATATTTCTATACTAGATAAAACTCCTAAATTACCTATATTTATTCCTAATATAGGTGCCTTAAAGTCATCCTCTAATTCCCTTGCTACTCCAAGAAGAGTTCCATCTCCACCTAAAACAATAAGTAAATCCAATGAGCTTAAATTTAAATTTTTTATATCAAAACTATTATATACTTCAATATCTGTAACATTACAAATATTTTCAATTTTTTCTTTTACCATATTTAAAATCGTATTTTTATAGTCTTTTGATGGATTTATCGCAATACCTATATTCTTCATAACCCCTCCGAAAATCTCTAAAGTTCTTTGTGAGATTCCTCTATAACCCTTTCTACATCATCAAGTTCAAAATTACTTTCTTTTTCATTATCTTTTGTAAAATAAACTAAGTATTCTCTATTTCCTTCTGGGCCCTTTATTGGAGAATATCCTACCCCTAGGATATTTAATTTTTCATTTTTAAGGAATTCAATTATTCCATATACTACTTCTTTATGTGTGCTAATTTCTCTGACAACACCTTTTTTACCAACTTTTTCACGACCTGCTTCAAATTGTGGTTTTATTAATGCAACCACTTCACCAGTATCTTTTAAAAGTCCTAATGTTGCTGGCATTATCTTTTTTAAAGATATAAAAGATACATCTATTGATGCAAAATCTAAAGGTTCACCAATATCTTCTAATGTAACATATCTTATATTGGTTCTCTCCATGCATACTACTCTTTCATCAGTTCTTAATTTCCATGCAAACTGACCATATCCTACATCTACTGAATATACTTTTTTCGCTCCATTTTGCAGCATACAGTCAGTAAACCCCCCAGTAGATGCCCCTATATCCATACATACTTTATCTTCTAAAGATATATCATATGACTTCATAGCTTTCTCTAACTTAAGTCCGCCTCTACTTACATATTTAAGTTTTGCGCCTTTATATTCAATGTTAGCAATTACGCTTACTTTTTCTCCTGCTTTATCAACTCTTTGACCATCAACAAATACTTTACCTTCCATAATACAAGCCTTAGCTTTATCCCTAGAAGTAATTATACCCTTTTCTACTAAAAGTATATCAAGTCTTTCCTTTTTTTCTGCCATATATTACATTCTCCTTTTAATTATAAAATTTAAGGATTGTATTACTTATACTTACAGGATCTAATCCATATGTTCTATAAAGTATTTCTACATTTCCTTGTGGAATAAATTCATCATTATATCCTAATAATTTCATGTTTCCATTATAATCTATATAATTTAAATATTCTAGAATAGATATTCCTAATCCTCCGCATATAATATTATCCTCAATAGTCAAAATATCATATCCATCTTCTTTTAAATTTTCTAATAAGCACTTATCTATTGGTTTTATAAATGTTGCATTTACTATTTTAGGATCTATTCCTTTTTCTTTTAGTATTTCTTTTGCTAAAAGTGCATGTTGAAGCATTCTTCCACTAGCAATAATACATATTTTCTTTCCTTCACTTACAACTTCCCATTTTCCATAACTTATTTCTTGTAAAGCATCTAAATTACAGACAATATCTTTACCTCTTGGGTATCTTATTGCTACTGGCGAGTTCTTTTTTATTGCCCATCTTAACATACTTGGAATTTCTTCTGTACATTTAGGCGCTACTATTGTCATATTAGGCATCATTGACAAATAACTTACATCCATAATTCCTTGATGAGTTTCACCATCGTCTCCTACTATTCCAGCTCTATCTATAGCAAATGTTACGGGTAAGTCTTGAATACATACATCATGTATTACCTGATCAAACCCTCTTTGTAAAAAGGTAGAATATACTGCAAATACTGGTTTTAAACCATTTGCTGCCATTCCTGCTGCTAAAGTCACTGCATGTTGCTCTGCTATTCCAACATCAAAAAATCTTTCTGGATAAGTAGTAGCAAAATCTTTTAGTCCAGTTCCATCTGGCATAGCTGCAGTTATAGCTACTACTTCTTTTTCTTCTTTTGCTATATCAATTAATGCATTACCAAAAGCTTTAGAATATGAATCTCTACAAGCTTTATTGGGTTCTTCCTTTTTATCATTACTAGGCGGAATCCCATGATACTTAGATGGACTTTTTTCTGCTAATGAATACCCTCTACCTTTTTGAGTTACTGTGTGTATTATAACAGGACCTTCAATGTCTTTAACCTTGCTAAATACTTCATTCATAGCTTTTATATCATGACCATCAATAGGACCTATATATTTTACTCCCATATTTTCAAAAAACATTGAAGGTACAACTAATTGCTTTATACTATCTTTTACTTTTGACATTTTAGAAATAAGATCTTTTCCTAAATCAGATGAACCAAGAGATGTGTTTATATTGGTTTTTAATCTATTGTATGTTTCGCCCATTCTTAATTTATTTAAATATCTAGAAAGTCCACCAACATTAACAGAGATAGACATTTGATTGTCGTTTAAAATTATTACCATTTTAGTTTTTCTAAACCCCACATCATTTAAAGCTTCTAATGCCATACCACCTGTTAAAGCTCCATCTCCGATTACAGAGACTACAGTGTATTTTTCACCTTTTAAATCCCTAGCTCTTGCCATTCCAAGTCCAGCTGATATTGATGTACTACTATGACCTGTATCAAAATAGTCATATTTACTTTCATTTCTCTTTGGAAATCCACTTAATCCATTAAACTGTCTAAGATTTTTAAATCCATCTTTTCTACCAGTTAAAATTTTATATACATAACTTTGATGTCCTACATCCCATACTATTTTATCTTTTTCAAAATCAAAAGATTTCATAAGACTTAAAGTAAGTTCTACAACACCTAAGTTAGATGATAAGTGTCCTCCCGTTTTTGAAACACTTTCTATTAAGAATTGCCTTATTTCCTTACTTAATATCTCAGTATCACTATCACTCAAATTCTTCAAATCTTTTGGGAAATTTAAACTATCTAATAATGACTTCATAATAACCATTCCCTTTTTTAATTTAGTCTATTTAAAAGATTATAAGTTAATTCTTTTAATAGACTAGCATCTACACTTAAGTTGTCTAAAATTTGTATACATTCATCAGTTAATATTTTGCAAAGTTCTTCGCATTTTTCTAACCCATAAACAGTTATAAAGTTAGTTTTGTTTAGTTCTTTATCTCTGTGAGTTGCTTTGCCTAATGTTTCCTCAGTTCCTATTACATCTAATATATCATCTTTTATTTGAAAAGCTAATCCTAATTTTTTGCCATACTCATTCAAAGCTTCTATATCGCCACTTGGAACATTTGCTAAAATACCACCAGCCACTATTGACACTCTTATAAGTTCTCCAGTCTTTTTTTCGTGCATATATTCTAATTCTTCTTTTGATATTTCTCTTACTTCACTTAATACATCAACAACTTGACCGCCTATCATTCCTTCTGGGCCTGCTGCTTTTGAAATTTCATAAGAAGCTTTTAACGCACTTTCTCCTAATTCTAATGAACTTTTCATAAGTAAAGTCATAGCTTCATTTAACAATGCATCTCCTGCTAAAACTGCAATATTTTCTCCAAAAACCTTATGATTTGTTGGCTTACCTCTTCTTAAATCATCATCATCCATGCATGGAAGATCATCATGTATTAAAGAATAAGTGTGTATCATTTCAATTGCAGCTGCTATTGGCATTATTTTTTCTATATTATCTTTATATAAAGAATAAGTTAATATAAGTAATGTTGGACGTATTCTCTTTCCACCTATATTTACACTATATCCTGCTGATTCATAAACAGTCTTATTATAAGAATTTCTATTTATAAAATATTTTTTTAAATATTCATCTATTGAATTTTTTAAATTATCTATCTCCATCTTGATTTTCAAACTCCACTTCTTTTTCTTCCTTAATTACAGATATTTTTCCTTCATATGAATTTAAAGTTTTATAAAGTTTATTTACTAATTTTACTCCATCTTCATAAGATTTCATACCCTCTTCAAGGTTTAAATTGTCATCTTCTAAAGTACTTAAAATATCTTGAAGTTTACCAAGCATATCTTCATAGCTTTCTTTCTTTGCCATATAATACTCTCCTTACTTAATAGGTATAAAATTTCCTTTAATATTTCCATCACTTAAAGAAACACTTATTTCTTTTTCTTCGTTTAATTGCGATATCTCTTTAATGATATTATTATTTTCATCCTCTATTATAGCATATCCTTTATTAAGTACCTTTATAGGATTATTTGCGCTTAATAAATTATTTAATGATTCTATCTTTTGCTTTTCTCTTTTTATTTTTATATCTATTGCAAAATATAATCTATCTTTTAATTTATCAACTTCTAAATATGAGTTTACTATTTTTGACATTGGAGAATGTAATTTTAAAATTCTCTCATTTGATTCTAATCTACTTTTGCAATCTTTTAACTTCTTTTGTATTTCATAATCTAATGATTTTGATATTTCATAAATTTTTGTGTTTATATCACTTAATAGTGGAACTGCTATTTCAGCTGCTTGTGATGGTGTTGCTGCTCTTACATCAGAAACAAAATCTGAAATTGTAAAATCGACTTCATGACCTACTGCTGAAATAATAGGAAGTTTAGAATTAAATATAACTTTTGCAAGTTCTTCTTCGTTAAAATTCCATAATTCCTCTATAGAGCCGCCACCTCTTCCAACTATTATTAAATCTATATTTTTGTTCTTATTAAAATATTCGATTCCTGCAATTATTTCTTTATATGCATCATCGCCTTGAACCTTAGCTGGATACAATATTATGTCTACTAATGGGTTTCTTCTTTTAGTTACATTTATTATATCTCTTATTACTGCACCTGTTGATGAAGTTACAACACCTATTCTTTTAGCGTACATAGGGATATTCTTTTTATACTTTTCATCAAAATATCCAGACTTTGATAATTTTTCTTTAAGAGCTTCGAATTTTATAAATAATTCTCCTTGCCCTTCTTTTTTTATCTCATCACAATAAAGTTGAAAACTCCCTGTAGCTGTGTAAATAGATGCTCTTCCCTTTACCATAACTTCCATACCATCTTCTAAGGCAACATTTAAAAGACTTGCTTTACTTTTAAACATAACGCAATTTACTTTACTATTATTATCTTTTAAAGAAAAATAAATATGCCCACTGCTATGGAACTTTAAATTAGAAATCTCCCCTTTTACAGAGAGATTATTTAAAATAAAGTCATTATCAATTACTTTTTTTATATAGTTTGTTAAGTCTGAAACAGTTAAAGTTTTAATCTTCATATTCCTTTAAAGCCTCACATGAATTTTTTATTAAAAGAGTAGTAGTTAAAGCTCCAACTCCACCTGGTACTGGTGTTAAGAAAGAAGCTTTATCTATTACCTTATCAAAATTAACATCGCCTGTTATTTTACCTTCAAAAGATGAAGTACCAACATCAATAACTATTGCATTTTCTTTTATGTATTCTTCATCTATAAACTTAGGTTTACCAATTGCTACAACTAATATGTCTGCTTTACTACATACTTCTTTTAAATTTTTTGTTTTAGAATGACATATAGTAACTGTTGCATTTTCATTTAATAAAAGTTGTGCTACTGGCTTTCCTACTATATTACTTCTTCCAAGAACAACTACTTCCTTACCAGTTATATCAACATTAAGACTCTTAATTAAAGTTACAACCGAATTAGGTGTACATGGTAAAAATCCTTTTTCCCCCATATACAATTTACCTTGACTTTCAAATGTAAGACAATCTATATCCTTTTTAACAGATATCTCTTTTATTATCTTTTTTTCGTTTAAATGCTTAGGTAATGGTAATTGAAGCATTATACCTTGGACATTAACATCATCATTTAACTTATGAATTTCATTTATAACATCGTCATCAGTAACATTCTCTTCTAATATAATTTTTAAAAAATCTACTCCTAAAGAATTAGCCACCTTTTCTTGACTTGACATATAATAAATTGATCCTCCATCATTTCCAACTAATATCGATGCAATCTTTGGAATTCTCAGTTTATTATTTTTTCTTTCTTCAACAAAGGTCTTTATTTCTTCTTTTATTTTTAATGCTACTTCTTTTCCGTTTATAATTTGCCCCATTTTTATTTTCGCCCCTTATAATTTATTTTTTTAAAATGTTATCTAAAACTCCATTTATAAATGAAACACTTTTTTCATCTGAATATTTCTTTGTTATTTCTAATGCTTCATTTATTGCAACTCTGTTTGGAATTTCTTCATCATGTAATAATTCATATACAGCTAATCTTAATATACATAAGTTAACCTTTGATATTCTATCGATCTTCCAATTACATAAATTCTTTGATATCGCTTCATCTATGTTGTCTTTATTATTTTCTACCCCAATTAATATTCTCTTTATGTATGTTATATCTAATTCTTTTATGTCACTTTCATAATTGTCTATAAAGTTTCCTAATGTTTCCTCACAATTATCAGTGTTTAATGTCATCCCAAATAATAATTCCATTGCTTTTTCTCTTGATAGTTTTCTATTCATCTGATCCTCCACGTACTTTTAAATTCTTCTTAATTCTTGTCATTTTTGTTGAAATTTATTCTCTAAATAATATCTAGCATGGAAACACCCTCTGAAATTCAGAGGGTGAAATTAGATACTACTTAGATTCACATTCTTCTTTTTTCGGCATATAAATGTTTTGAACATATACATTTACAGCTTCTACTACTAATCCTGTCATAGCTTCAACAGTTCTCTTTACATTGTTCTGCACTTGTGAAACTACTTCCATTATTTTTACACCATACTCGACGCTTAAATTTATATCTATAGTTGCTTTATCATCAAGCAAAGTAACCTTTGTTGACTTTCCTAATGACTTTTTACCTTTTAAAATGCTTGATAAGTTATTTGAGCCCCCTATTTGGTAATCACTAACGCCGTCAATTTCTTGTGCGGCAATGCCTGCAATAACGCTTACTACTTCGTCTGATATTTTTACGATACCAACGTTATCTTCTTTATTCAAACTTTCCATGCTTTTCACCCTCCTAGGTTTTGTAATAACAAAACATGTTAATCTTACGTTTATTATAACAAATATGATTTAACATTACAATTAAACTTATATTATTTTTCAAAGCTATAATTATGTTATTTTTGAACTTGTATTACTACGTCTTTTATCTTTGATACATTTTGTACTATTTCTTGAATAGCAACACTGTCTTTCTCTTCAAGAGTGTTTGCTGACTTTACTATTACAGTTGCTTTCTTGTCATCTATCATACATAATGCATCTTCATATCCTTTATTTTTTATGTTTATTTCAATTCTGCCTTCATTATCTGTTCTTAAAGTTTTTTCTGTCAATTCCTTTGTTGCTTCATCTTTTCTTTCCTTAGATGTATTTTCGTCTGCTACTATTGCTTTTAATGTTTGGATTGTTGCACTCTCTTGTTGTTCTCTTTCACTTCTAGATTGATAAAAATATTGATTTTGGCTCAATGTAGCCTTGTCATCTTCAGCTTTAGCTATTTCTCCATTTTCCTCAGTCACTCCTATATTTTCTGGTGATAATACTGCACTTAGATCAGTTGGATCATTTAATCCTCCCTTATTCAACTTTGCTGCTAACACCCCTACACATAATATTAGTGCTAACAAAGTAAAGATTATACCTAATTGTTTCCTTTTCATAATATTTTCCTCCCATCCTTTTTATCTTTTAAATTATATGCTACTTCTTCATCGGATATACATTAACCTTATCTAAAGTTAAGTTATATAATTTTGAAATTGCTTGCTCAATGTTATATTTTGTTTTACTATTTTCTGCACCTTCTGCAACAACAACAGCGCCTGTTATTTTAGGCTTATATGTTCTTAAAATAAATGGTTCGTTTCCACCGTCTTTACTAGTCATAACAACTGTTGCACCATCATTTTTTTGATTATTAGTTCTCTTGCCTCCTTCAGTATCTGTTTCTTCCGTAGTTGATACTTGAGCATTAGTATCATATGCTGGAATCTTTTCTTCTCCACTTTCAAATGAAATCATTACATCAACTTCTCCTACCCCCTCCATCTTTTTTAATATATTTTTTAATTCCACTTTTTGATTTTCTTCATATGTTTTTTGATCACCTGAAATGGTCGTTGAAGTGCTTACTTCATTTTCTTTTGGACTTTCTTTTTTATCATCCTTATAAGTAAGGTCATTACTCTTACTTATATATTTATTCTTTGGTACTAATACATTCATGGTTACAAATATAAATGCTAATACTAAGCAAATAGAAATAAGATTACTTAATTTTTTTTCACCCAATATTTTCTTTAGATTATTAGAAAATTTTCTTTTATCCATCAACTCATCTCCTATTCCTCTATTTTATATACTTCTATTTTCTCTTTAGGAATATCTAGCTGTTCACTTATAAATGTCACGACTTCTTTATATTGACTATTTTGATTATCATCATAAGACTTATCTTTTTTATTAATTATCACCTTTTTAATTTTACTTACTGACTTTTCACTTATACCTACTTTTATTTTTTTTATATCGAAAATCATACTGTTAAAATTAACTGTACACTCAACATCACTTTTAAATTTTTTATTTGGATACTGTGATTTAAGTACGCTTTCGCAATTCTTATTAAAATTTTCCTCAAAAGCTTGCTTTCTTAAATCTCCATCCTTTAGTTCATTTTCTTCACTACTTTTAATCTGATTTTGATAATTAGAAAATACATCTTCATAATTACTTATAGAATCATATATATTGTTTTGTCCGCTTGAAATAATTTTGACTATCGGATTTAATATTATAGTTATTAGAACTAATCCTAATATAAACTTTAAATATTTTTTCATACCATTATTAGGACTTATAAGTTCTATTGCTGTTATAAATATAAGTGCTGTAACTAAAGTTGTTACTAGTTCCTTTAATAAATTCATGCATTATCCCCCCACTATAAACAGCCCTGAGGATGCAACAAGAGCTATTAAAATAAAAAACATTAAACTTACACTTAAAACACAAGAGATAATCAATGTCATTGACTCTCCCGCTGCTGCTACTGAATTAGTTATTCTAGAATCACTTATAGGTTCTATTAATGCAGCCGCCAATTTATATATCACTGTCATAAGTACTAATTTTATTATTGGATATAAAAGTATTAATATTATAATTAATAATCCTACTGAGCTTATTGCATTTTTAATTATCAATGAATATCCTGCAATGGAAGCAATAGCATCAGAAAATGTCTTTCCTACAATAGGTATGAAATTATCTACTGCAAATTTAGTTGTTTTTAATGTAACTGCATCTATTGTTTTTGATGTAATACCCCTTACTGTTAAAACACCAATAAAAATAGTTATTATTATTCCCTGCATCCATAAAGTACTCTGTTTTAAAAGTTTACAAAGATTTGTAATTTTATGATCATTAGATAAATTATTTGCAAATTCTAATACAAATCCCATTAATATAAGTGGAATTATAATATTAGAATAAATTCTAGGTATAAATACTACAGCAGCTAAAATAATAGGATCTAATGTTGCTGCCTGAGTCAATCCACCTACCATGGCTATCATGGTTATAAGCACAGGTAATAACGCAGCCATAAAATCAGCAATATTTGATATAACTTCTTTTGCAACACCTATAGATATAATAAAACTCTTTGATAGAATCATTATTATGAGAGCATAACATGCATAAAAAGCTATTTCCGATACACTATCATTTGAAAATGCATCTTGTAAGTTTTTAATCAGTGAACAGATTATAACTATTGTAACTATTGATATTATAAGTTTTAATACACTTCCAACTTCTTTAAATAATATACTAGTTAATGCCTTGCTCAAGGATTTTATATTAAAATCACCTTCACCATTTTTAATATATTCTTTAATATATTGAACTGGATCCAAGTCATTCATGAGCTCTACATTATTTTTCATTTTATTTATATACTCATATAAATTATTTATTTGTTTTTGTGTACTATCATCTAAACTTTCTATTTTGATTTCATCCATTATAGATTCACTTTTTTTAGCATCAGAATTACTGCTTGTACTTAAGTTATTTTGTTCAACAGCATACACTGTTTTTTCTGGTATAAAAATACAATTAAATACAGAACTAACAATAATACTTATCAAAAAAAATATTGTACATCTTTTTATTATCTTCATACTTATTTCACCTACATTATCTGTAGGATAGAATTTAATACAGCCATAAGAATTGGAATTGCTAATACTAAAATCATTATTTTCCCTGAAAATTCCACCTTAGTTGCTATACTTGAAGCTCCAGCGTCTTTACATAATTCACTTGTAAATGAAGCTAGATAAGCAATTGCTAAAATTTTTAGGATAACTCCAATATAAAATGTATCTATATTAGCTCTATCTGCTACAGTTTTTAAAAATGTAATTATTTCTTGTACTTGACCTATCATGAAAAGTAATATTAAAGTACCAACTGCTAAAGAAATAAATGTAGTCATTTCAGATTTGCTATTTTTAAAAATTAAAGTTAGAAATAAACCAACAAATGCGAGACCTACCACTTTTACTATCAACATAAACTCACCTACATTACAAACATAGTTTTTACTGTGTTAAATAAGTCTCCAATAAGAGAAACTATCATTAATAAAAGTATTACAGTACCTGCAATATTAGTTATAGCTGCAACATCACCCTTTCCACTGCTTGTTAATACCTTATCAAGTATCACAAGCAGTATTCCTGCGCCTCCAATTTTAAAAAGAATGCTTATATCATGCATAATAAATTCACCACCTAAATTAAAAATATTGTAATCATAGCACCAATGCATATTCCTAAATATCTATATACTTTTATATTTTTTTTTGATTCCTCTTCTGCTTCTTTTAAATTGCTTCTTACATTTTCTATTACTAAGTCAAAAATTTTTTCTTGTCCATAAAGTCCAGATTCACCTAAAGACTTTATAAAATCTATTAAAAAGTTCTTATCACTATTTGATAAATAAAACTCTTCTTCTAAAAGAGTATATTCACTACTAAAAGCACTATATACACTTTCTGCTTCACCTTCACATAACTTTCCATTTACGTTACCTAAAAGAGTGCTTATTGGCTTTATTGTCTTTTTCTGAATATTGCTTAATGCTTCTGGTAAAGGTGTACTTCCATATAAAATTTCATTTTGTAATATTATTAAATTTTTTAGAATTTCTTTAAGCTGAATGTATCTTTTTCTAAAAGTTTCACCATATAAAAAACCAATATAAGAAGCAGTTAAAAATATCATAAAGATAAGTACTAATTTAAGCATATTTTTTCTTCCCCTCTTAATTTATAAACCTTTTCTATAGTTCCTACCCCTTCTCTTGAGCTTAAAATGATAGCTCTTTCAAGTATTTGATTATCAATAAGCTCTTTAAATACTTTACGTTTATAAATATCATCAATTGTAAATCCATGAATACTTGTAATTATATTTACTCCAGAATTAAATGCCATAATTAATGCTTCGATATCTCCTTTAGTACCAATTTCATCACAAATTAATACTTCAGGTGACAAACTTCTTATAGACATAATCATTCCCTCTTTTTTCAAACAATTATCTAAAATATCCGTTCTAATTCCCAAATCACTTTGAGGAACTCCAAAATAACAAGCTCCTATTTCACTTCTTTCATCAATTACAGAAACTTTCTTACCATTTAAGCCTAATGATTTCATTCCATTTGATATGTTCCTAGATATATCTCTTAAAATTGTTGTCTTTCCACATTTAGGCGGAGAAATAATTATTGTATTGTAAATTCTATCTCCACTAATTATATGTTTCATAATTTTATTAGAACATCCTATAACCTCTCTGCAAAATCTAACATTTATAGATGATATATTTCTAATAGTTTTTACTTCACCATTGCACATGACACATTCGCCAGCAATACCTATTCTATGTCCACCTTTAATTGTTATAAAACCTTGTTTTATATCTTCTTCATAAGCATATAGTGAATAATTAGATATTTTTTGTATTATTGATTTCATCTCTTCCTTTGATGGATTATAGTTTACAATTGATTCTCCTTTATTAGAATAAACTATGATAGGTTTATTTATTTTTATCCTTATTTCATAAAGTTGTTCTAGTTTACATTTATCTTTAAGTACATTGAATATATTACTTGGAAATATATTTAAAAACTCACTATCATCTTTCATCTCACTTCCTCCTCTAATGTTTTTATTAGTTATTAATATTTATATAAAAATTAAAATATTACTGTTAAATAAAAAAAGATATGTAAAATTAACTTACATATCTTTAAAATCATATAATTTTTTATACAAAAAAAGCCATAGTAAAACTATGGACATTAAATATTTATCCTTTAATATTCTTATTGCAATATGGACATGGAATTTCATTATTATTTTTTAAAGTTGATTGCTCTGCAAAAACTGTATTACCACAATGACAACAAGTAGCTTCTACATACTCATCTTCTAATTCACTTAATTCATCTATTGATACCTCTTCAAAAAGTTCATCTTGAAGACCACTTAAATCATCATCCATAAATCTAATATTTTCTTCTATAGTTTCTTGATTTACAGTTAATTCTTCAATTTTATTATCCATAGTTTCTAAGATTGACACTATTGATGAAAAATATTTTTTATATTCTTCACTTTCTATTTGAGATAAATTTAACTTTAAATCATTAATTTGATCCCTTAATTTTTCCATATATTTCACTTCCTTTTATAAATAAAGTTGCTAAGAATTAACTTAGCAACTTTATTTAGCATTAAAACTTTAAATACATAAAGAGATTAAACTCTTTCCATGTATTCTCCTGTTCTAGTATCTATTCTTATAACATCACCATCGTTAACAAACATTGGAACATTGATTATTGCTCCTGTTTCAACTGTAGCTGGCTTTAATGAGTTTGTAGCTGTGTTACCTTTAACACCTGGTTCAGTATATGTTATTTGTAATTCAACAAAATTTGGTGCTTCTACTGAGAATGCACTTCCTTTAAAGAATTTTATAACTGCAAACATATTCTCTTTTAAATATTTTATTGCATCTTCAACCTTTTCAGCGTTTAAAGGAATTTGTTCGAAAGTTTCTTGATCCATGAAGTAATATAATTCTCCATCTGAATAAAGATATTGCATTTCTTTTCTTTCTATTACAGCTTCTTGTAATTTTTCAGTTGGGTTGAATGTTCTATCTACAACTCCTCCTGAAATTACGTTTCTAAGCTTAGTTCTTACAAACGCAGCTCCCTTACCTGGTTTTACATGTAAAAAATCTGTAACTGTAAATACTTGTCCATCAAACTCAAAAGTTACACCTTTTCTTAAGTCTCCTGCTGATATCATTAAATATCCCTCCAAAATTTATAAAATAATTACAATCTAAAATATTATTTAGATACTAAAGTTCAATTGTTGTAAACTTCGACATAACAATGATATTTTATCAAAAGAAAGAAATAATTGCAATTATTTCTCTCTACTTTACATAAAAAAAGTCTACAAATAGTCATAAATAGCATAAAAATATTTCAAATCACATCTTTATATTATTTTTACTTAATTCTATTGTCAATGAACCACTATCTTTATTATGCTCAATTTTATAATTCTTTATAGCATAATTTCTTAATTTAGACACACTTTCTAAAATTTCATCTTTTTCGCCTTCTATTTTTAAAGATATAACCCAACTACCATCAGACTGTTTTTGTCCTTCTAAAAATTCTAAATCATTAAAATTTTCAAATTCAGAATTTATATTTGATACATTTTTATAATCATTTGTAGTTAAACTTTTATAGTACAACTCTTCTTTTTTTAAATTTGAATTCAATATGTTTGTATTATATAAAATTATGCTTTGAAAACATGATATAAAAATTAGAACTGTAGCTAATATTTTATTTCCTTTCATTATTCAATTCTACTCCTAATATATAATTAGTATTGTCATTATTTATATTTTTTATATTAATATCATCACTTATTTTTTGTAGTGATTCCATTTTATTTATTTTGAATTCTCCCCCGTATTTATCTACGCATGCACTTTCAACATGTTCTACAAATATATTATTAATCCAAGTTATTATATCATCTCCGCTAATATTACTTTCTTCAACTTTAATTCCACTAAATTGAGTATTGATTTCTAAATTCGATTTATTTTCTTTAAAAATAGATATATTTTTTAATGTCATTGGTAAAAGTATTAAATTTAATATTATAAATAAAAATTTAATTTTATTTATATATTCTTCCTCTTTTTGAATTTTTAAATCATAAAATTTTTTGGGAATGAAGTTCTGGTTTCTTATATATTTTTTCATATAATATGTCCTCACAATTAACATTCATTATTTTTATTTCTTTATTACCATTATCCAATGTAATTATTTCCTTGTTTTTTATATTCTTATCTATATAAAAAATGCTTTCTTTATTTTCAGCTAGTATTTCAAAGTTATTTATTCTGTTGATTAGAATATCAATTTCATTTTCGACAAAAGCACGATTAAACTTTCCGTTAACCAATTCAACATAATAATAAAAACCTTGAAAATACACTATACAATTAGAATTTAAGGCCTCTTTTCCTAATGAATCTATAATTACATCTTTAATAATAAATTGAATTGGAATAACTTTTATGTTCTTTGACCCCTTAGATAATACATCTAATCTCTTGCCACCCTTTACAGAATAAATTGATATCAAACTATTTTTCTTATCATATTCATAATGATATAATATATCATCATTCTTATGGAATTCTTTGTTTAACTTAAATTCAATATATTCATATATATGTGATTTTTTTATATTTTCATTGAAGTGCCTAGAGTATAGTTCTTCTTCAATTATTATAAATTCTCTATTTGTGCTTATTAATTTTTCAATTTCTTCAAACTGCTCAAATACATACTCTTTATCCCTGTATATAAATCCCTGTTTTTTCATAATTAAAACTGATTTTTTCATAATTCACTTCCTTAAAATTTTTTTTGAATTATTAATAATATTTTAATACATAATTAAATACTACTTAAATTTACCTACACTATTGATTCTTTAACATTTAACTGTTTATATCTATATTTTTATATACTGGAATTAAAAATACTTTACTTTCATTAAACATATATTTTAATTCCCTACATATGTTATCTCCTGTTAATAAATAAAATTTATCCTTCTCTACTTCATACTGTAATTCACTAATATCATCTTTTATATTAAAATTTTCAATAAAAATTTCTTCTTTTTTCATTTTATTTAATTGTTTATTAAAGCTTAATAACGATTTTTCTTCATCCTCTAATAAACTATAAATATCTCCATTATTACTATATAAATACGACATCTCATTATTATTTTTCATAACTATAAAACTGAAACTACCTAGAAGCATAACTATTGAAAATGTTAAAATTGTACTTATTATAATATTTCCTTTACTTTTTATATACATCTAACAAATACCTTTCCACTTTTATCAATTATCTTTAAATAAATTAATTTTTCTTTCTGTATTACTTTAAAATCCTTAACTTCTTTAAGTAATATATTAGGAGATATTCGATCAGGATATTTTGCACCTAATGCTTCTTTATCACTTTTTATATTCTTACTTATCAAAACATTATCTTTGTCCCTATAAAGCATTAAATAAGTTTCGCCAAATTCTATATCTCTTATTATGTCTTTCTTTAATATTGAATCTAGATTTATATAAAAATTCTGCATTTTATTACACACTCTACTGATTTCTTGATTTTGTATATATAATTTATAACTATCTATAATTAAGTTAGTCGATATAAAAAATATTATTGTTGTAAAAAAAATATACACAATTGATTCTATTATGGTAAATCCATTTGTTTTTTTACATACTACACTTTTATCAAGGTAAATTCTTTTCTTTCTAAACATACTCCATCCACCACATTTTTATAAAACTCTCTTCTATATCAACTTTAATATTATCTTTATTAACAAATCCAGTAATTAGAATTTCAAGCTTATATTCATCTTCTTTAATTTTAGAAATTTTAATATCATCTCCTTGTGTTAAGTCTAAAATTTCTTTACTAATTAATTCACTAAAAAACTCTTCATTAAAACTTAATTTTAGTGAATCTTCATTTAATCGATCTTTAAGTTCATTCATTTTAGTATTGTATTTTAATTCATTAGTGATATTATATATTGCTCTATTTAAATTTTCCCTCAATATTCTTTCTTTTAATACCCTATTATTATGAATATATACATTCATTGAAAACATCATCATAAGACTCAATATAAATAATGCTGCAATACCTTCTATTAAAATACTTCCTTTACTTCTCACTCTTATTTCCTCTCTAAAATTCATACATTTTTAAAAACCACTTATATTAATAGGATCAATACCTGTTGCTATAGTAATCTTATATATATTATTTTTATTATCTTGAAACACTATAGTTTTTCCTTGCTTTATATGTCCATTAGATCTTACTTGTATGCAATCATTTTTATTAATTATTTTAAATTTCCCCGTTAAATCAACTTGTTTAACTAATTTTTTAGCATTTTCTCCAAATAAAATTTTATTTCTTATATTATCTATTTGAATTTCTCCATTTTTTTTATTTTTCTTACAATAAGCTTTACTATAAGATAATAAATTTTCCACATCATAAAGTGCTGATTTACTTTTTATATCATTTGAAATTGTAGAATGTATATCACTTACAGATAATGTTAAAGAGAATATTATTATAATTATTGATAAACTTGCTATAAGTTCTATCAATGTAAATCCTTTTTTCTTCATTTAATTGCTCCTATTTTTAAGCTATCAAATAAAGGCATAATGAAAATAATAAAAAATACTGTAACAAGTATTGATATAGATATTATAAGAAATGGTTGCAATAAACTTAGACATTTATTAATTCTTTTAATCAAAGATTTTTCTAATATTACGCTTAGTTCTTTTAAAGCTTCCCCTATAGATCCACTTTCTTCCCTTACTCTTATTACTGCAATTGTATATTTGGAAAATATATTTGTATCAGTTATTGCTTCACTTAGTGTCCCACCTCTTAATATACCTTCATTAATTTTATTAAGTTTCTCACCTATATGATTAAAATTCATACTATCTGAACAATACATGAGTCCGTATGAAATATTCATTCCACTATTAACAATAATTGATAATATAAATATGATCACATACTCTAAAAATTTATTGAAAATTTTAAAATTACTTAATAAACTTATACCTCTTTCACACATTACTCTCTTTATACATATAAAGGGTATAAAAACTCCCCAGCATAGAAAATATATAAAAGTAAAAAGTTGATTTTCTTTTATATAATTGCTTAATTCATATATCTTTTCACAACTAAAAGGTGGTGTTATTCCTATTGATAAATAAATACCATAAAAATTAGGTATAACTACTAAAGTTAAAAATATCATTAAAGCCAGTATACTTATAATTAATATTATGGGATACATTAATGAACTTATAATATACTTATTTATAAAATTCCTTTTCTCATAATAATTTTTTAATGTATTTAAAGCTTCATATAACTTGCCTGTATTTTCACCTATAGATATTATTCCTATAAAAAATTTAGGATATAATTCTTTCTTTTCATTAAAAGCATCTGATAATGTCATTCCATTTTCTATATTTTTAACAATATCATTAATGCTTATTTTATATTCTTTAGTCAATGTAACTTCTTTTATTAAATTTAAAGCTTCATTTACTTTTATTCCATCTTTATATAATTGTGCTAAACTTCCAGATATCAAACTTAATTCATTATAATTTATTTTCTTGTACCCTTTCTTAAGAAAACTTTTTATTTTCTTAAAGATACTCATCCAATCCTTCTCCTTCCATAAACTTCACATAATTTTCATAGGAAATTTGCCCATTCTCTAGTAACTTTTCTAAGTCATCTTTCATACCAATATTTGATAAGCAGTATTTGTCTTTATAAATATCAATTTCATCATATTCCTTATCTATAAAATATACAGAGCTTATAAGTTTTCTGGATTCATATCCAGAATAATTACATTTTGAACAACCAGCACTTTTATATAATTTAATCCCTTTATAAGTATTTTTATTATCTTCTTTTTTACAATTTTCACATAATACCTTTATTAATCTCTGAGATATTATTCCTACAATTGAATCCTTAAGTAAATACGGTTTTATGCCCATATCTTCAAGTCTGAGAAAGACTTCTCTGGGTGTTGATGTATGAATAGTTGTATACACCTTATGTCCCGTTATTGATGCTCTTACAGACATAGCTGCTGTTTCTTCATCTCTAACCTCTCCAACCATAATAACGTCGGGATCTTGTCTTAATATGTTTTTTAAGCCATTTGAAAAATTTATATCTAATTTTTTATTTAAACTCATTTGATTGATATTGGGAATGATTGCTTCTACTGGGTCTTCTAGAGTTGTTATATTTATATCTTCTATATTGATTTCTTTCAATATAGTATACAGAGTTGTCGATTTCCCGCTTCCAGTTGGTCCATTAACTAAAACTAGACCTTTCTTTAATGACATTATCTTTTTTATTAATTCTATTTTTTCTTTTGAGTAGTATAAATCTTCTAATTTGTAATTAAAATTTTCACTATATAATATTCTTATAACTATTTTTTCGCCATAAACTACAGGAATAGATGAAACCCTTAAATCATAATTATTATGGTCATAATTTATAAGTATTTTTCCATCTTGCGGCTTTCTTCTCTCTGATATATCCATATTAGCTTTAAGTTTTATTTTTGAAGCCAATATTAAATATTCAGATAAAAGCATTTTGTGAACTAGAATTAATCCGCCATTAATTCTATATCTTATATCCACCTCTTTTTCGCAAGGTTCAAAATGTATATCACTAGCATTTCTTAAAATAGCATTATAAATTAAAGTGCTTTCAATATCTTCATCTTCTACTTTAAATATAATATCTCTTAAATAATCATAATTTTGTTTGCTTATTTCTTTTAAGATGATTTTATTATTATAGATAAATCTCAAATATTCTTCTGCTTCATCTCTTATTTCATATCCTAGCACAATAGTTGTATTATTTTCTTGTTTTATAGGAATAACTTTATATTTATCTGATATTTTTTTACTTATTCTTCTTGAGACACTTACATCGATATCTCTAATTTTATATTCAATTATATTTATCCCCCCTTCATTGCTATTAAGTACTCTCCCCTTTTCCTATAAATATATTCAATAAATTATAAAAAACACTGAAATAAAAGATATTAATCTCCAATTTCAGTGTTTCGCTTTATTCATTAATTCTTATAAAATTGTAATCACTTGCTTTATCTGATACTAAGCTTATTGTCTTGTCTTCAGAGCAACTATATACCGCTTTATTTTTTGAGCTATCATCTTTACCTATAAATAATATTTCTCCATTTTCGTCAACACTTAACCCCTTATCGGCTTCTACCATTGAAGGAAAGTCAAATACTAACCTTTGTACTTTATTTTCATTAATTCTGTAAAGAGATTCTTTATCATTATAAGCTTTTCCCACAAAATATATTTCATTATTTTTAATTACTATATCCTGTAACAGTTCGACTTTATCAGTTAATAATACTACTTCATTATTAGATTTATTAAGTATCATTAATTCTTTGTTATTGTCAAAATCTATTTGTAAAAATATAATGTTCTCTTTTGAAGATTTCATAAATCCTAAAAATCCTTCATCTATCTTATAAATAAGATCTTCTTTGTTATTATTCAAATCATATGTGAAAATTCCATTTACACCATCATTACTGACTCCATAATAAAGAATGATATTTTCATCATACCAATCATATAAAACACCTGATATAGATACTTTAGAATCAATTTTCATTTCTTTATTTTTACCTGTTTCAAATACTTTTAAATGCAAACCTTCATCTTCTATAAAGTATGATATATATTTTCCATTAGGGGATATTTTTATGTCTGTAAATTCTTTATCTTTTACTTCATTTTTTTCTCCGTTATGTACAATATAATATTTTTTATCTTCACTGTATATATAATTAGAACTTGATTTATCATAAGCTACTACTGCTTTATTTGGTTCGTATAATTTATATTGATCTTTTTTATAATCATATAAGTTATACTTATCTTCTTCATATTTTAATATTGCACCTTGATTAATTTGTAATTCCTCTGCTACGCTAATAGATTCATCATTCTTAGATGAACATCCAAGCATCAGCAGAGGTAGAACAATAAATACTAGAATACTCATTTTTTTCTTTTTTAACACGCTCATTTTTTATCCCCTCAATTAATTTATAGCTATAAAATAATATTTCCTTTACAAATAAATTCTGCTGGTCCACTCATATATACTCCATCTTCTAAAACCTCTACTATAAGATTTCCACCTGGAGCCTTTACAAATATTTTTTCTTCACTTACATACCCAAGTTTCTTTGCAACTACAACTGAAGCACAGCATCCAGTGCCACAAGCAAGCGTTGCTCCAGCACCTCTTTCCCATGTGTTTACACGTATATGATTTTTATTATTAACCTTTACAAAATCAACATTTGTTCCTTTTTTAAATAAAGAAAATTTTTCTATGTTTTCTCCTTCTTGAACTTCGTATTCCTTATGATTTTCAAAAATGATAGTATGAGGTACTCCCATTAATAAACTTGTCATATTATATTTTTCTTTACCTATAGCAACTTCTTGATCTATCAATTCATCTAAATTATTTAATGGTATATCACTTCCGTTAAAAGATGGTTTTCCCATATACACTTTTACATATTCTACATTTTCATCTTTTAGGATTAATTCTATTTCCTTAATACCATCTTCTGTTTCAATTGAAAATTTAAGTTTATTTATGATTTTATTTTCATAAACATATTTTCCAAAACACCTTATTGCATTTCCACACATATTTGCCCTAGAACCATCAGAATTTATAATAACCATTTTTGCTGATGATTTTTTTGATTTTCTAACAATAACTAAGCCATCAGCTCCAATTCCAAAATGTCTATCACAAACCTTTTTAGCTAAATTACATTCATCTTTAATTTCACAATTAAAGTCTTCAATGAATATAAAATCATTTCCTGCTCCATGCATCTTATAAAATTCCATTCTAGTCTCTCCCCCAATTTATCTTATTTTTACTTAAATAATTATTATAAATTTAATTTAATGCCCCAATGACATTTAAATTTATCTTATATTAAATTATTAATAATATCCTAAAATATAACGTTAAATCTAACAAGTTTTTATAAATAAAACATAATTACTTTACCATGTATTATGAATATTTGATAATAAAGCAACTATAATGTTATACTATCTTAAAGGCATTATTTTGCCTAGTCACACTAAGAAAGGACGAATTACAATGGCACTAGACGGTATCTACTTATATAGTTTAGTTAATGATTTAAAAAATTCAATATTAGATTCTAAAATAGATAAAATAAATCAACCTGAAAAAGATGAAATAATCTTAACGCTAAGAAAAGAACGTAAAAATTTAAAACTTTTAATATCAGCATCTCCAAGATTTGCTAGAATTCACTTAACTAATTCAACTAAAAGCAATCCTATAAAAGCACCAATGTATTTAATGGTACTACGTAAATACTTATTAGGTGGTAGAATTACTAAATTAACTCAAAAAAATAATGATAGAGTTTTAGTAATGGATATAGAAAATCGTGATGAATTAGGCTTTAATAGCATTTATTCACTTATAATTGAAATTATGGGCCGACATTCTAATATCACATTAGTTAGAAATAGGGATAATAAGGTTATGGAATCAATAAAACACATAACCCCAGATATTAATACTTTTAGAGTTCTCTATCCTGGTGTTAATTATGTCTATCCACCAGAATCTAATAAATTAAATCCTCTACTATTTGAATATGAAGATTTTAATAATTTTATATCTAATAATTCAATAATTTTTGATGAAAGTTTCTTTTCAAAAACTTTTACAGGTATTAGTAAATTATTGTCTTCAGATTTATATTATAACATTATAAAAACTAATTCATCACCTACTAGAGAAGAAATTTATGAAATTTTTAAGAATTTCATATTAAATCTTGATAAAAATCTTTCATACACTATTTATACTAATGATAGTGGGGTATATAAAGATTTTTATTTCTTAAAATTATCTTCTTTAGAAGCTAATTTTTCTACTCTAGAATATGATAATCCTAATATACTTATGGATGATTTCTTTTATAAAAAAGATAAACAAGATAGACTTCATAATAAATCTATAGATTTACAAAAATTAATTATTACAAATATAGATAGATGTAAAAAGAAATCAAAAATTCTACATGAAACGTTAAAAGAATGTGATGAAAAAGAAAATTCAAGAATTAAAGGTGATTTATTAACATCATATATATATAGTATAAAAAAAGGTGATACTAAAGCTTCTCTTTTAAATTATTATAGTGAACAAGAGGAATATTTAGAAATAAGATTAGATCCATTTAAAACTCCTTCTGAAAATGTGCAAGCTTACTATAAAAAATATAATAAACTGAAAATTTCAGAAGAGTATGCTAAATCTCAGCTTGATAAGAATATTAAAGAAGAAGAGTATTTAAATTCTGTTCTTACTAATATTCAAAATGTAGAAAGCTATGATGAAATAGGGGATATAAAAAATGAGCTTGTTGAAACTGGTTATATACGATTTAAAAAATCTGATAAAATCAATAAAAAGAAAAAAACCTCTAAACCACACCATTTTAAATCTAGTGATGGTATAGATATCTATGTTGGTAAAAATAACTTACAAAATGATTATTTAAGTTTAAAATTTGCTAATAAAAATTATCTTTGGTTACATACAAAAGATATTCCTGGCTCTCACGTTATTATTGCTGAATATGAAATACCAGATAAAACTTTAGAAGAAGCTGCAATAATAGCAGCTTACTATAGCAAAGCTAAAAATTCTTCAAAGGTTCCAGTTGACTATACAAAAGTTAAGGAACTTAAAAAGCCAAATGGCGCAAAACCTGGTATGGTAATTTACCATACAAATAAAACAGTAATAGTAGAACCAAAAGATTTTGATAATTTAAATTTAGAATCGTAAATTAAGTTATTCATTGGTTTAATTCTTATAATAATATAATTTTATGTATACCATTCAAATATCAGAGTGGATATATAATACTTTTTTAATTAAAAGACTCTTAATAAACACTTTTATTAAGAGTCTTAAAAAATCCCACAATATTTATAGATAAAAAAACGATAACCAAAAATTAATTTTGAGTTATCGTTTTTTATTTATACTATATTTTAAGTGTTCATATATACAAGCAGAATAGACTTAACAATTGAATTCAGGAATACTAAAATGAGTATAGTCCTATTTTAGCTTGCTCCCAATATAAAATTGTACTGTGTGAAAGTTCGTATAGCCAAACGTAAAATTTGAACACTTACTTTTTGAATCTCACTTAACAATTCTCAAAGTTCAATTACAATGCCACTTTTCCTATTGCATATATCAACATTTTTAAATATAACCTTTATTCAAAGTTTATATTTAATCCATTAATTCATTTATTAATGTATCTCCTGGATTTTTAATTTTTATATTATCAAAATATTGATAATAATAACATCTAATTGTTCCATTATATAATTTTCTATTTTTAGTAGATTTTACTCCTAATAATTTTTCAAATCCTTCAATAGAAGTTAAAATATTAAAGTCCCATTCACTAAGTTTTTTCTTCATTTGCCCCATGTACTTATAAAGAGGTTCTAATGTTTCTCTTTCACCTATTCTTTCACCATATGGTGGATTTGATATCATAAAGCCATGCTTCTTAGAACTTGAAAAGTCCATAAAATCTCTCTTTTGGAATTTTATATACTTAGAAACTCCTGCTTTTTCAGCATTATCCATAGCAACTTTTAAAACTCTATAATCTATATCATATCCTATTAAGTTTATTTCTTTATCTTTAACTGCTTTTTTAGCTCCATCTTTAACCATAGCAAATGTGTTTCTTATTTCATCAGACCACTCTTCTGCCACGAAGTTTCTATTACATCCTGGTGCTATATTTAATGCTATCATAGCGGCTTCTATAAGTATAGTTCCTGATCCACAAAATGGATCTACAAGTTCAAAGTTATCATTCCATCTTGAAAGTAAAAGCATTGATGCTGCTAATGTTTCTTTTAATGGTGCTATTCCTGCTAATTCTCTATATCCTCTTTTATGTAAGCCAGGACCAGTAGTATCTATTGTTAATGTTACTTTATCTTTTAAAATAGCAACTTCTATTTTATATGTAGAACCACTTTCACTAAATTGGTTAATACCATAATGTTCACTCATACTATCAATTACAGCTTTTTTTACTATAGATTGGCAATCTGGCACACTATGTAGTGTTGATTTTACAGATTTCCCTACAACATGCATAATTCCATCTTTAGGTATTATCTCATGCCATTTTACACTCTTAGTTCCTTGGAAAAGTTCTTCAAAAGATGTTGCTTCAAATTCGGCCATTTTAATTAATACTCTATCTGCAGTTCTCAAATGGACATTAGCTATAGCTATATCCATTTCATCCCCTTCAAAGGTTACTTTTCCGTTTTCGATTTCTAAATCTTCATAACCAAGTGCTCTTAGTTCCTTAGCTGTTATGCTTTCTATACCAAAAGTACTTGTTGCAATTAAATTATACATATATTACTCCTTTTATAACTTTTTTGTATTCTACTAATTAATCGAATCATATATCTTTACAGAATCTTCTCCATCAATTTCATTTAACATAACTTTTATAACTTCATTTTTAGATGTAGGTATATTCTTACCAACATAATCTGCTCTTATAGGTAATTCCTTGTGTCCTCTATCTATCAAAACTGCTAATTGTATACCTTCAGGTCTATCTAAATCCATGACCGCATCAATAGCAGCTCTAACTGTCCTGCATGTATATAATACATCATCAACTAATATTACCTTCTTATCTTTTATAGATGTTTCTATATCTATGCTTTTAACTGTAGGATCCTTTTCAACTATTGTAAGATCATCTCTATACAAAGTTATATCAACATATCCAACATCTACTTTTCTACCTTCTATACCTTCAATCTGATCTGCTATTCTCTGTGCTAATGGATATCCTCTTCTTTTTATACCAATAAGAACTATGTCTTCCACGCCTTTATTTCTTTCAATTATTTCATGAGAAATTCTAATTAATGTTCTTTTTATAGCTTTATCATCTAATAAAGTTGATTTCAATTCCATAATTCTTCCTCCTAGCGTCTTATAATTCATCTTAATTTTTCTATTATTTCTTCAAAGTATTCTGGTAAATTAGTCTCAAATTCCATGTATTCATTTTTAGTTGGATGTATAAATCCTAACTTTTTAGCATGCAACATTTGTCCCTTTAGTTTAAACCTTTGTTTTTTAAATCCATAAAGAGGATCTCCCACTAAAGGATGACCAAGTGATGCCATATGTACTCTTATTTGATGAGTTCTTCCTGTTTCCAATTTACATTTTATCAGTGTACACCCTGTATCATATCTTTCTAAAACTTCATAGTGAGTTATTGCTCTTCTTCCATCTTCAGTTATTGCAATTTTTAGCCTATTCTTCTTATCTCTTCCTAATGGCTTATCTATAACGCCTGAATCATTCTTAAATCTCCCCTCTACTAAAGCATAATATTCTCTATTCATTGAGTGATCTTTAAGTTGAGCTGCTAATTTATTATGAGATTCATCATTTTTAGCTATTACTAATACTCCTGAAGTATCTTTATCTATCCTATGTACTATTCCTGGTCTTATAACTCCATTTATACTAGACAAATCCGTACAATGGAACAATAATGCATTTACTAACGTTCCATTATAATTACCTGGTGCTGGATGAACAACCATTCCTTGCTCTTTATTTACTACTATTACATCCTTATCCTCATATAGTATATCTAAATCTATATCTTCTGATTCAACTTTTAAAATTTCAGCTTCTGGCATTGTTATTACTATTTCATCACAAGCTTTTAACTTATAATTGCTTTTAATTAATTTATTATTTACCTTAATGCTCTCTTTTTCAATAAGGCCTTGAATAAAAGAACGAGATTTTCCATTTAACATTTCACTTAAATATTTATCTATTCTAATTCCCTCATTCTCTTTACTTACTTTTAAAATATTTTCTTCCATAAATAATAGCCTTTCTGTAAATATTCTCTCAATATTATAATATAATCCTATATATTACTCAACAAATATATAGATAAATTGGTAAAGATACTACAATAACTGTATCATTATATATATCAATAGAATTTTTTACATTATAATATTTTAACTCTTATCTTTTAAATACTTTTTCCATTTTATTATTAAATTATGTTTTTATATAACAAATAAAAATACCTTTAAACTGTAATTATGCATAACAATTTAAAGGTAAAATAGACTTACATAATATAAATTTTACTCTTTAGCAAAAAAGCTTTTTATTTCGCTTAAATCCTCAGTAAGTGAATTTTTATCGTAATCAATCAAATCCTCATCTGAAATTTCTATTGCTACTTCTTGATCAACAATGTCCTTTTCTTTCATATCACCATCATCAATAGGTTCTGAAACATTGTAATTTTTTATAAAGTCTTTTTCTAGATCATCGAAAGTTTCAAGTTGAGTATTCATGAAATTTCTATATTTTGCTCTAAATTTAATAAATTCTTGTTTAACTCTTTCATATTCATCATTAATTCCAATAACATCATTATGAGATTTATCAAGAACTTTTTGAGCAGTTTCATTTGCATTTTTAAGTACTAACTCGGCTTCTTTTTGTGCACTACTTTTAGCTTGTTCTGCTGCATTTTGTGCTAAAACTAGTGTATTTTGAATTGTTGTTTCAATTTGTGAATAATGATCCACTTTTTCTTGCATATTTGTTAACTTTTCTTTTAAATTAGAATTTTCTTTATATAACTCTTCGTAGTTTTCTACTATTTCATCTAGAAATTCATCAACTTCCTCTACGTTATATCCTCTTAATCCTTTTTTGAATTCTTTATTTGTTATATCCATTGGTGTTAATTTCATAAACTCACCTCAACTATGTATATTTTTTTATAATCAGTTTATATTTTCCGCTTTTACTGCTTCCAATAACTTCACCTACAATGAATTTTCCAATTCCTCTTATAACAATTCTTTCATCAACTTTAACTTCATAACTCTTATCTTTAATCTTATTATAATCAATTAAAACTTGACCTTGATCTATTAACATTTGAGCTTTTGACCTTGATAATTTGGATATTTTCGAAACAATACCATCAATCCTTAAAGAAGAAATTAAAATAACATCCTCTTTAAATTTTATTTTAGGAAAGTCTCCCTCATTTTGTATTTCAGCTATACTACAGGGAGTCCTTCCAATTTTATCAACATTAGATAATAGAAACTTAAATATGTCCTCATGTATGGGTAAATAGCATACATTATCTTCAACTATTAAATCTCCGATTTTGTTTCTTTCTATTCCTAGTGATAAGATTCCCCCTAAAAAGTCTTTATGCTCTAAATTCGAAAACTTAGATTTTCCTTGAACCTTAAGTAATTTTATAGGAAAAGGAATATCATAAATATTATTAAACGAAATCATTTTTCTCTCACTGTCCTTAAAAATTCCCTCACAAGTAACCTTAAATTCACTAGTTTCACAATTTTCTTTAAACCATTTCCATGTCTTTGGTGAATAAAAATCATTCCCAAAAACAGGTATATCCTTATCTACTGCTAGAACATATTTTTCATATAAGTTTAATGCTTCAATTTTATCTTCTTCTGAAAAGTAATTAATGATTTTTTCTTTCATAATTAATATATTATTGATAATATGATAGCCTTAATTATATCTAATGCAAAAATTGCAAAAATAGGTGAAAAATCTATCATCATATTTGGCATAAACTTATATTGAAGCTTTCTAAATGGTTCTAGTACTGGATAAGTAAAGTTACTTATTATATTAAGGAATTGATTTTGCTTTCCTGGAGATATCCAAGAAGATATACATTCTATTAGTATTGCTAGTTCTAATATTCTAAAAAGTGTACTAATAAAATTCCCAATAATAAATGCCATATTTCCTCCTATTTTGACCAATTAAATAAAGCTTTTGAACTTAATTCATTCTTTAACTCATTAGTTACTTCTACATTTGATGGAGAAAGGATATAAACACCCTTTTCTATTTGTTGAAGCTCTCCGCCTAAAGCATAACAAGAACCACTTATAAAGTCCAACAATCTTTGTGCTATTTTTAATTCTAACAATGTAGTATTTACTAACACAATTCTTCTATTTTTTAAAGCATCACAAATCTCAGTTGCTTCTTCATAATCAACCGGTTTTGTTATCGTTACTTTTGTTGTTGGTGATGTATGAATATTTACAACCTTGCTATTCTTTTTATTTGTAATAACAGGTTCTATCATATCTTCCATATCATCATCTTCTGAATCCTCATAACTTTCATCAAAGTCATCATATTCATCATATTCTTCGTCCCCTAATCCTAAAAATGACTTCATTTTTGTTAATACATTACTCATTATTTTTCTCCTCCTGTACTATAATTTCTTTCTCCAAATATCCCCTGCCCAATTCTTACCAAGGTAGAGCCTTCTTCTATTGCCTCATTAAAATCATGAGTCATTCCCATGGAAAGCACTTCCATTTTTATATTCTTATATTTCCTTACTTTTAAATAATCGAATATTTCCTTCGTTTCCTTAAAGTATTTTCTATTATTTTTTTCATCACCTTTAGGAATAATAACCATGATTCCTTTAGCCAATACATAATTACATGCTTCAATAGCTTCTATTATACCTTGTAGTTCTTCTTTTAATATTCCACTTTTGCTTTCTTCTCTACCAATATTTATTTGAATTAATACATTTGCTACTGTATTATTTTTTTCAAAAACTTTTTCAATTTCATTCAAAAGTTTTATACTAGACAAAGAATGTATTAAGTAAACTTTATCCACCAAATATTTAACTTTATTAGTTTGAAGATTGCCTATTAGGTGCCATCTTATATCCTTTGGAAGAACTTCTTCTTTGCTAACAAGTTCTTGTACTTTATTTTCACCAAAATCTCTAATTCCTGCTTCATATGCTTGTTTTAAATCCTCTATAGGTTTGGTTTTAGAAACAGCCAGGAGCTCTACATTCTTAGGAATTTCCAATTTTAGTTTTTCTATATTTTCCTTAATGCCCATAGTCTACTCCTTTTACTTATTATTCTCTATAAATACTATTCTCTATAAAAATTAAATTTCCTTTAATAAAGTGCATTAAATTTAAAGTTTTTTTAATTTTCTTTAATTATTTTCGTATCTTTTCATAAATTCGATCTCATTTGTAGCTCTACTTGGAAGTAATGTTATCTTATCTTTTTCTTCTATTTCAACATAAAGATTTCTAATTATAAGTTCTTTCACATGACTTCCATCTTCTAATAATGCCGTCTTTAACTTTTCTGGATCTCCAATTGCATATATACTAAACGGAGCTGACTCCATAGTATTATCATCAAATCCTATGAAAGCCCAATTGCATATTACTCCTGTCCATGGAATCACCCTATGATTATTAACACTAATAGCTTCTGCCCCTGCTTTTCTTAACTCATTTAAAACTAATGCCATATCATTATCATGAAATATTTTATCCGCCACTTCAAACTGTGAATCTTGTTCTAAATTAATGCTCGCATCATTTATTTTCAATACGATTCCAGGCCCTTCAACTTGGCTTGAACCTACAAATAATTCGTAGTCTAAAATTTGCGCTTTCATATCTTCAAGAATTTTATCATTCTTTTCGTCCTCTTTCATATAGTCATTAATCTTATCTTTAATTTCATTATTATTTTCTTTTAAATTTCCTATTTCTTTATACAAATTAGCTCGTTCTTCTATAGCGTCTTTATATTGTTTAGCATTTAACTCTACAAATGATTGTATTTCTCCAAGATTAATATTTGTTGAAATTGAAATTCCTAAAATTAAAGTCGTAAGAAAAATAAGGAATGTCTGCTTACTTTTATTCACAATTTCACCTACTTTAGCGCGATTTTAATTTTTCCAATAGGAGTCTTCTTATTATAGCAAAATTATTAAAAATTCTACCACCAAATACTATTACCGCAGCTATGTATATAGGAATTCCAAGTTTATCTCCAAGATATGCTAACCCCGCTGCAAGTAATGCATTACCAAAAAATCCTGATATAAATATATCTGTTTGAAAATTTTTAGATAAATTTGCTCTTACTGCACCAAAGACTGAGTCTAAACATGCAAGTATTGCAACTGACATATATGGCGAAAAACTTTCAGAAATATTAACATCAAATACAAAACCTAATATGACTCCTATCAATAGACCAATTATTGCAATCAATTTTCTTCCTCCTTATAATCCTATTCTTTAACTGCTTTTATAAACTCATTTTTTATAGATTGAGTTGTTTTTAAAATTAATATATCATCACTTGGTTTGACTTCACAATTATAATTAGGAAGTGCGCCATAATCTAAAGATCCAGGAAATGATATTCCTACATTTAATCTTCCTTTATCTCCAATAACATTTATGGTTATCTTGTCATTAGGATATATTCTTCCTGATGAACCAATAGATATACCGTTACCCGCTACTTTTATACCTGTTTGTGGTGTTATTCGTATATCATTTATAGAAATTGCTTCTGCTCCTGAATACCAAAGCAAATTCACTATATGAACAAGTTCTTCTTCACCTAAACTTACTCCACTTACTCCAGTATTAGATTCAAATATTGATGTTTTAGGAGTTATTGTAATTACTACTCCTGGTCCTTTGACATCAACTATACCCAAATGCATTCTTGCAGTATCTAACTTATTTTTAATTTCTTTTCCTAAATCACCTTCTTTAGAAGCTGATTCTTCTAGTGCTTTAAGTTCTTCTGATAATGCACCATTTGACTTTTGTAATTCTTCTTTTTCTTTTCTTAAGCTTTCTAATTCTGCAATAATATTATTTTTATCATAATTACTTATTTCAGTTGGACCATTTTTATTAGATAACATCTTAAATTGATATGCTAACAAAAAGCCTAAAAGTGCACATACCAGTGCTACAAAAATTTGTGATTTAGATATTTTCATTTTTACCTACCTTTCCTATTCATGACGATATACAGGTGAACCTTCAAAACTAACATCTATATATCCTTTATTCATTGCTACCTCTGGACTTGATACAATATGAAGTATCTTATTCATTTTATCTAATAATTTTTCATCATTTCCTAGTCTTCCTTCTACTTCCCCTATATATACTTTAATGTTAGTTAAATCATTAAGATCTATAGAACTTATATTGTAATCAGTTGGATTATTTCGTACTATATTGTAAAAAGTAGTTAATATTTCACTAATCCTATTATCTTCTAAAACTCGTTCTCCAACTTCTCCTTCTTTATATTGAATTCCTTTTACCTCTACTAAACTTCTTCCTCTTAAATCATCAGTTTTTTCAAGTAAGACCAATTTGTTACTTAAAATCAGCTTATTTTTTCCTTCATCAATATAATAAATTCCTTCCTTTTCCACTATATTTATATTTATTTGTTTAGGAAATTTTTTTGTTACGGTTACAGCTTCAACATAAGGATTCTTTTTAGCTTCCTTCGTTAAATCAGACTTGCTTACAAAAAATATATTTTCTCCAAGTACTTTTTCGCATCTCGCTTTCACATCTTCACCAGTTATTATTGGATTACCTGTAACTGCTACCTTTTTTACTATAAAAACATTTGATTTTGTAACAAATATTATTACTCCCATAATTAAAAAAAGAAGCGTTATTATTATTTTTTTTATTAATCTTTTACGCTTAGACTTCATAATATATTTATTCGTTTTTTTTACCATGCCCATCCCTATTTCTCTACTTAAAATATATTTAAAATTTATCTTAAAATTAAATTTTTATTTAATAAATTTCTTATATAATAATACCACTTTGTTTGAACATTTTCATCAACTTTTTAATAGATTTTACATAATAAGAAAAATTTAATAAAATAAGAGTCATAATTATTTAAAAATTATGACTCTTATCTTTATTTTAACACTAATTTTAAGACTATATCGATATATTTTTAGTAACGTTTTGCTTAGTAACACCACTTAACCTATTATATGTATAAACATATAATTTTTAATTTCACCCTATTTAAACACCTTTTTTCCCCTCAGTCTGACGCGATATATTTAAGAGGACTCCCATAGCTGCCATGTTTATTACAAGCGATGTTCCACCATAACTAATAAACGGTAATGGTACCCCTGTAACAGGCATAGATCCAGTTACAACTGCAATATTTATTAAAGATTGTACTGCAACAACAGATGTTATACCTATTGCTAATAAAGTTCCATAAGTATCTTTTGCACTCATAGCAACTTTTATACCTCTCCATATGAATACTACAAAAAGTGTTATTATGCATAAACAACCGATCAAGCCCAATTCTTCCCCTATTATTGCAAATATAAAGTCATTATGCGGTTCCGGCATATATAGTGTCTTTTGTCTTGATTGGCCTAAACCAAGCCCTGTAATTCCACCTGCACCTAATGCATAAAAAGATTGAATTAATTGATATCCATTCCCTGTTGGATCTTTCCATGGATCTACAAAATTAAGCATTCTTGCTCTTCTATAGGGTTCTCCAACAGTAAATAATACAGCTGCACTTACCATAAGTGGAGCAACTATTCCAAATAAGTGTTTTATTCTTCCTCCCGCTGAAAAAAGAACAATAAATGTAACTATCATTATTACAGATGCTATACTTAAGTTTTTTTCAGCTAAGACTAATGCCGCATATATTCCTGAAACAAATAAATATGGCACTATACCTGTTGAAAAATTCTTTATTCCATCGCCTTTCATTTCAATGCCTTTAGCTAAAAATAAAACTACTACATATTTAGCTAATTCAGAAGGTTGAAATGACATTGGACCTATTTGAATCCATCTTTGAGCTCCATTTACTCCAGGAAATAGAAACACAACTAGTAATAACGGTATACACCCAATCATAAGCCATAACGTATATTTTTTAATTTTATGATAATCAATTGACATTGTGGTACATAAAACTATCATTCCCAAAACAGCCCACACAAGTTGCCTTTTTAAAAAGTACATACTATCATTGTTTTTAAACATAGCATAATAAGAACTTGCAGAGTATACCATAACAACTCCAACTGCTAATAGCAAAACTACACTATAGAATATTCCATAGTCTATTTGACCCATATTCTTTTTTCTGAGTTTACTAACTCTCATACACAAATCCTCCAAACTTAATTACTAAGTTAATTAAAATAGTGTTATCGTATTAAGCTTTGTTTTAACGTAGTGTTGATATTATTCTAAATATCAGCATGTATTTAAAACATAACCTTCCAATTATTTATTTTCAATTAATTAAAGTGCAATAAAGCCTATAATGCATAGTATTAATGTTATTATTGAAAAAACTGTAACTAATTTAACCTCACTCCATCCACATTGTTCAAAATGATGGTGAATAGGCGCCATTTTAAATACTCTTTTACCTGTTGTCTTAAAAGATGTTACTTGTATGATAACAGATAATGTTTCTACTACGTATATTCCACCAACTATTATTATGAATAATGGCATTTTTAGTATTAAAGCTATTGTTGCTATTGCACCTCCAAGAGCTAATGATCCTGTATCTCCCATAAATATTTTTGCTGGGAAAGCATTATATCGAAGAAATCCCAATAGCGCACCTGCAAGAGCAATTGAAAATACACCAACTTGATAATGTCCTGTTTTAAAACCTACTATTGCAAAGAAAGTTAAAACTATAACTGTTACTGATGACGCAAGGCCATCTATTCCATCTGTAAGATTTACTGCATTAGTTGTTGCTGCATAATACACAACTACTAATGGTATATAAAAAATTCCTAAATTCAATTTAGAATTCATAAATGGAATTATAATATCTGTTCCTATATTAGTATATCCATAATAAGCTAACGCAATAGAAAATAGTAATAATAAAATCATCTTTTGATAAGCTCTTAGTCCTAAATTATCTCTATGAATTATTTTTAATATATCATCTAAAAATCCAATAATACCAAACGCAATTAATGAGTATAATACTACCATCCCTTCATCAGTTGGCTTATATCCAATAATAAGCATTGTTACAGTTACTGAAATAAAGAATATAAGTCCTCCCATAGTTGGAGTCCCTGATTTTTTTAAATGACTTTGTGGACCATCTTTTCTTATGTTTTGACCAAATTTCAATTTATGCAGCATAGGTATAAATATTGGTCCTAAAACCATTGAAAACGCAAATCCCATTAGTAATGCTGATAAAACTGTTGGATTTAATAATTCTTTTATTGTATCCCCCATCTTATACTGCCTTTTTAGGCAGTTCACCTCCTTTGTTGTACTATAAAGCCTCTATTTTTTTTACTATATCTTCAAATTTTGCTGATCTTGATGCTTTAACTAAAATAACATCTCCATCTTTTATTAAATTACATAAATAATTTTGTAAATCCTCTTTGCAATTAAAACTCACTGCACCTTTTCCAAAACCACTTTTATAATTGTCTCTAAACTCACCTGTTGTTAAAATAATATCTGCTTTTCCTATTGCTTCTTTACCCACTATTTCATGAGATGACTTAGCATGATCTCCAAGTTCTCCCATATCTCCTAATACAGCAATTTTTCTACTTCCACTATATGTCTTCAAAACACTTAAAGCAGATTTCATTGAATCTGGACTAGCATTATAACAGTCATTTATTATTGTAAAATTATTTTTCTTTATAAATTCTAATCTCATAGAAGTTGCTTCAAAATTATTTAGTCCTAATTCCATTTCTTCAAATGTAATACCAAAATTTTCTGATATTCTTATTCCTAAAAGAGCATTTAATATGTTATGTTCTCCGACCATATTTAATTTAAATCTATGACGCTCTCCATTACTATTAACTGCATCAAAAGAAGTGCTTTCCTCAGTTAACTCTATGTTTTCTGCATATAAATCATATTTTTTATCATATCCAATTTTCTCAATTTTAAATTCATGATCCTCATTCACTTTTTGAAGCATATCATTTTCATAGTTTATTACCAAAGTATTATTTTCTTTAAAAAAATCTGTTATGCTAAACTTTTCTTTAAGAATATTTTCTCTTGTCTTTAAATATTCTATATGAGATACTCCAACATTAGTGATTATAGCCATATCAGGTCTTGCAATATTAGTTAATCTATGAATTTCATCAAAGTTATTTGTTCCCATTTCAAGAACAGCAATATCATAACTTGAATCTAATTCAAAAATCATAAGTGGTAATCCTATTTCATTATTAAAGTTTCCTTTTGTCTTAAATACAGAATATTTTCCACTTAAAAAAGCTGCTACTAAATCTTTAGTAGATGTTTTACCTGTAGATCCCGTTATACCTACTACTTTTATTCCTAATTTTTCTCTATAATATTTTGCTAAAGCTCCTAACGCTATTTTTGCATCATTTACTTTAATAACTGTTCCTTTATCATTTAACTCTTCTAGCTTAAAATTCACTTCATCTATTATTGCAACAGTTGCTCCAGCCTTTATTGCTTCAACCACATAATTATTTCCATTAAAATTATTACCCTTTAATGCTATAAATAAACTATTTTTATCAATTTTTCTTGTATCAGTTGAAATTTTCTCAAAACTTCCTTCATTATTTTTTATTAGCAATTCACCATCAATTGCTTTTAGTACTTCATTTAGAGTTAAATCCATAGTCTAATCTCACCTCTTATTATTTATCATCTAATATTTGTTTAACAATTTCTCTTTCATCAAAATGTATTGTTTTGTCTTTTAAAATTTGATATGTTTCATGTCCTTTACCAGCTATAACTATTACATCATTTTCTTTAGCTATATCCATTGCTTTTTTTATAGCATCTTTTCTATTTTCTATAACTTCATAATTATCTTTTTCTATTCCTACTAGTATATCCTCTATTATTTTCATTGGCTCTTCACTTCTTGGGTTATCTGAAGTTACTATAGCTATATCGGCTATATCAGTTCCTATTTTACCCATTTGAGGACGTTTTACCTTATCTCTATCCCCACCACATCCAAAAATTGCAATTAATCTTCCTTGCGTAAATCCTCTTGCAGTTTCTAAGATATTTTGTAATCCATCTGGAGTATGAGCATAATCTATTATTATGTCATAAGGCAAATTGTAATTAGTGGCTGTTCTTTCGCATCTACCTGGAACTATAACTTTATTAATTCCCTCTCTTATAGCTTCCATTGGTATATTTAACTTATAGCATGCTCCTATAGCACCTAAAGCATTATATATATTATATTCTCCTGGTATTGATAATATAAATTCTTCCTCTTTTTCTAAATTAACTTTAAAGCTTATGTTCTTACTTCCCATTTTTTCATCAAATGCTTTAAAATTAGAATCTTCTCTTATAGAATACTCATATATATTTTTTGCTTTTAGTTTATTTAAATCTTTAATTACTTGCTTTCCATAATTGTCATCATTATTGATTATTCTTATATTACTTCTTTTAAATAATTTAAATTTAGAATTATAATAATTTTCAAAAGTTTTATGAAAATCCAAATGATCTCTCGTTAAATTCGTAAAAATTCCAACCTCAAAGTCAACTCCATACACTCTATCTAATTCAAGAGAATGAGAAGATACTTCCATAACGCAGTATTCTACACCTTTATTAACCATATTATTGAACAATTCTTGTAATTCCAATGATTCAGGTGTAGTTCTTTCTGTATGAAGTTTTTCATTTCCAATGTAATTGGCTATAGTTCCTATAAGTCCTACCTTTTTACCATTAGATTCTAGAATTGATTTGATCATAAATGCAGTTGTCGTTTTGCCATTAGTACCTGTTATACCAATAATCTTCATTTTTTTACTTGGATTATCGTAATAATTTATTCCTATAAGAGCTAGCGCTTTTCTAGTATCCTTTACTTTAATAACAGATATATTTTTATTTACTACTTCAATATCATCTTGCATTATAATAACAGAGGCGCCATTTTCAATTGCTTTTTGAATATATTTATGCCCATCAGTAGCATACCCCTTTATACAGATAAAAATATCTGATTTCTTAACCTTTCTGCTATCATAATTTACTGAAGATATTTCTTTATCTAAGCTTCCTTGTACAAGCTTATAGTCTATTCCCTTTAAAATATCTTTAAGGTTCATTCTTAACCATCTCCTTAAATAATATGCTTATTATGTTATTTAAATACTATATAAAAGATTATTTTACAACAATTTAGCATGTGAGCAAAACCCACATGCTAAAAATTTAACTTAAGTATTCTAATTAGTCTTTATAATCTGAATTTAAAGTTAATTTAACCGATGTGCCCTTGGTTATAACCTCTCCTGAATTAACGTTTTGTTCTATTACCATACCTCCACCTTGAAAGATAGGTGTTATTCCAATACTAGTTAATAATTGATTAGCATCATCTTTAGAATATCCTCTTACATCAGGCATAACAACATTTTTATTATAAGACCCACTGTTACCTGTGTAAAGATTTATTTCAGATTCTTCCTTTACTGCATATCCTGGATATGGCTTCATATCTATGACAGTATCACCTGATTCATCTATAGAAAAATTTAACTTAGATTCTTTTAATACTTTTTTTGCCTCATCAACTTTCATTCCTCTAATCTCTGGAATAATAACATCTCTAGATATTTGACTTAAATTTTCATCAGAAAACTTACTATCTAAATAATTAAATATATCAGAGAATAGCATTTTAGCTGCTGGTGTACATACTTGTCCTGCATAATATGCACCATTACTTGGTTCATCTACTGTTACCATAACAGTTATCTTAGGATCATCTACAGGTGCCATACCAACAAAAGATGATATATACTGTCCAGAACCATAAGTTCCATTCTCAGGATTTACTTTTTGGGCTGTTCCTGTTTTACCACCAATATGATATCCTTCCATAAAAGTTCCTGCACCGGATCCTCCTGTTACAACTCTTTCAAGGTAGCTTCTAAGTTCAGCTGTTTTTTCCTTAGTTGCTACATCAGTTACCTTAGAATTAAATGATTCATCAACTATTTTAACTCCATTTTCACCACTATGAGTTATTTCTCTCATAACATGTGGTTGTATTAATTGACCACCATTTGCAACAGCATTAAAAGCTGTCATATATTGAACTGAATTTACAGTGTTAGTTTGTCCAAAAGCTATAGTTGCTAAATCTGTTTCTGAAATTTTATCAACCTTTTTAACAATTCCTTTAGCTTCTCCTGGTAAATCAATTCCACTTACCTTTCCAAATCCAAACTTTTCAATATATTCACATAATTTTTCTTTTCCTATCATTTCTCCAAGCTTCATAAATCCAACATTACATGAATTTTGAATTATATCGGGGAATTTTTGAGCTCCATGACCTTGAGTTCTCCAACACTTTATATATCTATTTCCAAAGTGTAAACCACCACCACATGTAAAATCAGTATTTGCATTTACAATATTCTCCTCTAATGCAGTAATTGCTGTTACTACCTTAAAAATAGATCCTGGTTCAAATGTATCATTTACAAGTCTATTTCTCCACATCTTTTGTAATCTTTCTGATTCATTTGCACCGTCAAAGTTATCAGTACCTTCATATGGAGCATTAGGATTAAAATCTGGTTTATTAACCATTGCTAAAATCTCACCACTTTTAGGATCCATAACTAGTATAGATACAGCTTTAGCTTTGTTATCTTCATATGTCTGCTGTGCTGCCTTTTCAGCAAAGAACTGAATATTTTCATCAATTGTTAAAGTTATATCTTTTCCATCTACCGGAGGTGTGAATTGTGATATTGTATAAGGTAGTTCTCCGCTATTTCTATCTAACTCTGAAATTTTCATTCCAGGTACACCTGACAAATAACTATTATATTGTACTTCTACTCCAGTTAATCCTTGGCCATCAATATTAGTACTTCCAAGAACATGTGATAAAAAATTATTATTTGGATAATATCTTTTAGTATCTGGTGATACTAACACACCACTAATATTTAAATCTCTTACTTTGTCAGCAGCATCTTTTTCAATTCTTCTTACAAGTGTTGCTGAACCAGCATCTGCTCCACTTGGGAGCTTAGTTTCTAATTTTTCCTTTACTTTTTCTGAATCTAAATCTAGAGCACTTGCAATAACAGGAGCAATATCAGCAGTTGTTAAGGCTTCCTGTCCTGGTTTTACATTAATTCCAACACTACTAAGCTTTTCACGCCTTTTTTCAGTTAAATCTTGCCTTAAAAAAGATCTTATAGAGTTTAAATCAAAATCAACTCTATATACATTAGCAGATACAGCTAACTCTTTACCATTTCTGTCTAATATTCTTCCTCTTCTTGCATCTATTTTTACTTCGCTTGTCCACTGTTCTTCTGCCCTTGCTGCATATTCTTGCCTTTTAGCTATCATTATGTAAGATAGTCTAATACTTAGTACTAAAAATACACAACTCAATCCCGCAATAATTATAGTCATTCTTTTGCGCATTTTTGCTCTATCTTTATAATTTAGTTTTTTCACTACTTATAACTCCTCCATATAAATTCTATTAGATTAAGTGTCTCTTTTTTAAACTGTAATGTAATTAAAAATCCCCTTATAATTTAGTCTAAAAAATACTTATCTAAGAATATGAAGCTATTAAGTGCTTAATTTTAAATCAATCAAAAATCACTATCTGAATCTGCTCATAAACTTAGATATAAAACTTTGTTTTTGATTAACTTCAGCAGGATTATTTGTTTGTAAATTTGCAAAATAATTTTCAGAAAAGTCTACCTTTACTATATCGTCTTTTGTAGGTAAAGCCATAGATAATTGCTTTTCTGAAGTTTGTTGTATATTTTGTAAAGATCCAAATTTTAAAAGTTTAACCCTTAATGCTTCATTTGTTTCCTCTGCATTATTAATTTCATTATTTATTTTCCCTAAATTCTTTTGCATATTATAAACCTTAGCATCTCCTGCAATAGTCATAAGTCCTAATGAAACTATCAATATAGATATTATAAGAGTACTTTTTCTAGCTTCTATTTTTTCATTTTTTATCTTAATGCTCTTGTTCTTTTTAACTTTTCGTAAATTTTGTTTACTTTTCTTTGGTCTACTTACAATTCTTTTTCTCGATGGTTTTACTGCTGTACTACCTTTAATATAATCATATTCTTTTCCTTCCAATTTATTCACATCCCCCGCTTAATTTATAACATAATAAAAATTAAATTTTATAATTTCTCAATTATTCTAAGTTTTGCACTTCTACTTCTTGGATTTTCTTCTACTTCTTCTTTAGTAGGTTCTATTCCTTTTCTAGATACTAACCTAACGCTAGGTTTTTTGCCACAAATACACATTGGAAATTCTCTTGGACATGTACATGGATCATTAAGCTCTCTAAATTTAAGCTTAACTATTCTGTCTTCTAAAGAATGGAAAGTTATTATAGCCATTCTTCCTCCCGGCTTTAACCTATTTACACCATCTTCGATAGTTTGGTTAAGTATTTTAAGTTCTGAATTCACTTCTATTCTTATAGCTTGAAAAGTTCTCTTTGCTGGGTGTGGTCCCTCTCTTCTTGCTTTTGCCGGAATAGCTGCTTTAATTATGTCAACTAGTTCCATAGTAGTCTCTATAGGCTTGTCGCTTCTTCTATTTACTATGCAGTTAGAAATTCTTTTTGCAAATCTTTCTTCACCATAATTTCTTATTATTTTATATAATTCATCCTCACTATATTCATTTACAATTTCATAAGCTGAAAAATCATTATCTCTATTCATTCTCATATCTAAAGGAGCATCTTTCATATAACTAAAACCTCTTGCTCCCTCATCTAATTGGTAAGAAGATACTCCAAGATCCATTAATATACCATCTACTTTGGGTATATCTAAATTTTGAAGAATATTATCTATGTCATAAAAGTTACTATGAACATATTTTACATTTTCAAACCTTTTCAATCTTTCTTTTGCCGCTTTTAAAGCATCTCTATCTTGATCTATACCTATTAATAAACCTTCATTTGATAAACGCTCTAATATATGAGATGAATGTCCTGCTCCACCCAGTGTACAGTCAACATAAATTCCATTATCCTTTATATCTAATGCGTCTAAGCACTCATTTAGTAAAACCGAAATATGTTTAAATTCCATATTAAAAACTCCTTATATTCCTAAATCATTCATTTTTTCTGCAATCAGATCATAATCTATATCTGATTCGTTGTAATTACTCCACTTTTCCCTGCTCCAAATCTCAACTCTAGATAATACCCCTATACTTACTATGTCCTTTTCTATGCCTGCATATTCTTTTAAATTTTGTGGAATTAACCCTCTTCCTTGCTTATCTAATTCTACTATACATGCACCAGAAAAAAAGAATCTTACAAATGCTCTTGCATCTCTATTCGTTAAAGGTAAGGTTTTAAGCTTATTCTCCAAAATTCCCCATTCATTAATTGTATAAGCATAAATGCATCCATCAAGACCTTTAGTTATTACAAACTTCTCTCCTAAGTCTTCTCTTAGTTTTACCGGAACAATCATTCTGTTTTTAGAATCTAGTGAATGCTGATATTCTCCAATAAACATTAATTTACCCTCACCTTAATAATTTACAGCAATTTAAGCTCTATTTCAATCCATTTTAAACCACTTTAAACCACTTTATAATATTTATTCTATATAAATATTATATTTCCTTCCATATACTTAGTTTTTTTGAAATTTAATTAAATTTTTTAAATAAATAATAAAATTTTTATCTTTTTTTTCCATTTTTAAAATCATAACACAAATTTCCAAATATAAGAAATATAAAAGTTAATATTAACCACAAAGGACCTTCAACTGGAGATTCTAATGAATTTGTAGCAACTTTATATAAAAAATAAAAATATATGATGTATACATTAAATAAAACTATATTAATATATTTTTCCTTGTTATTTTTTTCTATCGTAAATTTTACAATTAACTTAACTGTATATATGCTTTTCCAAGCAATTATTGCTGTAATTAAAAATAATAATACTAAATTCATAAAATTTCTCCTGATTTAATTGTTCTTAATATATACTTATTTAAATTTCCTTAAAAGTATCTTAAATAAATAAAAAATTTTAAAAAATATTTTTCAATTTCCATTATCATAAATTTAATATATATATTTCCAAATATATTTTTGATATAATTTTATTTATAAAAATTTTCACTTAATTTTGCGGGGGGCTTATTTTTGAAAAAAAACATTAAATTAAAAACTATAAATACGAAAAAAATTTATAATCTAGATAATTATAAATACGGTTTAAAGAAAGGAATACCTATTTCCCTTGGATATTTATCTGTTTCTATCACCTTTGGAATGATGTCTACACAGGGAGGGCTTAGTCCTTGGATTGCCTTATTAATATCAATGACTAATTTAACATCAGCGGGACAATTTGCTGGTATTAATCTAATTTTTATTTCTGCTACTTATTTAGAGATAGCTTTAACTATTTTTGTTATAAATATTAGGTACATGCTTATGTCGTTATCTTTATCTCAAAAAATAGAAGATAAAATACCTTTATTTAAACGTCTTATAATTTCCTTTGGTATCACAGACGAAACATTTACGCTTGCATCACTTGAAACAAATGAATTAACATCTGAATTTATGCTTGGGTTAATGACTCTTCCCTATTTAGGTTGGGCACTAGGAACTTTTATAGGTGCTATTACTACTAAATTCTTGCCACCTTCTTTAAAAGACTCTTTAGGTATAGCCTTATATGCTATGTTTATAGCTTTAATAATCCCACAGGTCAAGAAGTCCAAACCTATTTTGGTAGTGGTTATTATAGCTGTCATTATTAGTTGTATCTTTAGGTATATTACTTGTTTAAATAAAGTTTCATCTGGATTTGTTGTTATTGTTGCATCAATAATTTCTTCTGCCATTGGTACATATCTTTTTCCTATAAAGGAGGATTTATAAATGTATATCATTATTTGTGTAATAATTATGGCTGTAGTTACTTACATACCTAGAGTAATTCCATTAACTATATTTAATAAAAAAATAAACTCAATATTTATTAAATCATTCTTAAATTATATTCCATATGCTGTTCTTGGTGCTATGACTTTTCCTAGTATATTTTATAGCACAGGAAATATTATATATTCAATTGTAGGAACTGTAACTGCTATAGTTTTGGCCTATTTTGAGAAAGATTTACTTATTGTTGCAGTTTCTTCAGTATTGCTTGTTTATTGTTTAAATATCTTTTTATAATGTGAAATTTAATTACACCATGCTCTTAGAATTGTAAATTAAAATATAGTAGTTGATAGTTAAAGTTAACATAAAAAGCTAATAATATCATCTTTTAAACTTCATCAAATATTTCTTTATTCGATAAACACTCTCACTTTTTAATTAATGCATTTAGCCTTATATTTATCACAGCTGACTTACATAATAAAATTCATAATTTTATGCATAAAAGATATAAGCAATATTAAAAAATATTGCTTATATCTTTTAAAATTATTTTTTATTTTATTTTTATTATTAGCATCTTTTTTCTTTTTTATTACCATCAAATAATAATGAAAATAAAATACTTGTAAGTAATATAATCATAATTATTAATACGGAATTTAAAACTGATATCTCAATACCAAAATGAATTATTATGAGTTTTACTCCAGTAAACATTAATATAAATCCAACTCCATATTTCATAAATCTAAACATACTATTCATTTTAGCTAATACATAATACATACTTCTTAATCCAAGTATTGCAAATATATTAGATGTGTACACTATAAATGTATCTGTTGTTATTGAGAATATGGCTGGTATTGAATCTAAAGCAAATATTACATCAGAGAATTCTATTACTAATAAAACAACAAACAATGGAGTTGCATAAAGAATTTTATTTTTTCTTTCAAAGAACCTATTATCATTCATTGTATTACTTACTGGCATAATTTTTCTTAATAATTTAACAGCAAAATTATCATGAAATTGTATATTATCATCTTTACAAAACAACATCTTAAATCCACTAAATAACAGAACTACTCCAAAAACATAGAGAATCCAATGAAACTTATTTACTATAGTAACACCAAGTAATATAAATATAAGACGTAATACCATAGCTCCAATAACACCGTACAATAAAACTCTTTCTTGATACTCTTCTCTTATTCCAAAGCTCGAAAATATCATTAAGAATAAAAATAAATTATCCAAACTCAAAGACATTTCTATTATGTAGCCTCCAAAATATTCAATTGCAGCACCCTCACCTTTAAAATGAAAAATAAATAGATTAAATAATATAGATAAAATTATCCAAAAACTTAAATTACGTAATGATTTTTTTGTTTCCATAAAACTAACTCCTTATTAACATTCTTACAGTATATATATTATTTTTCTTTTAAATATATCCTTACATAATAAAAGTTTAATTTTAAAATATAATTTTCTAAAGAAAAAAGGAACCTTCATTTAAAGGTTCCTTTTAGTCTAGAAAATTATATTATACATTAAATCTGAAGTTAACTACGTCTCCATCTTCCATTATGTAATCTTTTCCTTCAAGTCTGAACTTACCTTTTTCTTTAGCTGCTGCTTCTGATCCACATTCAACTAAATCATTATATCCAACAACTTCCGCTCTAATAAATCCTCTTTCAATATCAGTATGAATTTTACTAGCAGCTTGTGGTGCTTTAGTTCCTCTTTTTATAGTCCAAGCTCTAACTTCTTGAACTCCAGCTGTTAAGAAGCTCATAAGACCTAATAATTTATAACTTGCTTGAATTAACTTATCAAGACCTGATTCTTCTAAGCCATATTCTCTTAACATTTCATTTTTTTCTTCTTCTTCCAAACCAGATACTTCTTCTTCTATCTTAGCACTTACAACTATTACTTCTGAATTTTCAGATTCTGCATATTCTTTTACTGTTTTTACGTATTTATTTTCGAAGTTTCCTTCCATAACATCATCTTCTGAAATATTACAAGCATATAAAACAGGCTTTGATGTAATTAAGAATAATCCTTTTACAAAAGCTTGCTCTTCATCTGTAAATTCTAAAGTTCTTGCTGGTTTATTAGATTCTAATTGTTCTTTAATTTTTTCCATAACCCCATATTCAAACTTAGCAGTTTTATCACCAGATCTTGCAAGTTTCATACCTTTTTCCATTCTTCTTTCTAAAACTTCTAAATCTGAAAAAATTAATTCTAAGTTTATAGTTTCAATATCTCTTATTGGGTTAACAGTACCTTCAACGTGAACAACATTTTCATCATCAAAGCATCTTACAACATGAACTATTGATTCAACTTCTCTAATATTAGCTAAAAATTTATTTCCTAAACCTTCACCCTTTGAAGCTCCTTTAACTAATCCTGCTATATCATAGAATTCTATTGCTGTATATATTTTTTTCTTTGTGTTATACATCTTTTCTAAGACGTCTAATCTCTTATCTGGGACGCTAACTACTCCCACATTTGGTTCAATCGTACAGAATGGGTAATTCGCTGATTCTGCTCCAGCTTTTGTTATCGCATTAAATAATGTACTTTTACCTACATTCGGCAATCCTACAATTCCTAACTTCATTTATGTACAGTCCTTTCTAACATTTAATACACCTTTAAAAATTATACTCTAGAACGTCTTTCATTTCAACTAAATATGTTTGATGTTATAGTATAAGGCTTGTAGACAGAGGATTTTGCTTTAATACTCCTAAAATAAATAGTTATTTAAATAAAAATCTATATTTAATATAAATTACCATGATTAATAGTTTAAGAAAATACAAAGAATATTTCATATGAACAAATTCTAAATCTGTAGAAATTTATTATTCTATATAATATTTAGAAAATGTTATATAAAATAAGTTATATTTTTTGTGCAATTTATTAATGTTTTAGTATTATACAAAATAAACTTATAGTTTATTTTGTACTATAACATCAATGCTATTTTAAAATATAACCAAAATAAATAATTTTAAGATAGAAGGTGGAAATTTGAAAAAATATTATAAAAAATCAATCTTAGCTTTACTAGTTTCAGCATTAACTATAAATTCTATTGCTGTGCCTATTAATGCCAAAACTAAGAATTCTAAGGAAGATGAGATAGAAGAATTTATAGAATTTGAAGAAAGTAAAGTGAAAGATATATTTTCTTTATTTTCAGATCAAGGAGAGCTAAATTGGTACTATGTTGGTAAAGGTAAAGATAATGTAGCTGAAGGACCTAAAGAATCCGTAGATTTTTTAAAGGAAAATGATGCTTGTTATCTAGGAGACACTTCAAAAAAAGTAATATATCTTACTTTTGATGAAGGATATGAAAATGGTAATACAGGTAAAATCTTAGATACATTAAAAAAATTAAATGTACCTGCTGCTTTTTTTGTTGTTAAGCCTTATATTGATACCGAACCAGATTTAATTAAAAGAATGGTTGATGAAGGGCATTTAGTATGTAATCATTCATCACATCATCCTTCAATGGCATCAATTCATGATAAAGCTAAATTCGAAGCTGAATTCACTGATGTAGAAGAAGCTTATAAAAAGGTTGTAGGGAAAGATATGCCAAAATTTTTTAGACCACCAATGGGTAAGTATTCAAAAGAATCTTTGAAAATGACAAAAGACTTAGGATATAAATCTGTATTTTGGAGTTTTGCTTATAAAGATTGGTTAGTAAAAAATCAACCAGCTGAAAGCTTTGCAATAGATAAGATAACTAAGGGTGCTCATCCAGGATGTATAATGCTTCTTCATGCAGTATCTGATACTAACGCTAAAATATTAGATAATGTTATAAAAAAATTACAAGATGATGGATATGAATTTAAATCATTAAATGAACTTCCAACAGAATAAAAATATTTGGTCTATTCTTAAACAATGCTATTTATATATAAAAAGGTACTATGCATGATGAATTTATGCATAGTACCTTTTCTATTTAAGGCTATAATTTATATAAGCAAAGTTGACTAAGTAATAGCAGTTAGGAATACTAAAAACAAGTATAATCCCATTTCATCTTGTTCCCACTATGAAATCGAAACAAGCAGTAAATATAAATAAAAAATGAAACTCGACTCCTATTTAGTCGCTGAGTAAGTTCGAGTAACAAAATATGAAAGTTCCGACTCTTACTTAACTATTTTCAAAATCCAATTACAATGCTATTTTGCCTATTCCATATATAAATATAGATTTAATTTCAAATTATTACTCTGGAAATATAACTGAATTTACTTCAAGTATAATCTCTTCTTTTTTATCTCTAGATTTATTAAGTAAAGTGTCTAATTCCTCTTTTATTTCATTAAAGAATATTTTATCATCTCTTAATCCATTTAAGTTAACTTTGACATTCATTATTGCACTTTCTATAGTACAGTGTAGTAATATTGCTGACATGCCTAAGTCTGATAAAAGCATTTTATTACCATATTGGCTCATAACATCTAGATTTTTGTAAAACTCAAAAGATTCTCTAGCTAATTTTAATGGTGGTAACATAGCTTCTTTTGTACCTTCTTTTATAGCATTATTTCTATTACATTTTTCCTCTTCTGTATCTTTAGGAAGTTTATAGCATTCCATTAACTTCAAAAATCCATTTCGATCTTCTTCCATTAATTCTAAGCTTCTATATGCAAACTCTTTAGATTGTTCTCTAAAATTATCTATCATAACTTTAGTTTCTTTATCTAATTCTTGGTACTTTTTTTTGCCCACAGTTAAAGAATACACCATTGAGTTCAATGCCCCTGATAATGCCCCTAATAATCCTGCTACACTTCCACCACCTGGTGATGCCTTATCACTTTCTACATCCCCAATAAATTCTTTTATTGTTTGTTTATAAAATTCCATTTTAAAATCCCCCTAGTTATTATTGCTTATATTTCTATTGTCTAATATAGATATTGTATACCCAAGATATATCCAAAACATAATGGATATAAAACTTATTATATAAACCAAATTACTTTCAAATACATTTACTGCTAATATTCCAAGTAGCATAGATGCTATTGTAGTCATTTGAAGTTTTTCTTTTCCCTTAAGTCTGTCTAATTTTTTTATTATAAATACCATAATGCTTATTAGGAAAATTAAAATTAATACTAATGAAATAATTCCATTTGTAGCTGCAACTTCTAGATATATATTATGAAGCCTCCCATATTCTATTCCTGGTAAATATTCAACTACTCTAACATTTCTTACTGCTTCTAACAAATCTGAATACCCTACTCCAATCATAGGATTGTCTTTTATAACAAAACTAGCTGATTTCCATAAAATATTTCTTCCACTTGTAAATCCATGTAACCTATCCTCATTAAAAGTTAATAATACACTTGAACATAAGAATGGAATTATCAGTAATGCTATTCTTAAATATTTGTTTTTTAAATATATGAATACAAATAAATATATTACAGCAATTATAAGCAAATATGAACTTCTTCCATTTGCTTTTACCATTGTAATACCCTGTATAATAAAGTTTAAGAACAGTAATGTTTTCATCTTAAGATTATTATTTCTTTGCATTAAATATATACTTAATACAACTGCTAACCCAGCCGCTATAGATAAAGCATTTTGATTTACAAAGATCCCAAATGATCGACCTGTTCCAAATACCATGTCCGTTGCTTGTATAGTTATCTTATTATAGTCTACATATAATGAAACTATTGACAATGGTAACATTAAAACAATATAAAAATATGATATAATATTCATTTCTTTTATATTTTGTCTTTTACTTTTAAATACATCTATTGTATATAGCGATGTAAATATCATTAGATTAACTACCCATATTTTAATGTTTTTCGTAGTCCTATAAGCAAATATGTTAAGTACTAAAGTAAAAATTATAAATAAAATTATTGGAACATCAAACTTGTATATCTTTCTTGTTTTATAGTCTTTAAACATCATAATTAAGATTAGTAAGATACCCCAAGCTAAAACAACAGTATTTAATTTCTTTATTGCTGGAACATATAAAAAAATAGTTGCAAATCCTAAGCTGACTAATATATATAGTAATCTAAAATACAATCTGTTATCTACAAAATTGTAAATTTTATTTAATGCTTCTTTCATTTACTCTTTTATACACTCCCTTCAAATTCTTCACTAACAAACCTTCTGAATAATTTTTAATTATTATATTTCTAATATTGTTTTCATCATAATTTTTATAATTTTCTTTCATATATTTCAATGCAGATATTAATTGCTCCTCATTGTTTTTTTCAATAATAATTCCATTTTCTTTAGTTATTATATCTTCAGCTCCACCATTTTTAGCCCCAATAACAGGTTTACCACAAGCTAAGGCCTCTATATATACAACGCCGAAGGTTTCATGTTCTGATGGTAATGCAAATATATCACAATTTTTCATTTCATTGGCTACCTCTTGCCTTGATAACGCCCCTAAAAAAAATATCTGTCTTTCCATACCTATACTTTTAACTAATTCTTCTAATGAAGATTTTAGAGATCCTTCTCCCCCTATTTTAAGTACAACATCTTCATTAATGAATGCTTCTTTAAAACACCTTATTAATAATTCCATTCCTTTGCCCTCTTCAAGAAAAGCACATGAAAAAAATGTAGTTTTGTTATTTCTTATTTCCGTATCACAATCTGATTCTGTATTAAATAAAGATAAATCAACCATATTATGAATAACCTCTATATCTTTATTTACATATGTGTTAAGTTCCTTTTTTAAACCATTACCTACTGCTATTAATGTATCACAACTCTCATAAGCTTTAAAAATATGTTTTTTATAATTATCTTTTAAATATTTTGCATATTTTAATGATGAATGCTCTGTTATAACTAATGGTATATTATATTTTTTACTTATATAAGCTGCTGAAATGCCACCCCACATTGCAGAATGAGCATGTATTATATCAACTTTGCCTTCTTTTTTAACTATTTCTTTATATAACTTATCCATTCTCTTATTAAAACTTTTAAACATTAATGGATTCTTAGGAAAATAATTAAAATCTTTATATCTATAGGTTCTAAGATTATCCTCTATACTAAAATTAATCTTTCTTTTTTCTTTTATTTTACCAATTAACGTAAGTGGCCAAATTTCATTATAAGCTACCGTAATTTTCTCACCACTGTTAGATAGTGCTTTGAACTGCTCTTTAAAAAAGCTTCCATGAACCTGGTTTCTCGGTGATGAATACCATGATGGTATTACCATAATATGCATTATAATCACTTCTCTTCTAATATAGTATTTAGCTTTTTAACTATGCTATTCCATTCATATCTATAATCCGGTTCTGACTTTATGTCATTGCTCTTATACAATCCTATTAACCTATATATATTATCTTTTATTTCTTTAACAGAGTTATTAGTATTAATGCATTTTTTATTATTCTCAACTATATCTTTAATTGGATCATTATTATCACCATAAATAACAAAAATTCTTGCATCCGTTCCAAAATAATCATATATTTTGGCAGGTATTTGTTTAGAATTTTTATTACCAAATAAAAGTAATATTTCTGAATTTAACATATACTTAAGTGCTTCATCAAAAGGTATTCTAGATGAAACTTTTGCTATTTCTAGATTACTTAATTTTCTTTTAACTTCAATATCATCTATGTTGCCAAAAAATAAAATATTAAGTAATTCATAGTCATCTTTATTTTCATCCTTAATCTCTTCTAACGCCTCAATGAAAGGATTTATATTTCTTAATTTAGTAAATATTTCTCCTGTATAAACCATGTTAATTTTATTTTTATTTATTAACTTTGGAGTGCTTTCTAATGATAATTTATTATATAATTCCTTATCAAACCCTCTGTTTAATATATAAGTAAACTCACCTTTAGAGCTAACTGCCTTATATTGACTTAAGTAATCTTTTCTATTTTCTTCTGTTACAAAAATAAATTTATCTGCTATTTGAACTACATTTTTCTCCATATTTTTTTCAACTAACCTTTTTAAGACAAAAGAATTTTGACGTGTTGAATCTTTAAGCCATGGGTCACTCCAATAAGTAATCCACGGTACGTTCTTAAATTTTCTTTTTATATAATATGCACATAAATGAGAAGAGGGTGGCTCATGCATTGAAAATATAACATCAAATTTTTCTTGTTGCATAAGTTGAATTCCATACTTTGCTGCCTTTTTAGCCCATCCATAATACATATCAGGTATTACAAAAGCATTTTTAATCTTTCTTAAAAATTTTCTATTTTTTATAGGCTCTTTATTTACATTAGCTATACTTTGCTTTCTAGGAATAAATTTTTTAAATATTACTCCCCCATCAATTAAATGATATTTTATTTTGCTATCCATCATAGAAAATAAATATTCATCATAATATATTGAATTTTCAGGGAAATTAACAGTTAATAAATGTATCTCATTCCCTGGAATTCCGCTTAATTTATTTAAATACTGCAAAGTTTCTATGGCCGCTGAATTATTTATTAATGGAGAATAACAAGCTATAAATAATATTTTCATATGTCCTCCTATTATTTCTTCTTTACTTTGTTTAAAAATAATTTTTTTATCTCCTGTACCTCTTTTATATTAAATAAATTACATAATATAAAATAACTTATGATACCAATAATAGTTCCTAAAATCATAATCATTATTTTTGGTATTTTTTCATCTATAAGATTTATAAATGTAATAATTACTAACCCCATAAAAATCGAATTAATAATTATCTTGAATATTTTAACAAATAAATCCTTATAAGTAAAATTACGTTCCAATTTTGTAATACTAATAAATAATAAAATAGAAGTTATAATCATAGCTATTGAGGATGCTAATGCTACTCCAGATATCCCCATAGTTTTTGATAATATTATGCTTAAACATATATTTATAATTACTCCTATAATTCCATTTAAAGTTGTAATCTTAGTTTTTCCCATAGAAAATAAAGTAGAGTTTAATATATCTCTCATTCCAGTAAAGAATATTCCAACTGTATATCCAAGTAAAGCTAAACTTGTTAATCTTACTGCGTAATCTGTAAACTTTCCTCTTTTATATATGATACTTACAATGTCTTCTTTAAATATTATAACTCCAACTGTAATTGGTATTAAAATTAAAGCTAAATATATAAGAGATTTTTTTAATAACTCTACAAACTCATCTATTTTTTTTGCATTCCTAGCATTAGCCATCATAGGATATGCAACACTGGATATAGATGTTGTTATTATGCTATTTATAAAGAATATAAGCTTTTCTGCATAGCCTAATGCTGAAATAGATCCTATTTCTAATGATGATGCAATTCTTTTATCAACTATCATATTTATAGAATTTGCCCCCGCTGCTATAACTACTGGAATTATTAATAGTAAAATAGCTTTTAACCCTTCATCTTTTAAATTAACAAAAAATTTATATTTATACCCATGTGATACTAACGATGGTACTTGAACTACTACTCTAAAAAAGTTTCCTATAACATTAGCTATAGTTAATCCAATAATATCATAACTTCTAAAAAATAGTAAATACACTATCATAGGTAAATTAAAAAACAAACCTAGTATTGATGGTATAACAAAATCTTCATTAACTTGTAATAACGATGTAAAGCATGCATTAATTGACATAAATAATAAATTGATCAATGTGATTCTAGTTAATCTAATTGCTAAAATCGTTGTTTCTGTATCAAACCCTTTTCCTAAAGTCATAACTATTTCTTTTGAGAAAATACTAGTTATAGCAAAAAATATAACTGAAATAATGAATAATATATTAATAACATTATTAGCGAAATAATACATTTCATTCTTGCCTTTTTTTGCTTTTATCTTACTTAATACTGGTAAAAAGGATGTAGAAATTGCAAGGCCTATAAGCATAAATATAGTTTCTGGTACAGTAACAGCAATATTATATGCATCTGTATACATACCAGCTCCAAAATTATTTGCAATAAGCATATCTCTAACAAAACCTATAATTCTACTTATACATGATACTATCATTATTATTAAAGTAGATTTTAATAAAGTATTCTTCTTCATATTTATCACCTTTTATTGTACTTTAATACTTTTATTAAAAACTTAGGTATAGAAGTAAGTCTTGTTATCCTCCAAGGTTCTTTTACAACCCTGTAAAGCCATTCAAGCCCTAAATTTATCATCCATTTAGGTGCTCTTTTAGAAATACCTGAAAATATATCAAAACTTCCTCCAACACCCATAAATATATTACAAGGTAATATATCAATATATTTTTCAATAAAATATTCTTGTCTCGGACACCCCATAGCAATAAAAATTGCCCAAGGCTTTTTCTCTATTATTTCATTTATTATCTCGTCACAATTATTTAAATCAAAATATCCATTATGTAAACCGCATATATCTAAATTATTAAATTCATTTTTAATATTTTCTCCACATTTTTGAATTACTTCTTCTTTTGCTCCTAATAAATAAATAGATTTATTCTCTAAATTAGCTTTTGATAAAAGTTCTCTCATAACCTCTATTCCAGCTATTTTTTCTTTTACTGGATTTTTTAACAATTTAGAAGCAAGCACTGTCCCTACCCCATCAGGAATAATTACTGAGTTGTCTTCTTTAAAACATCTATTAAGTATTTTATCATTTAATCCATTAAATAATATCTCCGGATTTCCTGATATAATATTCACCTTTTCAAACTTTTCTATGTATTTCATTAATTCCTCTTTATTATTATTAAATACTTTAAATCCAAGTATATCTGTAAACATAAAATTCGCTACTTAAATTATAAAATTTACTATGTCTAGTTTTTAAATTGAAAGTTAAAACAGCTTAATTAAAATCCTTAAAAACTTTATAAAACAATACAGTTTTAAATTCATATATGGAAGTCTTTCATTAACGATGCACTTTCAATTCTAAACTTACTTTAAATAAATATAATTTTAAGTAGTTTCCCCTTTCATTATGTAATATTTTTATAAATTAAATACTATTATTGATTAAACTATTATATCATATAATAAATTCCTTTTTATGTATTAAAATATTAATTTTCAAAATATTTTTATATCTAAAACAGACTCTATAAAACTAATTGTTATAGAGTCTGTTAATTTAAATCAATTATTTAGTTAAAGCTTTTTCTAATTGACTTACAATTTCATCTTCTGGATTTAATTTTTTAGCAATTTCCAAATGGAGTTTTGCTTGTTCATTATCACCTAAGTTCATATAACACATTGTTATATTAGTACAAATTTCAACATCTCTTGATGCTTCAAAAGCCTTTTTAAAATATTTTATTGCTTCTTCATAATTACCAAGACAAGCATAATTTATACCAAGTTCATTAACTACTTCTAATATACCTGATTCAATACTTAAACTTTGATTTAAGTAGTATATAGCTTTTTCATAGTTTTCCAAATTTCTATATCCAACTGCTAAATAATAATATAAAAGTGGATTTGTTTCAAATTGATCAACTAATGGCAATAACATTTCTATTGCTTTTTCTGGCTTTTCATTTAAAAGCTCTATTGCTTTTTCATATTGACTTACATTATTAATATCATTGATTATTTGATCTATATCGTCGCTCTTTATTCCACCTTTATTTAGATAGCTGTTTATTTCTTCTTTAGCATTTATAAAGTCTCCATCATCTCTTAATATAAGTGCATTATACAAATATGGTTCTGGCATATTTTTAAATTTTATCTTTCCTTCTTCAATATCTTGTAATAGTATTGATTTGAATTTAGAATCCTTTTCTCTCAAGGCTTCTCCTGTCAATAATAGATTTTTAAAGACCTCTTCTTCTCTATTATATATATATAATCCTTTTAATAATATATATGCTTCTTCTAATCTTTCTTCTTTAATTCTATTAGCTATAAGACTTTTTATAGACTCTTCTGCATTAGCAATATAAGTTAAAATAATTCCATAGTCATCATTAAATCTTAATTTTTCATCACATGCAAAACATATAAACATTCCTTCAATAAAATAATATATAGGTAAGTTCTTCATTTTTATTTCGTCATTAACATTAGATGTTATATATTCTGAACTTATAGGCATATATAAATCTTTATTTTTAAATGTCACATATTCCGGAATATTTACAGTCTTTTTAAATCCCTCTATGTCCATTTCTAAAAATAATATCTTACTTAATCTTTCTTTCAACATTGTTTTATAATCCATTACGTTACACCACCTAATTTTATCTTGATAGTATTTAAGACAAAAGCTGTCTCAAATGATTATTATATCACTTAAAACAGCTTATTTGTAGAATTAATTTAGTTTAATTTTTCATTAATTAAATTCATAACATTTTCTTTAAATTCTGATATTTGTCTTTCTGCATCAGTCACGCTATTTCCCTTAATAGATAAATAAACCTTCATCTTTGGCTCAGTTCCTGATGGTCTAACTACAAAATAAGAATCATCTTCAAGTATAAACTTTAATACATTTGATTTTGGTAAATTAATTGCTACCTTAGTACCATTTATAATATCCTCATCTGTACTTAATTTATAATCTAACTTTTTAACTACTTTTACGTTATTAATTTCAGTTATATTGCTATTTCTCATAGCATCTATGCAAGAAGCAATTTTTTCTTGACCTTCTTTTCCTGCTAATTCTAAAGATACAAGAGTTTCTTTAAAGTATCCATATTTTTCATATAATTCTATTAAAGCATCATATAGACTCTTACCATGTTCTTTATAATATAAGCACATTTCACATATTAGCATTGAAGCTATTACTGCATCTTTATCACGAACAAAGTCTCCTGCAAGATATCCATAACTTTCTTCAAATCCAAATAAGTACGTATGCTCTCCTGATTCTTTAAATTCTCTTATCTTTTCTCCTATATACTTAAATCCAGTTAATACATCTAATATTTCAATATTAAAATCATCAGCAATTGCTTTAGCACCTTCTGTAGTTACTATTGTCTTAATAACTACTCCATTTGCAGGTAGCTTATTAGTTTCTTTTAATGAACTTAACATATAATGAGTTAATAATAATCCAGTTTGGTTACCAGTTAAAACTTTATATTCACCCTTACTGTCTTTTACTACAACACCAATTCTATCGCAATCTGGATCTGTCCCAAATATTATATCTGGATTTGTATTTTTAGCCATTTTTAAAGCTAATTCAAATACATCTGGATTTTCTGGATTAGGATAAGATGCTGTTGGAAAGTTTCCATCTGGAGCTTCTTGTTCTTTTACAACCTCTACATTAGTATATCCTAATTCTTTTAATACTCTTCTAACTGGAACATTACCTGATCCATGAATTGGAGTATATATAACATTTAAAGTATTAGCTTTTTCACTAACTAACTCAGTTCTAATAGTTAAAGACTTTACTTTTTCCATATAGATTTTATCTAATTCTTCACCTACATATTCAAGTAAACCTTTTTCTAAAGCATCTTTTTCATCTATAGTTTTAATTTGTGAAAAATCTTCAATTTGGTTAACACAAGTTATTATTTTATTAGCTTTATCATCTGTAACTTGTCCTCCAAATTCATCATAAACTTTATATCCATTATATTGCTTTGGATTATGTGAAGCAGTTACAACTATTCCACCACTACATTTTAATTCTCTTGTAGCAAAAGATAATACTGGTGTTGGTCTTAAACTTTCATATAAGTATACTTTTACATTGTTAGCGCATAACGTAAGTGCTGCTGCTTTAGCAAATTCTTTTGACATATTTCTAGAATCATATGCAATTGCAACTGCTGGTTTATTAAAGTTTTCGTTTAAGTAATTAGCAAAACCTTGAGTTGCTTTTGAAACACTATATACATTCATTCTATTGCTTCCAGCGCCAATTACACCTCTTAATCCACCTGTACCAAAGTCTAAGTCTTTATAAAATCTATCTTCTATTTCCTTTTCATCAGATATCGCTTTTAATTCATTCTTTGTTTCTTCATTTATACTCTCAGAATTAATCCATGAGTTATATTTTTCTTTATAATCCATATATGTTCCCTCCCATTTGTATAAATCATTTGTTAAACATTTATACTAACTTAACAAAATTTTACTTAATACTTCTATTATTATACAATACTTAACCATAATAAAAAATACTTTTTTAAATATTCTATAGTATTTAGCAATAAATTTTTCCAATTACTAACATTTACGATTGTTCATATTCATTCTTTATACTTGTAATTTCTTCTATTGTTAACCCTGTAGCTTCTGATATTTCATCTACTTCAGTAAATCCCATAAGGTCTTCTGCTAAAGATATTATTAATCTTTTTACATTATCCTTAACTCGAGTTGGTAAATCAGAAAATTCATCTAAACATTCTGTCAAGTCCAATGACTCATCATAATCAAGTTCATCTTCCTCTAAATTTAAAAATTTTTTTCTTTTTAATTTGTTTTCAAAATATTCATTTAAGTATATTAATTTTTCATTATTAGGTTCTATATCTTCTTCAGAAAATACTTCTATTCCTTCTTTTTGCAATAAGTATGCAGTAAGTCCCATACCATCTATTTTGTTTCCTTGAAAACTTCCATCATATATTTTGTTAACACCACATGATGGACTTTTTTCCTTTAAGATAGCCTTCGTAGCATTCACTTCTTTAGCTATCTTTAATGTTTCATATGCACCTTTTATAAATTGATTTGTAACGTCTAAACCATCTTTTGTAATTGCTACTCCATGTCCATCTAATATATCCTCAGCGGAATTTTTTAATTCCACTGGAGTTCTAGGAGTACTTAGACCTCCAAGTTGTTCAGGACATACTAAAATAGCTTTTCCTTTTCTAAATAATTCAGCACATTTTTCATTTAAATTATTTTCCCCACTATATTTACAGTTAACTCCACATAAACATGCACTTATAATATACATGCACTCACCTCAAAATTTCTTCATATTTTTTATGTAACCATTTTTTAATATATGTTGATCTTTTCTTATAAAGGCAAATTTCTCTGTCCATGAGCTTTATACAAAAGATCAACATATTTAAATCACATTATTTTAGTTCAACTATTGTTGCACCATCTCCGCCTTCACCATATCCGCCTAATCTATAATTCTTAACATGTACATGTCTCTTAAGCATATCATTTATAGCTTTTCTAAGAATTCCAGTACCTTTTCCATGTACTATAGTCACTTCCCCTAGGTTACCCATGTAAGCGTCATCTAAATACTTATCTACTCTATAGCAAGCTTCTTCTGCATCTAAACCTCTTAAATCTATACGATTTTCAACTTTACTAAAATGTAATTTTAATTCTCTCTTTTTCTTTACCTTTTCAACTTTAGATTGTTTAGTTTTTCTAAGATCCTTTAACTTAACTGAAATTTTCATAATTCCAGCTTCAACTTGTACTTCCCCTCTATTATCAGGCATAGAAATTACTACAACAGTTTGATTTAAAGATGGTAAAAATGCTTCCATTCCTAAAGCTACCTTTTCAAGTACTTCACCATCGTTTTCTTTCATCTTATATAGATTCTTTTCTTTTTCTTCTAAACTATCTTTAAGTTTTTTACGTTCTTCTTCTAATCTTTGTCTTCCGCCACTTCCAATGCCAAGCTTTTCAAGTTCTCTCATAGCTTTTAATATTTCATCAGCTTCATCTTTTGCATTAGCTACTATCTTTTTAGCTTCTTCTCTAGCATCCATATAAGCTTTATCTTTAACTTTTTCAAGTCTTTCAAGTTTTTGTTCATATTTTTTCTTTAAGTTATCTGCCTCATCCTTAATAACTTTAGCATCTCTCGCATCTTTTTTAGCAATAATGCTTTTTTCTTGAAGATTTCTTATTAAGCCTTCAAACTCTAAATTTTCTTTAGACATATAATTTTTTGCACAGTCTATAACTTCTTTTCCAAGTCCTATTCTTTTAGAAATCTCAAATGCATTAGATTTTCCTGGAACTCCAATTAATAACCTATATGTAGGTCTTAATGTATTAATATCAAACTCTACAGATGCATTCTCAACTCGCTCTTTATTTAATGCATATGCCTTTAATTCACTATAATGAGTTGTTGCTATTAGTTTTGCACCTTTGCTACTTAAATTTTCTATAATAGCTATTGCAAGTGCTGCACCTTCTGCTGGGTCAGTTCCTCCACCTAATTCATCAAACAAAATAAGTGATTGTCTATTATCATATTCCATGATATTTACTATATTAGTTAAATGAGATGAAAATGTTGATAAACTTTGTTCAATACTTTGTTCATCTCCTATGTCAGCAAATACTTCCTTAAAAAATGATACCGATGAATTAGAACTTGCAGGTATAAGAAGTCCACTCAGTGCCATTATATGAAGTAATCCCACTGTTTTTAATGTAACAGTTTTACCACCTGTATTAGGTCCAGTTATCATTAAAGTATCAAATTCATCACCTAAAACAACATCTAAAGGTACAACTTTATCTTTTTCAATTAAAGGATGTCTACCAGACATTATGTTAAATATTCCGTCATCTCTTACCATAGGTTTTATTGCATTTAATTCACATGCGTATTTACCCTTTGAAAAAATAAAATCTAAATTAGTAAGTATTTTAAAATTACTCTCACAGTGTTCTGCATTCATTTTTACTTTTAATGACAATGCAGAAAGTACCCTATCTATTTCAGCCTTTTCTTTTAACATAAGTTCTTTTATTTCATTATTTAAATTAACTAACCCCATAGGTTCTATAAAAAGAGTGGCTCCTGTTGAACTCTGATCATGTACAAGTCCTGGAACTGAACTCTTATATTCAGCCTTTACTGGAATTACATATCTATCTCCTCTTATTGTATATAAAGAATCTTGTAAATACTTTGAATTACTTCTAACTATTGAATTTATTTTTTCTCTTACTGAAGAATTCTTTTCTTTTAAACTTCTTCTTATATTATATAAAGTAGTACTAGCATTATCACTAACTTCATCTTCTGATAAAATAGACCTCTCAATTTCTTTTTCTAAGTCATTAATCGGTGCTAATATATACGCTAAATCTTCTAACTTAGGAAAAGATACTTCTTGATCTTCTCTTTTAAAAAATTCCTGCATTCTTCTAGTTGCTGTAAGCATTCCTAATACCTTTAATAGTTGTTCTGGAGTTAATGTACCTCCTTTTTTCGCTCTTTGAAGTATATCTCCTATATCACAAAGCCCTTCTATTGGAGGATTACCCTTTTTCATCAATATTTCAAGTGCCTCATTAGATTCTTCTAATCTATTATTTATTTCATATGTATTATCATAAGGTACAAGTTCATCTACTAATTTCTTAGCAGAACTGCTATATGCATACTTTTTAAGCATTTCCTTTACTTTATTAAATTCTAAAACTCTTAAAGATCTCTTGTTCATTTATAGTTCCCCTCTACTCTACACCACGTTTATAATGACCTTTAGTATAGATTCTATTTTCACTTTTTTTAAGTTTTTTCAATTCTTCTAATATCACTTTAACTTCATTATAAGTTTCATCTTTAAAGTCAACTCTAAACGTAGATATATTAAATGTTTTTAATTCTTCAATTTCTTCTATTAAATTTAAAGCAAGTGAATTTAATATATGGCTTCTACAGCTATTATCACCTAAAACTTTAAATGTCTCATTTTTTCTATCTACTAATGTAAATTCGTCTCTCATACAGACTCCATTACACTCTTTAGAAGTAGATTTATTACCAAAAGTACTTCCTATTGGGCAGTACTCACTAACCATTAATTCTGCTTTTCCATAAACACCAATTGCAACATTATAATCAACAGTTTTCATTATTTCCTTAATTTCTTTCCTGTTTAATTCTAAACTTAATGTTGGAATCTCTATATCTTCTCTATAAAAATCTAATGCTTCTTTATTAAATAAGTTTAATTTATAATCACCTATTATAGATAATTTATCTTTATATAAATTAATTATACCTACATTAGATGTTATTAAACCTTTTATATACGGAAGAACTTCTTCTATTTGTTTAATTACATTTTTAAATTCTTCTTTTATTATATTAGGAGTCATAAAATATAAATTTTTATTTTCTACATTCTTAAAATCGCTTATATTTAATGCACCCTTATGCTTAGTATATGATATATCTAATGCTATATTTTTAACAGAATCATCTTCTAATAAAGCTTTTAATTGTTCTTTATTTATACAGCTATAAATATAACCTAGTTTTTTACCAATCTTTAAATTTTTCTCTATAATATCACTTTTAAATCTTCTTCGTCTATAAGAAGATGTTTCTTCTTTTAATATCTTTTCAAATAACTCTCTTCTTAAATTGTTTAAGGACGATATTCTTATAAATCCATCTTCAAAAACATTAAATAATACTTTTTCAAACTTATATGGTATTTCTCCAGATTTCATCAAACATTCTTCTACTCTTTTTATATCTAATGGTGATCTTTCCGCTACCTCAACTGTATCACCTAAAACTTCATATTCTTTTCCATTAAATTTAGTTTTAAGTTTTAAAGGCAATCCAACTTTAAATTCTAATTCACCTTGTAATAATATTTTTCTTTTATATGGCTTTACATAGTCCTTTAATTCATCATATAATTTTTTATCAGACATTCTGTATATTAAATCACCTTTTTTATAGCCACTAGGTGTTAATTTAACTTTATCACCTTTAAAAGCTTCCTTTACTTCTTTACCATTAAGTAATATTTTACCTAATACAAATCCTTCATCCCTGTATCTTATTCCATCTCCAAGGCTTATATTTCCATCTAATATAATTTCATTTTTATCAACAGCTTTACCTATAGGAATACCAGTGTTTTTAGGAAAATTATAACTCATCATATCTTTTCCTGTATTTTTATATAAATATGCTTTAGAAAATCCTTCTCTATTAAATAACTGTGCTAATTGAGTTCTTCCCTTTTTTAAATCAAATTTTTGTTTATCAATAACCTTATCAATTGCTCTTCTATATGTATCTACTACACCTGATACATACTCAGGTCTCTTCATTCGCCCTTCTACTTTTAAAGATGATGTTCCACTTTTTATTAATTCTTCTACATCATCAATTAAACACATATCTTTTGGGCTAAGTAAATACGCCTTTTTAGGTGCAGTATTTTCACCTTTTATTGTATATTCCATTCTACAAGGTTGAGCACATCTTCCTCTATTCCCACTTCTTCCACCTATCATAGAACTCATTAAACATTGACCTGAATAGCATACACAAAGTGCTCCATGTACAAATATTTCTGTTTCTATTCCTAAATCTTTTGATATGTATTTAATTTCATTTAAAGAAAGTTCTCTAGATAAAACTATTCTAGATAATCCTCTTTCAGTAAAATACATTGCCCCTTCACCATTATGTACTGTCATTTGAGTTGATGCATGTAATTCAAAATCTGTATATGTTTTTTGTATTAAATTAATAAGCCCTGTATCTTGTATAATTAAAGCATCTACCCCTATATCATAAAGATATCCTGCATATTTTAGAGCTTCTTTTATTTCATTTTCTTTTAATAAAGTATTTATAGTAACATATACCCGAGCCCCATAGCTATGTGCATAATCTACTGCCTTCATCATCATTTCATTATCAAAATTTGATGCATATGCTCTTGCTGAAAACTTATTTCCACCTAAATAAATAGCATCAGCCCCTCTATTTATAGCTGCTACTAGACTTTCCATACTACCTGCCGGTGCTAATAATTCTATTTTTTTCATTAACTTCCTCCTGAGTGTTTTAATCAACCTTGTTTTTTATAGATAATAATTCTGTATTAAAACAAAATATCTTACTTTATTATTCTTAAAAACCTTTAAAAACTGCTATTAAAAATAGCAGTTTTTAAAATTGTTATAATTCTATTATATTATCCTACTTTTTATGTGAAAGTGGAGCTATAACTTTTTTTGTTTTACTATTTAAAAATTGTTGACTTTTTAGCGCTGCTAGTTCTATTTCTACATTTAATAGTTTATCCTTTAATTCCATAACTTTATACTTAGATGTTCTAAGATTATTATTTACATTTTTACTTCTTTCCATAAGTTTGCTCTTATAATTATTTAATTCTTCAATTTTATTTTCTAATTCTATTACAGAAGCATCCTTTTTACTTAAAGTATTTTTTAACGTCTCTAAATTTTTCTCTTTTTCATCTAAATTAGCTTTTAATTTTTCTAGTGACTTTTCCTTATCATCTAAGATAGTTTTTATATCTATTAATGATTTATCTTTATTGCTTAAATTATCTCTTAATTCTTCTATTTCTTTGTGTTTTATATTTATTGTCTTTTTATTATTATCTTCATTAACTATCAACTTATCTTTTAAACTTTTAAGTTCATCATTTACTTTTAAGTTTTCTTGTTTTATTTTGTTTTTCTCATTGTTTATTAAATTAATATTATTATTTAGTTTTTGAATATTATCTTCTAATACCTTCTTATTTTTTATTTCTATATTTAATTTAGAATTTAATTTTTCATTATCTTTATTAATAGCTTCTATTTTTTGCTTAAAAGATATAACTTCTTTATCAGTTTCATAATAAAGATCACTTATATTTTTAAGCTCTTCCTTACATTTATTATATTCTTCTTGAATCGATTGTTTATTATTTTTTTCTTTCGCTACTAATAATGTTAATTCTTCTATGTTATTTTGTAATTTTAAACAATTATCTTCTAATGCTCTACTTTTTTCTATCAATGTAGAATTTTCTTCCTCTAAAGCAGTTCTAATCTTAATCATTTTTTCAAGTTCTGATAAATTTTCTGCATTTAAAGCATTTAAATCCTTAAACTTTTTACTTAAATCAGTATGTTTGCTTTCTAGCGAAGAAACTTTATTTTCTAACTCTTTGATATTTCCACTTGAAATTTGTAATTTGTTTCTTAAGTCTTCTTCTTTCCCCTTAGATTCATCTACCTTTTTATAAAGGAATTTATTCTTCTCTTTTATTTCTATAACTTCTTTATTTAATACATTATTTAAATTGCTAACTTCTTTTAAATTACCCTCTAATTTATTATTCTTTTCTAATAATAGTTCTTTTTCTTTTTGTAGATTAATTGCTTCTTCTTTTAACTTATTCAATGCTTGTTCTATTTCTACATATTTTCCCTTTAAAGATTGTTCCCCAGTTACTAACTGTTCTTGAAGCTTTGTTTTTTCTACTAATGTTGTTTTTAAATCCTCATTTAACTTGTCTACTTTTTGAATTAGTTCACTTTTTTCAGTTTCTATATTTTTCTTTTTATTAATGGCATTTCTTAAATTTGAATCACATTCGTAAAGTTCATCTGCTATATTTACTGCTGCAAGTACTGTTGCAGCACTAGTACTCAATCTAGAGTTTTTACTCATTATCTCTTTTACTTTACTATCAACAAAATCAGCTAAATCAACTAAATATTGTTCATTCTTATCACCTTTTAAGTTGTAATCCATACCATTTATATTAACTGTTACCTTAATCATAAATTACACCTCTTAAAATTTCTTTCTCATTATTTAATTATATTCTATATTCACCCATAACACAATTATATTGATACATACTTATGATATAAAAATATTTACTTTTTTCTTACTTTTTTTGATGCTAAATGTCTTTTTATATCTAACATTAAAATCTAATAATTTTTGTAGTCGAATTATACATTACTAAACATTAAATTTTCAATATTTTATATCTATAATATTTATGCTATATAAAAATTATAAGAACCAAGAGATAACTTTTTTTAATTTTATCTCTTGGTTCTTATACTCTTTACTAAATACAAAATATTATAATTTATGTTTTAAATTATTAGCATGCTCCTTTATAATTTCACCTTCTTCTTTCATCTTCCCTTTTATTTCTCTTGCAGTATCTTTTATTTCATTCTTCATTTTTCTTGCAGTATCTTTTATTTCTTCTCCAATATTATCCATAATATATTTTCTCCTTTCAAATAATAAATTTTTACATTATAAGTTTGTGCAAAGATATAAATATTATTAATAAATCTTCATGTTTTTTATCAATGTACATATATTTTCCATTATTTATTTTAAATTGAATTTTTTACTATTTAATAGTATAATTTAATAATTATTTTAATATGTAACTTTGTTTTAAATATATATAATATACTAAATGATTAAAGTAATATATACCAAAACTTTACAAAATACAGATTATGTTTAAATACAATTAATCAATTCCAATTATTGATAAAAGGAGATAATAAATGAAATTAAAAAATAAATTTATACTTATGTTCTCTTCATATTTAGGTCTTCCTAAAGAAATTTATATACTCTTTCTAGGTAAAATAATAAATTGTATAGGGTCTTTTATTTATCCTTTGTTATCGCTAATACTTATAAACAAAATAGGTCTATCTATAAGTCAAGCTGGTGAGTTTGTAACATTTTTAGCTCTTCTTCAAGCCCCTTGCGTATTAGTGGGTGGTAAGCTAGTTGACTCTATAGGAAGAAAAAAAGTTATACTTATTTTTCAAGGATTGTCAGCTTGTACATTTATAATTTGTGGTTTTTTACCTTTATCTAATGCATTAACTAAATTCATACTATTAGCTTCTTGTTTTTCCTCTGTATCTTCGCCTGCTTATGATGCACTAGTTGCAAATATTACAACTTCTGAAAATAGAAAAAATTCTTTTTCACTTATATATATCGGATTAAATTTAGGATTTGCAATAGGACCACTATTAGGTGGATTGTTATTTAATAATTATTTAAGTCTAATATTTATAGGTGATGGCGTTACAACTTTGATTTATCTTTTATTAATAGGCTATTTTATAAAAGATACTAAACCTAATTTATTAGAAAGTTCCATTAACGAAAATAATAGTTCTTTCGAAAAATCTGAAAATTGTTCAGTATTTAAAATTTTTCTTAAACGTCCTATTCTAATTTATTATTCTTTACTAATGTTAACATTTCATTTTGCTTATTCTCAATGGGGATTTGCGGTACCAATACAATTAAATGATATATTTAGTACTAATGGTGCTAAATACTTTGGTTTTTTGAGTAGTTTCAATGGATTAATAGTAATTCTATTTACGCCAATAATAACAATTATCACAAAAAAATATAGAATGCTTTCTATTATTTCATCTGGAGGACTTTTTTACTCATTAGCCTTTGGACTTTGTTATTTTGCCTCTAATCTTTTTTTATTTTTTATTATTGTGACTATAATGACTATAGGCGAAATATCAATTGCTACAAATTCTCAAACTTTTATAGCTAATTTAAGCCCTTCTTCCCATAGAGGAAGAATAAACTCAATTTTGCCTTTATTATATGGAACAGGCAACGGTATTGGACCCATAATCATGGGTAGAATGATTTCAGGAGTTGGAATAAAACAAGCCTGGTTAATTGTTAGCTTAATCGTTGGAATAGGTGGCATTTTAATGTATCTTCTTAATTATATTAATATATCTTCATATAATACAAATCAATAAGATTGTAAGCTATTAATACTTCTTAACTTCTTATAAAAGACTGCTTCAAAACAAATTATTATACAAAAATATTTTAAAATAGCTCTAATTATATTAGAAATGATTAAACTTTTAAATAAAATTTTGCTATAAATTATACAAGGGGATGTCTCATATTGCATTTTTATGCAATATGAGGCATCCCCTTGTATGATTAAACCTAAAATTCATTAGAGAATTCATATCTCTTTACAGGCATATTGTAAATTATTTTATTCATATACCAATGTTCTAATTAAACACAGCTAAATTAATAAATATCTCTAGATTTTTTTCTTAAATTTTTGAATTTATACATATTCTTGTCTGCTAAATTTATTATTTCTGTTAGATCAATATCCTCATTCATATTTACATGGGTTACTCCATAACTTATAGACATAACATATTCTTTTTTTATGTTCTCCGCCTGATAAATTACCTTTTCAAACAGCTCATTTGCTCGTTTTAATGCTAAACTTTCATTGCAGTTAGGAAGTAATATTAAAAACTCATCACCACCAACTCTGCATACCTTGTCTTCATCGTAAAATTCATTTGAAATAATATTAGCAATTATTTTTATATATTCATCGCCTTCATTATGTCCTAATATATCATTAACATATTTAAGTCCATCTATATCTACAAAACAAATGGAAAATTCTAAATTGCTTTTTATAAGTTTTTCTAAACTAAGCATTGCACATCTCCTATTATAAAGGCCTGTTAATTCATCATAAAAAGCTATAGATTCTAATTGTTTTTGATTTTCTCTATTTTTAATAAGTTCATTTTCTAATTCCATTGATTTTCTTTTATACTCTGCCATAATCACTAGTTTTATAGTTCTAGTTAAAAGATTATATAAAACTAGAAATATCATTACAGATGTTGATAAAATCAATAATGACACTAAATCATTAGACGAATTTCTATTATATAGCATACTAGTAATTACTATGTATATATTCATTATAGTCAATGCTATACCTAAATATTTAAGTTGTTCTTTATTTTTAACTATCAATTTTAAATTCTTAGAATATATTATTGATTTAAAAATAACCAAAAAAATACTTAATAATAATGTTGATATAATTATTGAAAATAGATATAATATTTCATTGTGTATTATATGATAAATACTCAAATCAAATATTATAGAAAATACACTTAATACTAACATTCTTAATAATGTAATATGTAAAATAAAATTTTCACATCCAAAAAATATTGCCAAAATTTCCGAGTCATA